>JANLXC010000171.1:0-3685 GCA_031364925.1 Burkholderiales bacterium | reverse complement strand
CATGTCCCAGTGCAGCACCGCCGGCAGCCGCAGCTTGCCGAGTGAATCGAGCGGCACCTGCACGCCGCGCGCGGTCATGCCCATGGTTTCGGCGATCTGCGCCACGTTCTTCAACGTGATGCCCTTCAACGAAGGCGAGAGACGCACGCGCATCGCCGAGAGGTCGGTGCGGTGCCCGTGGAAGGAAGCCACCATCGCCAGGCACGCGATGCCGCACTCGGGCGCCTCGCTTTGCAGGATGACCGGGACGCGCGGCGAGAGGAGCTCGGAGATCGCTCCCATCTAGAGCCGGCCCTTCAGCTGCAGGACGGGCTCGAAGATCCACTCGAGAAGGGTGCGCCTTTCCAGCAGCAGGTCCGCGTTCACCAGCATCCCGGGGCGCAGCGCGAAGTCCTGCCCCATCGCGTTCACGTTCTGGCGGTCGAGCTTCACATCGACGCGATACACCGGCTCCTTCGCGGAAAGCGGCCCGATGCGCTCGCCCTGCGTCCACACGTTGCGGCCGATGTCGGTCACGCGGCCCTGGTATTGGCCGAAGCGCTCGTGGGGGAAGGCCTCATAGCGCAGCACCACTTCCTGGCCGGGCTTGATGAAGCCGATCGCGCGCGTGGGCACGAGGAGCTCCACGTGCATGCCGCTGCCCCTGGGCAGCACCGTGGCGAACGGCGAATCGGCCGCGGTCGATTGCCCCTGGTTCACCGCGATGTTGGTGACCACGCCGGCCATCGGCGCGCGGATCACGGTCTCGCGCTTCGATTCGTTCTGCGCCATGCCTTCCTGCAGCTCGCTGATCTGGCGTGACACCTGCTCGACTTGCGCCCGCGAGCGCATCTGCACCGCGGGTTCTTCCATGCGCGCGGCGGCCAGGTCGCGATCCACCTGCCCGCGCTGGCGGCGCAGCGTCTGCAGCTTGATCTCCTGGTCGGTCACTTCATCCTGCTTCTGCTTCACCAGCGCGTCCGAGACGAACTTCTTCTCCCCGGCGAGGCCCGCGTAGCGCTCCACCTGCTCGCGCGCGCTCTTGATGCGCACTTCCTGCAGCTTCATCTCGCGATCGATCTGCCCCAGCTCGCCGTCGAGGTCGCGCACGCGCCGGCGCAGCTGCTCGACTTGCTGCGTGCCGAGGTCGCGCCACTGGTTTTGCTCCTTCTCGAGGATGAGGCGGCGGTTCTGCATCTCCGCGGCTACGGCTTCGCTGGTGGTGCCGCCGCCGGTGCCGCGATCGAGGGAGACCTTGGCCATGGCGTCGCCGGCCTTGACCTCGTCGCCTTCCTTGATGAGGAGCTCGGTGATGCGTCCGGAATCGGGGACCAGCACGCGCGCCGCACCGGTATCGAGCGCGAGGTAGCCCTCGACACGCTCGCGGCGCGTGTACTGGCCCCAGAGGGCGACCGCGATGAGGAGGAATGCGACGCAGGCTGCGAGGGCGGTGAACACCCAGCCCGGCACGGGACGCGCGATGGTCGCCTCGCCGAGAAACTTCTCGCGTTGGGCGTCGATCGCCTCTTGTCGGAATAGTTGGCGGGGCATGGTTGCGACGCAGATTGTAAATCAGCAGGCGCGCGGCAGGGCGGGGTTCACTACAATCGGCACGATGGAGCAACGCCCTTATCCCCTCGAGCCGCTCTTCGGGCGCATTCTCTCGCCCTTCGAGCAGTTCCTGCGGCGCACCACCGCGGGCGGCATCATCCTCATCGGGGCCACGGTGCTGGCGCTGGTGCTCGCGGCGTGGCTTGGCGGCGAGCGCATCGAGCGCTTCTGGGAGCAGAGCCTGGCGATCTCGCTCGGACGCTTCGAGCTCGCCCTCACGCTCCACCAATGGGTGAACGACGCCCTCATGGCCCTTTTCTTCCTGCTGGTGGGGCTCGAGCTGAAGCGCGAGATGCTGGTCGGCGAATTGGCCTCGATTCGCGATGCGGCGTTGCCGGTAGTAGCGGCGGTGGGCGGCATGGCGGTGCCGGCGCTCTTCTACGCGGCGATCAACCGCGGCACGCCCGAGATCGTGGGGTGGGGGATTCCCACCGCGACCGACATCGCCTTCGCCATCGGCATCCTCGTGCTGCTCGCGTGGCGCATTCCGAGGAACCTCGTGATCTTCCTCACCGCGCTTGCCATCGCCGACGACCTGGGCGCGGTTCTTGTGATCGCCGTCTTCTACACGGCACACCTGGACATGCGGGCGCTGCACGCGGCCGCCGCGCTCTTCGTGCTGCTGCTCATCTTCAATCGCGGCGGGGTGCGACACCCGCTGCCGTACGCGCTGGTAGGCGTGATGCTCTGGTACATCGTCCATCTCTCCGGGGTTCACGCCACCGTCTCGGGCATCCTGCTGGCCATCGCCATTCCCGCGCGCCCGGCGTTCACGCCCCCGCATTTCGAGAAGCGCATCGACGAGCTGCAGGCCGCCTTCAGCGCCGACCGCCTCGATGCCCGGACGCCCGACGATTCCCTCGGCAGCCGTCGCATGGCGTCGATCGCGGAGGCGATGGAGGATGCGGCGAGCGCGGTGCAAAGCCCGCTGCAGCGAATGGAGCATGGCCTGAGCCCGTGGGTGACCTTCCTCGTGATCCCGCTCTTCGCGCTCGCCAACGCGGGCATCGACCTCACGCAGGTGCGCTGGTCCGAGGCGCTCTCGCAGAAGGTCACGCTCGGCATCGTCGTGGGCCTGGTCTTCGGCAAGTTCGTGGGCATCAGCCTCGCGAGCTGGATCGCGGTGCGCATGGGCATCGCGCGGCTTCCGGAGGGCGTGCAGTGGCGCCACATCCTGGGCGCCGCGTGGCTCGCGGGGATCGGCTTCACGATGTCGCTCTTCATCGCGCAGCTCGCTTTCCAGGATGCCGCTCGCATCGAGGCGGCGAAGCTCGGCATCCTGCTGGCCTCCACCATCTGCGCGGTCGTAGGCCTCGCGTGGCTGCTCGTCGCCTCGCGGCGTGTAAGTCTCAAGGCGAATCGAGGGTAAGACTCTCCCACAGCCGCGTGGCTGTAGAGCCGTCGCTTGCTCTCCACGGCGCATTTGCAGCTGGAAGCTGATGCCCCATGATTCACCCATGGAAAAGAAACGACGGTGGGCTGATAGCCGCCGCATCTCCGCGCTCGATCCGAAGGAAGTGCACTACTGGTCCAAGTTCCTCGGGGTCGAGGAAAACGACATCCTCTTAGCCGTGGACAAGGTCGGGCCATCCGTCGAAAAGGTGCGCCAGTACCTTTACACGAGCGGGCCGGTGCGCTGGCGGGTGTCGACTGGACGCGATGAAAGAAGGAGGGTTGCAGGGAGGATCTGATAGGTGATAATGTTATCACCATCGATGGACACCTCCCTTACGCCCCGGCAAGCCGAGATCCTCAAGGTCATCCGGGATCACATCGCCGAGCATCGACGTCCTCCCTCCCAGCCCGAGCTGGCGCGCGCCCTCGGGCTCGCCTCCACCAACGGCGTCTTCAAGCACCTCGCGGCCCTCGAGAAAAAGGGCGCCATCGAGCTTTCCCCCGGACTTGCCCGCGGCATCCGCTTGAAGGATGAAGGCGGGTTGCCCCTGGTAGGGCTGGTGGCCGCCGGCAGCCCGATCATGGCCATCGAGAACATGCTCGGCCGCTATCCGGTCGATCCCGATCTCTTCAATCCGCGCGCCGACTACATGCTGCAGGTGCGCGGCTTGAGCATGAAGGACGAGGGCATCCTCGACGG
>JANLXC010000138.1:0-80289 GCA_031364925.1 Burkholderiales bacterium | reverse complement strand
TGCTGTTGACGGAGACGGCGCCGGGTCGAGAGGAACAGCACTCGTGCCTCGCTCGACCCAGCAACCTGCCCCGCCTACTTCACCACTGACTCGATCCATTCGACCAGCCTCGCCACCGCGCCACGGTGCGCCTCGACGAACCCTCGCCCCCTCGCGCCCATGGCTGTGCGCCGCGCAGAGTCGGCACTGAGCGCGGCAGCAACCTCCAGCGCTTCGCGCGCGTCCCTCACGCGCACAGCGGCGCCGGCGGCAATGGCGCTTTTCGACGCCTCCGAGAAGTTGAAGGTATGCGGACCCACGATCACCGGGCGGCCGAGCGCGCAGGCCTCGATCAGGTTCTGGCTGCCGAATTCGAGCAGGCTTCCGCCCATGATGACGACGTCGGCGGCGGCGTAGTAGGCGAACATCTCGCCCATCGAGTCTCCGACCAGCACACGCACGTTCTGCGGCACTGCAGCGTCGGCGCTGCGCCGCGCGACGATGAAGCCGCGGCTCTCGGCCAACTGCGCCACGCTGTCGAAGCGCTGCGGATGGCGCGGCACGATCACGAGCAGCGCATCCGAAGGGGCGGATGCGGCGAACGCATCGAGAAGCAGGGCCTCCTCGCCCTCGCGCGTGCTGCCCGCCACCCAGACGCTTCGCGCGGGGCCGAAGCGCTCGCGGAACTCGGCGCCGCGCCGGACCATCTGCTCCGGCACCGTGAGGTCGAACTTCACGTTGCCGAGCACGACCGGATCGCGCGCGCCGATTGCGCGCAAGCGCGCGGCGTCGGCCTCGGTCTGCGCCGCCACGCCGCGCAGGTTCGCGAACGACCAGCGAGTGAGCCCGGGGATCCAGCCGTAGCGCCGCGCCGAGCGCTCCGAAAGGCGACCATTGGCGAGCACCACCGGCACGGCGCTGCGCACCGCTTCTTCCAGCAGGCGCGGCCAGATCTCGGTCTCGAGCACGATGCCGAAGTCGGGCTTGAAGTGCGCGAAGAAGCGGCGCACGGCGAAACCCATGTCGTATGGGAGCCACGCGCGCTCCACGGTGTCACCGAAGACTTCGCTGCTCGTCGCGCGGCCCGTGGGGGTCATGTGCGTGATGAGGACGCGATGACCCGGATAGCGCACGCGCAGCGCGTCGACGAGGGGCACCGCCGCGCGCGTCTCGCCAACGGACACCGCGTGAATCCAGATATAGGGCCCCGGAAGCCGCGGACGGTAGCGGCCGAAGCGTTCGCCCATTCGATGCAGGTAGCCCGGCTGGCGCCGCGAGCGCCAGGCGAGGCGCGCGAGCACGAACGGCGTGGCGACGAGCCACGCGAAAGCGTAGAGGAGCCGCGTCATTCGTCCGCGCTGCCCATCCCGATCGCGGCGGCGACCGTGGCGACCGACGGCGGCGCGCCCGGCGCGCCCACGTTCACGGCGTTTTCCCCGCCGTGCAGGCCGGTGAGCGCGGGCTCGGTCGAGCAATAGATGCCCACGGTGGGCATGCCGAGAGCGACCGCGAGGTGGGTGAGGCCGGTATCGATGCCGACTACTCCTTCGGCGTGGCCCAGGAGCGCCGCGGCTTCGATGAGCGTCATCGCCGGGGCGGCGAGCGAGCGCGGCACTTTCGCCGCGAGGCGCTGCGCGTCGGCGCGCTCCTTGTCGTTGCCGCCCGGAAACACCGCCGCATAGCCTTGCGTGGCGAGGAGGTTGCCGAGCTCTACCCAGCGCTCGTCGGGCCAGCGCTTGGCCACGCGACTCGCGGCATGGAGCATCACCACGTAGCGCTCGGCCGGCGCCCAAGCGGGCGGCGCATCGGGACGCAGGAGGCCGTAGCGGGCGGTGCCCCGCGGCTGGTAGCCGAACACCTCCCCGACGAGGAGGCGATTGCGCTCGACCGCATGCAAGTCCCGCGGCACGCGCACCTTCACGTCATAGAAGCGCGCGGCGATACGCTCGCGCGCGCTCTTCGCATCGAAACCGAACGCGGGCGCGCGCGCGAACCGCGCCACCACCGCGCTCTTGAGAAGGCCCTGCGTATCCACCACGAAATCCCACGTGCGGCTGCGAATGGCGCGGCGCGCCCGCGCCATGCGTCCCCAGTTGCCCCCGGCGAATGGCTCGCGCCTGAGGTTGCGCAGGCCCACGGGGATGGCCTCCGTGACCGCCGGATGGAGCGTCACCAGGTCCATGTAGGCTTCTTCGACGGCCCACGCGATGCGCGCGCCGGGGCGGTTTTCCGCCAGGTCGGTGACCGCCGGCAGGTTGTGGATGACGTCGCCCAGCGACGAGAGCTTCACGAAGAGAACGCGCGGCGCTGGCATGGCGGCATTCTATCCCCCGGCTACGGGTAAAATGGCGCTCCTTCGCAAGTCCCAGAACCCCCGTGGCGAGAATTCCCGCCGAAAAACTTCCCCTCACCGTCGCCATCATCGCGCTCAACGCCGGCGCCCAGATCGGGCCGTGCCTCGCGAGCGCGGAGTTCGCGGACGAGATCCTGGTTGTCGACTCGGGGAGCACCGACGACACCGTGGCAATCGCCACGCGCCACGGCGCGCGCGTCGAGCAGAAGGAGTGGCTGGGCTTCGGGCGCCAGAAGCAGCACGCGGTGTCGATCGCGCGCAACGACTGGGTGCTATGCCTCGATGCCGACGAGCGCGTGAGCGAGGCCCTCGCGGCCGCCATTCGCTCGGCGATGGCGGGCCGCGCCTACCGCGCCTACCGCATGGCGCGCAGGAACCGCTTCCTCGGGCGCTGGCTCGCGCACGGCGAGGGCTATCCCGACTGGACCGTGCGCCTCTTCCACCGCGCGCACGCAAGCTGGTCGAACGACGAGGTGCACGAGGCGGTGCTTACCACCGCCGAAGTCGGGCGCCTGGACGGCGATCTCATGCATGATTCGGCCGAGGACATCGCAACCTACATGGTCAAGCAGAACCGCTACACCACCCTTCACGCCGAGGCGCTCTACAATCAGGGCGTGCGCGCGAGCTATTGGCGGCTTCTCGCGAGCCCCCTCACGCGGTTCATCAAGTTCTACTTCGTGCGCCTGGGCTTCCTCGACGGCGGCCCCGGCTTCGCGCACATCGCGATCGGCTGCAACAACACATTCCACAAGTACCTGAAGTTGATCGAGCTGGAGAAGACCGGCGCCAAATCCGCGACGGGGGGCGCGAAATGATCCTCGTCACCGGAGGCGCGGGATTCATCGGCTCCAATTTCGTGATCGACTGGCTCGCGGATGAAGGCGAGCCGGTCGTCAATCTCGACAAGCTCACCTATGCGGGCAATCCCGCCAACCTGGCGAGCCTCGCGGGCGACAAGCGCCACGCCTTCGTGAAGGGCGACATCGCCGACCGCGATCTCCTCGACGGCCTCCTGGCCGAGTACCAGCCGCGCGCGGTGGTGCACTTCGCCGCGGAAAGCCACGTGGACCGCTCGATCCACGGCCCCGCGGAGTTCGTGATGACCAACGTGGTCGGCACCTTCCAGCTCCTCGAGGCGGCGCGCGCCCATTGGCAGGGGCTCCCCGCCGTGGCGAAGGCGTCCTTCCGTTTCCTGCACGTGTCCACCGACGAGGTCTATGGCTCGCTCGCCGAGAGCGACCCGGCCTTCTCCGAGGCCACGGCCTACGCGCCCAACAGCCCCTACTCGGCGTCGAAGGCGGGCTCGGACCACCTGGTGCGCGCCTACCACCATACCTACGGCTTTCCCACGCTCACCACGAACTGCTCGAACAACTACGGCCCGTTCCAGTTTCCCGAAAAGCTCATCCCGCTGATGATCTCCAACGCGCTCGAAGGCAAGCCCCTCCCCGTTTACGGCGACGGGCGACAGGTGCGCGATTGGCTCTACGTGGGCGACCATTGCGCCGCGATTCGCCTGGTGCTCGCGCGCGGCCGGCTGGGCGAGGTGTACAACATCGGCGGCAACGCCGAGCGCCGCAACCTCGACGTCGTGCATGCGCTTTGCGACACGCTCCAGTCGATACGCCCGCGAAGGGACGGCTACCGCGGCCTCGTCAAATCCGTTGCCGATCGTCCCGGCCACGACCGGCGCTATGCGATCGACGCCGGCAAGATCCGCTCGGAGCTCGGCTGGAGCCCGAGCGAGAGCTTCGACAGCGGAATCGCCAGGACGGTACGCTGGTACCTGGACAACGCGGCGTGGGTCGCCGCGGTGAAAAGCGGCGCATACCGCGACTGGCTCGAGACCAACTACGCCGCGAGGAGCGCGCAGAAATGAATCGCAAGGCAATCATCCTCGCCGGCGGCTCGGGCACGCGACTGTACCCGGCCACGCGCGTCATCTCGAAGCAGCTCCTGCCGGTGTACGACAAGCCGATGGTGTACTACCCGCTCGCCACGCTGATGCTCGCCGGCATGCGCGAGATCCTCATCATCTCCACGCCGCAGGACACGCCGCGCTTCCAGGAGCTCCTCGGCGACGGGCGCGAATGGGGGCTGGCGATCTCCTACGCGGTGCAGCCGCGCCCGGAGGGTCTCGCGCAGGCGTTCATCGTGGGGCGCGAGTTCGTCGCCAATACGTCGAGCTGCCTCATCCTCGGCGACAACATCTTCCACGGCCACGACCTTGCCGACTCGCTGCAGGCGGCGACGCGCGGCAGCCAGGGCGCGACGGTGTTCGCCTATCCGGTGAAGGATCCCGAGCGCTACGGCGTGGTGGAGTTCGATGCGAAGGGCCGCGCCATCTCCATCGAGGAGAAGCCCGCGGCCCCCAAGTCGCGCTATGCGGTGACCGGCCTGTATTTCTACGACGAGCGCGTGAGCGACATCGCCCGCGACCTGAAGCCTTCGCCGCGCGGCGAGCTCGAGATCACCGACGTGAACCGGCGCTACCTCGAGGAAGGAGCGCTCGCCGTCGAGGTGATGGGGCGCGGCACCGCGTGGCTGGATACCGGCACGCACGAAAGCCTTCTCGAGGCCGCGCACTTCATCGAGACCATCGAGCGGCGCCAGGGGCTCAAGATCGCCTGCCCCGAGGAGATCGCATATCGCATGGGTTACATCGACGCGGCGCAGCTCGAGCGCCTCGCCCACCCGATGAAGAAGAACGCCTATGGCCAATACCTGCTCGAGGTCCTTCGGGACCGCGTGTTCTAGGCGGGAAGGCGAGGCGAAATGAAAGCGATTGCGACCGCGATACCGGATGTCCTCGTCATCGAGCCCAGGGTGTTCGGCGACGCGCGCGGATTCTTCTTCGAAAGCTGGAACCGGCTCGCATTCTCGCAGCTCATCGGGCGGGACGTCGAGTTCGTGCAGGACAACCATTCCGGCTCGGTCGCGGGGGTGCTGCGCGGGCTGCATTACCAGGTGGAGCAGCCGCAAGGCAAGCTGGTGCGCGTCGTGAAGGGCGAGGTGTTCGACGTCGTGGTCGACCTGCGCCGCTCGTCTCCGACCTTCGGCAAGTGGGTCGGCGAGCGCCTCTCCGCGGAGAATCGCCGCATGATGTGGGTGCCGGTGGGCCTGGCGCACGGCTTCGCCGTGCTCTCGGAGACCGCCGAGTTCGTCTACAAGACCACCGACTACTACGCGCCGCAGCACGAGCGCACGCTTCTCTGGGACGACCCCGCCGTCGGGGTCCAGTGGCCGCTCGCGAAGCCGCCCATCCTCAAGCCCCAGGACGCGGCCGGCACGCCGCTCGCGCAGGCGGAAACCTTCCCGTGATCCGGGTGCTGGTGACGGGTGCCGGCGGACAGGTCGGTGGCGAGGTCGCGCGCGAGCTTGACGGCATCGCCCATGTCGTCGCGCACGACCGCACCACCCTCGACCTCGCGCGCCCCGACCAGATCGCGGCGCGCGTTCGCGAGGCGCGTCCCGATGTGATCGTCAACGCGGCCGCGTACACCGCGGTCGATCGCGCCGAGACCGAGGAGGAGCTCGCGCACGCGGTGAACGGCGCCGCTCCCGGGATATTGGCCGAGGAGGCAAAGCGCGTGGGCGCCCTCCTCGTGCATTTCTCCACCGACTACGTGTTCGACGGAACGGCGGCCCGCCCGTACGTCGAGAGCGACGCCGTCAATCCCCCGGGCGCCTATGGGCGCACCAAGCTCGCGGGAGAAGAGGCCGTGGCGGCGAGCGGCTGCGCCTACCTCACGTTGCGCACGAGCTGGGTGTATGGCCCGAGCGGAAAGAACTTCATGCTCACCATGCTGCGGCTGGCGGCGGCGCACCCGGAGCTGCGCGTGGTCGACGACCAGCGCGGCGCACCTACGTCGAGCCGCCAGCTTGCCCGCGCGGTGCATGAGCTGCTCGCCGGCGGGAAGGCAGCGGCGATCGAGGCGGCGGGAGTGGCGCGCGCGAAGGATGCCACGGGCCTCTATCACGCGAGCGCCGCGGGCGAGACCACGTGGTTCCGGTTCGCGCAGGAGATCTTCGCTCTGCGCGCGCGCACGCACCCTCGATTCACCGCGCCGCGCGTGATCCCGATCACGACCGCCGAATATCCGACCCCCGCGCGGCGCCCGGCGTATTCGGTGCTGTCCAGCGACAGGCTCGACGAGAGCCTGGGCGTGCGTATCCCCGACTGGCGCGCAGGCCTCGAGGAAGCGCTCTCAGCCCTGCCCTGAAGGCGGCTCGGATGTTTCGCGGGAGAGGGTGAAGCAGACGTAGCCCGCGCGATTGTGCGTGAGCTCGAGGCGGTAGCCGGCGAGCTTCGCCTGGCGCCCCGCGTGATAAAGGCCGATGCCCAGGCCGCCGCCGCGCTCGATCGGCTCGCGGAAGAGCCGCTGGGCCACGTGCTCGGCCACGGGGCTGCCGGTGTCGCACACCGAAAGCTCGACTCGCTGCAGGTCGCAGGTGAAGACGATGGACAGCTCGATGCCCGGCTCGCGCTCGCTCTTGTCGCGTGCGTTGTCGATGCCGTTCTCGACGAAGCTGTCGAAGAGGGCCGCGGGAATGTCCACGTCCATCTCGATCGCCGGCTTCAACACCACGCCGGAATCGCGCACGCGCCTCTCGAGGTCCACCCACCAGGCGCGCGAGGTCACCGGCAGCTCGCGCATGGCGGCCTCCGGGGCGCGCAGCTTCTCGAGCGTGGCGTGCAGGCGCTTGGTGAGCTGCGGCAGCTGGCGCTGCAGCAGGCCCCCGTAGCCGTCGGCGGCGCCCTCGCGCGGGGCCATCGAGGTGAGCGCGTAGAGCGATTGCAGCAGGTTCTTCACGTCGTGCGTGAGGCGGGCGCCGGTCTCATGCACGGCCTGCAGGTACGCGTTGTGTCGCAGCGCGTTCTCGCGGCGCTTGCCTTCGTAGAACTCCCCCACGACCTGCGCGAGGAGGCGCATGTGCAGGAAGAGCGCGGGCGAAAGGCTGATCTCGGTGTGGAAGATCACCTCGAGGTCGTGGTAGTTGAAGCGCGTCGCGTAGCCGTCGGCGACGCCGAAGCCGCCCTTGCCATCGGGCGAGCTCCACTGCGCGCCGCGGATCCATGGGAACGATGCGATTTCCCGGAACGCCTCGTCGAGGAAGCGCCGCGAGTCGGGCTCGGTCTCGGCGAGCTCGGCGACCTTGCGCATCCACAGCTCGAAGGGCATGCCCACCGACAGGAGGTAGCGCGAAAAGTAGGTGCGAAGCCCGCCGAAGCCGCGCAGCGGATTCCACAGCACCGCGAGCACGAAGAGCGCGGCGCCGAAGCCGAGCACCGTGAGCGCGACCGACGCGAAGTAATGGTCGCTGGTGTAGCGCATGACCGCGATCGAGCCCAGCACCAGCACGACGCCCAGCTGGAACACCAGCACCGCGTAGAAAAAATCGAAGACCTGGCTGGTGCTGCTCTCCTGGCTCGGCAGCGGAAGGATGGCGAGGAGGACGAGGACCATCGGCAGGACCACCACGCCGAATTGCGCGAGCGGCTCGGGCACCGCCTTCTCCGGAAGCAGGAGTGCGGGCACCGCGCGCAGCAGCAGGATCGCGAGCACGTAGCCGAAGGCGACGAGATAGAAGCGGTTGCGCTGGACTGCCTGCGTGGTGAACACGCGCCCGCCGAGGATGCCGAGCAGCACGAGGAGCCAGCCGACGATGATCCAGCCGGCGAGGAAGTAGAGCGTGACCGCGACGATCGCGAAGAGGAGCACGCCCGAAAAGATTTCCAGCTCGCGCTCCTTCGCGATGAAGGGCTGCCACAGCAGGAAGAGGCCGAAGTGCACCACCAGCCACACGCGCTGGAATTCGCTGCCCGGCGCCGAGATGAGCGCCAGGTGCAGGGCGAGGAGCATCGCCAGCACTGCCCAACGCGGGTTCGCCGTGATGCGTGCGGCGAGGCGTTGCGCGGCGGAAGTCGGGAAGGTGGGCATCGAGACCCAAGCGTCGGAATGCCGACACGCGGTGTCGGAACGGCGGACAGGTTGGCGGTGCCCATACGGCTCGCCAAGTCCAGCAAAACCCGAATTATACTAAAAAACAATATCTTATTGCCTGTGGCATGGGCCTTGCACTACCTTCGCCACCAGCAGGAATAACTCAGGAGAAAAGCAAAATGAAGCGCCAGATGAAATCGCAACAGTCCGGATTCACCTTGGTCGAGATCGCCATCGTGCTCGTCATCATCGGCCTTCTTCTCGGCGGAATCCTGAAGGGCCAGGAATTGATCAACAGCGCGAAGGTGAAGAACCTCGCCAACGACTTCCGCGTGATCCCGACTTACATCTACGCGTATCAGGACAAGTTCAAGTCCCTGCCGGGCGACGATGCCACGGTCACGACGCACGTCACCGGGTCGACCGCGGCCACCACTCCCGCCGCGAGCCAAGGCAACGGCGTCATCAACGGCCCCTGGAACTCGGCCGCCAACACCGACGAGTCGCGCCTCTTCTGGCAGCACGTGCGCCTCGCAAACCTGGCGGCGGGCCCGACCGACCCTACCGATCCGACCTACACGCCCAAGAACGCCGTGGGCGGCACGCTCGGCCTTTCGAGCGCCACCACCGCGCAGCTGCAGATCTCGGGAATGACCGGCACCTACCAGGTGTGCTCCGCCGGCATCCTTGGCAAGTTCGCCAAGCAGCTCGACATCCAGATGGACGACGGCAACACGCAGACCGGCTCCCTGCGCGTCGTCGCCGACGGCTCCGCCCTCGGCACCGCGGCGCCCGCCATGGCCACCATCGACGACGCCACCAGCTACACCGTCTGCATGACCTTCTAAAAGGGGTCAGATTACTTTTCGACCTAAAAAGGGGACAGGTTAATAAAGTCCCCCCGCTCACCCGACGGCCCGCGATGCGGGCCGTTTCTTTTTCACTTCGCGGTGCGCGTCATCTGCCACATTCGCGTTCAACGGGAATGCCGCGCTCAACCCGAATCGACCTGCCCGGACTTCCGCAGCACCTGATTGTTCGCGGGAACAATCGCAGTCCCCTGTTTTTCCACGCTAACGATCGAGGCGTCTTTCTGCGTTATCTGGGCGAGGCGTGCCCCGTGAACGATTGCGACGTGCATGCGTTCGTGTTGATGACTAATCACGTGCACCTGCTTGCGACCTCCCGCGCACGCATGGGGCTATCCAAGGCAATGCAGGACATCGGGCGCCGCTACGCGCGCTATGTGAACTCGGCCTACAGGCGCACCGGAACGTTGTACGAGGGACGGTTCAAGTCGAGCCTGGTGGAGACCGGGACCTATCTCTTGACGTGCATGCGCTACATCGAACTCAACCCGGTGAGAGCAGGAATGGCGCGGCATCCCGGCGGATATCCATGGTCCAGCTTCAGCCAGAATGTCTCGGGAGAGCCGACGGGGCTGGTGAAGCCACATGCCGAATACCTTCAATTGGGCACTACGCCCGAGCGTCGTGGAGACGCCTACCTGCGCTTGTTCGAAGAAGCCATCCCGGACCGCGAGCTCGTAGCTATACGTGAAAGCGCGGAGAAAAGCCGCGCGTTGGGCAGCGAGGCCTTCTGCGCGGGGGTCGAAGCAACGTTGCGTCGCCCTGTGAGAGTAGTTCGAAGGGGCAGGCCGGCAAACTCGAGGCCCTCACCCCCTAATCTGTCCCCTTTTCGGGTCGAAAACTAGTCTGACCCCTTTAACCCTGCAGCAGCCGGATCTCGGCGCGCGCGAGGTGGCCAACGGTTCCGAGGAGCACGAGCACGTCGCCCGCCTGCAGGAGGGCCTCGGGAGCGGGGTTGATTTCGCGCGCGCCCTTGCGGCGCACGGCAGTGACCTGCACGTCCATGGCGGCGAGGTTCAGGCTGCCGAGGGTCTTGCCGGCGCACGCGGCATTGGGGCCGATCATGATGGTCCGAAGCCGTGGCTGCTCGCTATCGGCGGCGTCGACGTCGGTCACGCCGGGGAAGTAGCCGCGCATGATCTGGTAGCGCTCCTGGCGCACCTCGCGCAGCGTGCTCAGCACGCGGTTCACCGGCACGCCCAGCTGCATCATGGTCTGCGTGGCGAGCATCAGCGAGCCCTCGACCACCTCCGCCACGATCTCCGCCGCGCCCGCCTCCTTCAATCGCGCCACGTCGGAATCGTCGAAGGTGCGCACGATCACGGGAAGCTCGGGACGCAGCTCGCGCACGTGGGCGAGGATCGCCAACGCCTTGGGCGTGTCGGCGAAGCTCACCACCACCGCCACGGCGCGCGAGAGCGCTGCGGCCATCAGCACCTCGCGCCGCGCAGCGTCGCCATACACCACCGAGTCGCCGGCGGCGGCGGCCTCGCGCACGCGCTGCGGATCGGAGTCGAGCGCGATCACGCCGACCTTCTCGCGCTCGAGGAACTGCGCGAGCGCCTGGCCGCTCCTGCCGTACCCGCACACGATCACGTGCCCCTTGGTCGCCATCGACTTCACCGCGAGCTCGTGCAGGGCCACGGCGCGCTGCGTCCATTCGCTCTCGACGAAGTAGAGGATGAAGCGCTCCATTCGCGAAAGCAGCAGCGGCGTTATCAGCATGGACAGCAGCGCTGCGGCAAGCACCACCTGGAGCGTCATCGGGCTCAGCGCGTTCTCGCGTTGCGCGAGGGACAGCATCACGAAGCCGAACTCGCCGGCCGGCGCCAGCGCCAGCGCCGCGCGAAGCGCCGTGGGCTTGGCGTTGCCGAACATGCGCGCCAGCCCGAAGAGCACCATGAACTTCACCCCGAGCAGCAGCACGAACACCGAGGCCACCGCGAGGAAGTGCTCGACCAGCGTGCGCAGGTCGAGGAGCATGCCGATGGTCACGAAGAAAAGCCCGAGCAGCACGTCGCGGAAGGGCTTGATGTAGTCCTCGACCTGGTAGCGGTACTCGGTCTCGGAGATGAGCATGCCGGCAAGGAAGGCGCCGAGGGTAAGCGAGAGCCCGGCGACTTCCGTGGTCCAGGCAAGCCCGAGGGTCACCAGCAGCACGAAGAGCACGAAAAGCTCGGAAGACTTCTGGCGCGCGACCAGGTCGAAGAGCGGCCTCATCAGCTTCTGGCCGAGGAAGAGCACGATGGCGAGCACCACCGCGGCCTTCACCAGCGCGATCCCGATGGCCCACGCGATTTCACCCTTGGTGAGCGCGAGCGCCGGGATGAGCACCAGCAGCGGGATCACCGCGAGATCCTGGAAGAGGAGGACGCCCATCACCTGGCGCCCATAGTCGCTATGCAATTGCATGCGCTCGGCGAGCACCTTGGAGATGATCGCCGTGGACGACATCGCCAGCACCCCGCCCACCACGATTCCTTCGCGCCACGAAAGGCCGGTGACGACCGCGCCCGCCACCCCCAGCGCCACGATCACCGCCACCTGCAGCCCGCCCAGCCCGAATACGGTGCGGCGCATGTTGTTCAACTGCGGCAGGCTGAATTCCAGGCCCACCGAGAACATCAGGAACACGACGCCGAACTCCGCGAGGTAGCGCTGGTTCTCGGTGGCGGGGACGAAGGCCAGGGCGTTGGGGCCGATGATGGCACCCACGATGAGATAGCCGAGGATCGCCGGCATGGAGAGCTGGCGAAAGAGCACCACCACCGCCACGGCGGAGGCGAGGAGGATGAGGGCCACCGGCAAGGCGTCGTGCATCGTGGAATCTATCTATACTTTCGCGTATGACGAATCTACTACAACCCCACGAGCTGGCCGACGCCGAGCACTTCCTCGAGCTCGCGCGCGGGGTCCTCGACATCGAGGCCGACGCGGTGCGCGCGTTGAAGGCGCGCCTGGGAGATGCGTTCCTGCTTGCCCATCGCATGTTGCTGGAGACGAAGGGACGCGTCGTCGTGACCGGCATGGGAAAGTCGGGCCACATCGGGCGCAAGATCGCCTCGACGCTCGCTTCCACCGGCACGCCCGCCTTCTTCATGCATCCGGGCGAGGCGAGCCACGGCGACCTCGGCATGATCACCGCCGACGACGTGGTGGTCGCCATCTCCTACTCGGGCGAGTCCGACGAGATCCAGAAGGTCCTGCCGCTCATCAAGCGCCGCGGCGCGAAGGTGATCGCGATCACCGGGCGCGCCGGCTCCACGCTCGCCATGGAGGCCGACGTGCATCTCGACGCGGGCGTCGAGAAGGAAGCCTGCCCGTTGAACCTCGCGCCTACGGCCAGCACCACGGCCACGCTCGCGCTCGGTGACGCGCTCGCCGTGGCGCTGCTCGACGCGCGCGGCTTCAAGAGCGACGATTTCGCGATGCACCACCCGGGCGGCACGCTCGGCCGGCGCTTGCTGGTGCACGTCTCGGACATCATGAGGAAGGGCGAGCAATTGCCGAAGAACTCCCCCGGCACCATGCTCCCGCAAGTGATCCTCGAGATGTCGAGGAAGGGCATCGGCATGACATGCATCGTCGACACCGACGACAGGCTGCTCGGCATCTACACCGACGGCGACCTTCGGCGAACGATGGAGAAGCACGACGTGATCAAGGGCCTCGCGGTCAGCGAGGTGATGACGCGCTCGCCCAAGGCCATCGCGCCCGACAAGCTCGCCGCCGAGGCCGCGGCCATGATGCAGACCGGCAAAGTGGGCGGGCGCATCGTAGTCACTACGCCCGACGGGAGGCTCCTCGGCGTCGTCACCTTCAACGACCTCCTCGCCGCGGGCGTCGTCTGATGGACGCGGTGAGCAAGCGCGCGCGCTCGATCCGGCTGGCCATCTTCGACGTGGACGGCGTGATGACCGACGGCACGCTCTACATCGGCGCGCACGGCGAGGCCTTCAAGGCGTTCAACATCCTCGACGGCCACGGCATGAAGATGCTGCAGTCCTCGGGCGTGGCCACGGCGATCATCTCGGGGCGCTCCTCGGAGGCGGTCGCGCGGCGTGCCGCCGAGCTCGCCATCGCCCACGTGGTGCAGGGCTCCAGCGACAAGGTGGCGTCGTTCGAGGCCCTGATCGCGAGCCTCGACCTGACCGGGGAGCAATGCGCCTTCGTGGGCGACGACCTTCCCGACCTCGCCGTGATGCGCCGCTGCGGCCTCGCGGTCGCCGTCGCCAACGCCGCCGAGCCGGTGAAGTCCGCCGCGCATTACGTGACGCGCGCATCGGGAGGGCGCGGCGCAGTGCGCGAATTCTGCGAGCTGGTGCTGCGCGCGCAAGGGCAACTCGCGGCGCAATCCGCGGTCTGACCCACGAATGTTCCGCCCCACCTCGTGGCTGCCGCTCGCGGCCCTGGCGTTCCTCGTCGGGCTCACCGTGTGGCTCAACCAGCTGGTGCAGGCGCCCGTGGGGCGCGCCGACGGGTCGCTGCGCCATGATCCCGACCTCATCGTCGAGAGCTTCAACGCGAAAAAGCTGGGCTTGGACGGGCGCGTCCTGTACACGTTGGCCGCGAGGAAAATGGTACATTATCCCGACGACGACTCGGCTCTCCTCGAGTCCGTGACCCTCGAAGCCTTCGAGCCGCGACAGCCCAAGATGACCCTCACCGCCGACCGCGGACGCCTGGAGCAAAAAGGCGAGCGCGTGTGGATCGAGGGCAATGTCGTCATCACTCGCGATGGGGACGCGAAGAATGAAAGCGCACGCCTCATGACGGACAAGCTCCTCGTCCTTCCCGACGATGGCATCGCCCGCACCCGCTCCCAGGTGCGCATGGAAAGCGCCAGCGGCAACGCGGTGGCCGCCGGCCTCGAGCTCGACAATCGAGCGCGCACGCTCAAGCTCGACCGCGTGCGCGTTACTTACAAGCCGGCGCGCTGATGCGCCCACCTCTCCTGCCGCTCCTGGCTTGCGCGCTCGCGTGCGGCAGCGCCTTCGCCGAGCGAGCCGACCGCGAGAAGGAGATCGTGGTGGGCGCCGACCGCCTGGTCGCCGACGACGCGAACCGCACCAGCACCTTCGAGGGCAGCGTCATCGTCACCCAGGGAACGATGCGCATCACCGCCAGCAAGGTGACGGTGAAGGAGGACGCGCAGCGCCACAAGTTCTACGTCGCCAACGGCGCGCCGGTCACCTTCCGCCAGAAGCGCGACAAGGTCGACGAATGGGTCGAGGGCTCCGCCGAGCGCGCCGAGTTCGACGACAGGAACGACGTGCTGCGCCTCTTCAACCGCGCCAAGGTGAAGAGCAACCAGAACGAGATCACCGGCGACTTCATCTCGTACGACATGAACAAGGAGCTTGCCGAGGTCTCCGGCGCTCCACCCGGAACCACGCCCCCGGCCAACACCGGCCGCGTGAAGGTGATCATCCTTCCGCCGAAGAAGGCGCCCGAGGGGGCGGGCGCCGAGAAGCCCGCGCCCGGCGTGACCCTGAAGCCCGATACGGGATTGCAGTAGCGATGGCGACCACGAGCGCCGCGGCGCAGCGCCTCACCCTGGTGAGGCCCGAGCCCAGCTCCTCGGTGCTGCGCGCCGAAGGCCTGATGAAGCGCTATCGCAAGCGCACCGTGGTTTCCGATGTTTCCCTCACCGTCGAAAGCGGCGAGGTGGTCGGGCTCCTCGGCCCCAACGGCGCCGGGAAGACCACGTGCTTCTACATGATCCTGGGCCTGGTGCCCATCGACCGCGGCACTGTGAGCCTCGACGGCGAGGATCTCACGCACCTGCCGATCTTCCGGCGCTCGCGCCTGGGGCTTTCCTACCTGCCGCAGGAAGCCTCGATCTTCAGGAAGCTCACCGTCGCGCAGAACATCCAGGCCGTCCTCGAGCTGCAGGGCGTGGAGGCGGAGGAAGTCGAAGCGCGCCTCGAGGCTCTCCTGGACGACCTGCACATCGGCCATCTTCGTTCGAGTCCCGCCATCTCCCTCTCGGGAGGCGAGAGGAGGCGCGTGGAAATCGCGCGCGCCCTCGCCACGAGCCCGCGCTTCATCCTGCTGGACGAGCCCTTCGCCGGCGTCGATCCCATCGCGGTCCTCGATATCCAGCAGATCATCCGATTCCTCAAGGAGCGCGGCATCGGAGTCCTCATCACGGACCACAATGTGCGCGAGACGCTCGGCATCTGCGACCACGCGTACATCATCAACCAGGGAGCGGTCCTCGCCTTCGGAAAGCCCCAGGAGATCATCTATAATGAGGCGGTCAGAAAGGTGTATCTCGGAGAGAATTTCCGCCTCTAGCGGAATGTCGGTTCCTCCGGATCCCCGACATGAAGCACAGCCTCCAGCTCAAGCTATCGCAACACCTCACCCTCACGCCGCAGCTGCAGCAATCCATCCGGCTGCTGCAGCTGAGCACGGTCGAGCTCAACCAGGAGCTTGAGCGCTACCTGGCGGAAAACCCGCTGCTCGAGCGCTCCGACCTGGGCCCCCCGGACGAAACCGGTGCGCCGCCCCCCAACGGGGCGCCGGCCGATGGCGAGACGCTGCGCCAGGAGGAGACCCGCGAAGAGACGCGGCGCGAGGAGAATCGCGACGAGCCCCCCAACTTCGCCGACGAGCACGGGTTCGGCGACGAGCACAGCCCCACCGGCGGCTCGCGGCGCGACGACGACGATCGCGAGGACTTCACGCAATTCGCGGCGCACGAGCCCACGCTCCAGGAGCACCTGCTGCAGCAGCTCTCGCTCACCGGGCTCACGCAGCGCGACAAGCGCATCGCCGAGATGATCATCGGCCACCTCGACGAGGACGGCTACTTGAAGCCCGACCTCGAAGAGCTGCGCGAGTCCGCCGCCTCGACCATCCAGGACGTGGAGATCGAGGAAGTGTCCACGGTGCTGCGCCACGTGCACAACCTCGAGCCCACCGGCGTCGGCGCGCGCGATGTGGCCGAATGCCTCGAGCTGCAGCTCAGGGCAATGGACGAGGGCACGGCGCACCGCGACAGCGCCATCGAGCTCGTCACCAAGCACCTGGACGTCCTCGCGGCGCGCGACTTCAATCGCCTGAAGCGCCTGCTCGCGGTCTCCGAGGATGACCTGCGCGATGTCCGCGCGTTGATCCTCACCCTCGATCCCAAACCCGGCCGCGCCTTCGGCTCGGGCGACGTGCGCTATGTGATTCCGGACGTGGTGGTGAGGAAGTCGGGCGGGCGCTGGAGCGCGGCGTTGAACCGCGACGCGATGCCGCGGCTTCGCATCAACAAGATGTACGCCGACATCCTGCAGGCCTCGCGCGAGAATGGCGGCAAGCACCTGTCCGGGCAGCTCCAGGAGGCGCGCTGGCTCATCAAGAACGTGCAGCAGCGCTTCGACACGATCCTCAGGGTCACGCAGGCCATCGTCGACCGGCAGAAGAACTTCTTCGAGCACGGCGAGGTTGCGATGCGCCCGCTGGTGCTGCGCGAGATCGCCGAATCCGTGGGCCTGCACGAGTCGACCATCTCGCGCGTTACTACGCAGAAGTACATGCTCACCCCGCGCGGCATATTCGAGCTCAAGTACTTCTTCGGCAGCCATGTTTCAACCGACACGGGCGGCGCCTGTTCGGCGACCGCCATCCGCGCTCTAATCAAGCAACTCGTCGCCGCGGAGGACGGCAGGAAGCCCCTTTCCGACCATCGAATATCCGACATCCTCGCCCAGCAAGGAATCCAGGTGGCGCGCCGGACCGTAGCCAAGTATCGAGAGGCTATGCACATCCAGCCCGCCAACCTCCGCAAGTCGATCTGACAAGGAGCCCGCTCGATGAACCTTCACCTCACCGGACATCACGTTGACATCACCCCAGCGATTCGCGACTACGTCGTCTCGAAGCTGGAAAGGGTCAACCGGCACTTCGACCACGTGATCGACGTGAACGTGATCATGACGGTGGAGAAGCTCGACCAGAAGATCGAGGCGAACGTGCACCTTTCCGGCAAGGACATCCACGTGCAGGCCAATGACGCCGACATGTACGCGGCGATCGACTGCCTCGTCGACAAGCTCGACCGCCAGGTCCTCAAGCACAAGGAGCGCTTCGCCCCGCGCCATGCCCCCGGAATCAAGCGCATTCCCCAGTCCGAGGTTTAGGTCTAAACTCCACGCCCGATGAATCTAGTCTCGCGCCTGCTGCCGCTCAACCACGTCCTGCTCGACCTGGACGTGAGCAGCAAGAAGCGCCTCTTCGAGCAGATCGGGCTCCTCTTCGAAAACTCGCGGCAGATTCCGCGCGCGCGCGTCTTCGACAGCCTCTTCGACCGCGAGAAGCTCGGCTCCACCGGGCTCGGATATGGCGTCGCGATCCCGCACGGGCGCATCAAGACGCTGAAGGAGCCGGTGTGCGCCTTCGTGCGCACCGTGGCACCGATCGCGTTCGAGTCGCCCGACGCCCTGCCGGTGAACCTCGTGTTCGCGATGCTGGTGCCCGAGCACGCGACCGAGGCCCATCTCGAATTGCTCTCGGAGCTCGCGCAGATGTTCAGCGACGCGGCGCTGCGCGAGGCCCTCGGGACGACCTCGGACATCCAGGCGGCCCACCGGCTGATCACCGAGTGGTCGCCCTATGCCCCGGCTCAGCGTTCAGCGGCTGTTTGACGAGCGCCACGAGCGCCTCGGGCTCGCATGGGCCGCCGGCGCCGCCGGGGGCACGCGTGAATTCACCGGCGAGATGCCGAGGAAGCCCGGGGTCGGCCTCATCGGGCACCTGAACCTCATCCATCCGCTCCTCGCCCAGGTCCTCGGCCGGCGCGAGGTCGACTACCTCGAGCGCCTCGATCCCGCGGTGCGGGGGCAGACGGCCGCGGGCATCTGCAAGGACGACACCATCGCCATCATCGTATGCGACGGCATTCACCCGCCCGCCGAGCTCATCGCATGCGCGGACCGCGCCGGCACCGCGCTCCTCACCTCGGCCGAGGCGAGCCAGCATGTGATCAACGTGCTTCGCCCCTACATGCAGCAGGAGTTGGGCGAGGTCACGACGCTGCACGGCGTGATGCTCGACGTGCTCGAGATCGGCGTGCTCATCACGGGCGAGTCCTCGATCGGAAAGAGCGAGCTCGCGCTCGAATTGATCTCGCGCGGCCACGGCCTGGTGGCCGACGACGTGGTGGAGCTGCAGCAGATCGGGCCCGAGACCATCCAGGCCCGCTGCCCGCCGATGCTGCGCGATTTTCTCGAAGTGCGCGGGCTTGGGGTCCTCAACGTCCGCTCGATCTTCGGCGAGACCGCGGTGCGCCCGCGCAAGGCGCTGCGCCTGCTCGTGCACCTCGAGATGCCCATGGGCGGCTACAAGATCGAGCCCAAGGACCGACTTGCCACGCGCGCCGGCACGCAGGACATCCTCGGCGTGGAGATCCCCACGGTGACGCTAGCCGTGGCGCCGGGGCGCAACCTCGCGGTGCTGGTGGAAGCCGCGGTGCGCAACCACATCCTCCTTACGCGCGGCATCAACTCCACGCGTGAATTCATCGCGCGCCAGGAGGAGGCGATGCGCGCCGAGGCCCAGGAGCTCGCGCGCGTTCGGGACGAGGCGCCCGACTGATGCAGCTGGTGCTGCTGTCCGGTGTTTCCGGATCGGGCAAGAGCGTCGCGTTGAAGGCGCTCGAGGACGCCGGGTTCTTCTGCGTGGATAACCTGCCCGCCGACCTCATCGCGGCGCTCGTCGACTACGCGATGTCGAGGGGCGAGCCAAAGGTCGCCATCAGCGCCGACGCGAGGAGCCGCGAGAGCCTGGGACGCCTTCCCGAGATCGTCGACAAGGAACGCGCGCGCGGCAACGACGTGCGCGTGATCTTCCTCGACGCCAACAACGAAAGCCTGGTGCGACGCTTTTCCGAGAGCCGGCGCCCGCATCCGCTGGCGCGCGACGGCCAGGCGCTTCCCGACGCCATTGCCGAGGAGCGGCGCGTGCTCGCGTGGCTCGCCGAGATCGGGCACCGCATCGACACCAGCGCGCTCACCTCCGCGCAGCTGCGTGGCTGGGTGCAGGATCTCGTCGTCACCGACCGCACGCGCTTGACGCTTACCTTCGAGTCATTCGGATTCAAGGGCGGCGTGCCGCTGGACGCCGACTTCGTCTTCGACGCGCGCTGCGTGCTTCCCAACCCGCACTACGACCCGCAATTGCGCGACCAGACCGGGCACGATCCCGACGTGGTGGCGTTCCTCGAGCGCGAGACGCAGGCCGGCATCCTGATCGAGGACATCCAGCGCTTCCTGCAACGCTGGCTGCCGCGCTTCATCCTCGACCAGCGCGCTTCCCTCACCGTCGCCATCGGCTGCACCGGCGGGCGCCATCGCTCGGTGTATATCGCCGACCAGCTGGCCGAGCGCTTCGCTTCCGAGCACCAGGTGGTGCTGAGGCATCGCGACCTCAAGCCCTAGGACGCATGGTTCTCTTCAAGCTTTTCGCGGCCGGGCGCAAACGCGAGACCCTCCCGATCTTTCCCTTGGGCACGGTGCTCTTCCCGGGCTCGATCCTGCCGCTGCGCATCTTCGAAGTGCGCTACATGGACATGGCGCGCGAGTGCCTGCGCAACGACACCCCGTTCGGCATCTGCCTGATCCGCGAGGGAGAGGAGGTGGGCGCCCCCGCGGTGCCGGAAGCGGTGGGATGCATGGCGCGCATCGGCGAGTGCGACGTGGAGGAGCTCGGCATCCTCAAGGTGAAGGCCGAGGGGCTCGAGCGCTTTCGCATCGTCTCGACCGAGGTGGCGAAGAGCGGGCTCATCGTGGGCGAGATCGAGCAACTCGCCGCGGAGCCCGAAGTGCGCGAGACCATGGGGCTCGCCGAGAGCGCGGCTTTCCTGCAGAAGGTGATCGCGGGCATCGGCACCGACCGCTTCACCGGCCCCGCGGACTTCGACGACGCGACCTGGGTCAGCTTTCGCCTGGCCGAGATCCTGCCGCTGAGGAAGGACGTGAAGCAGAAGCTCCTCGAGATCACCGACGCCACGCTGCGCCTGGCCATCCTGCACAAATTCCTGAAGCAGCAGAAGCTGATCTGAACCGGAAAGTGGTGTCAGGTACGACTTTTCCGTGACGCAGTCCCTCCCGGCAAAGTCGTACCTGGCACCACTTTCGCGAGGAGCCTGCGCACGGGTGCGGGCAGCGCGGCTCCGGCGAGGTCGCTTAGCGCAAGCCAGGTCGCGGCCTTGCCCTCGGCGAGGCGCGTGGATTTCTCAAGGCGCACGTGCCACGGCTCGACTTCGAGGGTGAAATGGGTGAAGGCGTGCTCGAAAGGCTGCATCGCCTCGACTTCGAGCGCCTGCAGGCCCCAGTCGCGCGCGAGCGCTTCCCTCGGTGCCTCCGACACGTCGTGCTCCGGCAGCGACCAGAGGCCGCCCCAGATGCCGCTGGCGGGCCGTTTCTCGAGGAGCACCTCGCCGCGCGAAACCACCACCAGCATCGCGATGCGCTTGCGCCGCGTCGCAGCTCGCGTGCGGCGTTGCGGAAGCTCGTCGACGCGGTTCTCGATGCGCGCCACGCAATCCGCGTTCACCGGGCAGATCGGGCATTGGGGCTTGCCCGGCAGGCAAACGTCGGCGCCCACATCCATCATCCCCTGCGTGTAAGTCTCGATGCCGCTTTCGGGAAGGCGCGCCTCGGCGGCGGCCCACAGTCGCGACGCGACTTGCGCGCTCGTCGTATCGCCGGCGATGCCCGCATGGCGCGCGAGAACGCGCTTCACGTTGGCGTCGAGGATGGCGCCGCGCTCACCGCTGGAGAACGCCGCGATCGCCGCCGCCGTCGAGCGGCCCACGCCGGGAAGCGCCACGAGCTCTTGCGACGACACCGGAAACACGCCGCCGTGGCGCGACATCACTTCGCGCGCGGCGTGGTGCAGGTTGCGCGCGCGCGCGTAGTAGCCAAGCCCGCTCCACAGCGCCATCACCTCGTCGCCCTCGCCCGCCGCAAGGGAGGCGACGTTGGGAAAACGCGCGAGGAAGCGTGCGTAGTACGGGATCACCGTCGCCACCGCGGTCTGCTGCAGCATCACCTCCGAGAGCCAGATGCGATAGGCGTCGCGCGTCCCCTGCCAGGGCAGGCCATGGCGGCCGTGGGAGCGCTGCCAGCGCACGACGCGCTCGGCGAATGGCAGGATGGCGCCGGAGGGGGAGGATCGCTTTCTGGCCATGCGGGAGGACAATGCGGGAGGTGGAGCGGGTGAAGGGAATCGAACCCTCGTCGTAAGCTTGGGAAGCTTCTGCTCTGCCATTGAGCTACACCCGCGTCTGGCGGGCATTTTAACGCCATTGGCGACGCCGCCACGCCTTTGGCGGCGCGCCAGCCGCAACCGGTCGCAAAACCAGGCTGGGCGCGGCCCGGCCTCGATAACCTCGTTACACGTCACCCCAAACCCCGGAGGAAACCATGGAAGACGTGAAAGCCGACCCGCGCTACGAAGAGGCCCGGCGTCATGCTCGGAACGTCCGTGGCTTCTATACGCACCTGGCGGTCTACGTGTTGGTGAACGCGGGGCTCTTTGCCCTCAACATGCTCTCCAGCCCGGGGCGCATGTGGTTCGGCTGGACCACTTTCGGCTGGGGCATCGGCCTCGTCGCCCACGGCGTCTCGGTATTCGCATTCAGCGGCTGGCTCGGCGCCGACTGGGAGGAGCGCAAGATCCGCGAGTACCTCGAGCGACGCCCGTGACGGCTGAGCGCGTCGACTGGGAGGCTCGCTCCTGCAAGGGCGACTACCACCCGCTCGAAATCTTCCCGATATTCCGGCGCGTGCCGTCGACTTTCGCCCGCAACCTCGCCTACACCTTCATCTGGAACTGCGCGCTCGGCCTGGGTTTCTGGGTGGTCGCGATGGCGTTGAGCCCGCGCCACAACCTGAGCGCCGAGTACTTCGTCTGGAACCTTCTCACCGCGAACGCCATCGGCTACACGATCCATGCGCTGTTCGCCGCCGGCGGCGTGCTCGGCCTGGAAGCCTGGGCGCGCGCCTCGAACAAGGCGGTGACCACCCTCTACTACACGCTGGTGAGCTCCGGCGGGGTGATCGTCGGCTTCGGGATCGTTTCCACGCTGGTCGGCGACGGTGTCTTCATCAACTGGCTGAAGAGCCCGCGCTGGGTGGCGGTCATGGCGTTCTCGAGCCTGGTGGTGTCGATCATCCTGTCGACCATTTTCTTCTGGCGCGAGCGCCACGCGCGCAACGAGGCGCAGATGGAGCGCCAGCGGCTGCGCGCCGAGAGGGTGGAGCGCGAAGCCGTGCTCGCCAACCTGCGCGCCCTCCAGGCGCAGATCGAGCCGCACTTCCTCTTCAACACGCTCGCCAACGTGACCAGCCTCATCGACCCGGACCCGGCCAAGGCGCGGCGCATGCTGGAGAACTTCATCCGGTTCCTGCGCTCGTCGCTCAATGCCACGAGGAGCGAATCGACCACGCTCGCCGACGAGGCCGAGCTCATCGCGGCCTATCTCGACGTGCTCGAGATCCGCATGGGCTCGCGGCTGCGCTACGAGATCGACGTCCCCGCGAACCTGCACGCCTTCACGCTCCCGCCGATGCTGCTGCAGCCGGTGGTCGAGAATTCGATCCGCCACGGCCTCGAGCCGAAGCTCGAGGGCGGGCTGGTGCGCGTGGCCGCGCGCAAGGAAGGCGACAAGGTGCTGGTCGAGATCTCCGACAGCGGCGTGGGCTTCGCGCCGGTCACGCGCGGCGGCGTGGGCCTCACCAACCTGCGCGACCGCTTGCGCCTGGTCTACGGCGAGGCCGCTTCGCTGGTGGTGGGCGAAAGCGCGGGAGGAGGAGCATCGGTGACGTTGTGCCTTCCGGCGTGAAGGCGCGCGCCCTCATTGCCGACGACGAGGTGCACCTCGCCGAGCACCTGCGCGCTCGCCTCGCGCACCTGTGGCCGGAGCTGGAGGTGCTGCCGCTCGCTGCCAACGGCGTCGAGGCGCTACGCGTCGTCAACGAGGAACAGCCCGAGATGGCCTTCCTCGACATCCGCATGCCCGGCCTGACCGGCATCGAGCTCGCCAGGCGCATCGATACCAACACACATGTGGTCTTCGTGACGGCCTTCGACCAGTACGCGGTGGAGGCTTTCGATCGCGAGGTGGTCGATTATCTCCTGAAGCCGGTGACCGACGAGCGGCTCGCGAAAGCCGTGGAGCGATTGCAGAGGAAGCTCGCCTCGGCCGAGCGCCCGCCGGCCCTCGACGAGGTGCTCGCCAAGCTCGCGCGCGCCATCCCCGGGGCGGGCGCGCGTCTGCGCTGGATCCGCGCGCTCAAGGGCGAGATCGTGCAGCAGATCGCGGTCGACGACGTGCTCTATTTCCAGGCCTCGGACAAGTACACGTGCGTCATCACGCGCGAGGGCGAGTCGCTGATCCGCGTGCCACTCGCGGAGCTCACCGGGCAGCTCGACGCCGAGCTCTTCTGGCAGATTCACCGCGGCACGCTGGTCAACATGAATGCGGTCGCCGCGACGCGCCGCGACCTTGGCGGGCGGGTCTTCGTGAAGCTGAAGGACGGCAAGACCGAGCTCCCCGTGAGCCGCGCATACGCCCATTTGTTCAAGCAGATGTAGCAGGCGGCCCGCGCCTTATAATTGACGCATGGCTATCAGCGTCACGGTCAACGGGACTCCGCGGCAATTTCCGGAGTGCCTCACATTCACCCAGCTTCTCGACGAGCTCGCCCTCGCAGGCCGGCGGCTGGCGGTCGAGCGCAACGGCGAGATCGTGCCGCGCAGCCGCTTCGGCGATGCGCACCTGGCCGACGGCGATCGCATCGAGGTCGTGATGGCGGTCGGAGGAGGATGAACGCGATGGCGCGGGACGAGCTCATGGTCGCGGGCACGGCGTACGACTCGAGGCTCCTGGTCGGCACGGGCAAGTACCGCGATTTCGCCGAGACCCAGCGTGCGATCGAGGCGAGTGGCGCCCGCATCGTGACGGTCGCGATCCGCCGCACCAACATCGGCCAGAACGCGGGCGAGCCCAACCTCCTCGACGTATTGCCGCCCTCGCGCTTCACGATCCTGCCCAATACCGCGGGCTGCTACACCGCGCAGGACGCGGTGCGCACACTGCGCCTGGCGCGCGAGCTCCTCGACGGCCACAAGCTGGTGAAGCTCGAGGTGCTGGGCGACGCGCAGAGCCTCTATCCGAACATGCCCGAGACCATCGCCGCGGCGCAGACGCTCGTCGCGGAAGGCTTCGAGGTGATGGCCTACTGCAGCGACGACCCGATCATGGCCCGGCAGCTCGAGGACATCGGTTGCGTGGCGGTGATGCCGCTCGCCTCCCTCATCGGCTCCGGCATGGGAATCCTCAATCCGTGGAACCTGCAGATCATCATCGATCGCGTGAAGGTGCCGGTGCTGGTGGATGCGGGCATCGGCACGGCCTCGGACGCGGCGATCGCCATGGAGCTGGGCTGCGACGGCGTGCTGATGAACACCGCCATCGCCAAGGCGAAGGATCCGGTGCGCATGGCGCGCGCCATGAAGCTCGCGGTCGAGGCGGGGCGTGAAGCCTTCCTCGCCGGGCGCATGGCGAAGAAGCCCTACGAGGCGAGCCCCAGCTCGCCGGAGGGCGGGTTGATCCAGAAAAGCGCCTAGAAGCGCCAGTTCACGCCGACCGAGATGAGCTCGGCTTCGGGGTCCCCGGGCTGCGCGGCGCCCAGCGGCGAATAGCGCTCCATCTCGGCGTGGATGCCGAAGGCCTTGGTGAAGTCGTATCGCATGCCCAGGCCATAGCGCAGGCGCGTGCCGCGCGGGCCGCCCTCGCCGAGAAGCGAGGTGGAATAGGTGGCGAACGGGTTGCGCGCTTCGCCACGGTAGGCGCCGAGCCGCCCGTAGAACGAGAAGCTGCGCCAAACAGGCAGCGTGGCCACGGTGTCGACGCCGAAGCCGGTGCTGTTGCGGAATGCCGAGGAAAGGTTGCCGGGGCTGGCGAAGATGTCCGGGGGCGCGCGGCCGAAATCGACGAACTCGCTTTCCACCGAGAAGAAGCGCGAGTATTTGTAGCCGAGCTTCAGGCGCATGCCGCTGTCGCCGGCGCGCACGCCCGATGAGGAGAAGGCCGAGACGGGTTCGGACTGGAAGGAGAAGGTGCCTCCAGGCGCAACGGCGCTCGAGCGTGGGAGTTTCAGGCCGCCCAGGTAGTCTTCCGCCGTGGCCGATGCGGGAAGCATGGCGAAAAGGAGTGCGGCGAACCCGATTCGAGCGGTCATTGTTTTGGAGGCCTTTGCCAATTTAGGCGCGTGCCCGGCGGGTGTCAAACCGCTGTTGTTGCGAAAAAGCTCCACCCGCGCGGCCCACGGCGCGCCCAGATTTCTCGGATAGCGAAACAAAATGGCAGAACCGGAAAACGTCACCCACCCGCCTATCCGCAGCTACGTGCTGCGCCAGGGACGCTATTCGCCGGCGCAGCAGCGCGCGGTGGCCGAGCTCATGCCGCGCTACGGCGTGCCCTATCGCACCACCCCGCTCGATTTCGCCGAGGTCTTCGGGCGCCGGGCGCCGGTGGTGGCCGAGATCGGCTTCGGCATGGGCGAGACCACGGCGCGCATCGCGGCGCAAACCCCCGGGAACGACTACCTCGCGATCGAGGTGCACTCTCCCGGGGTGGGCAGCCTGTTGAAGCAGGTCGGGGAGGGCGCGCTTTCCAACGTGCGCGTCGTCCAGCACGACGCGGTCGAAGTGCTGCGCGACATGGTGCCGCCCGGGTCGCTCGTGGCGATCCACGTCTTCTTCCCGGATCCATGGCCGAAGAAGCGCCACCACAAGCGCCGGCTGCTGCAGCCGCAGTTCGTCGATCTCGCCGCCGCGCGCCTCGCGCCGGGCGGGTGCTTGCACGTCGCCACCGATTGGCAGGAGTATGCGGAACATGTGCTCGCGGTTCTCTCGGGCTGCGCGCTATTGCGAAATACCACGGAGGGCTTCGCGCCGCGCCCGGCGCATCGCCCCGAGACCAAGTTCGAACGCCGCGGGCGCAAGCTCGGCCATGGCGTGTGGGATCTTCTCTTCACCAGGAAGTGACCGATGAATCGACGTGACCTGATGCGCTACCTTGCCGCCGGAGGAGGCGCCGCGCTCGGCAACCTCGTATCGCAGGCGTTCGCCAAGGGCGATGTCCCGCCCGGCGTGAACCGGCTCGAGGGCACCGCGACTGTGAATGGCCGCCCGGCGCGTGTCGGGACAGCGGTCCAGTTAGGCGATCGCGTTGCAACGGGGGGCGCGAGCCAGGCGGTGATCGTGGTCGGCAAGGATGCATTCCTGCTGCGCGCGGAGACCGTCATCGAAATCAAGGGAAGCGAGGGCGTCCTGAAGGACATGCTGATCTCTTCAGGGAGGGTGCTCTCGGTGTTCTCGCAGAAGCCGGTGGCGATCAAGGCGGCCACGGCGTCCATCGGCATCCGCGGCACGGGCGCCTATATCGAGGTGAATCCCGGCAGCGTGTACTTCTGCCTTTGCTACGGCGACGCGCTCGTCGATGGGCCGGGAATGGCGAACCCGAAGCTGGTGCAGACCAGGCACCATGAGCAGCCGCTGCTGCTGCGCGACGACGGCGGCATCATGCGCGTGGAGCCCGGACCCTTCCAGAACCACAGCGACGCGGAGCTGGTCCTCCTCGAGTCGCTGTGCGGCCGCGAGCCGCCCTTCATGAAGGACGGGGCGTACCCGGCGAAGCAATACTGATCGGGAACGTCTTCACGCGCGTTTCGCGCATCGGCAGGAACGCCTCGATGAGGTCGTTCAGGAATCGCTGGCCCTTTTGCGTTGGGCGGATGGTGGCGTGGTCGCGTTCGAGGAGCCCAGCGCTCTCGGCCCCATTCAGCTGCCGGTCGATCCCCGTGATCGGCAATCCGGTGCGCTGCTCGAAGAGCGCCACCGGGAAACCCTCGGTCAGCCGTAGCGCGTTCAGCATGAATTCGAAGGCAAGCTCATTCTGCGCGACTTCGCGCGCCTCCTGGATCGCGCCGCCCTCGAGCGCCGCGCGCAGGTAGGTCTGCGGCTTCCTCTCGCGCTGCTCGCGCGTGACGCGATCGCGAAACGAGATCTTGCCGTGCGCCCCGGCGCCGATGCCGAGGTAGTCGCCGAAGGTCCAGTAATTGAGATTGTGCTTCGCGCGGTGGCCGGCCTTGGCGAATGCCGAAGTCTCGTAGTGCTCGTAGCCCGCGCTCGCGAGCGTCTCCTCGATCGCCACCTGCATGTCCGCGGCGATGTCGTCGTCGGGAAGCCGTGGCGGGAACTTGTGGAAGTGCGTGTCGGGCTCGAGGGTGAGGTGGTACGCCGAAACGTGCGCAGCGCCCGCGGCGATCGCCTCGCGCACGTCGCCGAGCGCTCCTTCGGGCGATTGGCCGGGTAGCGCGTACATGAGGTCGGCGTTCACCGTGGGGAAGATCTCGAGCGCGGCGGCAAGCGCGCGGCGCGCCTCGTCGGCGCCGTGCACGCGGCCCACCGCGGCGAGCATCGCGTCGTCGAAGCTCTGCACGCCGATCGATAGCCGCGTCACGCCCGCGGCGCGATAGCCGCGGAAGCGTTCGCGCTCGAAGGTTCCGGGATTGGCTTCCATCGTGATCTCGGTGTCCGGGTCCACCATGAGGCGCGTGCGGACGGCGGTGATGAGCCGCTCGATCGATTGCGGCGCGAACAGGCTCGGCGTGCCTCCGCCAATGAAGATCGTGTGCAGGCGCCGTCCCCAGACGCGCGGCAGGCTCGACTCGAGGTCCGCGATGAGCGCATCGACATACTCCGTCTCCGGCAGCTCGCCGCGCTTCTCGTGGGAATTGAAGTCGCAGTACGGGCACTTGCGCAGGCACCACGGGATGTGGACGTAGAGGGAAAGCGGTGGAAGCTCGACGAGCTTCATGGCTTCAAGCGCGCGTGCGGCGTGCCTTGGCGCCGGTGGCGACGAGACGGGAGAGCTCGCGCGTCGAGGGCACGCGCCGCGGGCCGTCGCCGGTCTCGTCGCGCGCGAGGTTCTCGATGATCGTGATGAGGATCTCGCGGCTGCGCGCGATGTCCGCCGCGCAGATGCCCGCCACCGCGATGCCGTTGACTTCTTCGGCGAGGGGCACGAGCTTTTCCTTGAGCGCGCGGCCCTTCGCGGTGAGAAAGACATAGATGTTCTTGCGGTTCTCGGGCAGTTGGCGGCGCGTCACGTAGCCCCGCTGCTCCATCGCCTTCAGCGCCGAGAAGGTCGTGGGCTCCATCACGCCCGCCTGCTCCGAAAGGCTCCTCTGCGTGACGCCGTCCTTCTCCCAGAGGATGCGCAGGAACGTCCAGTGGCCGAACGACACGCCATGCTCGACCAGGCGCATCTGCAGCGCGCGCACCAGCGCGCGGGTGGCGTCCTTCACGAGGTGCGCGAGCCGGTCCTCGGGGACCGCTTCGCGCCAGTGGCGCAGGATTTCCTGCGTGGGCTGCTGCTTTTCGGGGACGTCGCGATCTTGACTCACGCGCGAATTATCCCACGCGGGCGGCACTGCCGCGTGAGGGCGACCTCGCGCGCGCCGCGCGCGGACTCGAGCATGGCGAGGCACACTTCCAGCGTGGCAAGTCCCCAGGCGCCGTCGTGCAGCGGGGGCGCGCCATCGAATAGCGCCGCGGCGAGCTCGTCGATCACCTCGGCACGCGCCACCGTTGGCTTGTCGAGCGGCACGGTGCGCACCGCGTCGCTGCCGTAGACGATCACGCCCGCGGGCATGGGGCGCACGTCACCGCGCTCGCAGGAGATCACGACGAGGCCGAAGTGCTCGTGCCAGGGCGAAGCGCCGGGAGGCTTGGCTTCGGCGGCGCCGCCGTAGTTGCGCGCCGCCTTGGCCGCGGCCTCTCCATCGCCGAGGGCCGCCAGCGCGCGGCGCGCCGCGCCGTAGCGGCTCGCGTCCTTCGCGAAGCCGGTCTCGCCGATCCCGCCGCAGAGCTCGTCGGAATCGAAGTGCCCATAGCCGCTGTAGGTCATCGATGCGAACGCGCCGTCCTCGAAGGCGAGGAGCGCCGCGTACGCGCCTTCGGTCGCCCTGGCCGGATCCCACGCGCCAGTCATGGAGCGCACGCTCTTGGCGAGGCCCCCGCCGAGGAGCCTCACGATGTCGACCTGGTGGGCGGCCTGGCTGAAGACGACGCCGCCGCCCGCCGCGGTATCGAGCTCCTCCGGGCGCCGCGGGCGGTAGAGGAAGTCGGTGAAGTTGAGCGCGGTGATCATGCGCACGCGGCCCAGCTCGCCGCTCTCGACGATGGCGCGCGCGGCGAGGATCGGCGCGTCGAAGCTGTGGCTGTGGCCCACGACGAGGTGCACGCCCCCCGCGCGCGCGGCGTCGATCATCGACTGCGCCTCGTCGAGGCTCACGGCCATCGGCTTTTCGACGAGCACGTGCTTGCCGCGGCCGGCGGCAAGCGCCGCGTGTCGCGCGTGGAACTGGTGGGGTGTCGCGACATAGACCGCCTCCACGTTCGCGTCCTCGCAGAGTGCCTCGACACTCTCGTAGGTCTTCGCGCCGAAGTCCGCCGCGAAGCGATCGCGCGCCTCGCGGCGCGGGTCGGCCGCCGCTACCAGCTCGATCGCGGGATGGGCCGCGAGCGTCGGCAGCATCAGCGTGAATGCGCGTCCCAGTCCCGCGACGCCGAGGCGGATGCGGCGCGCCATCAGCGGTCGATCGCGATCTCGGCCGACACGGCGCGCGATACGCAGATCATGATCTGGCCGTCCTTCTCGTCGTCCATGAGAACCAGGTCGCGATGGTCGGCGGCGCCGGAAATGAGGCGCGTGCGGCACGTTCCGCACGTGCCGCTCTCGCAAGAGCTCGGCGCTTCGTGGCCGTGCGCGCGCATCGCATCGAGGATCGACACTCCGGGCGGCACCACGACGCGGTCGCCCGATCGGGCCAGCAGCACCGTGAACGGCTTGTCCTCGGGGCGCGCCGACGCGCCCGCGTCGATGAAGCTTTCGAAGTGGATGGAGGTCGGCGACCAGTGGCCAGTCATGTCGCGCACCGCCTCGAGGAGCGGGCGCGGCCCGCAGCAGTAGACGTGGGCGCTCGACGGCTTCTCGAGGATCGGCCAGAGGTCGAACGATGCGGCCACGTCCCCGCCGTCGTGATGGATCACGACCTTTCCCTTGAACTCTTCGCCCCGCAACTCCTCGCCGAACGCGGTGAGCTCCGGCGAGCGCGTGAGGTAGTAGAGCTTGTAGCGCTTGCCGGCGCCGTTCAGGTGCCGCGCCATCGCCAACAGGGGCGTGATGCCGATGCCGCCGGCGATGAGGATGAACGACGCCGCCTTCTCGGCCAGGTCGAAGGCGTTGTGCGGCGCCGATACCTCGACCGTGTCGCCCACGCCGCTGTTGTCGACGAGATCCATCGAGCCGCCGCGCCCCGCGGGATCGCGCTTCACCGCGATCACGTAGCGAGCGCGCTCCGCGGGGTCGTTGCACAACGAGTACTTCCTGAGGCTGCCGTTGGGAGACTTCACGGTGATGTGCGCACCCGCCGTGAAGCCCGGCAGCTCGCCGCCGTCGGGATGGCGCAGCTCGAAGAGGTGGATGTCGGCCGCGACCCTTCCGGTGCGCGCGACCAGCAGTGACAGGGGCGCTGCGATGCTTGCCATTGCGACTTTGCCTTTTGGCGCCGACGAGGATAATCTTAGAGGTCTAAATTTACACCGCGCGCGCGAGGTGAGCAATGCTGACAAGCCAGGAAAACGACCTGCTCTGCCGGGTCGAGGGTGCCGCTCCGATGGGCCAGCTCATGAGGCGCCATTGGATCCCCGTGTGCCTCGCCGAGGAAGTAGCCGACGCCGATGGTACCCCGGTGCACGCGAAGATCCTGGGCGAGGACCTGGTGGTGTTCCGCGATACCGACGGCAACGTGGGCGTCCTCGACGAGCACTGCCCCCATCGCCGAGCCTCGCTCGTCATGGGCCGCAACGAAGAGGGGGGGCTGCGCTGCCTTTATCACGGCTGGAAGGTGGACGTGAAGGGCAACGTGCTCGAGATGGCCTCGGAGCCCGCGTCGAGCGGCCTGTGCAGCAAGGTGAAGCACACCGCGTATCCGACCCAGGAATGGGGCGGCTTCGTATGGGCGTACATGGGTGGGGCGGACGCGATGCCGGCCTTCGAGCCGCCCGCTTTCGCGCCAACGCTCGAGACCCGCGTCTCCATCGTGAAGGTGCAGGTTCCATGCAACTGGGCGCAGATCCTCGAGGGCGCGATCGACTCGGCGCATAGCTCGAGCCTGCACTCCACCGACATGCCGCCCGCGCGCGTCGACGGCGCCAGGGCCACCGGCACCGTCTGGCCGCGGCCCTCCACCGACAAGGCGCCGCGCCTGCAGCTGCAGCAGACGCCGTTCGGCTTTCGCTACGCCGCGATCCGCCGCCCGATCGCCAATTCCGCCACGCACGAATACATCCGCGTGACGCTCTTCCAGGCGCCGTTCACGGTGCACATCCCGCCCAACAACATGTACAACCTGTCGATCCTGCACATCCCGCAGGACGACTACAACACGTACTTCTATTTCGTCGCGTGGAGCGACACGGGCGCGGGAATCGACCAGGAGACGTGGCGCAAATTCTGCGGCGCGCAGGTAGGCATCGACCTGGACGCGAAGTATCGCAAGTTCCGCGTTCGGGACAACAACTACCTCCAGGACCGCGGCGCGATGAAGCTCGGCGACTTCACCGGCATCCGCGGCATTCCGATGCAGGACATGGCGATGTGGGAGACCATGGGGCGCATCGCCGACCGCGGCATCGAGCGCCTGGGTGCCAGCGACCTCGCCATCGTCGAATTCCGCCGCATCATGGTCGATGCGGTGAAGGAATTCGTCGCGGGCAAGCCCGCGATCGGCACCGCGGAGCCGCGCGCCGCGCACGCAAGCCTGCGATCCTTTGAAGGTATCGTGCCGAAGAGCACGGACTGGCGAACGCTCGGCGCTTCCCGCGAAGAGCGCGCCGCCGAATAGGAGGAGTGAACGATGAAGGTGTTCGCACTTGCATTGGCATTCGCAATCCACGCGTCCGCGTTCGCGCAGGGCACGGACATCGCGGCGGTCGCGCGCCTGCAGGGCGAGGCTCGCACCACCGCGCTGGTCGAGGGCGCGCGCAGGGAAGGCGAGGTCATGGTCTACCACTCGACGCAGGCCGAGGACCTGAAGCCCGTCTTCGACGCCTTCACCGCCAAGTACGGCGTAAAGGTGAAGAACTGGCGCTCCAGCTCCGAGAACGTCGTGCAGCGCGTCATCAGCGAGACGCGCGCCGGCAAACGCGAGGTCGACTTCATCGAGAACAACTCGCCGGAGATGGAGGCGCTGCGGCGCGAGAAGATGCTGCTGCGCATCGAGTCGCCGCACTTCCCCGACCTGCGCCCGGGCACGCTCGCGGCGCACCACGAGTACGCCACCTCCACCATGGACGTCTTCGTGCAGGCGTACAACACCGAGAAGGTGAAGAAGGAAGAGCTGCCGAAGACCTTCGCCGATCTCGCCGACCCGCGCTGGAAGGGCCGGCTCGGCATCGAGGCCGAGGACCAGGCGTGGTTCGGCACGTTGATGAACGACATGGGGGAGGCTCGCGTCACCAAGCTCTTCTCCGACATCGTCGCGACCAACGGCATTTCGGTGCGCAAGGGCCATACGCTGCTCGCCAACCTGGTCGCCTCCGGCGAGGTGCCGATGGGGCTCACGGCCTACAACTACAAGCCGCCGCAGCTGAAGGCCAAGGGCGCGTCGATCGACTGGATCGTGCTCGCTCCCGCCATCGCGCAGCTGCACGCCGTCGCCGTCACCGCCAAGGCCTCGCATCCCTACGCGGCGATGCTGCTTTTCGACTTCTTCCTGGGCGAAGGCCAGGCGATCCTCGCGGCGCGCAACTTCGTGCCCTCTAGTAGCAAGGTGCCATCGCCCTTCGGCGACCTCCCGATCAAGTTCATCGATCCCTCGGAGGCGATCGACAAGCAGGACCAATGGACGCGGATCTACCAGGACACGTTCATCAAGCGCGCCGGCAAGTGACGCGGGATCCACTCGCGTTCCATGAGGGCGACGGCGACCACATCCACGAGATGTCGCCGGGACGCCGCGGCGAGCTCGTCGAGTACATCTGGAAGGTCGAGAACGTCGAGCTCACCACGGTCGGCATCGACATCGGCAGCTCGACCTCGCACCTCATGTTCGCCTCCGTGCGCCTGCAGCGAAAGACGCAGGCGTTGTCGAGCCAGTTCGTGGTCGTCGAGAGGCGCATTCTGTGGAAGTCGCCCATCCTGCTCACGCCCTTCGTCGCTGACGGCACCATTGACGCGGCGCGCCTGGGCCGGTTCGTCGCGCGCTGCCACGAGGAGGCGGGGCTCGCGCCCGGCGACATCGACACCGGCGCCGTGATCCTCACCGGGGAGGCGATCAAGCGCAGCAACGCCCGCGCCCTCGCGGACCTCTTCGCCGCCGACGCGGGCAAGTTCGTGTGCGCCTCGGCGGGCCACCACCTCGAGTGCGTGTTGGCCGCCCATGGATCCGGCGCCGTCGCCCTTTCGCGCGAGAAGGGGCAAGCGATTCTCAACGTGGACATCGGCGGCGGCACCACCAAGCTGGCGCTTGTCGTGGCCGGTGAAGTGGCCTCCACCTGCGCCTTCGCGGCCGGCGGCAGGCTCATCGCCTTCGGTGCCGACGGGAGTGTCGAGCGTATCGACGAATCGGCGCGGCTTGCCGCGGACGCGGTGGGCGCCACGCTCGAGCAAGGCGCCCGGCCGGGGCCAGGCGAGATGGACAAGATCATCGGCGCGCTCGCCGACGCCGCGATCGCCTTCATCGATGGCCGCGAACCCACCGCGCTCGGCGAGAAGCTCCTCCTCACCGAGGCGCTGTCGCGCCCGGCGAAGGTCGATGCGATCACCTTCTCGGGCGGCGTCTCGGAGTACATCTATGGGCGCGAGGAGCGCGACTTTGGCGACATCGCACGCGGCCTCGCGGAGCGCATCGCGCTCGCATGCCGCGATGGGCGCATCGCGACGCCGCTCGCCGTGCCGCGCGAGGGCGTTCGCGCCACCGTGATCGGCGCATCGCAGTTCACGGTGCAGGTGAGCGGCAAGACCATCCACATCGGCGCGGGCGCGAATCTGCCGCTTCGCAACGTCCCGGTGATCGCGCCACGCCTGGAGCTCGGCGAGGAGATCGACGTCGCGCAAGCGGCGAATGCGATCGAGCTCGCGGTGTCGCGCGCCTGCCCGGACGAGGAGCGCCCCATCGCGCTTTCCATCCACTGGCGCGGCGATCCGCTTCATCGCCGGCTGCGCGCCTTGGCCGAGGCGATCGCATTGTCCCTCGCGCCCCGCGCCTCCAATCCTGCGCCTCTCGTGCTGATGATCGACGGCGACGTCGGCCGCACGCTGGGCCACATCCTCGAGAGCGAGCTCAACGTCGGGCGCGCGGTGGTCTCGATCGACGGCATCCAGCTGAAGGAGCTCGACTTCGTCGACGTGGGCGAGGTGATCCGGCCCGCGGACGTCGTGCCCGTGGTGATCAAGTCGTTGCTGTTTGCCGGCGCGCCCGCGCACGTTTCCCGGCAAAGCGCGCCCGTCTACAAGTCCGTCACGCAAAGGCCCAGCCCATGAACGCACCCGACACGCCCCGCGTCGCCATCGACGTCTACCTCGAATGGTTGAAGCGCGAGGCCATTCCCGTCACCGAGGATTTCGGTGTCGACCTCCTCGCGGTCCCGACCGCGCGCTGGGACCGCTACGACGCGAACGGCGCCGCGGTGCACCTGAAGGGGCGCGGCGACTTCCTCTGCATGTTCGTGATCGACGTCGCGCCCTCGGCGGCGACCGCGCCGCAGCGCCATCTCTACGAGGAGGTGTTCTACGTCCTCGAGGGCCGCGGCAGCACCACCATCGAGGCTCCCGACGGGCGCAAGCACTCCTTCGAGTGGGGACCGAGGAGCCTCTTCGCCATCCCGCTCAACACGCGCTACCGGATCTTCAACGGCAGCGGCAAGGACAAGGCGCGGCTCGTGTCCACGGCGAACCTTCCCGCGGTGATGAACATGTTCCACGACGAGAAATTCGTGTTCGCCAATGACTGGACCTTCGAGGATCGCATCGGATCTTCGCGCTACTTCAGCGGCGAGGGCGACTTCATCCCGATCCGCCCCGGCAACCACCTGTGGGAGACGAATTTCGTGCCCGACCTGGCGGCGATCGAGCTGCAGCCGTGGGGCGATCGCGGCGCCGGCGGCTCCAACATCATGTTCGTGCTCGCCGACGGCACCATGCACGCGCACATCTCGGAGATGCCGGTGGGCACGTACAAGAAGGCGCACCGCCACCCGGCCGACTTCCACGTGATGTGCGTGACCGGCGCGGGCTATTCGCTCCTCTGGTTCGAAGGCGAGGAGGACTGGGTGAAGGTGGACTGGAAGCACGGCACCGTGTTCGCGCCACCGGATGCGATGTTCCACCAGCACTTCAACACGAGCGCGGTGCCGGCCCGCTACCTCGCCACGGCCTACGGCTCGCTGCGCTACCCGTTCACGGAAGGCAAGCGCCGCGCGCTCTTCGGCGGCGTATCGACGAGCGTGAAGCTGGGCGGCAATCAGATCGAATACGCCGACCAGTCCCCGCGCGTGCACGAGCTCTTCAAGCAGGAGACCGCGAAGAACGGCGTCACGGTGAAGATGGCGGGGCTCATCTAGCCAGCCGCGCGGCGAGCGCCGCGAGGGCCTGCCCACGGTGGCTCACGCGGTTCTTCTCCGCGGCGGGCATCTGCGCGGCGGTGAGCACGCCGCCGCGCACCAGGAAGTACGGGTCGTAGCCGAAGCCGTTGGCGCCGCGCGGCTCGCGCACGATGTCGCCATGCCAGGCGCTCTCGGCGACGATGGGCGTGGAATCGGAGGCGGTGGGCACCAGCACCAGCACGCAGTAGTAGAACGCCGAGCGGTCGCTCGCGGTCGCGAGCTTCTCGACCAGCTTCGCGTTGTTGCGCGCATCGCGCTCCTCGCGACTTCCTTCCTTTCCCGCGTAGTACGCCGAGTGCACGCCCGGCTCGCCGCCCAGCGCCGGTACGCACAGGCCGGAGTCGTCCGCCAATGCCGGCAGGCCCGTGATGCCGGCCGCGTGGCGCGCTTTCGCCAGCGCGTTCTCGAGGAACGTGAAGTGGGGCTCCTCGGCTTCCTTGACCGCGAAGTCCGATTGCGGCACAGCCTCGATTCCCAATGGCTTCAGGAGCGCGGCTAGCTCGCGCAGCTTGCCCGGGTTATTCGATGCGATGACGACTCGGTTCATCGGCGGATAGCGGTGTAGCCAGCGCGTCGCGCTGAAGGCGAATCAGCTCGGAGATTCCCTTCCCGGAAAGGTCGAGCAGGCGCGACATCTGCTCGCGCGTGAAGGGCGCTTTCTCCGCCGTGCCCTGGATCTCGACGAAGTGCCCGGCGCCGGTCATCACCACGTTCATGTCGGTGTCGCATCCCGAGTCCTCGACGTAGTCGAGGTCGAGCACCGGCTCGCCGCCGACGATGCCGACCGAGACGGCGCCGACGAAGTCGCGCAGCGGATCGACGGCCAGGAGCTGCTTGTCGCGCAGCCAGGCGATCGCGTCGGCGAGCGCCACCATGGCGCCGGTGATCGAAGCGCAGCGCGTGCCGCCGTCGGCTTGCAGCACGTCGCAGTCGATGGTGACCTGGCGCTCGCCGAGCTTGCTGAGGTCGGTCACCGCGCGCAGGCTCCGGCCTATCAACCGCTGGATCTCCTGGGTGCGCCCCGACTGCTTGCCGCTCGCCGCTTCACGAGAGCTGCGCGTATTGGTCGCGCGCGGCAGCATCCCATACTCCGCGGTGACCCATCCCTGGCCTTTGCCCTTGAGGAAAGACGGCACCTTTTCCTCGACGCTCGCGGTGCACAGCACCTGCGTGTGGCCCATCTCGACCAGCACGGAACCCTCGGCGTGGCGCGTGTAGCGGCGCTGGAAGCGGACAGGGCGAAGCGCATCGGCGCCGCGATCGAAGGAACGTTTCATGGGATGGGCCTAGCGGGGAACCTTGCGGATTGCGTCCTGGATCTCGTTGATGGCGCGCTCGATGTCCTCATCGGTGACGTCGTCGACGACTTCCCTCGCATCGAGGGATTCGGTGGTGTTGGTCGAGCTGGTGAATTCGGTATCCATGCCCTGCGTGTCCGCAACTCTCGCGTCTTCCTGGCTCTCCCAGGTCATGGCCACGACGGAGAGGTTGTCCGACTCGCCCTTGGCGCGGCGGTGCGCCTCGGTGAGCAGGCCCGGCAACAACTCGGTGAGAGTCTGCTTGCGCAGCATGTTGCCAAGGATGTTGCCGGGGATCTGCGCCCAGAAGCCGTCGGTGGAAAGCAGGATCGTGTCGCCCATCTCCAGCGGGAACTCGCGCCCGGTGGCGATCTGCGGCGGCACCACGCCCCCGAGGCAGCTGAAGATCTTGTTGCGCTCGGGGTGGCGCGCCGCCATCGCGGCAGTGATTTCGCCCGCGTCGATCATCATCTGCACGCGCGAGTGGTCCTGGGTCTGCGCGGCGAGCTCGCCGCGGCGCAGCACGTAGAGGCGCGAGTCGCCCGCGTGGGCCCAGTACGCCGAGCCGTTCTGCACGATGCAGGCAACCACGGTGGTGCGCGGGCACTCGAGGAGGTTGTGCTCGACGGCGTGGGAGACGATGGAGCGGTGCGCCGCCTGGATCGCGGAGACCAGGAAGTCGACGGGCTTGCGCAGCCGGTTGCGCGCCTCCTGCTGGAAGCGGCGCGTGATCTCGGTGACCGCGATCTCGGCGGCGACCTCGCCGTCGATATGCCCGCCCATGCCGTCGGCGATGGTCATGAGGAGCACGTCGCGGCTGTACGAGTAGCCGACGCGGTCCTCGTTACCCTGGCGGTCACCGGTGCGGCTGTCCTGGAAGATCGTGAATCGCACTAGCGCGAGAAAAGCTTCGACAGCGGCGTGTTGATGGTGTCGAGGAAGCCGCGCTTCTCCTCGGGCGGCTCCTCCATGAGGCGCTTCTGCAGGTCGAACGCGGTCTGAGGACGCTTCATGCGGTCCACCGCGAGGCACGACTCGACGATGTCATAGAGGTCCGCGGAGTACTGCAGGCGCGCGAGCGTGCGCAGCGGGATCATGCGGTCCTTCTCCTCGCGCCCGTCGCCGGCCTGCGGCGGCGTGCCCCCGATGCACGTGTACATCGTCGCGCCCACCGAGTAGATGTCGCTCCAGGGCCCCAGCTCCTCGGGGTTGAAGCGGTAGTGCTCGGGCGCGGCGAAGCCCGCGGTGTACATGGGCTTCAACTTCATCGCCTCCTCGGACAGCGTGATGCGCGCCGCGCCGAAGTCGAGCAGCACCGGGCGGCCCTCCATCGCGATGAAGATGTTGGCGGGCTTGATGTCGAGGTGCAGGAGCTTCCTCGCGTGCACTTCGCGCAGCCCGTTCATGAGGTGCGTGAAGATCCTGCGGATGAAGGCCTCGGTGAACTCGTGGCGGTTCCTCTGGATGTGGAACTGGAGAGTCCGCCCGCGCACGTACTGCATCACCATGTAGCAGGTCTCGTTGGCGCGGAAGAAGTTCTCCACGCGCACGACATTGGGGTGCGAGATCATCGCCAGCGCGCGCCCCTCCTCGAAAAAGCACTTGAGCCCGTGGCGGAAGACGGCGAGGTTGGCGTCGTCGATGTGCACCTCCACGCCTTCGGTGCGCAGCGGCAGCGACGACGGCAGGTATTCCTTGATCGCATAGGGCGTATCCTTCTCGTCGCGCGCGAGATAGACGATGCTGAAGCCTCCCGAGGAAAGGGGCTTCTCGATGCGATAGCCGTTCAGCACATAGCCGGCGGGCAATGGCTGATTCGCTTGTGCGGGCATTGGAGCGGGGGTGTTCCGATATAATTCTCGGCAATTGTCGGCACTCCCCCGCGCCTTGTAAAGGCGAATAATCCCATCGGCCGCTTCGCAGCGGTCCTCCAATCCCATGATCTCGAGCATGACGGGCTTCGCGGCCGCCGCGCAGGAAAGCGCCCAGGGCAGCCTCGCGGTGGAGCTGAAGACCGTGAATCACCGCTACCTCGAGTTCCAGACGCGCATTCCCGAGGAGCTTCGCCCGCTGGAGCCGGCGATGCGCGAAGCGGTCGCGGCCCGCCTCACGCGCGGCAAGGTCGACTGCCGCATCACCTTCACGCCGGTGGCGAGCGGCAAGCGCTCGCTGATTCCCGATTCCGACGCGCTCGCCGCGTTGCACGCAGCCTCTCGCGAGGTGCTCGGGCGCTTTCCCGACGCGCGTGCGCTGTCGGTCTCCGAGATCCTGCATTGGCCGGGCGTGCTCGCCGAGGAGTCCCTCACCGCGGACAAGGCCAAGGAACAGGTGATGGCGTTGATCGGCAGGGCCATCAAGGACCTCGACCAGACACGCGCGCGGGAAGGCGCCAAGCTCGAGGAGATCCTGCGCGAGCGCCTCGACCGCATGGCGGCGCTGGTGAAAGAAGCCGAGCCCCTCATGCCGGGCGCGGTGAAGGCATTCGCGGACAAGCTCGCGGCGAAAGTGGCCGAAGCCGGTGCCTCGCCCTCCGACGAGCGCATCCACCAGGAAATCGTGCTCTACGCCGCGCGCATCGACGTGGACGAGGAGCTTTCGAGGCTCGTCGCGCACATCGCGGAATTCCGCCGCGTGATGGACAAGGGCGGGGCTTGCGGCAAGCGCCTCGACTTCCTCTGCCAGGAGCTCAATCGCGAGGCCAACACGCTCGGCTCCAAGTCGGTCGCCAGCGAGATGACGCGCATCTCCGTCGAGCTGAAGGTCCTCATCGAGCAGATGCGCGAGCAGGTGCAAAACATCGAATAGATGAGCCCCGTGCATAAAAAGGGCATCGGGAACGCCGTTGGACCGGACGACAAAGTCGCCGGTCAACGTCTGCGTGCAAAGGGAAATCTCTTCGTCGTGGTTGCGCCCTCGGGCGCGGGCAAGACGAGCCTGGTGAAGGCGCTGCTCGGGAAGGAACCGAACATCCGGCTGTCGATCTCGTACACCACGCGCAAGCCGCGCGAGGGGGAAGCCAACGGGCGCGATTACCATTTCGTCGACCGGCCCGCCTTCGAGAAGATGATCGCGCAAGGCGATTTCCTCGAGCACGCCAACGTCTACGGCAACTACTACGGGACCAGCAAGCGCTGGATCGAGGACCAGCTCGCGGGCGACCACGACGTGCTGCTGGAGATCGACTGGCAGGGCGCGGCGCAGCTGAAGAGCCTGTTTCCCCACATGGTAGGGATTTTCATCCTCCCCCCGTCGCTCGCCGAGCTTCGCAAGCGCTTGGAATCAAGGGGAAAAGACGCTCCGGAGGCGATCGAGAGGCGCATGGCCAGCGCCCGCGAAGAAATCTCGCATGTTCTTGAATTTGAATATATAATTGTCAACGAGAGCTTCGAGGCGGCGTTATCGGACCTGATTTCCGTGGTGCATGCGACCCGCGTGTCGCGCGCGCAGCAATCCGTTCGTCTCGCGTCCCTGCTCGCCGAATTCAAGTAACCGGAGGGATTTCCATGGCACGCATCACCGTAGACGACTGCATGAAGCAATTCTCCAACCGCTTCGAGCTCACGCTCGCCGCGACCAACCGCGCGCGCCAGATCGCCCTGGGCGCCACGCCGCTGGTCGAGCCGAACAAGGACAAGCCCTGCGTGATCGCGCTGCGCGAGATCGCCAGCGGCAAGCTCGGCCGCGAGCTGCTGAACCCGCCGGTGCCCGTTCCGCCGGTGCTCTGAGCGAAAAGGGGTCGGAAAAAAGCAAACGACCCGGCCCCCTTTTCGACATGCCCGCGCTAGGCATCCACTCCGTCGCATCGGCCGTCAAGGCCGCGGGCACCTCGTTGCCCGGACCCGGGCCCGATGAGCTGACCGCGGTCTTGGGCTACCTCAAGCCGAAAGACGTACAGCACATCGAGGAAGCCTACGGCGTGGCGCGCGCCGCGCACGCGGGCCAATACCGGCAAAGCGGCGAGCCTTACATCACGCACCCGCTCGCGGTCGCCAAGATCCTCGCCGAATGGCACCTCGACCCGCAGGCGCTGATGGCAGCGCTGCTGCACGACGTGGTGGAGGACACCCACACCACCAAGACCGAGATCGCCAAGCGCTTCGGCAAGGCCGTGGCCGAGCTGGTGGACGGCGTCTCCAAGCTCGACCGCATCGAGTTCGCCACGCTCCAGCACGCGCAGGCCGAGAACTTCAGGAAGATGCTGCTCGCGATGGCGCGCGACGTGCGCGTGATCCTCATCAAGCTCGCCGATCGCCTGCACAACATGCGCACGCTGGAGGCGGTCCCGCCCGAGAAGCAGGAGCGCATCGCCAGGGAAACGCTCGACATCTACGCGCCGATCGCCAACCGCCTCGGCTTGAACGCGCTCTACTACGAGCTCGAGGACCTGGGCTTCCACTATCTGCATCCGACCCGCTTCCGCGTCCTCGACAAGGCGCTGAAGAAGGCGCGCGGCAACCGGCGCGACGCCGTCGGCAAGATCCAGGAAGCGATCCAGGCGCGCTTGAAGGAGTTCAAGGTCGAGGCACAGGTGACCGGCCGCGAGAAGCACATCTCGTCGATCTACAAGAAGATGCAGGAGAAGAACATCTCGTTCTCCGAGGTGTTCGACATCTACGGCTTTCGCATCATCGTGCCCGACGTGCCGAGCTGCTACCTCGCGATGGGCGCGCTGCACACGCTCTACAAGCCGATCCCGGGCAAGTTCAAGGACTACATCGCGATCGCCAAGGCGAACGGCTACCAGTCGCTGCACACCACGCTCTTCGGCCCGTTCGGCATGCCCATCGAGATGCAGATCCGCACGCCGGACATGCACAAGGTCTCGGAAGCGGGCGTGGCCTCGCACTGGATGTACAAGAGCGCCGAGGACCAGAAGGACGTGCAGCTGAAGACGCACCAATGGCTGCAGTCGCTCCTCGAGATCCAGAGCGAGTCGGGCGACGCGCTCGAATTCCTCGAGCACATCAAGGTCGACCTCTTCCCCGACGAGGTCTACGTGTTCTCGCCGAAGGGCAAGATCTTCGCCCTGCCGAAGGGCGCCACTCCGATCGATTTCGCCTATTCCGTCCACACGGACGTCGGCAACCACTGCATCGCGGCCAAGGTCGATGGCGAGCCGGTGCCCCTCGGCACGATCCTCAGGAACGGCAACCGCGTCGAGATCCTCACCGACCCGCAGGCGCGCCCCAACCCGGTGTGGCTGTCGTACGTCGCCACCGGCAAGGCGCGCTCGCACATCCGCCACTATCTGAAGACCATGCAGCTGCAGGAATCCGCCGAGGTGGGGGAGCTGCTGCTGGTGCAGGCGTTGCGCTCGCTGAAAGCCAACCCCGACGAGATCGGGGAAGCGCACTGGACGCGCTTCTTCAAGGGCGACGCGGCCAGGATCCGCGAGGAGGTGCTCGCCGACATCGGGCTGGGCAAGCGCCTCGCGGTCGTGGTCGCGAAGAAGCTCCTGTCGATCGGGGACGCGGCCGCCGACGGCGAGCACCGCCTCGATTCGATCACCATCCGCGGCACCGAGGGCCTCGCCGTCCAGTTCGCGCCCTGTTGCCGGCCGATCCCCGGCGACCCGATCATCGCGCAGATCAAGAAGGGCCAGGGCCTCGTGGTGCACACGCACGACTGCCCGGCGATCCATCCCTTCCATTTCGATCCGGAGAAGTGGGTCGACGTGCAGTGGGACCCGTCGGCCGAGCGCCTCTTCGACGTGAACATCCGCCTCATCGCGCAGAACCACCGCGGCGTCCTCGCACGCCTGGCCGCCGAAGTTTCGGAGGCCGACTCCAACATCGACCACATCGAGACCGAGCAGCGCGCAAGCCCGTCGTACACCACCATCGTCTTCACCATCCAGGTGAAGAATCGCATGCACCTCGCGCACGTCTTCCGGCGCCTGCGCAGGATTCCGGAAGTCGTACGGCTTTCGCGACTGAAGCGCCAGCAGGCAGCCAGGACCCAATGAGATCGATCACCACCCCCGAAGCTCCCGCGGCCATCGGCACGTATTCGCAGGCCGTCCGCGCCGGCGACACGGTGTATGTCTCCGGCCAGATCCCCCTCGACCCGAAAACCATGAAGCTGGTGGAGGGCGATTTCGAGGTGCACGTGCGGCGCGTTTTCGATAACCTGCGGGCCATCTGCAAGGAGGCGGGCGGCGACTTCGACCGCGTGGCGCGCGTCACGGTCTACCTTCCCGACCTCGGCAATTTCGCGAAAGTGAACGAGGTCATGGCCGCGTATTTCAACGAGCCCTATCCCGCGCGCGCCGCCGTCGGCGTCGCGTCGCTGCCGCGCGGCGCGGTGGTCGAGGTCGACTGCGTCATGTACCTGGGCACGCGCGAGGAACACCTCGCGCCTGCTGCCGCCGCCGCCGTTGCCGCGCCGGTATCCCCGGGCGCGGCCAAGTAACCTTCTTGCCGGCCACCCGCGCAACGCGAGCCCCCAGCGCCGAGCGCCCCAGGGCGGACGCCGATTCCACGCAGGCCAGGCTCGAGAAGCTCGGCATCCGCACCAACCGCGACCTGGTGCTGCACCTGCCGCTGCGCTACGAGGACGAGACGAAGCTTACGGCGCTCAAGGATGTCCGCCCCGGCGAACCTGCGCTCATCGAGGCGGAGGTGGTCGAGTCGAAGGTCGAATACCGCGGCCGCCGCACGCTGGTGGTCAAGCTCGCCGACGGCGAGCGCGAGCTGTGGCTGCGCTTCCTCAATTTCTACCCGAGCCAGGTCAAGCAGTTCGTGGAGGGCAAGCGCGTGCGCCTCTTCGGCGAGGTGCGCTCCGGCTTCTTCGGCGACGAGATGGTGCATCCCAAGTACCGCATCGTCGGCAAGGACACGCCGCTGTCGAAATCACTGACTCCGGTGTATCCGACCACCGCCGGCCTGTCGCAGGCGCAGCTGAAGGCGATGATCGACCGCATGCTCGATACCCTCGCGCTCGAGGACACCCTCGACGGGAAGCTCGTCGCGAAACTCGATCTCATGGCTTTCCGCGAGGCCGTCATGTTCCTGCACCGCCCGCCGCCCAACGTGGATGCGGCGAGCCTCGACGAGCGCACCCATCCCGCGTGGCGGCGCCTCAAGTTCGACGAGCTCCTCGCCCAGCAGCTCGCGATGCGCATCGCCTATCGCGAGCGGCGCGCGCGCATCGCGCCCGGGCTTCCCGACATGCACCGGCTCACCAACGCGCTGGTGAAGTCGCTGCCCTTCTCGCTCACGCGCGCGCAGCGCCAGGCGCACGCGGCGATCTCGCGCGACCTCTCGCAGCCCCATCCGATGCGCCGCCTGCTGCAGGGCGACGTCGGCAGCGGCAAGACGCTGGTCGCCGCGCTTGCCGCGTTGCAGGCGATCGAGAACGGCTGGCAGGCCGCGCTGATGGCGCCTACCGAGATCCTCGCCGAGCAGCACTACCTGAAGCTCACCCACTGGCTCGAGCCCCTGGGCGTGAAGATCGCGTGGCTCGCGGGAAGCCTCAAGGCGCGCGAGAAGAAGAAGGCGGTCGAGGCGATCGTCGCGGGCGAGACGCAGCTCGCCATCGGCACCCACGCGCTCTTCCAGGAAGGCGTCGATTTCGCCCGGCTGGGGCTGGCCATCGTCGACGAGCAGCACCGTTTCGGCGTCGAGCAGCGCCTCGCGCTCACCGGCAGGAACAACGCGGCGACCGAGCCGCACCAGCTCATGATGAGCGCCACGCCCATCCCGCGAACCCTTTCCATGAGCTATTACGCGGACCTCGACGTGACGGTGATCGACGAGCTGCCGCCGGGGCGCGCGCCGATCGTCACGAAGCTGGTCGCCGAGGAGCGGCGCGACGACGTGATCTCGCGCGTTCGCGATAGCTGCGCCGAGGGCGCGCAGGCCTATTGGGTGTGCCCGCTCATCGAGGAGTCCGAAGCGCTCCAGCTGCAGACCGCCATCGATACCTTCGAGACCATCAAGTCCACTTTTCCCGACCTCGCGGTGGGCCTGGTGCACGGGCGCCTCAAGACCGCGGAGAAGGCGCAGGTCATGGCCGACTTCAAGGCGAGGAAGATCCAGCTCCTCGTCGCCACGACCGTGATCGAGGTCGGCGTGGACGTGCCCAACGCCACTCTCATGGTGATCGAGCACGCCGAGCGCATGGGGCTCGCGCAACTGCACCAGCTGCGCGGGCGCGTGGGGCGCGGCTCCAAGCAGAGCCTCGCCATCCTGCTCTATTACCAGCCGCTCTCGGAAGCGGCACGCGCGCGGTTGAAAGTCATCTACGAAACCAACGACGGCTTCGAGATCGCGCGCCAGGACCTCGTCTTGCGCGGGCCGGGCGAATATCTCGGCTCGCGCCAGAGCGGCGCGCCGCTGCTGCGCTTCGCCGACCTCGAGCGCGACACCGACCTGGTCGAGAGCGCGCGTGACGTGGCGGACGAATTGCTTCGAACGAAGTCCCCTGCCGTAGTGAAGCATCTCGACCGCTGGCTCGGCTCGCGCCAGTTCTTCCTGCGCGCATGAAGATCCTCGCGCGCGTCGACGCCTACGAGAAGCTGATGCGTCTGCATCGCCCCATCGGAATCCTGCTCCTGCTCTGGCCGACCCTGTGGGCGCTGTGGATCGCCAATCGCGGCGTGCCGCACCCGGTGATGCTGCTCCTCTTCGTGGTGGGCACGGTCCTGATGCGCTCCGCGGGGTGCGCGCTCAACGACTTCGCCGATCGCAAGTTCGACGCGCAGGTCGAGCGCACGCGCGACCGGCCGCTCGCCGCGGGCCTGATTCGCCCCTGGGAGGCGCTTGCCGTGGCCGCGGCGTGCGCGGCGCTCGCCTTCGCGATCGTGCTGCAGCTCAATCCGCTCACCGTGAAGCTCTCCTTCGCCGCGCTCGCCATCGCCGTGGTTTATCCCTTCCTCAAGCGCTTCTTCTGGATGCCCCAGGCGTGGCTCGGGATCGCATTCGGCTTCGGCATCCCGATGGCGTTCGCCGCCAGGATGGGCGCGGTGCCGCCCGTGGCATGGGCGCTCCTCATGGCGAACGTCTTCTGGACCATCGCCTACGACACCGAGTACGCCATGGTGGACCGTGACGACGACGTGAAGCTCGACCTCAAGACCTCCGCGATCTTTTTCGGCAAGCACGACGTCGCCGCGGTGATGGCGTGCTATGGGCTCTTCATCGCGACGTTGGCCGGCATCGGCGCCTGGCAACGCTACGGGGTCTTCTACTACGCGGGCCTCGCGGTGGCCGCGGTGATCGCGCTCCTGCACTACCAGTGGATACGCGGGCGCACGCGCGAAGGGTGCTTCAAGGCCTTCCTCGGCAATAACTGGATCGGTGCCGCCGTCTTCCTCGGCATCTTCCTCGACAACCGCCCCTGGCTCACGCTGCAGCGCTGGCTGCCATGATCCTGGTGGTCCTCGCGCACCCCTATCCGAAGCGCTCGCGCGCGTGCGCCGCGCTCGTCGAGGCGATTCGCGACATGCCCGAGCTCGAGGTGCGCTCGCTCTACGACCTCTATCCCGACTTCGACGTGGACCCCGCCGTGGAGCAGGCGGCGCTTGTGCGCGCGCGCCTCGTGGTCTGGCTGCATCCCATCTTCTGGTACACGGCGCCGGCGCTGATGAAGCATTGGTTCGACCAGGTGCTGGTGCGCGGCTTCGCCTATGGCCCGGGAGCCGGCGCGCTCGCCGGCAAGGACCTGCTGTGGGCCGCGACCACCGGCGGCGACGACGCGGCCTATAGCGAGGAAGGACGGCACCACCATCCGTTCGAGGCGTTCGTGCCGGTGGTGGAACAGACCGCGAGATATTGCGGCATGAACTGGCTCGAGCCGTTCGTGGTGCGCGGCGCGCACGAAGTGCCCGCCGAGTCGCTCGCGCAGTCCGGACGCGAGCTGCGCGCGCGACTCGATGAGTGGCGCGCCGAAGCGAAGGACGCCTGATGCGCGAGGCCCTGGTCTTCCTCGCCGCCGCGGTGATCTGCGTGCCGGTCGCCGCGCGCCTGGGGCTGGGCTCGGTGCTGGGCTATCTCTTCGCGGGGGCGCTGATCGGCCCGTGGGGGCTGGGTTTCATCGGCGACGTCGCCTCCACCCAGAACCTCGCCGAGCTGGGCGTAGTGCTGATGCTCTTCGTCATCGGGCTCGAGCTCGAGCCCAAGCGCCTCATGGCGATGCGCGCGACGGTGTTCGGTGGCGGCACCCTGCAGATGCTGGTGAGCGGCGCCGTATTGGCCCTGGCTCTCCTCGCGCTCGGCCTCGCCTGGCAGGCGGCGCTGGTGGGCGGGCTCGCGCTGGCGCTCTCGTCCACCGCGATCGCGACCCAGGCGATGACCGACCGCAACGAGCTCGACACGCCCACCGGCCGCGCCACGTTCGGCGTCCTCCTCTTCCAGGACATCGCCGCGATCCCGCTCATCGCGCTGGTGCCTATCCTCGGCCACTCGGAGACGGCGGGCACGCAACCCCTGTGGATGCGCGTCGGACTCGCGATGGCGGCGATCGCCGGGGTGGTGGTCATCGGGCGGCACCTGACGCGCCCGGCGCTGCGCCTCATCGCGCGCGTCGACGTGCGCGAGCTCTTCACCGCTTTCGCGCTGCTTCTCGTGATCGGCGTGGCCGAGGTCATGGCGCTGGCCGGGTTGTCGATGGCGATGGGCGCCTTCCTCGCCGGAGTCCTCCTGGCGAGCTCCGAATTCCGCCACGCCCTCGAGAGCGATATCGAGCCCTTCAAGGGATTGTTGCTGGGGCTGTTCTTCATCTCGGTGGGCATGACGATCGACTTCGGCCTCCTCGCGAGCCGTCCCGGGATGGTGGCCCTCCTCCTCGTCGGGTTCGTCACGCTCAAGTTCCTCTCGCTGTGGGCGGTGGCGCGCATGCTCGACATCTGCCGCGAGCGGTTTCTGTTCGCCTCGCTGCTGGCGCAGGGCGGCGAGTTCGCGTTCGTCGTGTTCGGCGTCGCGCGGGAATCGAAGCTTTTCAGCGCGGAGTGGGAGGCGCTCCTCACGATCGCCGTGGCGCTGTCCATGGCGACCACGCCGTTGATGCTGCTCGCCTACGACCACTTCGCCGCGCGCGGCGCCAAGGCCGGGCGCGAGCCCGACAGCATCGACCAGCAGGGCCCGGTGATCATCGCGGGCTTCGGGCGCTTCGGCCAGATCGTCGGGCGACTCCTCCTGGCCAACGACATCCGCGCCGTGGTGCTCGACCACGATCCCGACCAGGTCGAGTCGCTGCGCAAGTTCGGCTATCGCGTGTTCTACGGCGATGCGACGCGCCTCGATCTCCTCGAAGCGGCGGGCGCGCGTGGCGCGCGGCTGCTGGTCAACGCCATCGACGACGTCGAGGCGAGCATCGCGCTGGTGGATCGAGCGCGCGCCAATTTCCCCAACCTGCCGATCGTGAGCCGTGCGCGCAACGTGACCCATTACTTCGAGCTGAAGCTGCGCGGGGTGGACGTGGTCGAGCGCGAGACCTTCGAGGCGGCGCTGCGCGTGGGACGATCCGCGCTGGAACGGCTCGGCGTCGATCGCTACCGCGCGCGCGAGCTGGCCGACGCGTTCCGGCGCCACAACATCGCGAGCGTGGATGCGACGCTGCCCTTCTACCAGGACGAGGCGCGGCGCATGTCGATGGCGAAGTCGGGGCGCGAGGAGCTCGAGCGGCAATTCGCGCGTGACCGCGAGCGATTCGAACAAGAGCACGGGGGAACAGGATGGAAATGAGAATCCTGCTGGCGCTGTTTCTTGCCATTCTTCTCGCCGCGTGCGGCACCACGCACGCGACCATCGAGACCAGCCGCGGCGAGAGCCTCATGCTGCTGGGCTACGACCCGGTGGGATATTTCACCGACGCCAAGCCGGTGCGCGGCAAGCACACCATCGCGGCCACGCACGAGGGCCGCACGTACTACTTCGCCACGCCGGAGCATCGCGCCGCGTTCGTGGCGGCGCCGGCGAGGTACGAGCCGCAATACGGCGGGTTCTGCTCCAACGGCGCGCCTTACGGCGTGAAGATGGCAAGCGACCCCACGCAATTCGAGGTGGCCGGCGGGCGGCTCTTCATCTTCGGCGACGTGCTGGGGAAGGAATTCTGGCTCCTCGACCGGGACGACAACATTCGCCATGCGGATGAGCTCTGGCCCGGGATTCGCGACAAAGGCTGGCGCACGCAGAGCTTGAAGGCGTGGATCGTGAAGGTGCCGTGGTACCGCGACGGGCGCAGCCTCATGGCGCGCTGGCGCGAGAAGCATCCCGGGCGCGAGATGAACTACGACACCGGCGGCACGTTGAACAACGTCCTCTTCAAGCATCCCGGCTGGCGGGCGCGCGAGGGTTATAGTCAGGAGCGCCTTGGTGTTCCAGGCGAATCCGATGACCCACTCGCTGCGCGCTAGTCTTTGCCTCCGTGTGATCGTCTTGAGTCTTGAGCCATGAGCAAACCTGATACCTGGCTGGTAGCCGGCTTGAGAAGCCCCTTCGCGCGGGTCGACGGTGCATTGCGGGCGCTCGACGCGGTGGCGCTGTCGGTGCCGGTGGCGAAGGCCATGGCGGCGCAGCTCGCGGCGGGCGACCGCCCGGACCTGCTCGTGTGGGGCACGGTCGCCCCGAACCTCGGCTGGAGCAACATCGCGCGCGAAGTGGTGATCGACGCGGGCGTCGATCCGGCGACGCCGGCTTTCTCCACGGTGCTCGCGTGCTCCACCAGCATGGCCGCGGTGTTCGAGGCCGCGGGGATGCTGCGCGACGACCTGGCGCTGGCCATGTGCGGCGGAGTGGAGAGCATGAGCCGCGTGCAGATCGGCTTGAAGCAGGGCTTCTCCGACTGGCTGCGGCGCTTCACGCAGGCGCGCAGCATCGGCGCGCGCATCGATCTCCTCGGCGATTTCCGTTGGAAGGAATTCGGCCTGCACGTGCCGAGCGTGGCCAATCGCGCCACGGGAAAGAGCATGGGCGAGCACTGCGAGGAGATGGCCAGGCAGTGGAAGATCGCGCGTGGCGAGCAGGACCGCATCGCGCTGCAGTCGCACCAGCGCGCGGTGAAGGCGATGGCGGCCGGGTTCTTCGACGACCTCGTGATATCGGTGGCGGGCGTCGCGAAGGATGCCGTGCCGCGCGCCGACAGCTCCATCGAGAAGCTCGCAAGCTTGAAGCCCGCGTTTGATCGCGCCAGCGGCGAGGGCACGATCACCGCGGGCAATGCCTCGCCGCTCACCGACGGCGCGGCGGCGATCTGGGTCGCCAACGAGGCGGGTCTCGCGCGCGCGCCGAAGGGGCGCCCGCGCGCGCGCCTCGTCGATTGGGAGATCGCCGCGGTCGACATTTTCCACGAAGGCCTGCTGATGGCGCCCGCCTACGCGATCCCGCGCCTGCTCGCCAGGAACGGCCTCACTCTCGACGCCATCGACCTCTGGGAAATCCACGAGGCGTTCGCGGCGCAGGTGCTCTGCAACGTGGCCGCGCTCGAAAGCGAAGACTTCCTGCGCGAGAAGGTGCGCACCGACGCGAAGCTCGGCCGCTTCCCGTGGGATCGCTTCAACCCGAACGGGGGCAGCGTGTCCCTTGGGCATCCATTCGGCGCCACGGGCGCGAGAATCCTCTCGCAGGCGGTGAAGGAGCTCGCGTCGATGGGAGCGGGCAAGCGCGCAGTGGTGTCGATCTGCGCCGATGGAGGCGTGGGCACGGTCGCCCTCCTCGAGAGCGCATGACCGATCCTTCCGCCGGGCTTCAGCTCTTCACGCGCCCCTTGAACCAGTCTCCACCGGCGCGGGATCGGGATTGAGCATCCAGCCCTTGCGGTAGTGCACGAAGGTGCCCTCGATCACATCGCCGCGCAGTGTCGCGGCTTGCGCGCCGCGAAGGCTCAGGCGCGCCCGGGCGGGCTCGCGCCGCTGGCCGCAAGGGCGGCCTCGAGGCTGTCGAAGAGGTTCTCGCGCCCGAGCCCGGCGAGGAACCCCGAGCGCGATAGCAGCGACAGCGGCTGCTCGTTCAAGTCGGCGAGCACCAGGCGCCCGCCGCGGCGCTTGAGCGCGTGGTGCAGGCTCTCCAACGCATCGAGCCCGGTGGTGTCGAAGTTGATGACCTTGCGCATCTCGAGGATGACGACGTCGGGAAGCGGCCTCGCCGGATCGGTGAGGGCTTCGAGCTTGGCCACGGAGCCGAAGAAGATCGAGCCGAAAAGCTCCCACACGCCCACGCTCCGCCCGTCGGGGAGGGTCGACAGCGCCGGATCGAGGGCCATACGCTCCACCTTGGTGAGCGACGACACGCGGTAGATGAAGAAGAGGCTCGCCAGCGCGAGCCCGACCTCGATGGCGACGGTGAGGTCGAACACCACGGTGAGCGCGAACGTGGTCAGCAGTATCGCGCGGTAGAACATGGAGAAATGCGGCAGCTTGCGCAGCTCCCGCCACGGCACCATGTTGAACGCGACCCACAGCAACACGGCGGCTAGCGCGGCGAGCGGGACGAAACCCGCGACCCCGGCGAGAGCATAGATCACCGCGAGGAGCGCCACCGCATGAACGATGCCGGCGACCGGCGAGCGCGCGCCGCTTTTCACGTTGGTCATGGTGCGCGCGATGGTCCCGGTCACGGCGATGCCGCCGAAGAGGGGCGAGACGAAATTCGCGATGCCCTGCGCCATCAGCTCCTGGTTGGGATCGTGGCGGTCGCCGATGAGCCCGTCGGCTACGCGCGCGCAGAGGAGCGACTCGATCGCTCCCAGGGCCGCGATCGCCACGGTCGGCGCGAACAGGTTCTGCGCCGTGGCCCAGTCGAAGCGCGGCAGCTCCGGCATCGGCAAGCCCCGCGGCAACGCGCCGAAGCGCGTGCCGATGGTCTCCACCTGCAGCTCCAGCGCCCACACCGCGAAGGCGGAGAGCGAGAGGACCACCACGGTGCTGGGAAGCTTTGCCGTGAGGTAGCGCCAGTTGCCCTGGTGGGCGCTCTGCGGCGCGGGCCAGCCGACGATCACCAGCAGGCACGCGAGGCCGATCGCGAGCGCCATCCAGTTGGTCGTGTGAAGGTTGTTGCCCAGAACCGCCATCTGCGAGAAGAAGTTGGATGGCAGCTTGCCGACCGTGAGCCCGAGGAAGTCACGCACCTGCGAAAGCGCGATGAGCATCGCGATGCCGGTAGTGAAGCCGATGACGATCGATACCGGCACGAAGCGCACCAACACCCCCAGGCGCGCCGCGCCCATGGCGAAGAGGAGCACGCCCGACATCATCGTCGCGATCAGAAGGTTGGCCACGCCGTACTTCTCCGCGATGCCGTAGAGGAGCGCCACGAAGGCGCCCGCGGGCCCGGCGATCTGCACCTTGGAGCCGCCCAGCATCGATACGATGAAGCCGCCCACGATGGCGGTGACGATGCCCTGCTCGGGCCGCACGCCAGAGGCGATCGCGAACGCCATGGCCAGGGGGAGCGCCACCAGCGCCACGGTGACGCCGGAGCCGATGTCCGCCGCGAGGTCTTCGCGGCGGTAGCCCTCGAGGCTATCCCAGAGTCGCGGCCGGAACGAGAAGCGAAGCGGCGGCAGGCGTCCCAACTAGAGCGTTTCTACCGCCGAGTTCAAGTAGTAGCCGGCGCCGCGCTCGGTGCGGATGAGGGTCGGCTGGTTGGGGCTCTCCTCGATCTTGCGGCGCAGGCGCAGGATCTGGACGTCGATCGATCGATCGTAGATGTCGTCGTGCAGGCGGCTCGACTCGAGCAGCTGGTCGCGCGTGAGGATGCGTCCGGGCGCGCGCAGGAACGCCACCAGTAGCGCGTACTCGCTGTTGGTCAATTCGACATTGCGGCCGTCGGCGCCCTTCAGCTTCCTCGTGCCGGTGTTCAGCTCCCAGCCGGAGAACTTGAAAGCGCGGACACTCTCGCCACGGCGCGTGGCGCGCTTGCCTTCCGTGCGCCTCAGCACGGCCTTGATGCGGGCGAGAAGCTCGCGCTGGCTGAAGGGCTTGGTGACGTAGTCGTCGGCCCCCAGCTCCAGGCCCATGATGCGGTCGGCCTCCTCCTTGCGCCCGGTGAGGATGATGATCGGCAGGTCCAGCGACTCGCGCAGCCGGCGCGCGATGGCCAGGCCGTCCTCGTCGGGCAGTTTCAAGTCGAGGATCACCAGGTCGACGATCTCAGCGCCCAGGACCTTGTCCATGTCGGCGCCGGACTCGGCGAGGGAGACCTGGAAATCGTGCTCCACGAGGTACTCGCGGACCAGTTCGCGAATTGCGGCGTCGTCATCGACGACCAGGATATGGGCTTCCACGGGGGCGGGGCCTTGGCTCGGGCTGGGAGGGGGGATGAGGTGGGCTGGGGACATTTTAACGCCGGAGCCCGTAGAATCCTAAGGGGAGTGAGATTGAACGCCGAAACGCCACCGATACCCAGAGTTGGGAGCGCCGCCGCGTCCTCGCGGCAAGCGCTCGCCTTCGTCACCTTCGGAGTGGTTTATTACCTGCTCGCGGCCTATGCCGTGAGCCTGCCGATGCAGAGCCGGCTGCCGCTCCTCATCTGGCCCGCCCACGGCCTCGCCCTGGGGATGCTCCTCATTTCGCCCCCTCGGCGCTGGCCCGCCTACCTGGGGCTCATCCTGGTGGCGACCTTCGCAGTCGGCCTCGACCTGAATGCCTCCTGGCAGCGCATCGGCGCGACCATGGCGGTGAACGTCGCGCAGCCGCTCTTCGTAGCCGCGGGCCTCTTGCGCCTCGCCGGTCCGCGCGTGCAGATCGACACCATCAAGGGTGTCTCGTCGTTCCTCGTGGGAATGGCGCCGCTGGTGGGCGGCATGGCGATCCTCGATGCGGGCTTCAGCTACCTGAACACCAGCGCCCCTTTTCGCGAGCAGTGGTCGGTCACCTTCGTCTCGACGATGCTCGGCATGCTGATCACCGCGCCGCTCATCCTCGCCTGGAGCCGCCACGGTTTCGAGGAGGCGCTCGAGGTCACGCGCCCGCGGCTCCCGGAGCTCCTCGTTCTCTACGCGGGCCTCATCATCACCACCAACTACGTGTTCGGCAACCGGCCCGTGGTGCCGGGGTTCATTCCGCCGCTCATCTATCTGTGCGCGCCGTTCCTCATCTGGGCGGCGCTGCGCTTCGGGCTGCGCGCGGCGACGCTCGGGCTCGCCATCTTCGGGCTGATCGCCTACTGGAAGACGGCGCACGGCTTCGGCCCCTTCTCCATCGACGGCATCGCCGACGTGCGCTCGATGCTGCACCTGCAGGGCTACCTCGCCACGATCGTCGTGACCACGCTTTTTTCCGCGGCGCTGCTGGTGGAACGCCAGGACGCGGTGCGCGAGACCGAGGAGTGGAGGAATCGCCACGAAGCGGTGATCCGCGCGAGCGGCAACCTGCTCTACGAATACAACCCGCGCGACGGCACAGTCGTGTGGGACGGCGACACCCAGGCGGTGCTGGGCGTCCCGCCCGGCCGGATCGCGGCGATGCGCGACTGGATGGGACGCGTGCATCCCGACGACCGCATCCGGTTGAAAGGGCTGCGCCACCAGCTGATGAGCGGCGAGATTTCCCACATCGCGCTCGAATATCGCTTCCAGGGCGAGGACGGCGAATACACCATGGTCGGCGTCAACGCCTATCGCGTGGGCGAATCGGAGGAGGAGAGGCCCGAGGCGCGCCGCATCATCGGCTTCGTGAAGGACGTCTCGGACAAGGTGAAGGCCGAGGAGGAGCGCGTGCGCCTCGAGGCGCAGTTGAAGCAGGCCGAGAAGATGCAGGCGGTCGGCCACCTCGCCGGCGGCATCGCCCACGACTTCAACAATATCCTCGGCGCCATCCTGGGCTACGGCGAGCTCGCGCAGAGGCGCGCCGCGGACAGCGACATGAAGCGCTACCTCGATACCATCATGAGTGCCGGCAACCGCGCCAAGGCGCTCGTCACCCAGATCCTTTCATACAGCCGCGCCGAGGGCGCCGAGAAGTTTCCGGTGATCGTGGCACCCATCGCGCAGGAAGTAGTCGACCTGGTGCGCGGCTCGACCCCGCTCGCGATCGAGGTCTGCTTCGTCGACGATTGCGCCGACGCGACCGTGATGGGAGATCCCACGCGCATGCACCAGCTCCTCATGAACCTGTGCACCAACGCGATCCATTCCATGGACCAGGGCGGCACTCTCGAGCTGCGCGTCTCGTGCGAAGTTTTCGCGCAGGCGCGCAAGGTGCGAAGCGGCGAGATCACGCCCGGCGAATACGTGCGCATCTCGGTCAAGGACTCGGGCCACGGCATCGCCGCGGAAGTGATCGACCGCATCTTCGAGCCGTTCTTCACCACCAAGCCCGCCGGGCGCGGCACCGGCCTGGGCCTGGCCCTCGTGCATTCCGTCGTCTCCGAGCACAAGGGCTTCATCGAGGTCGCGAGCGAGCTGGGGCGCGGCACCACGTTCAGCGTCTGGATCCCGCAGATCCAGGCCCAGGAAGGCGCGATCGACGAGCTCGAGACGCTGCCGATGGGCGCGGGCCAGGTGATCCTCGCCGTGGATGACGAGCTGGACGTGCTGCACGCCCTCGAGGAGATGCTCGCGCAGCTGGGCTACGAGCCGGTGGGCTTCGGCAACAGCCGCGAGGCCCTCGAGGCGATGCGCGCCAACCCGCGGCGCTTCGACGCGGTGGTGAGCGACGAGGTCATGCCGGAGCTCATCGGCACGCAACTCGCCAACGAGCTGCGCAAGTTGAATCCGACGCTGCCGATCGTCATCGCGAGCGGCTATGGCGGCGCCGGCTTCGAGGCGCGCGCCCTGTCGGCGGGGGTGAACCGCGTGCTGAGGAAGCCTTACCGCATGAGCGAGATCGCCGAGGCGCTGGCGATCTTCTTCGCGAAGTCGTGATTACATACGCAACCGAAGTCCGCGGTGCCGTAACCCCGCCGTAACCGTCGCGGGACAAAGTGGGTTGGCCGGCGTCTGCCCGGCATCGACGCCATGGTGGGGACAAACCAATGATCAGGGACGGGATGCACGCGGCCGAGGCACTGGTTCGCGGGAGCGGGCACGCCCGGCTCGAGTGGGAAGACGTGAGCCTCGCCACCCATTTCCAGCCCATCTACAGCGTGCGCCGCGAGTCGTGCCTGGGATACGAGGCTCTGGCGCGCGCGTGGGACAGCAGCGGCTCCCTCGTTTGTGCCGAGCAGCTTTTCCTGCGCACGCCCGAGGCCACGCGCTCGGCCCTCGACTGGGCATGCCGCGCGATGCACCTGCGCAACTACGCGACCGTCGATCCGGGCGACCGCACCCTCTTCATCAACATCCACCCTGAAGCCGCGGTGCGCGACGTGGGCCGCACTCGTGAATTCGGCGACCTCCTGCGCTACTACGGGCTCACGCCCGAGCGCGTGTGCGTCGAGATCCTCGAGGCGCCGTGCTCCAGCGAGATGCTGCTGCGCGATGCGGTCGAGGGCTACCGCGACCTGGGCATCTCGATCGCCATGGACGACTTCGGCGTCGGCTGCTCCAATTTCGACCGCGTCGTGAGACTGCGCCCCGACGTGGTCAAGATCGACCGCTCGATCCTCGCTGGCGCCGCCGGAAGGGACAAGGCGCGGCGCATGCTGCCGGTCCTGATCGAGCTGCTGCACGACTTCAGCGCGAAGGTCGCCGTGGAAGGCATCGAGACCAAGGCTGCGGCGCTGCTCGCGGTCGAGGCCAAGGCCGATTACCTGCAGGGCTATTTCTTCGCCACGCCCCAATCGCGCCTCGCCGAGGAAGTCGTCGGCCGCGAACGGCTCGACCAGCTGCTGCATCCGCACGGCGCACGCCTGGTTGCTTGACTCCGTCGGCGCCCGCCGACAAGCAAATCCGCTGGAGCCGACATCCCCTGTCCACGGGGCGCTGCTTCAATGAGGGTTGCGCCTCGCGCTCGCGTGGCGTTTCCGAGATTGCCAAGGAGAACAACATGAATGCCCCAATCCCAAAGCCCGCCGAAAAGCCCCAGCTCACCGATGTGCAGTCCCTGCGCGATGCGGCGCGGCGCCACGTCGAGGATGGAGCCGTCACCGAGCACTACAAGGGCGACCGCGAAAAAGTGCTGAAGATGCTGAACGAGGCGCTTGCGACCGAGCTGATCTGCGTGCTGCGCTATCGCCACGACTATTTCACCGCGCGCGGCATGAAGGCCAAGGCGGCCGCCGGGGAATTCCTCGAGCACGCCAACGAGGAGCTGGGCCACGCCGACCAGTTGGCCGAGCGCATCGTGCAGCTCGGCGGGGAGCCGGACTTCAATCCGCAGACGCTCACCGCGCGCAGCCACGCCGAATATCGCCTGGGGCGCACCATCGAGGAGATGATCAAGGAGAACCTCGTGGCAGAGCGCATCGCCATCGACAGTTACCGCGAGATGGCCGCCTACATCGGCGACGACGACCCGACTACCAAGAACCTGCTCGAGGAAATCCTCGCGGTCGAGGAAGAGCATGCCGACGACCTGGCCGACCTCCTGGACGACAGGGCCGGCACCAAGTCATAGGCGAAAAAAAACCTGCGGACCCAGGAAAAAGTCCGCAGGCTTCTCAGCGAAAACGGGTCTAGCGGTTGAGGCTCCTGCGGCGATCGCCGGAGGGCGCTGTGGCGTGCGCGACGGGAAAGGATGCTTCGGCAATGCGCCGAGATTCGGCCAGCGAGGCCTCGAGGCGGCCGAGCAGGCGCTCGCGACGTCCGGCGATGCGCTTCCACGGATCGTTCGTCACCCGGCCCAGGTGCTCGAGGGCCCAACCCTTCACTTCGCGCCAATGGCCGTGCATCTGGTCGGTATTCATCGCGGACTCTCCGTAAGTGGCTACATCCAACGCCCGCGCTCGTGGAGCACGGAAACTTTCTGGATTCGGGCGGTCAATACAGCACGGTTGAACGTCATGCATTCCGAGCGTTCGACAGAGCCGGCGCACTGCATATCGTTGGCGAGCGGCGTTGAATCCTGGATCACCAGGACGTTCACCGTGCCGAGAAACGCTTCGGACTGATCTTCAGCGGCGAGCCCGGTGGGAAGGCAGCAAACGAGGCCTATTGCGAAAAGTTTTTTCATGGGCCAACTCCCTTGGTGTCTGTCCATATTGAAGAGAGGGCCAGGGCGGGGGAGTCAGAGCTCTGTGGTTCCCGCCTAGGATTCGTCTGATGTTCTGGTAAGACGAGTCCTACAGCATATGTGCCCTAGGGAACACAAATGAAAAGGCCCGCTTGCCGCGGGCCTTTTGCTGCGATCGCTACGCTGTTTACTCAGCCTTCCCCAGGCTGCACGGGGGTGGGTGTATTGAGGTCCCCGCACATCTGCGACTCCGTCAGCGCCAGCATTTCAGGCGACGCGGTGGTCGAGGGGTTGCTCCTGTGAAGTTGGACATTTCCACCCCCTGGCCCGCCGTTGGCGAGCTTGCGCGTGCTCACCAAATAAAAACGGTCTCCAGGAACCTGGTTTCGCGTATCCAGCACAATTCCAAATTGGTCGTTGATGCCGCGCTCCCCGTTGTCGGTCAGGCGCACGCGGAAGCGCACGGTGATCTCGTCGTTGGTGCGCGCCCATCCACAGATGTCGCGTGAATTGGGCGAGGCCGGATCGTAAAGATACCCGGTGATCTCGATGCTCGAGACGTGGAGATTCTGCTCGTGGTCGACGAAATTGACATGGCCCCAGAATTGCCCGTTCTTGCAGCCCCCATGTGCGCCGAAGTTGGCCATGGCTCCGTTGTCCTTGAATACGTAGCCACCCGACGTGATGAAGTCGCACGGCGCCTGGACCCAGTGGGCGGTGGCAGGCGCCGGGACCGCGATGCCCAACGCAGTTGCGACAAAGGTTGCGGCGACGGAAAACATCGAGATTGATTTGCGAGTCATTTGGCGACCTCCGGTGGGTTGATCCTACTTTACAATCTCGAGGTGTTCCAGCCCGGAGCCCAGGTCGCGGTTCTTCGCGTTCTTGCTCTCCAGCTTGATCCTCAGGCGCAGGTCGTTCACCGAATCGGCGTTACGCAGCGCATCCTCGTACGTGATCATGTCGGCCTCGAAGAGGTCGAAGAGCGCCTGGTCGAAGGTCTGCATGCCGAGCTCGCGCGAGCGTGAGATGAGCGCCTTCATCTCGTGCACCTCGCCCTTGAAGATCAAGTCCTGCATGAGCGGCGAGTTGAGCATGATCTCGATGGCCGCCACGCGTCCCTTCACGCCCTTCTTCGGGATCAGGCGCTGCGAGACGATCGCCTTGAGATTCAGCGACAGGTCCATCAGCAACTGCGCGCGCCGCTCCTCCGGGAAGAAGTTGATGATGCGGTCGAGCGCCTGGTTGGTGGAGTTGGCGTGCAGCGTAGACATGCAAAGGTGGCCCGTTTCCGCGAAGGCGATGCCGTACTCCATCGTCTCGCGCTCGCGGATCTCGCCGATCAGGATGACGTCGGGCGCCTGGCGCAGCGTGTTCTTCAGCGCCGCGAACCAGTTGTCCGTGTCCACGCCCACTTCGCGCTGCGTGATGATGCAGTTCTTGTGCTCGTGCACGTACTCGACCGGGTCCTCGATCGTGATGATGTGCCCGTAGCTGTTCTCGTTCCTGTGCCCGATCATCGAGGCGAGCGAGGTCGACTTCCCCGAGCCCGTGCCGCCCACGAAGATCACCAGTCCGCGCTTGGTCATCGCCACGTCCTTCAGGACGTGCGGCAGGCCGAGCTCGTCGAACTTCGGGATGGTCGTGGTGATGGTGCGCAGCACCAGGCCTACGCGGCCCTGCTGCACGAAGGCGTTCACGCGGAAGCGGCCGATGCCCGAGGGGCTGATCGCGAAGTTGCACTCGTTGGTCGCCTCGAACTCGGCGGCCTGCTTGTCGGTCATGATCGAGCGGGCGAGCTCCTGGGTGTGCATCGGCGACAGGCTCTGCTGCGATACCGGCGTCACCTTGCCGTCGACCTTCATGGCCGGCGGGAAGCCCGCGGTGATGAAGAGGTCGGAGCCCTTGCGCGCGATCAGCGCGCGCAGCAGGTCGTGCATGAATTTCAGTGATTGTTCGCGTTCCATTGCGGGTCCTTTTTAGGTGCCTAGCCGCCGACGAAGTTGTCCTTGTTCGCGGCCTTGTTGCGCGCCTCGGGCATGGAGATGAGGTTGCGCTTCACGAGGTCGGTGAGGTTCTGGTCGAGCGTCTGCATGCCGAGGGCCTGACCGGTCTGGATCGCCGAGTACATCTGCGCCACCTTGGCTTCGCGGATCAGGTTGCGGATTGCGGGGGTGCCGATCATGATTTCGTGTGCGGCGATTCGGCCGGTCCCGTCCTTGGTCTTGCACAGCGTTTGCGAGATCACCGCGCGCAAAGACTCCGAGAGCATCGCGCGGATCATTTCCTTTTCGGCCGCGGGGAACACGTCGATGATGCGGTCCACGGTCTTGGCGGCCGATGATGTGTGCAGCGTGCCGAACACGAGGTGACCCGTCTCCGCGGCGGTCATCGCCAGGCTGATGGTCGTAAGATCGCGCATCTCGCCCACCAGGATGATGTCCGGATCCTCGCGCAGCGCGCTCCTCAGCGCGTTGGCGAACGACAGCGTATGCGGGCCGACTTCGCGCTGGTTCATCAGGCACTTCTTCGACTCGTGCACGAATTCGATCGGGTCCTCCACCGTGAGGATGTGGCCGTACTCGTGCTCGTTCACGTGGTTCACCATCGCCGCGAGGGTGGTCGACTTGCCCGAGCCCGTGGGCCCGGTAACCAGGCACAGGCCCCGCGGCTGGTTCGCGATCTCGGCGAAGATCTTGGGCGCGTTCAGGTCCTCGAGCGAAAGCACTTTCGAGGGAATGGTGCGGAAGACCGCGCCGGCGCCCCGGTTCTGGTTGAACGCGTTCACCCGGAAGCGCGCGAGGTTCGGGATTTCGAAGGAGAAGTCGACTTCCAGCGTCTCCTCGTAAACCTTGCGCTGCGAGTCGTTCATGATGTCGTACACCATCCCGTGCACGTCCTTGTGCTCGAGCGGTGGCACGTTGATGCGGCGCACGTCCCCGTGCACGCGAATCATGGGCGGAAGGCCGGCCGAGAGGTGCAAATCGGAGGCCTTGTTCTTGACGGAGAAGGCGAGCAGCTCAGCAATATCCATTTTTAGGTTCTTTTCCCTGGAAGCCGAGGCCGGCCGCCGGGATCCGGGGGCCGTGGGGTAGAATCGCCTCGAAAAGTCGATTCGATTATGTCCCCAATCGCCGTCAACCTGCAAGCCATTCGACGGCGCATTTCCGAGGCGTTACAAGGGGATAGCCGCGACATTTCGCTGGTCGCGGTCAGCAAGTCACAGCCCCCCGAGGCCGTCCGCGCCGCCTTCTCCTCAGGCCAGCGCGATTTCGGCGAGAGCTATGTCCAGGAATCGGTGCCCAAGATCGCGGCGTTGCGCGACCTGGAGGCGACCTGGCACTACATCGGCCACCTGCAGGGCAACAAGGCGCGCGACGTGGCGGTGAATTTCCATTGGGTGCACGGGGTGGACCGGGCGAAGATAGCCGCGGCGCTGGCGCGCGCCCGTTCACAGGGCTCGCCGGAGCTGAACGTGTGCATCCAGGTCAACATCAGCGGCGAGGCGACCAAGGGCGGCGTGGCCCCCGGGGAGGCGCTCGCGCTCGCGCGGGAAATCGTATCGATGCCACGCTTGAAGCTGCGCGGCCTCATGGGCATGGCGAGCGAGACGCCAGACATCGCCGCGCAACGCGCCCAGTTCGCGCTCCTGCGCGCGACTCTCGAAGAAATCAACGCCGCGGGCATCGCCCTCGATACACTCTCGATGGGGATGAGCCAGGATTTCGAGGCGGCGCTCGCGGAAGGCGCGACCATGGTCAGGATCGGGACCGCGATTTTCGGCGAGAGAAACCACAAGGAAACGGCGTAGCCAAATGAAAATCGCATTCATCGGCGGCGGCAACATGGCGCGCGCCATCATCGGCGGGCTGGTCGCGAAAGGCTCGCGCGCCGCCGACATCCTGGTGGTGGAGCCCGACGCGGTGGCGCGCCTGAAGCTCGTGTCGGAGTTCGGCGTCGTCACGATCGACAAGCCCGGCGCGCAATTGGGCGGGATGGATGTGGTGATGTTCGCGGTCAAGCCGCAGCAGATGCGCGCCGCCGCCGAGGACAGCGCGCCGCATTTCACCGACCCCCTCCTCGTCACCATCGCCGCGGGCATCCGCATCGACGATTTGTCGCGCTGGCTGGGCGGCCTGGAGCGCATCGTGCGCGCCATGCCCAACACCCCCGCCCTGGTGCACGCCGGAATCACGGGCCTCTACGCGCCGTCGGTGGTCGGCACCGCGGACCGCAACACCGCGGAGACGCTCATGTCGGCCGTGGGCGCGGCGCTCTGGTTCGAGAACGAGGGCGACCTCGACGCGGTGACCGCGGTGTCGGGAAGCGGACCGGCGTACGTGTTCTACGCCATCGAGGCCCTCGAGAGCGCCGCGCGCGAGCTGGGGCTTGCCGAAGGAGCTTCGCGCTCGCTCGCGTTGTGGACCTTCGTCGGCGCGACCAAGCTCGCAATAGAGCGCGGCGAGGATCCCGCGGCATTGCGCGCGCAGGTCACCTCCAAGGGCGGAACCACGCAAGCGGCGCTCGACGTGCTCGAGGCCGCGAAGGTGAAGGAGCATTTCATCGCGGCGGTGCGCGCCGCGTGCGAACGCTCGCGCGAGCTGGGCGCGGCTCTGGGAAAGGACTGACGTGGTCGTCACCGCCGTCGCCTTCGTCCTCGACGCGTTCGCGAGCCTGTTTATCCTGGCGGCGCTCGTGCGCTTCTGGATGCAGGCATTCCGCGCGCCTTGGCGCAATCCCATCGCCCAGTTCACGATGGCGCTCACCGACTGGGCGGTGAAACCGCTGCGCCGCGTAATCCCCGGATTCGCCAAGCTCGACTGGTCGTCGCTCCTGGTGGCGTGGGCCTTCGAGTTCGTGCTGCAGGTCCTGTTGCTCATCCTGGTGCGCGGCGCTTTGCCGGACAATCCCTCCGTGCTGTCGGTGCTGCTCTTCATGTCCTTCGTGAAGCTGGTCCGCCTTTCGATCTACGTCTTCATGGGCGCGCTCATCATCGGCGTCGCTCTTTCCTGGGTGAACCCGCGCCATCCGGTCGCGCCCTTCTTCGAGGCGCTCACCAATCCCTTCATGAAGCCGGTGCGCGGCGTGATCCCCGCCATCGGCGGCGTCGACATCTCGCCGATCTTCGTCTTCATCTTCTTCCAGCTCCTGCTGATGCTGCCGGTTGCGTGGCTGGAGGCGGAGGCGGCGCGCATGCTTTCCCGGGCGCTCCTCTAGGCGCGCTGGGGGGCGCACTCTGGATGCGCCGATTTTTCCGCACTCCTTGTCCCGGATAGTCCCCGGTCCGCCGGCCGAATCCGCTGCGGAATCGCGTGGGTTACATGCGTAGTGTCTCGTTCAAGCGCGGCGCACAAACGGCGCGAGTGAACCGGAACCCACAAAAGGACAAACGAAATGAACGTCATCCAGGAAGTCGCGATGCTGGCCCCTGTCGTGGTGATCGCCGCGATCAACCTTTCCCTCTACCTGGCCGGCGAGCGCGGCACGCTCCTCCTCCCCGACCGGACCGCCTTCCCGCCGCTCGCCCTCGAGAGCCTGCCCATCGTTCAAGGCTTCCTGGCGAGCGAGCCGGAGCCCCAATTCGAGGAAGAGATGCGCCTGGCCGCCTAGACCGGAGGCGGTTTCGCCCGCCCCCGGCGACATTCGGCCCCCGAAATTCGCACTTCGTCGCTTTCGGGTGGCCGAGGGGGTGGTCCCCGCCTAAAGTCCGGTCATCAGTTCGACGCAGCACCGACCGCAAACAACCTCCTGGAGATAAAAATGACCTTCGCCATCCTCGTGAGCTTCGCCTTCTTCGCCCCGATCGTCGCAATGTCCATCGCCAACGTCGCCTCGCTGCGCTCGTTCGCCTAGGCGGAAAGTGCGTGAACGCACAAGCGATCGTCGGATTGTCGTGGCTCGAGTTGCGCAATGCGCAACGGACTTCGCCCGCGCTTGCGCATAGGCTTGGATCCATGAAGAACCGATTCCCCTCCGAGCACCGAGCCCTCTGGCGCGAACGCTTCCTCGCGATCGCTCGCGAGCTCGAGGCCGACGGCCACCGCCGCGAATCGCTCGACGCCACGCAAAGCCTGCGCGCCCGCTTCCTCCCGGCGCGGTCGCTGCGCGGCATCCGGCTGGGCTGCATCCGCGCCGCCTGAAAAAGGTTTCAGGTGCAGCGAGAACCGGGCCTCGAGCCCGGTTTTTTGTTGGCGGGCTGTGAGCCAAGTCACTAATAATTCTGGCTAAACGCGGGTACACTGGGTCAATTCCAGGGACCGAAACCACGCTGCAACATGGACGCCGCCGCCACCTCGAACAGGTTCGAGACCGAGATCGCCCGATACAACCGTTGGCGCGAGGACCTCACGCAATCGGTCCACGCGTATCACGATTGGCTGGAATCCAACGGCCAGCTCGACGTCCAGCAGTCGATCCGCTTCTACGACCTGCTCGAGAACCTGAACAAGGGCCGGCTGATGCTGGCCTTTCTCGCGGAATTCTCGCGCGGCAAGTCCGAGCTCATCAACGCGCTCTTCTTCTCGAGCTTCAAGGAGCGCCTGCTCCCGTCCGACGTCGGGCGCACCACCATGTGCCCGACCGAGATCTTCCACGACCCGAGCGAGGAGCCGTACCTGAAGCTGCTCTCGGTCGAGACGCGCTATCGCGACGAGTCGATCTCGCAGCTGAAGAACATGCCGATCGAGTGGAGCAAGATCCGGCTCAACACGGCATCGGCCGCGGACATGAAGAAGTCGCTGAAAGCGCTCGCCGACACCAAGAAGGTCTACGCGCTGGAGGCCCGCATGCTCGGCCTCGCGCCGATGGTCAACGAGAAGGGCGAGCTGCCGGGCGAGGAAGAGCTGGTCGAGGTGCCCGCGTGGCGCTACGCCATGATCAACTACCCGCACCCGCTTCTCACCAACGGCATCTCGATCCTCGACACGCCGGGCCTGAACGCCATGGGCATGGAGCCGGAGCTCACCGTGAGCACCATCCCCAGCGCCCACGCGATCCTCTTCCTGCTGTCCATCGACACCGGCGTCACCAAGAGCGACATGGAGATCTGGGACCGCTACGTGAAGGCGGGACTGCCGCAGAAGATCGCGGTGCTGAACAAGATCGACCTCATGTGGGACGAGCTGAAGACCCCCGCGGAGATCGAGAAGGCCATCGCCCGCATGGTGGAGACGACCTCGCAGCACTTGCACCTCCCCAAGGAGCGCATTTTCGCGATCTCCGCGCAGAAGGGCCTCCTCGGGCGCATCCGCGAGGACGCGGGCCTCATCAAGAAGAGCGGCATCGAGTCGCTCGAGAAATTCCTGGTCGAGGAAGTGGTTCCGATGCGGCGCCAGATCCTCTGCAAGGCGGTGGTAAACGAGATCGGCGGGATGATGATGTCGTCGCGCGCGTCGGTCGCCAAGCGCCAGCAGGCCAACCAGGCCGAGGTCGGCGAATTGAACGGCCTCGTCGGCAAGAGCCGCGAGGTGGTCACCAAGCTCTGGGGCAGGATCACCGCCGAGAAGAACGCCTATAACGCCGCTCTCGCCGAGTACAAGGTCAACCATGCGCAGTTCAGCGGCAAGAAGGCGGCGCTCCTGGACATGCTGAACGCGCAGAAGCTCGACATCGCGCTCGCCAAGAGCGCCCAGGCGATCGAGGATTCGTGGACCACGATCACGCTGCAGCGCGGCATGAACTCGCTGGTGAAGAACATGAACGAGGACTTCGAGGGCGTATTCGCCGCCTCGGAGGACATCAAGAAGCTGATGCAGGGCGTCTACAACACCTTCATCGAGAAGTTCGGCTTCCAGAAGATGACGATCCCGGCGCTGGACCTCGATCCCCACCGCACCAAGCTGCAGCTGCTGGTGATGCAGACCGAGGCTTTCGTGAAGGATCCGGTCAACGTCGTGGTGAAGGAAAAGCACTTCGTCGTGAAGAGTTTCTACTCCACGCTCGTCAAGGAAGCGCGGCGCAATTTCGGCGACGCCAAGACCCAGACCGAGCGCTGGCTGCAGGCCGTGGTCCTGCCGCTGGAAGTGCAGATCAAGGACCACAAGGCGCAGCTGCAGTCGCGCCTCGACAACCTCGCCAAGATCAACGAGAAGACCACCTCGATCAACGAGCAGATGGCGATCCTCAAGGCCGCCGAGAACGAGCTGAAGAAGCAGCGCGAGATGATCGAGGGTCTGATCCAGCGCGTCTCCGCGCACGAGGCGCGCTCCGCGCTCGCCGAGTCGCCCGCGCCGCTGGGCCGCCCCGAGCAGAATGTGCCGGTGGAGCTGATGCAGACCACCAGGATGGCGAGCTTCGACGCGCCCAAGCCGAAGCCCGCGCCCGCGCCGGTCGCGGTGGCGCCGAAAGCGCCCGACGTGCCGCTCATGAGCGACGACGCCTTCGCGCATCTGGCCAAGCCCAGGCCCGCGGCCCCCGCATTCGATCCGATGAAGACGCAGAAGATGGGCGCGACCGACGTGCAGACCACCCAGCGCATGGATGCGCAGCCCGGGCCGGAGACCACGCAGCGCATCGACCTCGCCAATTCTCCGCAGGACACCCAGCGCCTCGGGCCCACGCCCACGCCGGCGGACAAGCCGATGCGCGAGGCCGACCAGACCATGAAGATCCCGAAGCTCGACCCGGCATTCCAGCCCGAGGCGACGCAGCGCATCGATCCCAACCCGCCCACCGTCCCCCTCGAGGGCGCGAGCTACCCCGAGGCGCAGACCACGCAGCGCATCGACGATTCCATCTGGCGCCTGCAGGAAGCCAGGCGGATCCTCAAGGGCATCGCGCCTAAATAAGAATTACGTCGTACTGCTCCTGCATGTAGACCGTCTCGACCTGCATCGAGATCGGCTTCTTGATGAAATCGCCGAGCTGCGTGAGGCTCACCGACTCCTCGTCGAGGAACAGGTCGATCACCTTCTGCGAGGCGAGGATGCGGTACTCCTTGGCGTTGAACTGCCGGTCGGTGCGCAGGATCTCGCGCAGGATCTCGTAGCAGATCGTCTGCGGCGTCTTCAGCTCGCCACGCCCGACGCACACCGGGCACTGCTCGCACAGCACGTGGGCGAGGGACTCGCGCGTGCGCTTGCGCGTCATTTCCACCAGCCCCAGCTGCGAGAAGCCGTTCACGGTCACGCGCGTGCGGTCGCGCGAAAGCGCCTTGCGGAATTCCGCGATCACCGCGTCGCGATGCTCGAGGCTCTCCATGTCGATGAAGTCGACGATGATGATGCCGCCGAGGTTCCTGAGGCGCAGCTGGCGCGCGATCGACTGCGCCGCCTCGAGGTTGGTCTTGAAGATGGTGTCGTCGAACGAGCGCCCGGAGACGAAGCCCCCGGTGTTCACGTCGACGGTGGTGAGCGCCTCGGTCTGGTCGATGATCACGTAGCCGCCGCTCTTCAGGTCCACGCGGCGCGCCAGCGCCTTCTCGATCTCGTCCTCGACGGCGAACAGGTCGAAGAGCGGCCGCTCGCCGGTGTAGTGCTCGAGGATGGGCAGGGCGTTGCGCGTATAGCGCTGCGCGAACTCCTGCACCTTGCCGAACGTCTCGCGCGAATCGACGATGATGCGCTCGGTCGAGCTGGTGACGAGGTCGCGCAGCACGCGCGTGGCGAGCGATAGGTCCTGGTAGAGGAGCTCCTGCGGCGCGGCGCTTTGCGCCGCGAGCTGGATCTGCTTCCAGAGCGTGATCAGGTACTCGATGTCGGCGTTCAGCTCCGCCTCGGTGGCCGCCTCCGCAACGGTGCGCACGATGAAGCCCCCGGTCTCGCCGGGGGGGATCAGCGACTGCACTTTCGCGCGCAGTTGTTCGCGCTCGGCCTCGTCCTCGATCCTCTGCGAGATGCCGATGTGCGGATCCTGCGGCAGGTAGACGAGGAGGCGCCCGGCGATCGAGACCTGCGTCGAGAGGCGCGCGCCCTTGCTGCCGATCGGGTCCTTGACCACCTGGATGAGGAGCGTCTGCCCCTCGGAGAGGATCTTCTCGATGGGGCGGATCTCGCCCGCGCCGTTCTTGGCCATCCAGATGTCGGCCACGTGGAGGAACGCGGCGCGCGGCAGTCCGATCTCGACGAACGCCGACTGCATGCCGGGAAGCACGCGGCACACGCGGCCGAGATAGATGTTGCCGACCAGGCCCCGGCTCGAGTCGCGCTCGATGTGCAGCTCCTGCACCGTGCCCTGCTCGGTGACGGCCACACGCGTTTCCTGCGGCGTGACATTGATGAGGATTTGCTCGTTCATCTGCGCTGGCGCCGGCCGCCCCTAGGGTACGACGATTCCGAATTTGCGCAGGATCACGGCGGTCTCGAAGAGCGGCAGCCCCATGACCCCCGAATAGCTCCCCTCGATGCGCTCGACGAAAGCCGCGGCGCGGCCCTGGATGCCGTAGGCGCCGGCCTTGTCGAACGGCTCGCCCGACTGCACGTAGCTGCCGATGCGCGAATCGTCGAGCGGGGCGAAGGTGACCAGCGACTCGCTCACCTCGATCTCGTAGCGTTCCTCGAAGGCCACCGCCACCGCGGTGAGCACGCGGTGCTGCGTGCCGGCGAGGAGTTTGAGGATGCGTTCGGCGTCGGCGCGGTCCTCGGGCTTGCCGAGGATCTCGCCGGCGAGCGACACCGTGGTGTCCGCGGCGAGGACGGGCTTTCTCTGCAGGCCGCGGCGCATGACTATGCGCTGCCACGCCGCCTCGACCTTCAGGCGCGTCACGCGCTGCACGTAGGCGTCGGCGTGCTCGCCGCGCCGCACCGCCTCGTCGGTGTCCGCGTCCTGGCGCGGGCCTTCGCGAAAGAGAAGCGGCTCGAATTTCACGCCGATCTGCGCGAGAAGCTCGCGGCGGCGCGGGCTTCGTGAAGCGAGGTAGATCATCAGGTCCCCGTGCGAGACAGCGGTTTTCCGAAGAGCGCCGCCAGCCGTGGCGCGATGGCGGCCGCACTTTCGCGCGGCCGCGTCTCGATCGCGAAGTGCGGGCCGGGAACGCGGACGACCTGGGCATTGTGACAGACCGACACGAGGTGGTCGCGCGCCCGGGCGTTGATCACGAGGTCGTCGTCGAAATGCGCGACGAGCACCGGGATGCGAAGCGCGCCGAGCTCGCGGCTCACATCCTCCGTGGCGATGATGCGCAGCCGCTCGGCGATGACGTCCTGTCGCATGTCGCGCAGCGCCGCGGCGAGCGCCGCCGACCAGCGCCGCCGCGCGGGGTCGTTCACCGCGAACGCCATCGGGTTGAGGAAGTTGGCGCCGAAGAATTGCGCCATCGCGGGCATCGACGCGCCGAGCGCAGCCCACGGCACCGGCGAGCGCGCGAAGGCGCCGCACAGCACGATGCCCGCCACGTGCGGGTCCTGCGCCGCCCAGCGCGCGGCGACCAGGCCCGAGAAGGACTCGGCGATCACCACCGGGCGCGACTCGGGCGGCACCTGGGCGGCCGCATGGCGCGCATAACCGTTCAGGGAGCCCAGCATGCGATCGGGATAGCTGATGCCGCGCGCCGGGTGGTGCCGGCCAAGCGCCTGCACGAAATCCACGCGCAATTCGCCGACGCCATCGAAGCCCGGCAGGAAGACGATCTCGGTGGCGGGCAGCGGCGCGTTCATTCGCGGTGATAGGGGTGGCGCGCAAGGATCGTCCACGCGCGGTAGAGCTGCTCGGCAAGCACCACGCGCACCAGCTGGTGGGGAAGCGTGAGCGCGGAGAGCGAGATGAGCTTGTCGGCGCGCGCCTTCACCTCGTCCCCCAAGCCGTCGGCGCCGCCGATCGCGAACACCGGGTGGGTGGCGTCGCGCATCCACTCCGAGAGCATCACGGAGAGTCCCTGCGTTGAAATCGCCTTGCCGCGCTCGTCGAGGGCGAGCACCGTCGCTCCTTCGGGAATCGCCGCCAGGATGCGCTTCGCCTCGTCGGCCTTTGACTTTTCGGGCTTCAGCTCGGCGAGCTCGACGCGGATCTCCGGGGGCATGCGCCGCGTGTATTCGTGGAACCCCTCCTGGATCCATGCCGGCATCTTGTGGCCAACCGACAGGATCGTCACGCGCACGCGGCGCTATGCCGCGCGCCGGCGTGGCGCGGCCTTCTCGTCGGGCTTGGCGCGCGCGCGCGCCACCGGGCGGCGCTTGGCGCGCACGGGCTCGGAGGAATTGACCACCTTGTCGAACTTGCCGTCGCTCCACAGCTCCTCGAGGTTGTAGTACTGGCGCACCGCGGGCTGCATGACGTGCGCCACGATGTCGCCTGCGTCCACCAGCACCCAGTCGCCGCCCTCCTCGCCCTCGGTGCCGATGATGACGGCGCCGGCGTCCTTCAACGCGTCGCGCACGTGGCGCGAGAGCGCCTTGGTCTGGCGCGCCGAGTCGGCGCTCGCCACCACGATCCAGTCGAAGATCGCGGTGACGCTGCGCACGTCGATGGCCTGGATGTCGTGCGCCTTGATGTCCTCGAGGGCGTTGATGACGAGCTTTTTCTTGGCGAGTGTGGTCAGTTTCTTCATGTGTACAGGGTGTGGGAACGGATGAATTCCGCCACCGGGTCCGGTGTGAGGTAGCGGATCGAGGCTCCCTCGCCGGCGGCCGTGCGGATGGCGGTGGAGGAGATAGACAGCGGCGTCATGGCAAAGGTCATTACCTTTCCCGCCGGTGCGCTGGCCAGCTCATGGGGATTGAGGGTGATTCGCGGCCAGACGTCCCGGGGAATAGTGCCCGGGCCCCTGGAGAACCAGGCCTCGTCGTTGGCGCGGACGGCGACGGCGAAGTGCGCGAGGTCGAAGAGCTCGGTCCAGCGGTGCCAGGTGTCGATCTTCGCGAAAGCGTCGGTGCCGGCGAGGAAGACCAGCGGCGTGTCGGGGCCGCGTTCCTTGCGGATCTCGGCGAGCGTGTCGTAGCTGTAAGTATTGCCGCCGCGCTTCAATTCCCGGTCGTCCACGTCGAAGCGGGCGTCGCGCGCCGTGGCAAGCTTCAGCATCGTGAGGCGCTCCTCGTTGCCGGCGTGGGCGCCGCGGCCGCGGTGATAGGGCAAGCCAGCCGGGATGAAGATGACCTTTTCGAGGTGAAAAGCCTCGCCAAGCTCGGTCGCGAGGCGCAGGTGCCCGAAGTGAACCGGGTCGAAGGTGCCGCCGAAGAGGCCGATCGCCGCCAAATCAGGAGCGCACTTGACCGTCGCCCAGCACGATCCACTTCTGCGAGGTGAGCCCCTCGAGCCCGACGGGGCCGCGCGCGTGCAGCTTGTTGGTGGAGATGCCGATCTCGGCGCCCAGCCCGTACTCGTAGCCGTCGGCGAAGCGCGTGGAGGCGTTCACCATCACCGAGCTCGAGTCCACCTCGCGCAGGAACCGCTGCGCGCGCGGCCAGTCGTCGGTCACGATCGCGTCGGTGTGCTGCGAGCCGTACTTGGCGATGTGCGCGATGGCTTCCTCGATTCCCGGCAGCGTCGCGATCGAGACGATCGGGGCGAGATACTCGGTATGGAAATCCTGGTCGATGGCGGCCTTCGTGCCTTTCACGCCGGCTTTCCTCAGGATCTCGCGCGACTCGGGGCAGCAGCGCATCTCGACTTTCTTCTGCGCGTAGATGCGCCCGATCTCCGGCAGCACCCTGGGCGCGATGGCCTGCGCGACGAGGAGGGTCTCCATCGTGTTGCAGGTGCCGTAGCGCTGCGTCTTTGCGTTGTCGGCGATGGCGATGGCCTTCGCGGCGTCGGCGCGATCGTCGATGTACACGTGGCACACGCCGTCGAGGTGCTTGATCACGGGCACGCGCGCTTCCCGCGAGATGCGCTCGATGAGGCCCTTGCCGCCGCGCGGTATCACGACGTCGATGAATTTCTCGAGGGTGACGAGCTCGCCCACCACGGCGCGGTCGGGCGTGTCGACGAGCTGGACCGCGTTCTCCGGGAGCCCGGCGGCCTTCAGGCCCTGCGCGAGGCACGCGGCGATGGCGCGGTTGGACTTCAGGGACTCGCTGCCGCCGCGCAGGATGCACGCGTTGCCGGACTTGACGCAGAGCCCGGCCGCATCCGCCGTCACGTTGGGTCGCGACTCGTAGATCATCGCGATCACGCCGAGCGGCACGCGCATGCGCCCGACCTGGATTCCCGAGGGGCGATAGGTGAGCCCGGTGACTTCGCCCACCGGGTCGGGAAGCTTGGCGATCTGGCGCAGGCCCTCGGCCATCGCCTCGATCGCCTTCGCGGTAAGGGCGAGGCGGTCTATGAAGGCGTCGTCGCGTCCCTCGGAGCGCGCCGACTTCACGTCCTGGGCGTTGGCGGCGAGGATGGTCTTCTCGCGCTCGACGAGCGCCTGGGCGCCGGATTCGAGCGCGCGGTTGCGCACGGCCGTGGAGGAGCGCGCCAGCTCGCGGCCGGCGGTGCGAGCCGACTCGCCCATGGCATGCACCAGGGCGCGTAGATCGGCGGAGGCGTTCAGGTCGTTGGGCATGTCATGCGGCTTCGCTCATTACCGGGCGTCCCGAGATGCCGAGGGCCAGGTCCACGACGCTCGACCAGGGATCGCCCGTCTCGACGCCTTTGATCATGCGGTCGATCCCATGGGCCCGCAAGAGCTCGCGGTCGAAGGTCGCCACGGAGTGCTTGCGCGCGGTGCGGTTCAACTTCTCCATGCGCTCGGGCGGCACGAAGCGGCGCGGGCGCTGGCCGGCGCGGATCGCCATCAGGAGGCGCAGCTCCTCGGCGAGCGTCCACAGCAGCAGCGGCAGCGGCTCGCCCTCCGCCTCGAGGCAGGCGACCACGCGCACCACGCGCGAAGGATCGTCGCCATGGATCGCGTCGACCAGCGTGTCGCGCTCGAAGCGCGCCACGTCGGTGACCGATTCGCGGATCGCTTCGAGGGTAATCTCGCCCGGGGGCAGGAGGAGCGCCAGCTTTTCGACTTCCTGCTTCGCGGCGAGGAGGTTGCCTTCGACGCGATCGGCGAGCCATTCGAGCGTCTCGACCGAGGCGCGCTGTTGCTGGCGGCCGAGGCGCTCGCCGAGCCAGTCGGGAAGCTCGTCGCGCGTGATCGCCTTGGCCTCCACGACGACTCCGGCGCCCTCGAGGGCGCCGAACCAGCTGGTCTTCAATTGCTGCCAGTCGAGCTCGGGGAGGATCACCAGCGTCACCGCATCGCCGGGGAGTTTTGCGCACCACGCCGCGATCGCCTTGCCGCCTTCGGCACCGGGCTTGCCCGTCGGGATGCGCAGCTCCACGAGGCGCCTGGAGGCGAACAACGAGAGGTTCGCCGCGCTCGCGCCGAGCCTTGCCCAATCGACGCCGGGCTCCGCGAAGAAGATCTCACGCTCGGTGCACCCGCTCTTGCGCGCGGCGTCGCGGATGCGGTCGGCGGCCTCGAGCGCGAGGAGCGCTTCCGGCCCGTGAATCGCATAGAGCGCTCCCAGCCCCTTCTTGAGGTGGGTCTCGAGCTGGCGCGTGCCGATCTTCATCGCTCAGATATCGCGCTTCGCGGCGGCGACGTGCCGCAGGACCTGGCGCGCGAGGTCGAGCTGCATGTCCTTGAAGAGGAGCGCCTCCTCGGCTTCCTTCGCGGTCGGCGCGATCTCGCTGTAGGTGATGAGGCGCCGCGTTTCGATCTCGGTGGACGGGATCACCGGCTCCTCGCGTCCCGGCACCACCATCTCGTAGCGCAGCACGAGGCGCAGCTGGAATTCGTACACGCGCCCGGTACCGGTGATGGTGAACACGGTCTTCTCGCGCGCCTCCTGGAGGATCCTCAGGTGCGCTTCCGATTCGAGCGCGGTGGTGACGAGCCGCGTCGGGCCGCTGGCGAGCGTGCGGCGGATGTCGCCCACCACGAGAGAGGGCCCGACGCTCGAGATGAAGAGCTTCTTGATGCCGACCTCGGGATCGCCGCGCAGCTGGAAGCCGCACGATGAGAGCAGCAGCAACGCGACCGCGGCGGCGTACTTAAACAACGACGTTCACCAATCTTCCCGGAACCACGACGACCTTCTTCGGCGTCTGGCCGTTCACGAACTTCTGCACCGCCTCGTCCTTCAGCGCCAGGGCCTCGATATGGTCGCGGGTGGCCGACGCCGGCACGCGGATGTGGCCGCGCAGCTTGCCGTTCACCTGCACCACGAGCTCGATCTCATCCTGCACCAGCGCGAGCGGGTCGACCGCGGGCCATGGCTGGTCGATGAGCTCGGTGCCCGGGCGCAGCCCGCTCCAGAGCGCGGTCGCGATGTGCGGCACGATCGGCGAGAGGAGGAGCACCGCGTCCTCGAGGAGCTCCTGCGCCACCGCGCGTGCCACGGGGCTCCTGTCCTTCAGGGTTTCGTGCAGGTTCAGCAATTCGCGGATCGCCGCGATCGCAGTATTGAATTGCAGGCGCCGGCCATAGTCGTCGGCCACCTTCTCGATCGTCTTGTGGAGCTTGAAGCGCAATTGCGAGAGCTCGGTGGTCAGCTCGCCGCTCATGAAGCGGGGTACGATCCCCGCCTCGACGTGCTGGTGCACCGTCGCCCAGAGCCCGCGCAGGAACTTGAAGGATCCCGCCACGCTCTGGTCCGACCACAGCATCGTGTCGGTCGGCGGGTTCGCCTGCATCACGTAGAAGCGCGAGGTATCGGCGCCGTACTCCTCGATCATGTCCTGGGGGTCGACGCCATTCCTCTTCGACTTCGACATCGTGCCGATGCCCTCGTAGTCGATCGGCGATGCGTCGGCCTTGAGCTTCGCGCCGGTGATCTTTCCCTCGGCATCGACGGTCGTCTCGACTTCCTCGGGCGCGAAGTACTCGATGCCACCCTTGCCCGTGCGCCGCGAGAAGATGTGGTTCAGCACCATGCCCTGCGTGAGCAGGTTGGCGAAAGGCTCGTCGATCCCGATGAGCCCCAGGTCGCGCATCGCCTTGGTCCAGAAGCGCGCGTAGAGCAGGTGCAGGATCGCGTGCTCGATGCCGCCGATGTACTGGTCCATCGGCATCCAGTACCGGGCGCGCTCGTCCACCATGGTCTTCGCATTCGCGCTCACATAACGCAGGTAGTACCAGGACGAATCGACGAAGGTGTCCATGGTGTCGGTATCGCGCCTGGCGGGGCCCGCGCACTTCGGGCATCGCGTCTCGTAGAACGAAGGCGTCTTCGCGAGCGGGCTGCCGCTGCCGTCGGAGACGAGGTCCTCGGGAAGCCTCACCGGAAGCTGGTCATCCGGCACGCCGACCTCGCCGCATTTGGGGCATAGCACGATCGGGATCGGCGTGCCCCAGTAACGCTGGCGGGAAATGCCCCAGTCCCGAAGGCGGTACTGCACGCGCTTCCTGCCCAGCCCGAGCTTCTCGAGCGCGCCCGCGATCGCGTCGATCGCGGCCTTCTGCGGCAATCCGTCGTACGGACCCGAGTTGATGTTGCGGCCGGCCTCCTCGTACCAGGGAGCCCACGCGTCGAATGAATAGGCCTTCCCGTCGACGTCGATCACCTGCTTGATCGGGAGGTCGTACTTCTTCGCGAACGCGAAATCGCGCTCGTCGTGGCCCGGCACCGCCATCACCGCGCCCTCGCCGTAGCCGATCAGCACGTAGTTGCCGACCCAGACCTCGATTCCCTGTTCGGTGAAGGGATGGCGCACGGAGAGTCCCGTGGGCATGCCCTTCTTTTCCATCGTCGCGAAGTCGGCTTCCTGCGTGCCGCCCTTCTTGCACTCCTCGATGAAGGCGGCGAGTTTCGCATTGCCCTTCGCGGCTTCGGCGGCGAGCGGATGCTCGGCGGCCACTGCGGCGAAGGTGATCCCCATGATGGTGTCCGCGCGCGTGGTGAAGACCTTGAGTCCGCGCTTGCCGTCGTTCATGCGACGCGCCGTCTCCTCGTCGTAGGGGAGCGTGAATTCCACGCCCTCGCTGCGCCCGATCCAGTTCCTCTGCATCTGCTTCACCTGCTCGGGCCAGCCGAGGCCGTCCAACGAATCGAGGAGCTCGTCGGCGTAGTCGGTGATGCGCATGTACCACATCGGGATCTCGCGCTTCTCGACCACGGCGCCGGTGCGCCAGCCGCGCCCGTCGATCACCTGCTCGTTGGCGAGCACGGTCATGTCCACCGGGTCCCAGTTCACCACGCCCGACTTCTTGTAGACGATGCCTTTTTCCCGCAGGCGCAGGAAGAACCACTGGTTCCAGCGGTAGTAGTCCGGCGAGCACGTCGCCACCTCGCGCGTCCAGTCGATCGCCCAGCCCATCGCCTGGCATTGCTTCTTCATGTACGCGATGTTGTCCCGTGTCCACTTCGCGGGCGGCACCTTGTTGGCCATCGCCGCGTTTTCCGCGGGGAGGCCGAACGCGTCCCAGCCCATCGGGAAGAGCACGTTGAAGCCCTTCATGCGCATGAAGTGGTAGAGCGCGTCGTTGATCGTGTAGTTGCGCACGTGCCCCATGTGCAGCTTCCCCGACGGGTAGGGCAACATGGAGACGCAGTAGTACTTGGGCTTGGGCGAGGCGTCGGGCGCGACGAAGGCCCTGGTCGCGGCCCAGTGCTGCTGGATTCGGGGCTCGAGCTCGCGCGGGCGATATTGGGATTCCATAGGGTCGAAATTATAGCAGGCAGGGATGCTCCAAACCCTTGATTTGGCGGCGAGTCTCGGGCATTTTCTGATAGCCGCATCCGTGCCGGCGCCTGTTGGGGAATGCACGGTGTGGTAATCGGGAGGGGGATCATGAAAGCAAGGACCATTTCATTCGCGTGCGCCCTGCTGCTTGGCGCGGGGCTGGCGAGCGCGCAGACCGCGGTCGTGGAAGCCGTGCAGTATCCGGCGTGGCTCGAGCGCGGCGGCAACGCCGTGCCGCTCACCCCCGGCACGTCACTGCAGGCGCAGGACCGGCTTCGCACCGGCCCCAACGCGCGCGTGCAGCTCAAGATGCCCGAAGGCAGCGCGCTGCGGCTCGGCGAGAACTCGCAGTTCGTCATCGACAGCGGCGCCAGCGAGCGCGGCGTTTTTCGCGCGGCGCTCTCGGTGCTCGCGGGCGCGTTCCGGTTCACCACCGACGCTGCGCGCCGGGGCCAGAAGCGTGACATCGCGATCAAGGTGAAGAATACGACGGCCGGCATCCGCGGCACCGACCTGTGGGGCAAGTCCACCGACGAGCGCGACATCGTGTGCCTGCTCGAAGGCAAGATCACCGTTGGCTCGGAAGGACACCCGAGCGTCACGCTCGACCAGCCGCTCGACTTTTACCAGAAGCCGCGCGATGGCGCGCCCGTGGTGGCGAAGGTGGACCAGAAGCAGATCGACACCTGGGCGCGCGAGACCGCGATCTCCGAAGACGCGCCCGCCGCGCGCGCCGGCGGCAAGTGGCGGGTGATGGCGGCGAAGTATCCCTCGCGCGACGACGCGCTCCTGCTCAATCGCTCGCTGCGTACCGGCGGTTATCCGTCCGAGATCATCCCGCGCGAGGGCTCGTTCGCCGTGGTGATCCCGAATCTCGCCGGCGAGAGCCAGGCGCGCGCGCTGATGGCCAACCTGCGCACGATGCCGGGCATCGCGGCGCCGGTCCTGCTGCCCTCGCTCTGAGCGCGGGAACTTCCTCCACGCTTGCCGTGTCATTCCACAGTCCCGCCTTCACGGCGAGACATTGCAGTTGGGGCAGACAGTTGAGGGCGCTACTCGCGCCCTCTTTTTTTTTGAGAAAACTGGTGTCAGGGACGAATTTTTCCCGGAAAATCGATCGTTTGGTCGGTTGGAACAAGTCGTACCTGACACCACTTTTCAAGCAATGCCGCAGATCCTCGAAAATCTCAATCCCGAGCAGCACAAGGCCGTCACGCTGCCGCGCGAATCCGCTCTCATCCTCGCGGGCGCGGGCAGCGGCAAGACGCGCGTCCTCACCACGCGCATCGCGCACCTGATCCAGGGCGGCGAGGTAAGCCCGGCCGGCGTGCTCGCTGTCACTTTCACCAACAAGGCCGCGCGCGAGATGCTGACGCGGCTTTCCGCGATGCTTCCGATCAATACGCGCGGCATGTGGGTGGGCACGTTCCACGGGCTGTGCAACCGGCTGCTGCGCACGCATCATCGCGACGCGGGCCTTCCACAGCTTTTCCAGATCCTCGATTCGGGCGACCAGCAATCCCTCATCAAGCGCCTGGCGAAGGCGCAGGGCCTCGACGAGGAGAAATTCCCGCCGCGCCAGCTGCAGAACTTCATCAACAACTGCAAGGAAGCGGGCCTGCGCGCGAACGCGGTGGAGGCGGGCGACGAGTTCACGCGCCGCATGGTCGCCTTCTATGCCGATTACGACGCGCAGTGCAATCGCGAGGGCGTCGTCGATTTCGCGGAGCTCTTGCTGCGTACCTTCGAGACGCTCGCCAGGAACCTGGACCTGCTGCAGCACTACCAGGCGCGCTTCCGCTACATCCTGGTCGACGAATTCCAGGACACCAACAAGCTGCAGTACAAGTGGATCAAGATGCTCGCCGGTTCGAATGGGTGCGTGTTCGCTGTCGGGGACGACGATCAGTCGATCTACCGCTTCCGCGGGGCCGAAGTCGGCAACATGAACGAGTTCGTGCGCGACTTCGACGTGAAGGAGGTGGTGAAGCTCGAGCAGAATTACCGCTCGCAGGGGCATATCCTCGACGCCGCCAACGCGATCATCCAGCAGAACAAGGCGCGCCTGGGCAAGAACCTGTGGACCGCGCAGGGCAAGGGCGAGCAGCTGCGCATATACGCCGCGGCCAACGACGACGAGGAGGCGCGCTTCGTGGTCGACGAGGTGAAGGCGCTGCATCGCGAGGGCATGGCGCTGTCCGAGATGGCGCTCCTCTACCGCTCGAACGCCCAGTCGCGCATCCTCGAGCACGCGCTCTTTCGCTCGGGCATCGCATACAAGGTCTACGGAGGGCTGCGATTCTTCGAGCGCCTGGAGGTCAAGCACGCGATGGCTTACCTGCGCCTGGCTTCCAACCCCGACGACGACACCGCGTTCTCGCGCGTGGTGAATTTCCCGCCGCGCGGAATCGGCGCGCGCTCCGTGGAGCAGCTCCAGGAAGCGGCCGAGCGCGGCATGGGAAGCCTCATGCACGCCGCGCGTTCGGGGCTGGTCACCGGCCGCAGCGGCACCGCGATAGCGCAGTTCATCGCGGTGATCGACCTGCTGCGCAAATCAGCCGAGACGCTCACGCTTCCCGAGCTGATCGAGGAGATCCTCGACAAGAGCCGCCTCAAGGACCACTACGCGGCGGAGAGGGATGGGCAGGATCGCCTCGAGAACCTGCACGAGCTGATCAACGCGGCGGCGCTTTTCGCTGAAGACTTCGAGCACGGCCTCGAGCCCGCGGGCGAATCGCGGGAAGACGTAGCCGGGGTCGTCGGCACTCCCGAGCAGCAAGTCCTCGCGGGCTTCCTCTCCCACGCAAGCCTGGAAGCGGGCGAGCGCGAAGCCGCCGCGGGCCAGGACGCGCTGCAGCTGATGACAGTGCACTCCGCGAAGGGGCTCGAGTTCTCGGCGGTGTTCGTCTCAGGCCTGGAGGAAGGCCTCTTTCCGCACGAGAACAGCATGCTCGAAGATGGCGGCATCGAGGAGGAGCGCCGCCTCATGTACGTTGCGATCACGCGCGCGCGCCGGCGCCTCTACATTTCCTACGCCGGCAGCCGCATGCTCCACGGCCAACCGCGCTACGGCATCGTGTCGCGCTTCGTCGAGGAGATCCCGCCGGAGCTGTGCAAGTGGATCGTGCTGCCCGAGAAGCAGTTCGAGAATCGCTGGAACCAGCGCGGGGGCGGCGGCACCTCGTCTTCATGGGGCTCGGGCGGCGGGCGCGCGCCCCAGGCCGATCCCAACGTGTACAAGAACACCCCGCGCGCCAACTTCGAAATGCAGCGCCCCGACGAGCAGCCCTTCGCCATCGGCCAGAACGTGCGCCATGCCAGGTTCGGCGACGGCGTGGTCATCAACTTCGAGGGCCGCGGGCTCGATGCCCGCGTGCAGGTGCGCTTCGCGTCGCAAGGCACCAAGTGGCTGGCGCTCCAGTACGCCAAACTGTCGGCTTTCTGAACAAAGTCGTGGGGGGGGGGGGGGGGGGGGGGAGTGGGGGTAAGGAACACCGAATGTATAGTATGAAAAACGCGATCGCGAAATAGGGATTGTAGGGATAAGAAGGGGAGGCGCAAACACGCGCCCGGCCCCCGGGGG
>JANLXC010000142.1:0-15177 GCA_031364925.1 Burkholderiales bacterium | reverse complement strand
AATGTCGCGCATGCGTACGCGACGACATTGCCGGCATCTTCTTCTGTGGACCAAGCGGGCAAGACGCAGCCCTGATGTTTCAGCCATGCCACTCTTGCAGTCGCGACTCTCATTCCTTGCCTGCGTTCTTCTTCTGGTGCTTGGCATCCGTTGCGGCGGGGCCGTTGCCGAGCTAAGCCCCCTCCCCTCGCCCAATGCCCGCTTCGGCAACGCCTACTATTTCGGCCTGATGGTGAAGGTGGTCGCCCCCTTGCCCGACGGTGGGTTCCTGATCGGCGGGACATTCAACAACGTGAACGGGGTGCCGCGCGCTGGCTTGGCGCGGTTGAACGCCGATGGGTCTCTCGACCTGGGCTGGGATGCCGGCCCGGCTCCCAATGCCGATATCAGAGGCATCGTGATCGTTGGCTCCGATGCGTATATTGCCGGAACCTTCTCTTACATCGGAGGCCAGGAGAGGCACGTGCTTGCACGAATCTCTCTTTCCGACGGCCGCGCTGTGCCGCGCTGGCGCGCGGACGTGGACCAACCCATCTATGCCATCGCCACCGATGGCGTCGACCTGATCTTGGCCGGAAATCAGTACATGGGAATCAACGGGGCCCTGCGGTCGGGACTCGCAAAGGTTTCTTTGGCGAGCGGTGCGGTATCCCCCTGGACCAATGACATAAGCACGGCCGTCGAAGCTCTCGCAGTCGATGGCGACGTTCTGTACGTCGGTTCCAATTCCCTGGGCCTGAAGCGGATGTCGTTGTCGTCGTCCAACTCGATCGATCCCGGGTGGGGCATCGCGTTGGATGCGAGCGATGGCTGCTGCTCCTCGGGATTCGACATGGCGCTTTCCGGCTCGCACGTTTACGCGGGCGGCCTGTTCCGAACGGCGGGCGGCGCGAGCCGTCCCTACCTCGCGCGCGTGTCCAAAGCGCCAGGGTCGGTGTTGGATGCGACCTGGAATCCAGTTCCCGACAAGCCGGTCTACAAGATTCTTCCCGACGACACAGGAGTGTTCCTTGCGGGCGAGTTTGACGCCGTCAATGGCGTTGCCCGCTCGCGCATTGCCGAAGTCGACCTGATTTCGGGCGCAACCAAGGCGTGGAATCCAGGCCTTGGTGCAACGAGCGGCTACACGCTGGCGGCCGCGGATGGCTTCATTTACGCAGGGTTCTTCTCGGGCGGTGTGAATGTCGTGCACTCGAGCGTCATGAAAGTCTCGCGAGCTGGAATCACCGACGAGGCCTTTAGGGTTTTTGCGTCCGGACCCGGGGGCAGCGTCAGATCCATTGCCCACGCATCGGACGGCCGAACTTATATCGGGGGGACATTCATGGGCGTGAATGGGATCTCGATCAACGGGCTCGCTCGCTTCAACAGCGATGCCTCGCTCGATTCGAGCTGGAGGCCGAATCCGGACGGGCACGTGCTGGCCCTCGCGTTGGTCGGCAGTGAGCTGGTTGTCGGCGGAACGTTCAAGCACATCGGCGGCGTGGCTCGCAATCGTGTCGCCAAGCTTCCCACTACCGGCACACCGCTAGTCGATGCACTCTGGGATCCGAACATCGAAGGTGCAAGCGCCTTTACCTCCGTAAGCCACATCGCTGTCGATGGCGCGAACGTTTTCCTTGCTGGATCCTTCGAACAAGCATCGGGCAATGTGCGCAAGGGGATTGCGAAGTTCCCGACAGCGGGAACGGGCTCTGTAGATATCAGCTGGGACCCGGGTTGGGCGGCAATTGCCGACGTTAGGGCGCTAGCCGCCGGCGATGGCGCGCTCTTCGTGGGAGGCTATTTTCCGGCTTCGAACACGGGCCAGGCGAATCTCGTCAAGCTCTCAGGCAGTAGCGGTGCGCGGGATACCGCTTGGACTCCGGTGGTCGATGGGGGCGTGATTGAGCTGCTCCTCGAGGGACCCCGGCTCTACGCCGGAGGGGAATTCTCGGCCATCGGTGAAATTGTCCAGCGCAACCTGGCACGGCTGGATGCTTTCACCGGCGCCGCGGACAGCCTGTGGCGTCCGACCGCGCAGGATGCGGTGTGGTCGATGGCAATCAGCAATGGGGTTCTCTACACGGCCAACCTTCCACGCTTCCCTTCGAACGCGGGGGCCACTGCGGCGTTTTCCGCATCGACGGGTAATCGCGACTTGGCCTGGTCAGTACCATCCTCCTGGATAACCACCTTGCAGCCACGGGGAGGGGCAGTTTGGACTGGAATCGACGCTGTCTCCGGAGCCCGCATCGGCATGGCGGCATATCCCGAAACAGTCTGCGGCGGGAAGGCGAACGGCTCGTCTTGCGAGTCGGCGTCCTCCGCTGCGAGCTCTACTTGCCAAGCGAACGTGTGCGTCGCCGCAAGGGCCGCTCGGCACGACTTCGGCTCCGATCGTCGCCCCGACCTCATCTACCGCAATGCCGCCTCCGGCGCGACGTACATCTGGCACATGAACGGCACCACGCTGGGCTCCGACCAGTACGTCACCACCATCGACCCGTCGTGGAGCCTCGTCGGCCACGGCGATTTCAATGGCGACGGCAAGAACGACCTGGTGTGGAGAAACAATGTCACGGGGTCGGCGTATGTCTGGTACATGAAGGACGGCGTGTACCAGTCCGACGCCTTCCTCTTCACCGTCGACCCTATCTGGAAGATCGAAGCGGTCGCCGACTTCAACAAGGACGGCAAGCCCGACTTCCTGTTCCGCCACCAGACCAGCGGCGTGGGCTTCATCTGGTACTACGACAACACCACACCCGTCTCCGACCAGTTCCTGTTCGGCATCGACAATTCCTGGATCGTCGAGAACGTCGGCGACTTCGACCGCGACGGCTACCCCGACTTCTTCTTCCGCAACACGCGCACGGGCGTGGGCTTCGTCTGGTACTGGGACGGCACCGCCCTCGGCCGGTCGAACTACATGTTCGGCATCGACCCGGTTTGGGAGGTGGTCGAGATCGCGGATTGGAACCTCGACGGCAACGTGGACCTGCTGTTCAGGAACCGCGACACCGGCCTCGTGTTCGTCTGGTATACCGACGGAACCTCACTGCAAGGGTCGGATTTCGTGACGCAGATCGATCCTTCCTGGAAGATCGCGCCGTATCGCTGAGATAGGCACCTGCGCGGCCGGCGGTAGAATCGCCGGATGATTCGCCGGCTGCCCGGGTTGCGAAGGATGGCGTCGCAGAACGCACCGGGCCCGGTCGCGGTGGCTGCCTGGGCTCTCGCGGCGGCGGCCTTGGCGCTTCTCTCTCCCCTCGAGGACGTCGAGCTGCGTGCGCTCGACCTCGAGTTCCAGGCCTTGCGGCCGATGCCGGTAGCGCCCCACGCCGACCGCGTGGTCGTGGTCGGCATCGACAGCCGCAGCATCGCCTCCATCACCGAGCCCGTCGGCTTGTGGCACGGGCACCTGGCCCGCTACCTCGAATCCCTTGCGCTCGCCGGCCCCGCGGTGGCGGCGCTCGACATCGTGCTTCCGGACCGCAGCTTCGAAGGCGTGGCGCCCGGCCTCGACCGGACGCTGCTTCGATCCCTCATCACGACGCGGCGCGTTTTCCCGACCGTGCTCGCCATCACGATCAACGAGGACCGGCGGCCGCGCGGCCTGCATCCGTCATTCATCGCCGCGGCGGGAACGAAGCCGGGCTTCGCGCTGTGGAGCCTCGACCACGACGGAAAGATCCGCCGCTACGAAGACGACCTCGGTGCGTTCGGCGAGAGCGTCAATACGCTGGTGGCGGAGGTGGCTCGGCATCTGGGCCTGAGGCCGACATCCGGGTACGTGGACTTCTCGCTGGGCGAGGGTTTCGACTACATTCCATTCAAGGATGTGCTCGACGCGGGCGAGCGCAAGGACTCCGCCTGGCTCCAGTCGAAGTTCGCGGGCAAAGCGGTGCTTCTCGGCATGGTGCTGCCGTTCACCGACGCGGTTCGCGTCCCGATCTCGATCGCCCGATGGGACGTCGCCGAGAACGACACCCCGGGCGTGCTGATACACGCGCAGGCACTGCGCAGCATGCTCGCCGGGCGCATGATCGAGCGTGCATCGCCCGGCCTGGTGGCGCTCATTACCTTCGCGATCGCCGTGCTGGGTCTTTTCGCCACGACACCGTGGCGCGCCAGCCTCGTTGCCGCCGCGATGGTGCTGTCGTTCCCGGCGCTGGCCACCGCGCTCCTGCGGGCGGGACATTTCGTGCCCCTCGCCTGGCCGCTCTTCGCGGGGCTCGTGGCGGTCGCGTTGCGCGAGGGGGTGAACGTCGCAGCGCGATTGGGGGAGCGCCGGAGGCTGCGCAATTCCTTCTCCGGGTATGTGAGCCCCGCGGTGATGGAACAGATCCTCGACGGACGCCTGCGCCCCGAGGCGAGCGGCCAGCAGGCCTTCATCTGCGCGCTTTTCTCCGACGTGCGCGGCTACACGACGATGAGCGAGAAAATGGCGCCCAGGGACGTGCTCTCCCTCTTCAACCGTTATTTCCAGCGCATGGTCGATATCGTGCACCGCAACGACGGCGCGGTCATCGCCTTCATGGGCGACGGCATGATGGCGATCTTCGGGGCTCCACAGCCGCTCGACAACCCCTGCGAGGCCGGCTATCGGGCGGGCATCGAGATGCTGCGCGAGTTGGAGGAGCTGAACGCGGAGTTCGCCGCCGAAGGCCTCGCGCCGCTGGGCATCGGAGTCGGCCTCCACGCGGGCGAAGCGGTGATCGGGCACGTCGGCTCGCGCACACGCCACGATTACACCGCGATCGGCGACGCGATCAACGTGGCCTCGCGGCTCGAGTCCTCGACCAAGGAGGCGGGTTTCAGCCTGGTGTGCTCGTCGCAGGTGGTGGAACGCCTGGCCGACCGCTCGGCCCTCAGGCCGCTCGGGCTGATGAACTTGAAGGGGCACACGCCCGTGGATGCGTGGGGCGCGGTTCCCGTGGAGAAACCGGCATCCTCCGGCGCGCAAGCGCCTGCCCTTGGTGCGCGAGCGTCCGTGCCATCATGACTGCCTCCATGAGAATTCTGCATCCCATCCTCGCCGCGGCCTTCCTCGCGTTCGCGGCGTGCCCCGCGGCCCGGGGGCAGCCCGTCTCCGTGGCGCTGGTCACCGACGTGGAGGGCAGCGTGCGCCTGGTGCGCGGCCGCGAAAGCGTGAAGGCCGGCATTCCCGCCGACATATTCGGCGACACACGGCTCGAGATCGAGAACGGCGCGCGCATAGTCGTCCTGATCCTGGCCTCCGGGGAGGAAGCCACGGTGCGCGGCCCTGCGTCGGCGGTCATGGCCCAGAACGGCCTCGTCTCCACCCCCGCCACCGCGCTCAGCCGGAAGGTGAGCAGCGTGGGCAGCGTGAAGCTGCGCAAGCGCGACCTGTCGCAAGCGGCGATCGTGATGCGCAACAACCAGCAGACGGTGCGATTCCCGCTGCTCAGCCTCGCCGGAACCATCAGCCTCGAAAGCGCGCCCCGTTTCCGCTGGAGCGCCGTGGAAGGAGTGGGACCGTACCGCTTCTCATTGATGGATCGTTCGGGCCACGTGCTTTTCGCGACGCTCACGGGAGCCAACGAGATCGAGCTTCCCGCGAACATCGTCCTGGAGGAAGGGCGCCCCTACATGTGGGAGGTTCGAGCGCGGCGCGCCAATGGGCTCGAGTTCTCCAACTTCGGCGATTTCTCGCTGGCGACGGCGGCGCAGCGCGCGCAAGCCTCGGCATTGCGACCCGCGGCGGGCGCGAGCTTCGCCGAGCGCGTGGCCTATGCGATATGGCTCGACAGCGCAGACCTGGTCGATGCGTCGCGCAAAGCATGGCGCACGCTCGCCGACGAGCGCCCTGCCGAGCAGCGCCTGCGTCAACTGGCTGGTCCGTGATGCGCTTCATCGCTTTGGCCCTCCTCGCGCTTGCCGTCGCCACGGCGGCATCGGCGCAGTCGCGCTGCACCGTCGCGGCATTTGCCCCGGGCGCGACGGCGCTTCCTTCCGGCATGAGCGCGGACGACGAGCTCGCGCAAACGATCCGGCTGCTCGGTGAAGGGCGGGCCGGGGATGCGCGACTTGCCCTGGGTCGGATTGCCGACGCGCCGATGTCGCAGCGCCCCGAGAGAGCGGCGCTGGTGCAATCGCTGATCGCGCTTGCCGCGGCGACGCAGGGCGAAAACCTGGCGGCGCGCGAGGCGGTCGATCGCGCCCACGCTCTTCAAGGTAACGCCATTCCGGCGGCGTTCGCGGCGGCGATCCAACTCAACATCGGCTGGACGCTCGCCGAGATCGGCAGCGTCAAGGACACTCGCACCGCCCTCGAGGGCGCGTTCGCCGCGGCGAATGCCGCCGGCGATGGCACGCTCGCAGCGACCGCGCTCACCCATCTCGCGCTCCTCGAAGGACGCATCGGGGCCGATGCGGAAGGTGCCGCACGCCGCGCGGCCGCGGCGCTCACCCAGGTGCCGGATGGCGCTACTCGCGCACGGCTCGGCGTGGCCATCGGCCTCGCGCTGCTGCCAGACCCGCGCGATCCACCACCAAAGGCAAGCGCCCAGCTTCTTGCGCACGCGACCTTGTCCGCGGCGTATGCCGATGCAAGCGCCGCACGCGAGCGTCGCGAGCTGGCGCATGGGTTGGGCTTGCTTGGCGAATTCGAGCTCGCCCGGGGGGACGCCCGCGGCGCGGCCGCCACGCTCGGGCGGGCGGTCACGGTGTCGCGCTCGGCCGCCGACGATCCGTGGCGGTTCCGCTGGCTATGGAAGGAGGGATCCGCCCTGCGAGCCGCCGGCGAGCGGGAGCGCGGGCTGCAGCGCCTCGGGGAAGCGGTGGATGTCCTCGAGTCCGCGAAGGCTGCGCGCGCGGTCGATCGCTTCGCATCGTCAACGCTGGCACGCGATTACCGCCGTGCTTACTACGATTTCGCCGAGGCGCTGCTCACCGACGCCGGCGCCGCCGCGTCGCAGGAAACCCTCAAGCGCGTGCGCGCCACCGTGGAGCTGTCGCGCACGGCCGAGATGGAGGATTTCTTCCGCGACCCGTGCCTGGCCTCCCGCTCCTCCGTCGTCGCCGCGCCCGAGGCGTTGGATCCCCTGGCGGTGTTGATCCATCCGGTGCTCTTCGACGACCGCATCGAGATCCTCGTCTCGCACCGCAGCGGCATCGCGCGCTTCACAACCGCGCAGGGCGCGCTCGCCGTGGGGCGCGAAGCCCAGCGCCTGCGCAACGCGCTGGAGCGCCCCGGCAGCGAGCGCTATCGCGACCCCGCGCAGCGCCTGCACGAATGGCTGGTCGCGCCGATGGAGCCGCTCCTCGCTAAGCTCGGCGTGAAGACGTTGGTGTGGGTGCCCGACGGCGTGCTGCGCGGCGTGCCCTTCGCGGCGCTGCATGATGGTCGAACGCACCTGGTGGAGCGCTTCGCGATCGCGATGACGCCGGTCGCGGCGCTCACCGACCCACGGCCGCTCGGGCGCACTGCGCTGCGCGTTTCGCTCGCCGGGCTCACCGTGGCTGCGCAAGGCTTCGCGGCGCTGCCCGGCGCCGGGAAGGAGCTCGACACCCTCTCAGCCTTGCTGGGCGTCACGGCGCTGCGCGACGAGCGCTTCACCGTCGCCGCGCTGCAGGATTCGCTGCGCCGCGCGCCGGTGAACACCATGCACATCGCCTCCCATGGGCAATTCGCGCCGGAGGCCGGGCAGACATTCCTGGTCGCGAGCGACGGGCACCTCACGCTACCGCAGTTGCGCGCGGCGCTCGCCGCCGGGAAGCTGCGCGAGGAGCCCCTCGAGCTAATCGTGTTGAGCGCGTGCCAGACCGCCGCCGGGGACGAGAAAGCCGCGCTCGGCCTTGCGGGCGTGGCGCTCGGCGCGGGCGCGCGCAGCGCCCTGGCCACACTTTGGGCGGTAAGCGACGATTCGACCTCGCTTCTCACCAGCGCTTTCTACCGAGGCGCCCTTTCCGGCAAGGTGGGGCGCGCGCAGGCGCTACGCGACGCACAGCTGGCGCTCATGAAAGACGAGGACTTCGGGCATCCCTTCTACTGGGCGCCGTACGTTCTCATCGGCAACTGGATGTAGTCAGGGCAGCAGCGCGGTCGGACGCCACGACACCTGGAAGTGCAGGCCGCGGTCCTGCCAATCGCGCCGTTCGGTGAGCCACCGCACATTGGGGCGTGCGTAGTCGACGCGAAGCGCGAAGCCCGCGGGCAATACCAGCGCCAAGCCCACGCCGACAGAGGAGATGCGTCGCGGCAGCCCCTCGTCGCGCTGCGCGACATCTCGCGCCCATCCCGCATCCGCGAACGCGGACACGACCAAGCGCACGCGCTCCTCCCAGCGCCACGCGGGCGCGCGGAGCTCGAGCGTGGCGGCGGCGGCGCGATCGCGCAGCAGCAGGTTCTCGCGGAAACCGCGCACCGTCTCGATGCCGCCGAGCGCCTTTTTCTCGAGTGGCAGCAGCCTGTCGTTGGAAAACTGGCCGTCGAAGCGCGCGAGCGCCTGCAGGCCCCACTCGGCCAGGCGCACCGCGTATTGCCCCTGCAGCGCGAAGCTCTGGAAGTTGCGCGCGGGCGCGTTGTCACCGGCGTCGGCGGCGACGTTGGTGCGCCCGCGGCTTGCCTGCAGGCGCAGGAATGCCACCTGGTCCGTGCGGCTTGCATTGAGCTCGGCTACCGCGCGCGCCACGTCCACCCTCGAGATCGCGTCGGGGATGCCGGCAACGAACGAGAACGGCATTCCGAGGAGCCTCGACTCCGACTCGCGCTTCTCGAAACCCGCGCTGGTGGAAAAGGAAAGCGTGGGCCGCGAAATCCACGCGTAGCCGATCTCGCCGCCCGCGGTGCGCGCGTAGGACGTGATGTCGAGCGCGCGGAACTCCGGAGGATCGATGGCAAGCGAGTCGGAGCGCTCATAGTGCGCGCCCAGGCGCCAGGGGCTGCGTGGAATCGGAACGGTGTAATCGATGCGGGCGTCGTGGAGGCCTTCGCTGCGTCCGACACGCGCGAGAAGCCGGTCGCCCCAACCGGTGACGTTGCGGTGCGTGAAGACCACGCTCGGGCGCTTCGCACCGACTGCGGGCGAGTGGTAGTTGTCGTAGCGCAGCTCGAGGTCCCAGGGATGAGGCTCCTCGACGCTCACGCGCAGCTCGCTCGCACCTACCTGCGGCAACGGCACCAGCTCCGCGTTGATGCGCTCCACGATTCCCGACTCGCGCAAGGCGGTCATGCGCTCTTGCAGATCCTCGAGGCGCGCAGGGGCCTTGGGATCCGGCACCAGCAGGCTCGCGATCCAAGCCGCGCTGCCATGGCGCGGCGGCTCCACGAAGCGCACCTGGTCGATGGTGCCTTCGACCGCGGCGAATGTCGCCGACCCATCGGAGGCAATCCGCTTGAGGACGACTCCGGACGTGGCATACCCGCGATCGAGGTAAAGCTGGGTGAGGCGCCGTTCGATCTCGCGCAGCTCGCCTTCGTCGAGGGAGCGGCCCTCGAAGCGCCGCGCGACTTCGCGAATCGCGGCTTCCGGGAGCGCGCGGGCGCCCTCCACCACGATGCGGCGCACTACCGTGCGGGTTTCCATGATCTCGCGCTCGAGCAGCGATGGCGCCGGCGCGGAGGGGAAAGGCGCCTGGCCTAGCGCAGGACCCGAGGCGCTGAGCGCCACCGCGCACAGCGCCATCATCGCGCGCCGGCCGCGCGTCATTTGGCCATCGCCACCGGACTGCAGACGCGCCAGTCGTCAGGCCCCGCGAGGGGCGCGCTGGACGCAATCACCACGAGACTGCTCGCGCGCCCGGCCAGTCGCGGGCCGCAGCGACCCGCGAGGATGGCTGCGACATCGAGGAACGCGGGCGGCGGCACGAGCAACTGGCCGGACGGATCGATCGCGGGAGATTCGAACGTGATCGTGCCGTCGATGCCGAGCGTCGACGACGCGGTAACGCGGCTATCGCCGGAAGGCACGAAGGTCTTCGTGCCGACGCGGACGTTGCCGCCGTCGCCGCCGAAAGCGTTGGCACTGATGGCGGACGACATCATCCGCAAGGTCGGCACGCGCAGCGCGATGTTGCCGCCGCTGCCCCGGCCGCTGCCCACCTGCGTTTCGATCAGCGAGTCGCGAAGGACGACGGAGCGCCCGACGTCGATCGAGATGTCACCCCCGTCGGCCGATCGCGCCGCGGTGGTGATGCGGGCGCCGTCCATGGCGAGCGTCTCCCCGGCGCGGATCGCGATCGCGCCCGCGAATCCACTCGCTTGGCTGTCGGAGGCGATGCGGGCCCCACCGCGCATCTCGATAACGCGGGAGGCGTTCACGTCGATGTTTCCGCCCGGCCCGCTGCCTTCGGTGCCGGCGAAGATCCCACCCGCCTCGATCGTGACCAGGGGTGCGGCGACTCTCACCGCGCCGCCGCGCGCGGGTCCGTAGGTCTTGGCGAAAAGTCCCGCATCGGGGCCTTGAATCGCAAGGGACTCGCCGAGGCTGACATTGATGGTTCCGCCGTCCCCGGTGGCGCGCGCATCGCTCGAAACCCGTCCGCGCCCGCTCAAGGTCATCGTCGCGGCGTGCAGGTCGATCGCGCCGGCGCGTCCCGACGCCTGGCTGTCCGACGCGATGCGGCCGGTGCCGCGGATATCGATTGAACGCGCGGCAGTGACGGCGATTTCTCCGCCCGCGCCGCTGCCGTCGGTGCCGGCGAAGATTCCGCCGCCTTCGATGGCAACCGTTCCCGCGGAGACCCTCACCGAGCCGCCGCGCGCGGGACCGTAGGTCTTGGCGAAGAGCCCGGAGTTCGCGTCGCGGATCGCGAGCGAGCCGGCGAGGACCACGGCGATGGTTCCGCCGTCGCCGGAGGCGCGTGCGTCGCTCGAGACCTGCCCGGCGCCACTCAAGCTCATGGTGCGAGCGTGCAGGTTGATCGCCCCGGCGTGCCCGGCGCCTTCGCTCTGCGTCTGGATTCGCCCCTGGTCGGCGATCTCGATCGAATCCGCATTGATGTCGATGTCGCCGGCCACCCCCGTGGAAAACGTGTTCGAGACGATGCCGGAGGATTTTCCGTTCGCGTCAGTTCCGCTGACTCGAAGGATGCGCGTGGCGTTGATCGCGATGCGCCCACCGTTGCCGGAAGAGCCGCGGCGCGCAGTGCTGCTGATCTCGCCGCCGCCCAGGACTTCGAGCGTCGCGGTCGAGATCACGATGTTGCCCGCTGCGCCCGCCGCATGGGCGTTGGCGAAGAAACCGCTCGGCAAGCGAGTTGCGCTGCCGTCACCCGAATCGCGCGTTCCGTCCAGGCGAATGGCGCCGGTGTTCTCGACGACCAGGTTGCCGCCGCGCCCGCTGCCCCTAGTGCTCACGTCGACCTGGCCGCCGTCGGTGACGGAAATCGAGCCCGTGCGCAGCGTGATCGTGTTGCCGTCTCCCCGCGCCGTCGCCACTCCCTGGATCGCGGCATTGCCTGCGACAGACAGGGAATCCGCGTGGATGTCGATCGCTCCAACCCTTCCCGCGCCAAAGGAGTTCGAGACCAGCAGCGTGCGCTCCGCAGGCGTCGCGCCCACGACCGAGAAATTGCCCACCGCCTCCACTGCGATGCGCCCGCCATTGCCCGTGGTGCATCCAGGGTCGCAGCTGGTGTCGACGAGCGCGCCCCCGGAGAGCGTGATGTCATGTCCCTGCAGGCGGATCGGACCGGCGTCACCGGCTCCCGTGGTCACGGCGAGCACGTTGCCGCCATTGACGACGAGCTGGCCGGCCGCGGAAATCGAGATCCCGCGCGACGCTCCCACGACGGTCCGCGCCTCGACATTCGAGTGATCGATCACGATGTTGCCTCCCGCGATCGAGATTGCCCCGGCGCCACGCCTGGCCGGCCCCTCGATCGCGGTGATGACCGTGCCCGAGCGCAGCGAAATGGCGCCCATGGCGGCGAATCCCTGGCCGCGAACGCCGTTCGCCTCGATGAGCGCTTCACCGGCGGACTGGGCGGCCAGCAAGCCGATGGTTCCCGAAGGCGCAATGAGCGCCGCAACCCGACCACTTCTCGATGCGCTCATCGATAGCTCGCCTCCGACCAGCGAAATGCGGCGGCCCTCGCCCACGCGCAGTTGCGTTCCGCTGAGGGAGATCGGCGCCGCGGCCCCTTCGAAACCGAAGGCCGACGGTGGCGCATAGCTGAGCGTGACCGGCGCCGCGTTTCGCATGTCGATGCGCAGCCCATCCTCGAGCCTCACGTAATGCGCGGTGCTCGCATGAAACGATCCGGGAATGTTGATCGCGGCCGCAGGGCCGAACACGATGCCGCTGGGGTTGACGAGGAAGAGGTTCGGCGCCGCGGTCGAGCGCAGCGTTCCCTCGATCAGGCTCGAGGTCCCACCGGTGACCCGCGCGATGATGTTCACGATGCCGCCCGCGCCCGCGAAGGTGGCGGTCTCCCCCGGGCGCACGTTGAAGATCGAGAAGGAATGCAGCAGGTTGATTCCGGCGCGCAATCCGTAGGAGTCGGCGATCGTAAAGACGGGGCCGGCGAGGGTCACGCGTGCCCCGACCGAGCCGTCGGTCGCTACCTGCGCAAATAACGGCAAGGGCGCCATGAGCGCCAGGCCCGCAAAGGCCGTCGCCATCCATCCACGCATCTGTTCTTGTCTCCCTGGCCTGCCCGAGCACTCGGCCGCAGATTATAGGCACAGATCATCGCGCCCCGATTGTGGCTTTTTCGGCCTGACTTGCCCTGCAAAGGCATTGGACGGGCCGTCGGCCGTCCCCGTAGTGTCGGACCAGGTTGGAGCATATGATCGAGGGTGGAGGGAGTCCATGAAAGGGAGCCGGTCGTTCTGTGCCCTCGGCATCGCGCTCTGCGCAGTGCTGCCGCTGCATGCGGCGACGCTCAGCGCGGGCTTGGATCACAACCTCGCTGTCGTCGGCGGCCAGGTGTGGGGCTGGGGCGGCAACGCGGGAGGCAAGCTCGGCAACGGGGCCACGACCAACTCCGCCATCCCGGTCAGAGCGGGGACGCTGACGGGCGTCGTATCCGTCGCCACGGGAATGGCGGAGTCCTTCGCGGTACGCTCGGACGGCACGCTGTGGGCGTGGGGAGTCAACGACAACGGACAACTCGGGATCGGCGCGACCGTGCTTCCCAACTGCACGATCAAGGTCCAGAACACCGGCCTTCGCCCGTGCGCCACCTCGCCGGTCCAGGTCACCGGCATCTCCAACGTGGCGGCGGTCGCCGCGGGCTGGGGGCACGCCGTCGCGTTGAAGACAGACAGTACGGTCTGGACGTGGGGATCCACGCAAAGCGGCGCGCTGGGACGCACCGGAACGACGAACGTACCGGCTGCAGTGCCCGGTCTTACCGGCGTCACCAAGATCGCGGCCGGGTACTTTCACACTATCGCGCTCAAGTCTGACGGCACGGTGGTCGCCTTTGGAAACGATACGCAGGGTGAGCTCGGCGATGGCCCGGGCGGCACCGGCACGCTACGCGCGGTAGCCACGCTCACGGGCGTCGTCGACATCTCCGCGCGTGGCGGATTCAACCTGGCGCTGAAATCAGACGGCTCGGTGTGGATGTGGGGACAGACTCGCTACGGCCAGAAGGGCGATGGAGCCATTCCCGCGCTGTTCGTGGAGTCGCCGGTCCAGGTCTTCGCCAGCGGCATCGCCGAAATCGCCGCGGGCTGGGGACACGCGTTGGTGCGCAAGACCGACAACACGGTCTGGGCCTGGGGGCACAATTCCAGCGGGCAGATCGGGCCAACGTCCCCCAACGTGAGCCCCAACGGATGCGGCAGCGCGCTCAATAAACCCTGCGCGCGGGGGCCGATCCAGATCGCAAGCGGTGCATCGGCGATCGCCGCCGGCGGCGCCCATTCCCTCATCATCAAACCCAACGGCGACATCTCCGGCATGGGCGACAACGACTCCGCGCAGCTCGGCAACCAGTCGGGAAATTTCGGCGGCACCGCGAGCTTCGCTTCAACCACTTACGACCCCGAGTTCACGCTCACACCGCTTGGCACGTTCGGATCGGGCGGCTCGGTGGGAACCGGCTCGACGGCGGGCGACCTCAACCTCAGCAATCTCGCCAACGGCGTGTATTTTCCCGTCGGCCTGGTCGGCTCGCCGACGGGGACCTCGCCGGTGACCGTCACCAACCTGAACGCGAGCGTGGCGATCGGATTCACGTCGATATCGGTGAACGGCGATTTCTCGAGCACCAACAATTGCGGAGCATCGCTCCCGCCGGTGAGCACCTGCCAGGTCAACATCACTTTCACCGCGACCGGGACCGGCACGCGCAGTGGCGAGCTCACGCTCAACACGGACATCTCCGACTCACCCACGGTGCGCGTCGCATTGACCGGCAACGGAGTCTCGGCCCCCGATGCCCCGACCGGCGTGGCGGCCACAGCTGGCAACGCTTCCGCCACGGTGAGCTTCAGCGCGCCATCGAACAACGGGGGCTCGGCGATCACTTCGTATTCCGTTACTTCGAATCCCGGATCGATCGTAGTGATCGGCGGCGCCTCGCCCATCGCCGTAAACGGCCTCGTGAACGGCACCTCCTACACGTTCACGGTTCGCGCCTCGAATGCGTATGGCACGGGAGCGCCATCCGCGGAGTCGGCTGCAGTGACGCCGAGGGACGCGAGCTCGGCAGTCGTCACCTCGTCTCCGAATCCCAGCGTCCAGGGCGGCGCCATCCGGATTACCGGAACCGTTTCCGGTTCATCCGGGACCCCAACGGGCACCGTTGTTTTCTGGGCGGATGGCGCCCCGGGCGTGGGCATTGCGCTACCCGGCTGCGGAGCGAGGCCGCTGGCGGGGGGAGTCGCGGTATGCGATTTCAGCTCCTTCTCCGCGGCAACCCACACGATCACCGCCGAATACTCGGGCGATACCGTCTACGCCCCTTCGAACTCGGCACCTTATACGCAGGTGGTGAATTCCGGTCCGGCCACGCTGACGGTCTCCAAGTCCGGCGGCGGCAGCGGCCTGGTGACCTCGTCTCCTTCGGGCATCAACTGTGGCGCGGATTGCAGCGAGCCTTACGCGGGCGGCACGAGCGTAACCCTCACCGCCGTTCCCAACGTGAGCTCAGTCTTCGCCGGCTGGAGTGGCGCCTGCACCGGCTTCGGCGCGTGCATCGTGAGCATGAACGCGGCGCGCTCGGTCACCGCCACCTTCGCGCGCTCGGGCGCCTCGGCCGTCGACTTCAACGCCG
>JANLXC010000116.1:0-15606 GCA_031364925.1 Burkholderiales bacterium | reverse complement strand
CGGAAGAGATAACCGCTGAAAGCATCTAAGCGGGAAACTTGCCTGAAGATGAGATCTCCCGGGAGCTTGACTCCCCTGAAGGGTCGTCCGAGACCAGGACGTTGATAGGCTGGGTGTGTAAGAGCAGTAATGCTTTGAGCTAACCAGTACTAATTGCCCGTGTGGCTTGACCCTATAACCTTGCGCATCCGTGCATGCGCAAAACACATCAATGCATCACCCTGCCTTCTATCCCCCATTCGTGCGTGAGCCCCACAACAAGAGCCCACCCACAGCCCCATTCCTGGCGACCATAGCGCGTTGGCCCCACCCCTTCCCATCCCGAACAGGACCGTGAAACGACGCCGCGCCGATGATATTGCGGATTGCCCGTGAGAAAGTAGGTCATCGCCAGGGCCTTATAAAGCAAACGCCCCACCTCCAAAAAGGTGGGGCGTTTGCTTTTGACGCGCTCTAGCGCGGCATTCCCGCCCGATTGAAGCCGCCGCAATAGTCGTGAAGTGTCGCTCACCCCTTTCAAGCCGGTTACCGCGAGAAGCTCCTCGGTGCCTGCGTTGACTGTGCACTCGCTTTCGCAGCGACGTCGAAGCGATCCAGGTTCATCACCTTGGTCCAGGCCGCCACGAAGTCTCGAACAAACTGCGCGCCTGAGTCCGCACTGGCGTAAACCTCTGCCACCGCGCGCAGCTGCGAGTTCGACCCAAAGACGAGGTCCGCCCGCGAGCCCGTCCATTTCAAGGCGCCAGTCTTCCGGTCGCGGCCTTCGAACCCCTCGCGGGCATCCGAGGTCGGCTTCCACTCCGTATCCATATCGAGGAGATTCACGAAGAAGTCGTTCGTGAGCTTGCCGGGTCGATTGGTGAGGAGCGCGTTCTGCGAACTGCCTGTGTTTGCGCCGAGGACGCGCAGTCCACCCACAAGCACGGTCATTTCGGGTGCCGTAAGAGTAAGCAGCTGTGCGCGATCGACGAGCAACGCCTCGGCCGGAACCGCGAAACGCGCCTTCTGGTAGTTGCGGAAGCCGTCGGCAACCGGCTCCAAGGGGGCGAACGATTCAACGTCCGTCAGGGCCTGTGTCGTATCCATCCGACCGGGCGTGAAGGGGACCGTCGCTGCGTGGCCCGCGTCCTTCGCCGCCTTCTCGACTGCAGCGCCACCGGCGAGCACGATCAGGTCGGCAAGAGAGATTCTCTTGCTATCGCCAGCCGATTTGTTGAAGTCCGCTTGGAGCACTTCGAGCTTGGCCAGTACTTTGGCGAGCTCGGCCGGCTGGTTGACGGCCCAATCCTTCTGCGGGGCAAGGCGAACTCGCGCACCGTTCGCGCCACCGCGCCTGTCGGATCCGCGAAAGGTCGATGCCGATGCCCAAGCAGTCGACACGAGCTGCGACACGGTCAGACCGGAGGCGAGGACCACTGACTTCAGCTGCTCGACGTCCTTCGCATCGACGAGCTTGTGGTCCAACGCCGGAATCGGGTCCTGCCAGATCAGTTCTTCCCTCGGCACTTCCGGGCCCAGGTAGCGTGCTTGCGGGCCCATGTCGCGGTGTGTGAGCTTGAACCAGGCGCGCGCGAAGGCGTCGGCGAACTGCTCGGGGTGCGCCATGAAGCGTCGCGAGATCTTCTCGTAGGTCGGATCGAAGCGCAGCGACAGGTCCGTGGTGAGCATCGTTGGCACGAGCTTCTTCGAGCTATCGTGCGCGTGCGGGATGGTGGCCGCGCCTGCCTTCGCAATCCACTGCTGTGCCCCGGCAGGACTCTTCGTGAGCTCCCACTCGTGGCCGAAGAGGTGCTTGAAGAAGTCGTTGCTCCACTTGGCCGGCGTGGTGGTCCACGTGACCTCCAGGCCACTCGTGATCGTGTCGGCGCCTTTGCCGCTGCCGTGCTTGTTCGCCCAGCCGAAGCCCTGCGTTTCCAGCTCGGCGCCCTCCGGCTCGATGCCAACGTTGCTCGAGGCCGCGGCGCCGTGGGTCTTGCCGAAGGTGTGGCCGCCGGCGATTAACGCCACGGTCTCCTCGTCGTTCATCGCCATGCGACCGAAGGTGTCGCGAATGTCCCGTGCCGCGGCGATCGGATCGGGCTTGCCGTCCGGGCCTTCGGGGTTCACGTAGATGAGACCCATCTGGACCGCGGCAAGCGGGTTTTCGAGGTCGCGCGTGTGTGGTACCTGGCTGTCATCGTCCTTCACGAGCACGCCGTGGCCTTCCACACCCGGCGAGCCGCGGGAGTAGCGGACGTCGCCCCCGAGCCACTTGGTCTCGCGGCCCCAGTAGACGTCGTTGTCCGGCTCCCACACGTCCGGGCGACCGCCGCCGAAACCGAAGGTCTTGAAGCCCATCGTCTCCAGGGCTACGTTGCCCGTGAGGATCATGAGGTCCGCCCACGAGATCTTGCGGCCGTACTTTTGCTTGATCGGCCAGAGCAATCGCCGCGCTTTATCGAGGCTCACGTTGTCCGGCCAGCTGTTCAGCGGAGCGAAGCGCTGCTGGCCACGGCCTGCGCCGCCGCGCCCGTCGCCGATACGATAGGTGCCGGCGCTGTGCCACGCCATGCGGATGAAGAGGGGACCGTAGTGTCCGAAGTCCGCGGGCCACCAGGGTTGCGAATCGGTCATGAGCGCTGCGAGGTCGTTCTTGAGCGCGGCGTAGTCGAGCGTCGCGAACTCCTTGGCGTAGTCGAAGTCGCCACCCATCGGATCGGATTTCGCGGAATGCTGGTGAAGGAGGTCGAGGCGCAGTTGATTAGGCCACCAATCGCGGTTGGACCGGCCGCCGGTGGTGTGATTGAAGGGGCATTTGGATTCGGTCGACATGACGGTTCTCTTTATTGAGTAGGCTAACGCAGTCTAGGCAGCGTGGCTGGAGAAACGCCAAGTGATTGTTCCAATCGCCCGGATAGCCAAAGGCTATCGGTCGCCATTGCATGCGGCAATCAACGAGACAGGTTGTGCCAATGCGTCGCTTGATAACGCTATATCCTTGCGCATCCCTGCATGCCGTTTGATTGCCTGTCCGTCCTTCGGCGGGACGACATGAGTATGGCGCGGCTAGAATGGGAGCGATGATCGAGCTCGAGGTTAACGGCGCGCTACGCGCCACACCGGCCAGCCCCGATACGCCGCTGCTCTACGTGCTGCGCAACGACCTTGGCCTCGCCGGCACGCGCTTCGGCTGCGGCGCCGAACAGTGCGGCTCCTGCGTCGTGCTCGTGGATGGCGCCGCTGCGTGCGCGTGCACGCTCCGGATCGGGGACGCCGCGGGCCGGAAAGTCACCACGGTGGAAGGGCTGGCGCAAGGCAACGAGCTGCATCCGCTGCAACGCGCATTCCTCGACGAACAGGCGGCGCAATGCGGCTATTGCATCTCCGGCATGCTGATGCGCGCGGCAGCGTTGCTGGCCTCGGAGCCCTCGCCGGACGACGCGACTGTCCGCGCGGCCCTCGAGCCGCAATTGTGCCGCTGCGGCTCTCACAACCGCATCGTGCGCGCCGTAATGCGCGCGGCGGCGGTGATGAAACCGCGATGAGCGGCCCGGTCCTGCCGCCCAGCGTCGCGCGCAACCCGCGGCTTGGGCGGTGGCTGCGATTCCGTCGCGACGGCATCGTGGAAGTGCGCTCGGGCAAGGTGGAGATCGGCCAGGGCATCCTCACCGCACTGGCGCAGATCGTGGCCGACGAGCTCGACGTCGATCCGTCGCAGGTGCGCATGGTGCCCGCCTGCACCGCGAACAGTCCCGACGAAGGGGTCACGTCCGGCAGCCTTTCCATCCAGCATTCGGGCGAGGCGTTGCGCCAGGTCTGCTGTGAGGCGCGCGCGATCTATCTCTCGCAGGCCGCGCGCGGGCTCGGAGTCGATGCGTCGATACTGCGCGTCCGCGACGGGGAAATCCGTGCTGGCGACCGCAGCACGTCCTACGCGGCCTTGGCCGACGACCGCCTCCTCGATTGCGATGCGACGGGCGCCGCAACACCGAAGGCGGCGGGGGCGCTCGAACGCGTCGGCTCGCCGGCAATGCGCCTCGACCTTCCCGACAAGGTCATGGGTCGTCCGCGATTCGTGCAGGACCTGCTGCCGCCTGGGACGCTGCACGGGCGCGTGCTTCGTCCGCCGTCGCCGGGCGCGAAGCTCGAGTCGCTGGATGAGTCGAAAGCGCGCGCGCTGCCCGGGGTGGTGGCGTTGGTGCGCGACGGCAGTTTCATCGGCGTGGTGGCGGAGCGCGAAGAAGTCGCGCTGGCTGCGCTCGAGCGCCTCCGCGGCGCCGCGCGTTGGCACGAAGGCGAAACCCTGCCGGACGAGGCCCGGCTCGCCGAATGGCTGCGCGCGCAACCCCACGAGACGACGCCGGTGACATCGCGAGAGCCGGGGCACGCGACACCCGGGCCCGCGCGCACACTGAAGGCGACCTTCACGCGTCCCTACATCGCCCACGCCTCCCTCGCTCCGTCATGCGCACTGGCGCGATGGGACGGCGAGCGCGTGCATGTCTTCAGCCACACGCAGGGCATCTTCAACCTGCGCGCCGATCTCGCCATCGCGCTTTCACTGCCGCCCGAAGCGATCGTCGTGGAGCATCGCGAAGGCGCCGGCTGCTACGGGCACAACGGTGCCGACGACGTGGCACTCGACGCGGCCCTGCTGGCTCGCGCCGTGCCCGGTCGTCCCGTGCGGGTGTCGTGGTCGCGGGAGGACGAACTTGCGTGGGCGCCCTTCGGTCCGGCGATGGCCGTGGACGTCGCGGTGGACCTCGACGCCGTGGGCGAGGTGCTCGCCTGGCGTTCCGACGTGTGGAGCAACGGGCACAGCCTGCGGCCCGGGCGCTCCGCCACGCCCACGCTGCTCGCGGCCGCGCACCGCGCCGATCCCCCCGCACCCATCGTGGCCATCAACATGCCCCTCGCCACGGGCGGCGGCTCGGACCGTAACGCTACGCCGGCCTACGACTTCCCCGCCATGGAAGTGGCGAACCATCGCGTCCTGTCCATGCCGCTACGCACTTCCGCGCTGCGTTCGCTCGGGGCTTTCGCCAACGTCTTCGCGATCGAGAGCATGGTGGACGATATCGCCCATGCACGCGGCGAGGATCCCGTGGCGTGGCGCCTGCGCCACACGACGGACCCGCGGGCCTGTGCCGTCATCGAAGCGGTTGCGGCGCGCGCGCCCTGGGCGGCCTGGCAAGCGCGCGAGGGCTTCGGCCGCGGCTTCGGCTACGCGCGCTACAAGGGCAACGGGGCCTATTGCGCCATAGCCGTGGAAGTGGAGCTCACGCACACGGTCCGGGTGAAGCGCCTCGCGATCGCGGCCGACGTCGGGCTCGCCGTCAATCCCGATGGCGTCGCCAACCAGCTCGAAGGCGGCGCGATCCAGGCCGTGAGCTGGTCGCTCAAGGAAGCCGTGCGCTTCGATCGCACGCGCGTCACGAGCGATCGCTGGGAAAGCTATCCGATCCTGCGTTTCTCCGAGGTGCCCATGGTGGAGACGTTCGTGCTGCAGCAGCGCGACCAGCCCTCGATGGGCGCGGGCGAAGCGGCGATGGGCCCCACGGCCGCGGCGATTGCCAACGCGATCTTCGATGCCGTGGGCGTGCGCGTGCGCGACCTGCCGCTCACAGCCGAGCGCATCGCCGCCGCATCCTGAAACCGGGCAGAATGCACGGCATGCAAATCATCGACACGCACACGCACTGGTATCCGCAGCCCTGGATCGACCTGTTGGAGCGCGACGGGCCGCGCGAAGGCGCAAAGCTCGAGCGCACCGGCCACGGCTATCGCATTACCGTGGGCAAGCTCGCCAATGCCTTCAGCGACGAGTTCGTGAGCCTGGAGCTGCGCCTCGCGGGCATGGACCGCCAGGGCGTGGACGTGCAGCTGATGTCGCTCACGACTCCGATGGTCTACTGGGCGAGCCCGGCATTGGGGCTCGCGCTCTCGCAGGCGTACAACGACGCGGCGTCGTCCGCGCACCTCCAGCACCCGGCGCGCCTGTATTCGTTCGCCATGGTGCCGATGCAGGATCCCGCGCTCGCGCTGCGCGAGCTCGAGCGCGCGGCAAATCTTCCCGGCTTGCGCGGCCTCTATCTGGCCACCAGCGTGGACGGCACCGAGCTCGACGACAAGCGCTATTGGGACATTTACGCGAAGTGCGAAGAAATCGCGTGGCCGATCTTCCTGCACCCGGTCTACACGATAGGCGTGGAGCGCACCACCCGCTACTACCTGCGCAACTTGCTCGGCAACCCGTACGACACCGGCATGGCGGCCGCGAGCCTGATCTTCGGCGGCGTGCTCGACGCGTTCCCCCGCCTGGAGTTCAACCTGCCGCATGCCGGCGGCACCTTGCCCGGCCTCATCGGGCGCCTCGACCATGGAACGCGCGTCCGCCCGGAGCTCAAGCACATGAAGAGAATGCCCAGCGAATACCTCCGCCGCTTCACTTATGACACCATCGGCCACGATGACCGGATCAACATGAACCTGGTGCGCCAGGTCGGCGCCGATCGCGTGCTCCTGGGCAGCGACTACTGCTTCGACATGGGGCTGGAAGATCCGGTGGCCAGCGTCGAACGCCTGGCCGAGCTGGCCGAGAGCGAGCGCAACTTGATCCTCGGGGGGACGGCGGCCAAACTGCTGCGCATTGCATGAAGATCGCCTCTTTCTTCCTCGGGCTTCTCGCCGCGTGCGTCGCGCCCTTCGCCACGGCCCAATCCCAACCCTATCCGTCACGGCCGATCACGATGCTGGTGCCGTTGCAGGCGGGCACTGCGGTGGACAACGTTGCACGCGCTTTCGCGCAGAAGATGTCGGCGAGCCTCGGCCGCCCGATCGTCGTGGAGAACGTCCCTGGTGCCGCCGGCCAGATCGGCACGGAGCGTCTCGTGCGCGCGGCGCCGGACGGCTACACCATCGGCTTCGTGAACGACTCGATCCTCACGATGCTGCCGAACCTCAACGCGAAGCTGGGATACGACCCGCTGAAGGACCTGGCGCCCGTCTCGCGCGTGGCAGGAAATGCCTTCGGCATCGCGGTGAACCCCGCTTTCCCCGCGAAGACCCTGGCGGAGCTCATCGGACAGGCGAAGGCACGCCCAGGTGAAATCAACTTCGCGAGCGGCGGCAACGGCAGCCCGCAACACATGGTGATGGAGATGCTGGCTTCAGCCGCGGGGGTGAAGCTCGCGCACGTTCCCTACAAGGGCGCGGCGCAGGCGCTGACCGACGTGCTCGGTGGGCAGGTGCCGCTCCTCGCGCAAGGGCTGGGCGTGGTGAGCGTTCAAGCGAAGGCCGGCAAGTTGCGCGTGCTCGCGGTCACGGGCGCGGAGCGCTCGCCACTGTTGCCCGAGGTGCCGACGGTGCGCGAGTCCGGCATCCCGGACTTCGAATTCTCGACCTGGTTCGCGGTGGTGGCGCCCGCGGGAACGCCGCGCGCGATCATCGACCTGCTCAACGCCGAGATCGTGAAGGCTGCAGCCGCGCCCGATGTGCGCGACGCGCTCGTGCCGCTCGGCTATGACGTGGCCCCCGGCTCGCCCGAACAGCTCACCGAATCGATCCGCGCAGGCCTCGCGCGCATGGGGCGCATCATCCGCGAAGCGGGAATCAAGGCCGATTGAGCTTGGCGCTGGCCGTTTGCGTTGGGCCGCATGACGCCGGTGCCCGCAAACCGGCGTTCAGTTCGCCAGGATCATGTCCGACGCCTTCTCGGCGATCATGATGGTCGGTGCGTTGGTGTTGCCCGAGGGAATGCGCGGCATGATCGAGGCATCGACCACGCGCAGCCCGTGAAGGCCATGCACGCGAAGCTCCGGATCGACCACCGCGTGCTCGTCGTTTCCCATCCGGCAGGTGCCCACGGGGTGGTACATCGATTGCGCGTTGGCGTGCAGGTAGCGCGTCATCTCCTCGTCGCTCTGGTACAGCTCCCCGGGCATCGCCTCGCCCTCGTAGTGCTCGCGGAAGGGCGACTCGTTGAAGATCGACCGGATCAGGCGGATGCCGGCGATGAGTGGCGGGATGTCGCGCGCGTCGGTGAGGTAGTTCGCCACCATGCGCGGCGCGTCCCTCGGGCTGGCCGTGCGAAGCGTGACCGAGCCGATCGAGCTGGGCCGAAGCAGCGTCACGGAGGCCGTCAGCATCGGCTCGTCGTTCGCCTTGTACATGCCCGACGAGCTGATCATGCTGAAGGGCCGCATCTGCACCTGCAGGTCGGGGCCGGGCTTGTCGGGCGTGGAACGCGTGAAGAGCCCCACCTGGGCCGCGGCGGAGGTGAGCAGCCCGCGGCGCGAGGCGATGTAGCGCAGCACGTCCGGGATCATGCGCCAGTTGCTCGCGATCTTCTGGTTGATCGAGAAGGATGGCTCGACCTTGGCGAGGCAATGCGCGTAGATGTGGTCCTGCAGGTTCATTCCCACGCCCTGGAGCGCATGCTTCATCTTGATGCCCAGAGGCTCGAGCTGCTCGGGCTGGCCGATGCCCGAGAGCATCAGGAGCTGCGGCGAATTGATCGCGCCGCCGGCGAGGATCACCTCGCCCGCGTAGGCCTGATGCGCGTCGCCGTTTACCGAATAGCGCACGCCGACGGCACGGTCCTTCTCCAGCAGGATCGATTCGGCCAGCGAGTTGACTTTCACCACCAGGTTCGCCCGTTGGCGCACGGGCTTCAGGAACGCGGTGGAGGTGGAATCGCGCTCGCCGTTCTTGCAGGCGAACTGCAGGTAGCCCACGCCTTCCTGGCTGGGGCCGTTGAAGTCGTCGGTGCGCGGGATGCCCCGGCGCACCGCGGCTTCCACCCACGCCGCGGAGGCCGGATGCGGCTCATAGAGCGGCGAGACGTGCAGCTCGCCATCGCCGCCGTGAAGCGCGCTCGCGCCGAGGTAGTGCGCCTCGCCGCGCTTGAAGTATGGAAGGATGTCGTTCCATCCCCAGCCGGCATTGCCCATGTCGCGCCACGCGTCGTAGTCGGCCGGCTGGCCGCGCATGTACACGTGGCCGTTGATGGAGCTGCTGCCGCCCAGGGTCTTGCCGCGGGGCCAGATGATGCGCCGGTTGTTGAGGCCCGGCTCCTCGTCTGAGACGTAGCCCCAGGTGAGCTTGGGGTGCCCGACCACCTTCGGCACCCCCGCCGGGATCCTGAGCCAGACGTTGCGGTCCGCGGGTCCCGCCTCGAGGAGCAGCACGCGGACGGAAGGATCCTTCGTCAGGCGGTTGGCGAGCACGCAGCCCGCGGAGCCCGCGCCGACGACGATGAAATCGAAGGTCTCACGCATTTTCACGCTGCGCCGCGGCGGCGCTCTCGGCCGAGATTCCCGGCGGCGTGCCTTCCATGATGTAGAGGTGGGTCTTGGCGGACTTGAAGCGGTAGTCGATCACGTCCTGGTAGTCCTTGGACCAATAGAACTCCTTCGCCTTGGCGAGGCTGTCGAACTCCAGGAAGACCACGCGCTTCACGGCGCGCTCGCCCTCGATCACCTCGGGGTTGCCGCCGGCGATGAGGAACTTCGCCTTGTATTTCTGCAGCACGGGGTGCACCCGCGGCATGTACTCGTCGTAGAAATAATCCTGGTCGGTGATTTCCAGCTCGGCGTAGATGTAGCCCTTGGCGGTGCTCATGGCGGCTCCTGTCGATATCGTGGGGGTCAGTGCGAGCCGAGGTAGGCTTCGCGCACCGCGGGATCCTTCTTCACCGACTCGGCCTTGCCGTGCAGGGCGATGCTGCCGCTCTCCAGCACGTACGCGTAGTCGGCGACCTCGAGCGCCGCGGCGGCGAACTGCTCCACCAGCAGCATCGTGACGTTCTTCTCCTTCAGGCGGCGGATGATGGCGAATACCTCCTCGACGAGGATCGGTGCCAGGCCCATCGACGGCTCGTCGAGCAGCACCACCTCGGGATTGAGCATGACCGCGCGCGCCATGGCGAGCATCTGCTGCTCGCCGCCCGAGAGCGTCCCGGCGAGCTGCGTGCGCCGCGTCTTCAGCACCGGGAAAAGCTCCATCGCGCTTTCCAGGTCGCCCGCGACGTCGCCCTTGGGCCGCGCGCCGATGAACCGCGGAAACGCGCCGAGCAGGAGGTTGTCCGTGACCGTCATCGTGGGAAAGACGCGCCGCCCTTCGGGCGAATGCGCGAGCCCCAGGCGCGCGATGCGGTGCGAGTCGAAGGAGGTGACGTCCGCGCCGTTGAGGAGCACCGCGCCGGCGCTGGGCCGGATCATGCCGGAGATCGCGCGCATGGTCGTGGTCTTGCCCGCGCCGTTGGAGCCGATGAGGCACACCAGGGCGCCCTTCGGGACCTCGAGCGAGATGCCGTGCAGGACCTCGGTCCTTCCGTAGCCGGCATGCAGTCCCTCGACTTTGAGCATGTTCTCCTCCTTACGCCTGCGCGAGCTGCGGCTCGCCGTCCGACGATTCGGCAGCGCCCGCGCCCAGGTACGCCTCGATCACCTTCGGGTTGCGCTGGACTTCGGCGGCCGCGCCCTCGGCGATCTTCTGGCCGAAGTCGAGCACCGTCACGCGGTCGCAGATGCTCATGACCACGTCCATGTGGTGCTCGATGAGGATCACCGAGATATGGTGGTCGCGGATCTTGCGGATCATCTCCACCAGCGCCGGCAGCTCCGAGGGCGGCAGCCCCGCGGCCGGCTCGTCGAGCAGCAGCAACGTGGGAGAAAGCCCCAGCGCGCGCGCGATCTCGAGGAGCCGCATCCGGCCGTAGGGAAGGTTACGCGCCTCCTCGTTGGCGAGCTCCGAGAGGCCGACGAAGGCGAGCAGGCTCGCAGCGCGCATGCGCGCCGCCAGCTCCTCCTCGCGGCAGCGGCGCGTGGCGAAGATCACGTCGAGGATGTTCGAGCGGAACGTGTGGTGCAGGCCCACCAGCACGTTCTCCACGCAGGTCATCTCGCCGAAGAGCTGCACGTTCTGGAAAGTGCGCGCGATGCCGTTCAGCGCGATGCGCGCGGGCGAGCGGCCGGCGATGTTCTCGCCCTGGAAGGTGACGCTCCCGGCGGTGGGCCGGTAGATGCCGGTGAGCACGTTCATCATGGTGCTCTTGCCCGAGCCGTTGGGCCCGATGAGCCCGTGGATAGTGCCCGGGGAGACCCTGAGGTCCACGTCGTTCAGCGCCTTGAGGCCGCCGAATTGCATCAACACGCCCTTGGCCTCGATGAGCGCCTGGCCCTCGGGCAGCGCGTGGGCGGACTTCGCCCAGGCGTGAGCCTCGTCGCCTCGCTCGGTCACCTCCGTGTGCTCGTGCAGCAGCCCGGGCTTCCACTTGCGCACCAGGGACTTCAGGTACCCGGTGATGCCGTCGGGCAAGTAAAAGACGACGCCGAGGATCAGCAGCCCGAAGATCGTGAGGCGGTGCTCGGCGATCTCCTTGAGCGTGAAGGCGAATAACGTGAAGGCCGCCAGCACCGCGACGGGGAAGGCGATCTCGCGGATCGTGGTGCGCGTGGTCGTCACCGCCCACGCGGCGTAGGCGCCCACGCCGAGAGCGATGACCGCGGAGAGGATGCGGAAGAGCTTCACGTCGGAGAGCAGGTTCGGCAGCACCACGATGATCGCCGCCCCGAGGAGCGCGCCCGTGCGCGTCCTGCGCCCCCCGAGGGTGATGGCGAGGAGGAAGAGCACGGCGAGCTCGAAGGTGAAGGTGTTGGGGGCGATGTACTCCTCGGAGAAGGCGAAGAGGGCTCCGCCCAGGCCCGCGAAAGCCGCGCTCACGATGAACGCGAGCACCTTGTACTTGTACACGGACACGCCCATGCAGTCGGCAGCGACGGGGCTGCCGCGCAGCGCGATGAACGCGCGCCCGTAGTGCGAGGCGAGGATCCGCGACACGATGACGATCGACAGGACAACCAGGACGAGCGTGAAGTAGTAGAAGTCGAGCGCCGTCACCTTGTGGCCGAACACCACGGGCTTGCGCACCTGCAGGCCCTGCGGCCCGTTGGTGAGGAAGTCCATCTCGTTGATGAGGATGAAGGCGATGGTGCCGAAGGCAAGCGTCACCATGGCGAGATACGGACCCGTGACCCTCAGCGCCGGGACCGCGAGCGCCGCACCCAGGAGCGCGGTGATCGCGATCGCCGAGGGAATCGCGAGCCAGAAGGGCCAGCCCGCCTTCACGAAGAGAAGACCCGCTGCGTACGCGCCGATGCCGAAGAGCGCGGCGTGGCCGAGCGATACCTCTCCCGTGTATCCGACCACGATGTCGAGGCCGAAGAGGACGATCGCGTAGATGCCGATCACCACCAGCAGGTGGATGTAGTACGGGTTGGGCACCACCTGGGGAAACAGCGCGAGAGCGGCGATGGCGATCCAGGGAAGGAGCTTTCTCGTGGTCGCCACGGTCAGACCTTCTTGATCGCGCTCTTGCCGAACAGGCCCGCGGGCTTCAGGGCGAGCACGAGGAGCAGCAGCACCAGCCCCGGGACATCCTTGTAGCCGGTCGAGATGTAGAAGCCGGTCGCGGTCTCGGAGATGCCGAGCAGCAGGCCGCCGACGATGGCGCCGATGCCCGAGGTAAGGCCGCCCACGATCGCCACAGCGAACGCCTTCAGGCCGAGGGAGGCGCCCATGCCGGCGCCGGCAAGCGTGAGCGGGGCGATGAGGATACCCGCGAACGCCGCGGTGGCGCAGGAGAGCGCGTACGAGAACGTGATCACCTGGCCGGTGTTCACGCCCATGAGCCCCGCCGCGGCCGGGTCGGAAGCGGTGGCGACCACGGCCTTGCCGTAGATCGACTTGCGGTTGAACGCCTCGATGGCGAGCATGATGGCGAGCGCCCCGCCGATGACCAGCAACTCCATGGGCAGGATGTTCACGCCGAAGACCTGCAGCGGCGTCTCTGGCACCGGGGAGGGGAACTTCATGTCCTCCCTGCCCCAGATGTTCTCGGCGACGTTCTTCATGATGATGCCGAGCGCGATCGTGGCCATGATCCAGCCCTCGGACTTCACCTCCATCGCGGGACGCACCGCGATGCGCTCCACGGCGATGCCGTAGAGCGCACCGAAGATGAGGGCGAAGGGGATCATCGCCCAATAGCTCACGTGCCCCGCGACGGACAACCCCACCAGCGCCCCGAGCGCGAGGGCCTCCCCCTGGCCGAAGTTCAGTGTCCCCGAAGTGGCGAAGGTGAGCTGGTAGCCGAACGCGATGACGGCGTAGATCATGCCGATCGCGCACCCACTGAAGAGGATCTGCAGGAAGACGTCCATGTGTGAGCTCCGCGCTTGGCTTCGCTTGGCCGGTTACTGGACCTTGACCACTTCGCTGTTGCGGATCGTCGCCATCACCGCCTTCGACGAGTCCTTGAACAGCTCGTGGTTGTCCTTGGTGAACGGTTTGTCGTAGGTCATGAGCAGCCCATCGACCTTCGTGCCCAGGTTCTCCAGCGCCTCGCGAATCTTGGCGCCGTCGGTGCTGCCGGCCTGCTTGATGGCCGCGGCGAGGAGATACACCGTGTCGTAGCCGGGCGCCGCCCAGCCCACGCCGGGGATGCGCTGCACGTTGTAGGTCTTCTTGTAGGTCTCGATGAACTTCGTGCGCTTGGGCGTGCCGTCGTTCACGAAGGTCTGCGGGAACACCGCGCCCTCGGCGTTGGCGCCGGCGGTCTCGATGAAGTTCGGCATCGACAGCGTGTGGCTGCCGATGAGCGGCACCTTCCAGCCGAGCCTGGCCATGCCGTTGGCGATCTGCGCGAGCTCGGGGCCCACGCCATAGGTGAGGATCGCCTCCGCGCCGGCGCCCTTGGCGCGCATCAGCTGCGAGGTCATGTCAACGTCCTTCACGTTGAACTTCTCGGTCGCGACCGGCTTCACGCCGCGCTTCTCGAGGGCCTTGGTCATGTCCTCGCGGCCGAGCTGCCCGTAGTTGCTGGAGTCGGCGAGGATCGCGATTTTCTTGTACTTGCGCTTGTCCACCGCCTCCTGGGCGATCATCTCGGCCTGGATGTTGTCGGGCAGCGAGACGCGGAAGATGTAGTTCTCGGTGTACTCGGGCGGAACAAACTGCCTGGTGACGACCGAGCCCGTCGGGCCGGGCGTGATCAGCGGGATCTTGGCGTCCTGGTAGTAGCGCGAGCTCGCGAGGATGACGCCGGTGTTGATCACGCCGAGGCCGGCCACGATCTTCTCCTTGTGGATCAGCTCCTGCGCGATCTGCGCGCCGAGCTCGTTCTTCGCCTCGTCGTCGCGCTCGACGAGCTGCAGCGGGCGGCCGAGCACGCCGCCGGAGGCGTTGATCTCGTTCACCGCGAGGCGGATGGCGTCGCGCATGGAGATGCCCATGGGGCTCGAACCGCCGGTGTAGGGACCGGAGAGGCCGACCTTGATCGGATCCTTGCCTTGCGCGCCGGCGCCTATCGAGAACGTCACGGCGATCGCCGCGATGGTGGCCTTCAGTTTGAATGACATGTTTCCTCCTCTGGGATTGGAAAAAGCTTGGTTGGGTCAGTGGATGTGCAGCCCGCCATTCACGTCCAGCACCACGCCCGTCACGTAGCTCGACAGGTCGGATGCCAGGAACAGGAACGCGTTGGCGATGTCCTGCGGCGTGGCGAGTCGCCCCAACGGGGTCGTCTCCGCCACCTTCTGCTTGCCCTCGTCGGTGATCTTGCCGACGAGCAATTCGGTCTCGACGAGGCCCGGCGCCACGGCGTTCACGCGGATACCGTCGGGTCCGAGCTCGCGCGCCATGGCTTTCGCCATGGTCTGCACGCCGCCCTTGGCCGCGGCGTAGTGGGGCCCGCCGAGCACGCCGCCGCCGCGCTGCGCGGCGACCGAGCCCATGCACACGATGTTGCCGCTCTTGCGCGAGCGAAAATGGGGAGCCACGGCGCGCGACATGTTGTAGCAGCCGCGCAGGCTCACATCCATCACCAGGTTGTAGTCATCTTCGGTGCTTTCCATGAGGCGCTTGGCCTGGCTCACGCCGGCGTTGTTCACGAGGATGTCCACGTGGCCGAGTTGCGCGATGACCTCCTGCACGACCTGGGAGCAGCGCTGCGCGTGGCGCACGTCGCAGGCGAAGCCCTTGGCGTCATCGCCGATCGCCGCCGCTGCCTCGTGCACGGCCCTGGCGTCAAGGTCGAGAAGGGCGACGCGCGCGCCTTCGTGCGCGAAGGTCTTCGCCGTCGCGAAACCGATGCCGCGCAGCGATGCGGCGCCGGTGATGATCGCTACCTTGCCCTGGAGCAGCACGTGCGTTTCTCCTTATGCAACCAGCACGACCGATCCCACCGTCCTGCCCGCGGCGAGATCGGCATGGGCCCGCGGCGCCTCGCGCAGCGGATACGTATTGCCTACCTTGATGCGCAGCTTCCCGTCGGCCACCAGGCCGAAGAGCGCGGTCACGCCGGCGCGCAGGTCCTCGGTCTCCGCGGTGTACTGCGCGATGGTGGGCCGCGTCACGAAGAGCGAGCCCTTGGCGCGCAGGTCCATGAGCGAAACCGTTCCCGGATCGCCGGAGGCCCAGCCGTAGGAGACGACGAGCCCGAAGCGGCGCGCGCAGTCGAGGGAGCGCGCGAAGGTATCGATGCCGATGCTGTCGTACACGATCGCCGCGCCCTTGCCGCCGGAGACTTCCTTCACCTTGGCGACGAAGTCCTCCTGCGGGATCAGC
>JANLXC010000114.1:0-1883 GCA_031364925.1 Burkholderiales bacterium | reverse complement strand
GCATTACAGCCAACGCGGCGCGCAAGTCGCGCAAGGCCTGAGGGAGGATCGATGGCAGTCGAGCCGCGAGGTCTGGTACGCCGCCAACGCATTCACGGGGTGCACGATGCTCGCCGCGTCGGCACTGAGTGCCCTCGTCCTTTTCGCCGGGGCCCCGCAGTTCGGCAAGGCCTGGGTTCCGGAGGCGATCGTGTTCGTGCCAATCGGCCTTGCGATGCTCGCGAACGTCGTCTACCTGCGGCACTTGCGCGAGACGCGGGAGCGCCGATGAGTCCCCGGAAAGGACGCCCATGAAAGCCCTGCACAAGATCTTCGCGCTGATGCTGGCCGCGGCCATCGTCGCGCTGTCGGCCTACGCCGCGGAGGAAACGCCCGAGGCGACGCCCGCCCCGGCGATCGTTTTGGACACCGCGCCGGCGATGAACGTCGCCGACAGCTGGCTCGCGTTCGTCGATACGGGGCGTTATGCCGAGAGCTGGGACGATTCGGCGGCGTACTTCCGCGACGCGGTGCCGAAGACGCAGTGGGAGACCACGCTTGCGCAGGTGCGCGGGCCGTTGGGTGTGGCGATCTCCCGCAAGTTGCGCTCGGCCACCTACACGAAGCTGCTGCCCGGAGCGCCCGAGGGCGAGTACGTGGTGATCCAGTACGACACGCGCTTCGAGAACCGCCCGCAATCCGTGGAGACGGTCACGCCGATGCGCGAGAGGAGCGGCACCTGGAAGGTGGCGGGTTACCACATTCGCTAGCTACGGCGATCGCGGCATCTCTCAGATGCTGGGCTTGCGCCGCATGTACTGCTGGCGTTCGATGGAACGCACGATCACTTCGCGAAGGCTCACGCCGTGCAGGACGGTGAGGTGCACGTCCGCGCTGGGCTGCGCGCCGGTGCCCCACAGCTTGCCGTAGAACTTTTCCAGCGACTCGACCGGCTCGCCATTCACCTTGAGGATGATATCGCCCGCGGTGATGCCGGCCGCTTCGGCGGGGCTTTCTTCGTTCACCTGCATCACCTTCACGCGCCCGTCCTCCTCCAGGGAATTCACCCCGATCCACGGGCGCTTCGCCGCGGGCTGCCCGCCGGTGCGCACCATTTCATCGAGCACGGGCTTCAGCAGGTCGACCGGCACGAACATGTTGCCGGGCATGCGCTCGCCGGGGGTAAGCGCATCCATCACCAGCAAAGAGCCCACGCCGACCAGCTCGCCCTTCTGGTTGATGAGGGCGGCGCCGCTATGGTCCATGCGCGGCGGGGAGGTGAAGATCGCGCCGTCGATCAGGTACTCCCAGTAGCCCGCGAACTGCCGGCGCGACACCACGGTCGCGATGGAAAGGGTCTGCTCGTCGCCGCCGGTGACGATCATCAGGCGGTCGAGCTGGGTAATGGGCGCCGAGGTGCCGACGCGGATCGGCTTCGGCGTGAGTTTCCTCATCGGACGTATCAGTCCGAAGCCGGTCGCGTGGTCGTACGCGACCACCGTCGCCGGAACCGTCGCGCCGTCGGAATCGCACACCTCGACCTGGTCGGCTTCCATGATGAGGTAGCCGATGGTGAGCACCAGGCCGTCCTTGCCGATCAATACGCCGGAGCCGATGCGCTCGGCTCCGAGAGTCTCGTTGCTGCGCGCATTGGAGAGCGCCTTCACCTTCACGCCCACCACTGCATTGGCCGCGTCCACAAGCGCCTGGTAGCCCGCGTCCTGCTGCTGCATCGCGACTTTCTCCGTGGTCGAGCGCATCACGCGCGCCTCGACGGTCATGGCGCCGAGCGCGGCGAGGACGATCACGGGGACGAAGAGCCGAGCGGCGGGGGATGCCATGAAGACCTCCGGGTAGATACCCCGAGGCTAGAGGACGCGTTTGGCTGGGCCGTGAAGGCGCAG
>JANLXC010000093.1:0-45330 GCA_031364925.1 Burkholderiales bacterium | reverse complement strand
GTGTGCGGCGGCTGCCTCTCGCTGATGGACGCGGGCGTGCCGCTGAAGGGCCACGTCGCGGGCATCGCGATGGGGCTCATCAAGGACGGCGGGCGCTTCGCGGTGCTCACCGACATCCTCGGCGACGAGGATCACCTCGGCGACATGGACTTCAAGGTCGCGGGCACCGAGCAGGGCATCACCGCGCTGCAGATGGACATCAAGATCACCGGCATCACGCGCGAGATCATGAAGGTCGCGCTCGACCAGGCCAGGGAAGGCCGCATGCACATCCTGGGCATCATGAAGCAGGCCGTCCCGGGACCGCGCGTCGAGATGTCGAACTACGCGCCGCGCATCATCAAGATGAAGATCAACCCCGACAAGATCCGCGAGGTAATCGGCAAGGGCGGCAGCGTCATCCAGGCGCTCACGCGCGAGACCGGCACCACCATCGACATCGAGGACGACGGCACGATCTCCATCGCATGCCTGTCGGCGGAAGCCGGCGAGGACGCGATGAACCGCATCAAGGCGATCACCGCGGAAGTCGAGGTCGGCAAGGTGTACGAGGGACCGGTGCTGCGTCTTCTCGACTTCGGCGCCATCGTGCAACTCCTGCCCGGCAAGGATGGCCTGTTGCACATCTCGCAGATCGCCCACGAGCGCGTGAACGCGGTCTCGGACTATTTGAAGGAAGGCCAGATCGTGAAGGTGAAGGTGCTCGAGGCCGACGACAAGGGTCGCGTGAGACTGTCGCGCAAGGCGCTGCTCGATCCGCCCAAGCGCGAGGAATCGCCGCCGGCGGCGCCTGCGGAGTCGACTTCGCAGTAAGGGGCCGTATAATTGTCGCTTGTTGGAGCGGACACGAGCCGCTCGACAAGCGGCAACAACGGGGTGTAGCGCAGTCTGGTAGCGCGCTTGCTTTGGGAGCAAGATGTCGGGGGTTCGAATCCCTCCACCCCGACCACCGACGATTCGACTCCGAATGCGCCCGTAGCTCATCCGGATAGAGCACCGGCCTTCTAAGCCGGGGGTAACAGGTTCGAATCCTGTCGGGCGCGCCAGATTTCTCGAATTACGGTGGCTGTAGCTCAGCGGTAGAGTCCTGGATTGTGATTCCAGTCGTCGTGGGTTCGAGTCCCATCAGCCACCCCATCTTCCAAGCCCTTTGACGCGAAGGGCTTTTTTTATGGGTTCACCTCGCTCCATGCGCCGACGAAAGCCCGCGTCAATGCCTCGATCTCATAGGTGAGCGTGCTCGCGGCGTTCGCGCGATACGTGGAACGAATCCCTCCCCTGTGCCACGCCGTGTATGCGCCGAGGTTGGTGCGGGTGCCCACTTTGAGCTCGCCGACCAACTGGGCGTCCAGCGAGAACGAGTAGAAGCATTGGCCGTCCTGGAGCGAGATCACGTTGACGTTGTAGTAGAGGAACGCATTCTGGCGCGGATTTTCGGACGGTCGGAGAAGCACCTTCGACTGCCCCAGGATGGATCTTGCCGACGTCTCGATCGCCTTCGTCGAAATGGCGCACTTGATCGCGTGCTCGTCCAGGCCCTCCACCCTGATCGTGAAAGCGCGAACTCCGCGCAGTTCCTCGGCGGCCGAGGCAACCGCCTGGGCGGCCCATGCGAAGGAGGCGGGCAGCAGGAGGACGGCCGCCGCGAATCCGGCCCGAGTCATGCCTTGCGGCGCATGAGTTGCGCCTGCTCGCGCTGCCAGTCGCGCTCCTTCTCGACTTGGCGCTTGTCGTGCTGCTTCTTGCCCTTCGCCAGGCCGATCGAGATTTTCACGCGGCCCTTGGTGTAGTGCAGGTCGATCGGCACCAGCGTGTAGCCCTTCTGCTCCACCTTGCCGATGAGCTTCCTGATCTCTTCGGAGTTGAGCAGCAGCTTCCGCGAGCGCGTGGGGTCGGGGTTCACGTGGGTGGACGAGGACGGCAGCGCGCTGATATGCATGCCGATCACGAACGGCTCCGCGCCCATCAGCGTCACGTAGGCTTCCTTCAATTGCACGCGCCCGGCGCGGATGGCCTTGACCTCCCAGCCTTCGAGCACCAGCCCCGCCTCGTAGCGCTCTTCGACGAAGTAGTCGTGGAAGGCCTTCTTGTTTTCGACGATCGACATAAGTTGTTTATTCTACCGGTCAACCCCATGCCGACCGTGCTCAAAAGCGTTCTCGTCCCGCGTGCCGCGAGCACCATGTTCGACCTGGTGGACGATGTCGAGCGCTATCCGCAGTTCCTGCCGTGGTGCTCGGGCGCCCAGGTCTTCGAGCGCACCGACTCGCTCACGCGCGCCCGCATCGATGTCGACTACCACGGCCTCGCGAGCCACTTCTCGACGCTGAACCGCAAGGACGCGCCGCAGCGCATGGATCTCGAGTTCGTCGAGGGGCCCTTCGAGGTATTCAAGGGCCGCTGGACGTTCGTCCCACTGGGAGAATCCGGCTGCCGCGTCGAATTCGCGCTCGACTATTCGTTTTCCAACGCGGCGATGGCGGCACTCCTGGGCCCGGTCTTCGGGCACATCATCGAGACCCTGGTCGACTGCTTCGTCGCGCGCGCCGAGGCTGTCGCGTGATCCGCGTCCAGGTCGCGCTCGCGCTCGCCTCCCGGCAGGAGGTGATCGAACTCGAGGTGCCCGAGGGAGCGACCGCCGGCGACGCCATCGCCGCGGCGTGTCTCGATCCGCGCTTCGCGAAGCTCGACATGGCGCCGCTCAAGGTGGGGATCTGGTCGCGCGTAGCGAGCCCCGCGAGCGTGCTGCGCGAGGGCGACCGCGTCGAGCTCTACCGGGAGCTGAAGGCGGATCCGAAGGACATGCGCCGGCGCCGCGCGCGCCTCAAGCCTTCGACTCGATCTCGAAGCGGGCCTTGATCCAGTCCGCGCCCTTGCGAATGATGCGGTTCAGGCGCACCCGATAATGCACTCCGCCGGCCTTGATGGCGAAGCTCTGGTCGGAGCGGAAGTCGGCGACGCGCACCAGGACCGAATCGAGCTTGCCGGTGGTGTCGAGACCCGGCATGTAGAGCGTTTGCAGCGCCGCGCCGGCCGAGGCGGGCGCCATGTCCACGGCGATCGGCCGGTAGGCGAGGACCTCGATGCCCACCAGGATCTCGCCGCGCACGCGGTTGGCGAGCTTGCGCACCACGTGCCCCACGATCCAGCCGCCGGTTTCGTGGTTGCGCAGCGCGATGATGCCGTTCAGCAGGATCGTCTCGGAGGCGGCCCGGTCCACCAGCAGCCCGTAGCCCTTGGAGCTCAGGTCGTAGACCTTCCAGCGCTCGATGTCGGGATCGGCGGCTGGCTCGTCGATGCCGGCGGGGGGCGCGGCCTGGTTCTCCACCAGCGACATCCCGGTGGGCGTGAGCTCGATCGTGTCCGCCATCGATGCGGCGGAAACAGCGGCCCGCGGCGCGGTGGCTTGCGACGGCGCCTCGCGCAACTTGCGCATCACCCGCTCGATGCCGATCACCACGTCGACCTCGCGGTCCTCGAAGTGGGTGCGCTCCTCGATGCGGTTCTCGCTTCCGGCGAGGATCGAGTGGTAGAGCTTCTCGATGATGGCGAGGAGCGCCACGTGCTCCTCGACCGGGAACACCGCGCCGGCGCCATAGCCCGCGTACAGGCGCCCGTGGCGCAGCCCCAGCTGCACTTCCTCGATCTGCGCCTTGAGGCCGTCGGTGCGCACGTAGCGGATGGTGTCGCCGTGGCTCTCCTTGCGCATCAGGTGCATGCCGGTGTCGGAGGCGAGGTCCACGAAGAAGAGGTGGTTGCGCGTCGAGTACTCCGCGTCGAGCGCGTAGTCGTTGCACCACGAGGAGAACCAGCCATCGGCGACCTCGATCTGGATCTTGGAAAGGTTGCCGGTATTGAGGATGTCGAGGATCAGCGTGCGCAGGTAGAGCGACTGCACCGAGGGCTTGAAGCTCGGCTGCGCGGGATGCAGCACGAAGGGCACCTGCGAGTAGCCGTCGGCCTCCGAGAGCGCGTAGAGCGCGTGCAGCTGCTTCCACGGCGCCGCGCGGCCCGGCTCGTTCAGGAAGTAGCCCCACTTCACGAAGCTGTGGATCGCGTTCAGCGCGAGGCCGGTCACGCGGAACATCGTGTCGAGCGCCTCGCGCGTAGTGGCCCACGTGTTGCGGTTGCGAAGGAACCGCTGGAAGCCGTTGGCCGCCTCGAGGCAGATGCGCTGGATGTTGAGGGCGAAATCGCGGTCCGCCTCCGACGCCGCGGCGGGCTGGCGCAGGAAGTCGATCTGGTCGTATAGGAGCAGCGCCTGGAAGTGCTCCTCGATGCGCATCAGCTCCTGCAGGCGCTCGAGGCTGAACTCGCTGCCGTCCTTGCCGAGCTCGCGGATGGCCGACAGGAAGGCAGAGCGCGAGGCAGCCTCGCGCACCGTCTTCAGTGCGACGATGCGCTCGACGGCGGCGAATTCGCTCGACATGTCAGGCGACCGAGAACATCTCGATGTTGCGCAGCGCCGGCATCGGGTTGGGCACCAGGTCCTGCTCGTGGATCCCGGCCTCGGCCATCAACGCCTTGCGCAGATCGTTCGCCAGCACCTCGTTCTGGAAATCCATCGGCATGCCGAGCCAGTTTTCCGCGACCGGGTCGAAACTCGCTTCGGCAGCGAGGAGGCGCGCCTGGCTGGGCCCGATGGTCTCGAATGTGTTGACCGCGGCTTGGGCGTAGAGCTCGTTGCCTGGGTCGATCTCGCGCCCGAAGTACTGCACCTTGCGCCAGTACTCGCCCTTGCCGTGGTGCTCCCGGAAGCGGCGCGCGAGTTGCGCGAACTCGCCCGTGAGCCGCTCGAGGCGGAAGATCTCGAAGAGCGCGAGCCAGTTCCTTACCTCCTCGGGCCTGCGCTCGATCGCGTAGTGCAGGAGCTCCACCGCGCGGGCCAGCGCCCCATCCTCGTAGAAGAGGCGCGCGCCCTTCACCACCGAAGCCGGATCCTCGAGCACGATCGCGCCCTTGCCGATCTCCGGGAAGCGCTCCTCGATGTAGCGCTGGCGCAGGGCGTCGGTGTTGGTGTCGGGAAGGCGGGTGGAGAGCTCCACGTCCGAGTCGATCTCGCGGCGCGCCTGGGCGGCCACCGGCGCAGGCTCTTCGGCAAACACCGGCTCCTCGCGGAATTCATCCGCGATCACGATTTGATTGCCATCCTCCGCGGGGACCTCGGCGTGGGCCTCGTCATAGAAGTCATCTTCGCGGCCCCGGCGCGCGAGGCGCCATGCGAGCGTGGCCGCCGCGGCCACCAGCAGGAACGCCAGCGCCCAGAGGCCGTAATAGAGCCAGTCGATCGCAGGCTCTGGCGCGGTCTTGCCCGCCGGGCGTGGTTGGACCTTGGCGGGCGCCTCGGAAAGCACGGGAACCGGGATTGCGGCCGGGGCGCTCTCGACCTTCGGGGGCTCGGCGGGCGCGGGCGGCGCCGGTGCCACGACGGGCTCGCTCGCCGCCGGCCTGGGACTCTCGATCACGGGCGGCGGCTCGGCCTTGGGTACCGGCTCGGGCTTGGCCCCAACCGGCTCGGGGTTGGCGACCATGGGCTCGGGCTTGGCGACCACGGGCTCGGGCCTGGCGGCCGGTGTTGGCGCGGCTTTGGGAGCTTCGGTCGTCCTGGGCGGCGGGAACGAGCTCGGCATGCCCGCGAGCTTCAGTTGCAGCTCGGCCACCCGCGTCTCGAGTTGGCGCACGCTGTTGCGCAACGCGAGGACCGCGGCGACCTGGTCGTCGGCATCGAGCACCATCAGCCGGTCGCGAAGCTGCGCGCGCATCCGATCGTCGATGGCGCGGCTGCGCGTCAGGTCGACCTCAGAGGACGACAGCTTGAGGACGAAGCCCGGCTGGGGCCGCTTGCTGGCCGGGGCGGAAGCCTTCGCGGCGACCGACTCTTCACGCGGCGCAGTGCGCGGCTCCGCGGGCGCAGGGATAGTGCGCTCGCGTGGAGGGCGCGGCTCGAGAGACTCGGCGATCGACTGCCGCTTGGCCGCGCGCGGCAACGGAGGACGCGGCTCAACGGGCGCCCGCGCGACCCGCGGCTCGGGCGCGGCAGGCTGCGTGGGCGTTGCCGCGGCTTGCGTCTCGGAAGGCGCATGGCCGCGCGAGAAGGTGCGCAGGTCGGGCAGCGCGATCGGGGTATCCACCGGAATCGGATCGCGCTCGCCCAGCGCGGCCAGCGGAGGATTGCTCTCGCGCAGAGCCTCGATGTACGACTTCTGCGCCACGCGGTTGCGCGGGAAGATCGCGTCGGCAATGGACTCGAGGGTGTCGCCGATCCGCGCGATCAGCGTCGCGACCGCGTCGGGAATGCTGGTTGCCATGCCCGGGCGAGGCGCGGGTGCGGCAGGCGTCATCGACGGCGCGGTGCGCGCCGCGACCGCGGTTACCTTTCCTCGCGTCCGCGGATCGATGAGGAGCGAATAGTCGCGGCGCGTTTCGGCGAACCGGCCGGGGCATGCGGCGACGATGGTGAGGGTGAGCGCGGGCTCGTTCACGTAGCTGTCGGAGCGGATACGCAGGTACGTGCCCTGAGCGGAGCGCTCCAGCGAGACGCGCGCCACCGAGAGGCGGGGCACGGTAGCGCCGGGATCGGGGGCGAGCGTAAAACAGGAAGGCTCGATCGACTCGCCCTTGCCAATGGTCACCGGGATGCGCAGGTCGACGTTCTCGCCCAGCGCGGAGCGCATCTCGGGCTCGCCCAATGCAAGCGCCAGCGCCTGGGGCGCCGCGAAGGCCAGGGCGGCTGCGCAGAGGACCGCTAGCGGCCGCGGTCCCCTATGCCATGAGTGCGCCAAGAAATCTCCTTGTTATGGGCCGCGGCCCGCGGCCGGATAATTCTCACGACTTCTTGCAGGCTTCGTCCATCTCTCGCTTGGAACGTTCACGCTCGACCTCGATCTCCTGGTCGCCGAGGTACTCACGTTCGCCCTTGTCGTTGTACTTGTGGATCCGCCCGCCGTCCGCGTAGGTCTGGTACGCGGCCTTGGCCTGAGAACAGGCCTGCACCGCCGCCTGCGCCTGCTTGGCGCTCTCGTCGGACTTCTTGGCGCGCTCGCGGGCGTCGTCGCGACCCTTCTGCAAGTCCCTGTCGCGGTCGATCGCGGTCTTGGGTGCGGCGGACGGCGCGGGCGTGTTGCTGCTCGCGCCGGACTGGATGTTCATCTGCTTGCTGTCGATGTTGACAGGCGGCTGGTCGGAGTAGACCGTCTTGCCGTCCTTGTCCACGTACTTGTAGAGCTGCGCCGAGGCGATCGGCGCGGCGATGCAGGCGATGGCGATGATGAGAAGGCGCTTCATTGTTTCTCCTTTAGATCACTTCACGGCGGGATAGGCCAGCTGCTCCAGGCCCAGTTGCGCCAGCTCGCTCGCGCGCTTCGCGTGGCGGATCGCCGTGCCGTGGTCGCGCGATGCGACCGCCTGGCGCGCGGCGAGGAGATCTTCCCAGGCCTTGAGCCAGAGCGCGCGCTTGGCGCGCGCGCGTTGCACGTCCGTTTCCGCCTGCGCGAGGAGCGCTTTTGCCTCTTCTTCGAGCCCCGTTTCGTTGCGCGCGGGCGCGATCGCGTCCGCTTGCGGCACTACTCGAGGCTCCTCCACGACCCGTGGCGGGGGTGCCGTGCATGCCGCCACGAGCACCCCAAATGACACTAGCCAAAGACGTGAAGTTTCAAGCATTTACGCTACCTTATCGAGAAACGACTGGAGCGTCAATGCGGCGCCGCCATACAACGCGCGAGGGCCCCCTGCGGTTGTCCGGGGTGGGACCGATCTGTATAATCTCCTTTTGCAGCTAAGGGTTTCAGAATGCGCGTCATCCAGAAAGCGCTCACCTTTGACGACGTCCTCCTAGTTCCCGCTCATTCGACCGTCCTGCCCCGCGAAGTCAGCCTCGCGACCCGCCTGACCCGCACGATCCAACTGAACATCCCGCTGATGTCCGCCGCCATGGATACGGTGACGGAGTCGCGCCTGGCGATCGCGCTGGCGCAGGAGGGTGGGATCGGCATCGTCCACAAGAACATGTCGCCCCAGGCTCAGGCCGCCGAAGTGGCCAAGGTGAAGCGCTTCGAAAGCGGCGTGGTGAAGGAGCCGATCACCGTCGCGCCGTCGATGACGGTGCGCGAAGTGCTCGAGCTCACCCGCAAGCACCGCATTTCCGGATTGCCGGTGCTCGACGGCAAGCGCGTGGTCGGCATCGTGACCAACCGCGACCTGCGCTTCGAGGACAACCTCGACCAGCCGATCCAGAACATCATGACGCCGCGCGAGCGGCTGATCACGGTCAAGGAAGGCGCGAGCCTCGAGGAGGCGCGCTCCCTCATGCACCGCCACCGGCTCGAGCGCGTGCTCGTCATCAACGGCGACTGGGAGCTGCGCGGCCTCATGACGGTGAAGGACATCCTCAAGTCCTCCGAGCATCCCAATGCGTGCAAGGACCAGCAGGGGCGGCTACGCGTCGGCGCCGCGGTCGGCGTGGGCGAAGGCACGGAGGAGCGCGTCGCCGCACTGGTGGAAGCGGGCGCCGACGTGATCGTGGTGGACACCGCGCACGGACACGCCCAAGCCGTGCTCGACCGCGTCAAATGGGTGAAGAAGACCTTCCCGCAGATGCAGGTCGTCGGCGGCAACGTCGCTACGAAGACGGGTGCGCTCGCCTTGGTCGACCATGGCGCCGATGGCGTGAAGGTCGGCATCGGCCCCGGATCCATCTGCACCACGCGGATCGTCGCGGGCGTGGGCGTGCCGCAAATCACCGCGATCCAGAACGTGGCCGCTGCCCTGCAGGGCTCCGGCGTGCCGTGCATCGCCGATGGCGGCATCCGCTATTCCGGCGACATCGCAAAGGCGGTGGCCGCCGGCGCCGGCAGCGTGATGCTGGGGAGCCTCTTCGCGGGAAGCGAGGAAGCCCCCGGTGAGATCGAGCTTTTCCAGGGCCGCTCGTACAAGTCCTATCGCGGCATGGGCTCGCTGGGCGCCATGCAGAAGGGCTCGAGCGACCGTTATTTCCAGGACGCCGAGATGAACGCCGACAAGCTCGTTCCCGAAGGCGTCGAGGGCCGCATCCCGTACAAGGGCCCCGCCACCGCGATCGTCACGCAACTCATGGGCGGATTGCGCGCCAGCATGGGCTACACCGGCTGCCGCACGATCGAGGAGATGCGCACCAAGTCCGAGTTCGTCGAGATCACGTCCGCGGGGATGCGCGAATCGCATGTCCACGACGTCCAGATCACGAAGGAAGCACCGAACTATCACGTTGACTGACAAGATACTCATCCTCGATTTCGGCTCCCAGGTCACGCAGCTCATCGCGAGGAGGCTCCGCGAGACCGGGGTGTACTGCGAGCTGCATCCACACGACGTCGACGCGGATTTCGTGCGCGCTTTCAACCCGCGCGGCGTGATCCTGTCCGGAAGCCACGCCTCGGTCACTGAAGAGGAAACGGCGCGCGCGCCGCAGGCCGTGTTCGAGCTTGGCGTTCCGGTGCTAGGGATTTGCTACGGCATGCAGACGATGGCGGCGCAGCTGGGCGGAAGCGTCGAGCCCGGCAAGGTGCGCGAGTTCGGGTACGCGCAAGTGCGCGTGCGCGGGCACTCGCGCCTCCTCGAGGGCATCCAGGACCGCGTGAACGAGAAGGGCGAAGCCTTCCTCGATGTGTGGATGAGCCACGGCGACAAGGTGACCGCGCTCCCGCCGGGCTTCAAGCTCATCGCCGAGAACCCCGCGTGCCCGCTTGCCGGCATGGCCGACGAGACGCGCGGCTTCTACGCGGTGCAATTCCATCCGGAAGTCACGCACACGAAGCAGGGCCAGGCGATCTACTCGCGCTTCGTGCACGACATCTGCGGCTGCGGCTCGGAGTGGAACATGCCGCAGTTCGTGCCGCAGGCGCTGGCGAAGATCCGCGAGCAGGTCGGCAAGGACGAGGTGATCCTCGGCCTTTCCGGCGGCGTGGATTCGGCGGTCGCCGCGGCGCTCATCCACAAGGCGATCGGCGACCAGCTCAATTGCATATTCGTGGATACGGGGCTGCTGCGCCTGGACGAGGGCGACCAGGTGATGAAGACCTTTGCGAAGCACCTCGGCGTGAAGGTCGACCGCGTGAACGCGGCGCTCGAGTTCTATGCCGCGCTGAAGGACGTGGCCGATCCCGAGGAGAAACGCAAGATCATCGGCCGGTTGTTCGTCGAAGTGTTCCAGCGCGAGGCGAAGAAGCTGCCCGCCGCGAAGTGGCTCGCCCAGGGCACGATCTACCCCGACGTGATCGAGAGCGCCGGCGGCAAGACCAAGAAGGCGGTCACCATCAAGTCGCACCACAACGTGGGCGGGCTTCCCGATTCGCTGCATCTGAAGCTCCTAGAGCCGCTGCGCGAACTCTTCAAGGACGAGGTGCGGCTCCTCGGCGTGGAGCTGGGGCTGCCGCGTGAGATGGTGTTCCGCCACCCATTCCCCGGGCCTGGCCTTGGCGTGCGCATCCTCGGCGAGGTGAAGCCCGAATACGCGGATCTGCTGCGCCGCGCCGACGCGATCTTCATCGAGGAGCTGCGCAATGCCACCAGCGAGGATGGCGTCACCTGGTACGACCAGGTGGCGCAGGCCTTCGCGGTGTTCCTGCCGGTGCGTTCCGTGGGCGTGATGGGCGACGGGCGCACCTACGAGCACGTGGTCGCGCTGCGTGCCGTCGTCACCACCGATTTCATGACCGCGGATTGGGCCGAGCTTCCGCACAAGCTCCTCGGCAAGGTGTCGAGCCGCATCATCAATGAAGTGCGCGGCATCAACCGCGTCACCTACGACATTTCCTCGAAGCCGCCCGCCACCATCGAGTGGGAATGATTTGCGTCGGCTTGGGCTAGTCGATGGTGATGCGCGCCTCGCGTACCACCTTGCCCCATTTCGCGACATCGCGGCTCACGAGGTCGCGAAACTCCTCCGGGCTCGACCCGCCCGGCTCGGCGCCCAGCTTGAACCAGAGTTCCCGCATCTCGGGATCCTCGAACGCCTTGGCCACCGCCGCCTGCAGGCGTTGGACTATCGCTTGCGGCGTGCCCGCAGGCACCCACAACCCGTACCACGACGTCACCTCGAATCCCGGCAGGCCCGATTCGAGCGCGGTGGGAATGTCGGGGAACGATGGCGAGCGCTTGGCGGACGTGACCATGATGGGGCGCACCGTGCCCGCGCGAATGAACGCGGAGGCGCTGCCGAGCGCCTCGAAGATGTAGTCGATTTCGCCGGCAAGCAATGCTGTCGTCGCCGGACCGGTGCCCTTGTAGGGGACATGGGTCGCCTTGATTCCCGACTGGATGTTGAACATCTCGCAGGAAAGGTGGCGCGACGTCCCGTTTCCCGCCGAGCCGCAGTTGATCTTGCCGGGGTTCGCCCGGGCATAGGCGAGGAGCTCAGGCAGCGTCTTCGCGGGCACGCGGTTCGCCGCGACCAGCACGTCGGGAAAGATAGCGACGGTAGTCACCGGCATGAGATCGCGCTCCAGGTCGTACGACAGGTTCCTGAACGCCGAGGCGGCGACCGCGCCATGCACGGAGTAGAGCAGCACGGTGTACCCGTCGGGCGCCGATTTCGCCGCGATCGCGGCCCCGATCGTGCCCCCCGCGCCGCCGCGGTTGTCGATCACGAACTGCTGGCCCAGCATCTGCGAGAGCCTGGCGGCGAGCGGACGCGCCACGGTGTCGGTGCCGCCGCCGGGCGGGAACGGCACGATGACCTTCACCGTCTTCGCGGGCCAGTCCTGCGCGAGGGCGGGAATCGCGCAGAGGAGAAGTGCCGCCAGCAAGGCCCGTGACCGGATCATCGTCTTACCCTTTCGGCATCGAATGGAAGGGGGCAACCATACGATACCCGCGTGAGATAATCCAACGGCAACATGCACCGGTCGCCGAGAAAAAATCCCCCATGGATCGAGCAGGATCGCCAGCGCCAGCCCACGCGGAGGAGTTCATGCGCGCGGCGCTCGATCTCGCGTCCGAAGCCGCGGCCGCCGGCGAAGTCCCGGTGGGCGCCGTGGTCGTGAAGGAAGGCCAAATCATCGGGCGCGGCTCCAACCGCCCCATCACCACGTCCGATCCCACGGCGCACGCCGAGATCGTCGCGCTGCGCGAAGCCGCGGCCGCGCTCGGCAACTACCGCCTCATCGGCTGCGACCTCTACGTAACCCTTGAGCCGTGCGTGATGTGCGTCGGGGCGATGGCGCACGCGCGCATCGCCAGGATCGTCTACGGGGCATCGGACCCGAAGACCGGCGCATGCGGCAGTATCGTCGACCTTCCGGGCCTGGCTACCTTCAACCACCACGGCCGTTTCGAAGGCGGAGTGCTCGCCGAAGAATGCGCAGCCGCGCTCAAGCGTTTCTTCGCCGAACGCCGGTAGACTTTCGACATGGCTGCACCGCGCTTCGTCCACCTTCGGCTGCACAGCGAGTATTCCGTCGTCGACGGCATGGCGCGCGTGGACGACGCGGTGGCGGCGGCGGCGGCCGACGGCATGCCGGCTCTCGCCATCACCGACGCCTCCAACCTCTTCGGGGCCATCAAGTTCTTCCAGGCGGCACGCGGGGTGGGCGTGCAGCCCATCATCGGCTGCGACATCTGGGTCACCAACGAGCGTAACCGCGATGCCGCGCACCGCGTGACGCTGCTGTGCCGCACCCGCGCGGGTTACCTCGCCGTCTGCGACATCCTCTCGCGCGCCCATGCCGAGAATCACTGGCGCGGCCGCGCCGAGGTGCGCCGCGAGTGGCTGCGCGGCGTGGATGGCCTCATCGTCCTGTCCGGGGCGCAAGCCGGCGACGTCGGCGCCGCGATCGTCTCGGGAAGCCGTGACGCGGCGGACGGCGCCGCGCGCCAGTGGAGCGCGGACTTTCCCGGCGCCTTCTACATCGAGGTCCAGCGGGTCGACCCGGTGAGGAGTGCCGCCTTCGTGCAGGCCTCGGTCGCTCTCGCCGAGCGCGTGGGCTTGCCGGTGGTCGCCACGCACACGGTGCAGTTCGTGAAGCCGGAGGAGTTCCGCGCCCACGAGGCGCGCGTGTGCATCGCGCAGGGCTTCGTGCTCGGCGACGCGCGCCGCCCGCGCGAATTCCTGCCGTCGCAATACTTCAAGACACAGGCTGAAATGGAGGAGCTGTTCGCGGATCTTCCCGCCGCCCTGCTGAACTCGGTGGAGATCGCGCGCCGCTGCACCTTCGAGTTCGAGCTCGGCAAGAGCAGGCTGCCGGATTTCCCCACGCCCCACGGCGAGTCCATCGAGGATTTCCTTCGCGCCCAGTCGGGCGCCGGCCTGGGGAAACGCCTCGTGCAGCTCTATCCGGAAGAAGTCGCGCGGCACGACGCACGGGAGCGCTACGCGCAGCGCCTCGAGTTCGAGGTGAAGACCATCATCCAGATGGGCTTCGCCGGCTACTTCCTGATCGTCGCGGACTTCATCAACTGGGCCAAGACCCACGGCGTGCCGGTGGGGCCGGGGCGCGGCTCGGGCGCGGGCTCGCTGGTGGCCTATTCGCTGGGCATCACCGACCTCGATCCGCTCGCCTACGACCTGCTCTTCGAGCGCTTCCTCAATCCCGAGCGCGTCTCGATGCCCGACTTCGACATCGACTTCTGCCAGGACGGGCGCGACCGCGTCATCGACTACGTGAAGGAGAAGTACGGCGCGCAATGCGTCTCGCAGATCGCCACCTTCGGCACCATGGCCGCGAAAGCCGTCGTTCGCGACGTGGGGCGCGTGCTCTCGATGCCTTACGGCGAAGTCGATCGTATCGCGAAGCTGATTCCCTTCGAGCTCGGCATCACGCTCGAGAAGGCGCTCAAGGACGAGCCGCAGCTCAAGCTCCTGGTGCAGGAGCAGGAAGAGGTGCGCGAGCTCATCGACCTCGCGCGCGCCCTCGAAGGCCTCGCGCGCAACGTCGGGATGCACGCGGGCGGCGTCATCATCGCGCCTGGCAAGCTCACCGACTTCACGCCGCTCTACTGCGCCGAGAACTCCACCGCGATGGTGAGCCAGTTCGACAAGGACGACGTCGAGCAGGCCGGGCTGGTCAAGTTCGACTTCCTCGGCCTCACCACTCTCACCATCCTCGATTGGGCGGTGCGTTACGTGAAGCTCCTCGGCCACGCGGACTTCGACCTCGACCGCATCCCGCTCGACGACCCGGCGAGCTACCAGCTCCTGTCGCGAGGCCATTCGACGGCGGTGTTCCAGCTCGAATCGCGCGGCATGAAGGATTTGATCAAGCGCCTGAAGCCCGACCGCTTCGACGAGGTGATCGCGCTGGTGGCGCTCTATCGCCCGGGCCCCATGGACCTCATTCCCGACTTCATCGAGAGGAAGCACGGCCGCCAGCGCGTCGACTATCCGGATCCGCGCCTCGAGCCCATCCTCGGGCCGACATACGGGATCATGGTGTACCAGGAGCAGGTGATGCAGATCGCGCAGGTGCTGGGCGGCTACACGCTCGGCGGCGCGGACCTGCTGCGCCGGGCGATGGGCAAGAAGAAGGCCGAGGAGATGGCCGCGCAGCGCGCCATCTTCCGCGAGGGCGCGGCGAAGAACGGCCTCACGCCGGTCAAGGCCGAGCAGATCTTCGACCTCATGGAGAAGTTCGCCGGCTACGGCTTCAACAAGTCCCACGCCGCGGCTTATGCGCTCATCGCCTACCAGACCGCGTACCTCAAGGCGCATCATCTTTCGGCCTTCATGGCGGCCAACTTGTCGGCGGTGATGGACGACACCGACAAGGTGCAGATCTTCTACGACGACGCCAAGGCGCACGGGCTCGCGATCCTGCCGCCCGACGTGAACTCTTCCGACTACCGCTTCACCCCGCTCGACGCCAAGCGCATCCGCTATGGATTGGGCGCGGTGAAGGGCACTGGCGAGCAGGCGATACAGAACGTGATGAAGGCGCGCGCCCAGGCGGGCCCCTTTACCGGCCTCGCGGAATTCTGCCGCCGCGTGGACCGGCGCATCGTGAACCGGCGCGCGATGGAGGCGATGATCCGTGCCGGCGCCTTCGACGCGATCGAGGCGAACCGCGCGAGCCTCCTCGCCTCGCTCGGCGCCGCCATCGAGGGCGCCGACCACGCCGAGCACTTCGCCTCGCAGGTGAGCCTTTTCGGCGGGCCCGGCGGCGCGACCGAATCCTTCGAGATGGTGCGCGCGCCGATGTGGGGCGAGCGCGAGCGCCTGGTGAACGAGAAGCAGAGCCTCGGCTTCTATCTGACCGGCCACCCGTTCAACGCATACCGCGAGGAGCTGCGCCGCTTCGCGCGCACCCCACTCGCCAACCTCGCGCCGCAGATGGAGTCGATCATGCTGGCCGGGGTGATCTATGGCGTGCAGATGCGCAACTCGCGCCGCGGCCGCATGGCGATCCTCACGTTGGACGACGGCAGCGCGCGCGTGGAGGTGGTCGTCTTCGGCGAGCTCTTCCACGAGAAGCGTGCGGTGGTGCAGGAAGACCAGGTGGTCGTCGTGAAGGGCAAGATCTTTCCCGACGAGTTTTCCGGGGGCCTGCGCATCACGGCGGAAAGCCTCATGGACCTGGCCGAAGTGCGCGCCGCGCACGCGCGGCTGCTGCGTCTTTGCATCAACGGCCAGGCCGATTCGGCGAAGCTGAAATCGATCCTTGCCCAGTACGCCGGCGGCAAGTGCCACGTCGCCATCCGCTATCGCAACGCGCAGGGCGAATGCGACATCCGCCTGCCGGAAAGCTGCCGGGTCAAGGTGTCGGCGCCACTCCTCGACTCACTCGCCGAGTGGCTCGACGAGAAGAACGTCGAAGTCGTGTACTAGTGGATCCCTCACGTACCTACGACCTCCTCGTCCTCGGTGGCGGCAACGCGGCGCTGTGCGCGGCCATCACCGCGCGCCGCTCGGGCCTCGCGGTGCTCATCGTCGAGTCCGCGCCGATCCATTTCCGCGGCGGCAACAGCCGCCACACGCGCAACATTCGCACCATGCACACGGGGCCGCTCGACGTGCTTACCGGCGAGTACTCCGAGGAGGAGTATTGGCAGGATCTCCTCAAGGTGACCGGCGGCCTCACCGACGAGCGCCTCGCGCGCATGGCGATTCGCGAAACGGAGCGCCACCTGCCGTGGATGAAGCAGCACGGCGTGCGCTTCCAGGCCCCCCTGGGGGGAACGCTGCACCTCTCGCGCACCAACGCCTTCTTCCTGGGCGGGGGAAAGGCCCTGATGAACGCCTACTACGCTGCCGCCGAAGCGCTTGGCGTCGAGGTCTCCTACGACAGCGAGGTGGTGGAGATCGCGATTCGGGACGGGCGTTTCACGTCCGCGACCGTGCGCAGCAAGGGCGCGCTCCACGAGATCCGCGCGCGCGCCGTCGTCGCCGCTTCGGGCGGGTTCGAGTCGAATCTCGCCTGGCTGCGCGAGGCGTGGGGCCCGCCCGCCGACAACTTCATCGTGCGCGGCACCCCCTACAACATGGGCACGGTGCTGAAGCTGCTGCTCGCCAAGGGTGCAAAGCAAGTAAGCGATGCCACGCAGGGTCACTGTGTCGCGATCGACTCGCGCTCGCCGAAGTTCGACGGCGGCATCGTGACGCGCGTCGATGCGGTCTCGCTCGGCATCGTCGTGAACAAGCTCGCGCTGCGCTTCTACGACGAGGGCGAGGACTTCTGGCCGAAACGCTACGCAATCTGGGGGCGGCTCGTGGCGGGGGAGCCGGACCAGATCGGCTTCTCGATCATCGATCACAAGTCGATGGGCAAGTTCATGCCGCCGGTGTTCCCGCCGGTGAAGGCGGCGTCGGTCGCCGAGCTCGCGCGCGCGCTCGGGCTCGATCCCGCCGCCCTCGAATCGACGGTCGCGGATTTCAACGCGGCGGTGCGCCCCGGCACCTTCGACCATACGATCCTCGACGATTGCGCTACATCCGGCCTCGCCATCGCCAAGACCCACTGGGCGCGCACGCTCGACACTCCCCCTTACTATGCATATCCTCTTCGCCCCGGCATCACCTTCACCTACCTCGGCGTGGCGATCGACGACAAGGCGCGCATGCTGATGCAAGACGGCAAGCCCGCGACCAACGTATTCGCCGCGGGCGAGATCATGGCGGGCAACGTTCTCGGCAAGGGCTACCTCGCCGGGATCGGCATGGCGATCGGCACCACGTTCGGGCGCATCGCCGGCGCGGAGGCGGCCCGCCATGTCCGCGGCTAGGCCCCGGCTCGAGGAGCTCATCGAGGAGGCGCAACGCGTGCTCGCCATCTGCAACGCGTGCCGCTATTGCGAAGGTTATTGCGCGGTGTTCCCGGCGCTCGAGCGCCGGCTTTCCTTCGACGAGCACGACGTGCACTACCTCGCCAACCTCTGCCACAACTGCGGCGCCTGCCTGTACGCCTGCCAGTACGCGCCTCCGCACGAGTTCCAGCTCAATTTCCCGCGAGTGCTCGCGCAGGTGCGCAAGGAAACCTACAAGAAGTACGCGTGGCCGCGATTCCTCGCCGCGGCGTTCGAGGGCAACGGCGTGGCGGTGAGCCTCGCCACCGCCGCCAGCCTCGCGCTCGCGTTCCTGTTCGCCGCGTTCACCGTGGACCCGGCGCGGCTTTTCTCCGCCTGGAGCGACGCGCAGGGCTCGTTCTACGCGGTGATCCCCCACCAGGCGATGGTCGTCGCATTCGGCGCGGTCGCCCTCTTCGTCATGCTGGCCTTCGTGATGAGCCTCGTGCGCTATTGGCCGGACACGGGCGAGGAGGTGGCCGAGCTCGCGCAGGCGCAGCCGCTCGGAGCCGCGGCCTGGGACGCGATGGGCCTTCGCTACCTCGACGGAGGCGGCGAGGGCTGCACCTATCCCGACGCGAAGCCCTCGTTCGCGCGCCGCAATTTCCACCACCTCACCTTCTACGGCTTTCTCCTGTGCTTCGGGGCCACCACGGTCGCGACGATCTATCACTACGTGTTCGGCTGGAAGGCGCCGTATCCGCTCTACAGCCTTCCGGTGATCCTCGGCACGCTCGGTGGCATCGGGCTGCTGGTGGGGCCGCTGGGGCTGCTGTGGCTGAAGGGCAGGCGCGACCCCGAGCTTGCCGATCCGACCCAGGGCGGCATGGACGTGGCCTTCATCGTGCTGCTCTTTTTCGTGAGCCTCACCGGGCTGGCGCTCCTCTTCCTGCGCGAGACCCGCGCCATGGGCACGCTCCTGGCGGTGCACCTGGGCTTCGTGTTGGCGCTTTTCGTGACGCTACCCTATGGCAAGTTCGTCCACGCGCTCTACCGCCTCGCGTCGTTGGTACGCTTCCACATCGAGCGGCGCCGCCCGCTCCCGGAAATCGGAACGGAATAAGGAGACCGGCATGTCGAACATGGCCCAGCACCTCACGCTGAAGTCGATGAAGGACACGGTGACGCCGGCGGAATGGAGGGCCCGCGTGGACCTGGCCGCCTGCTATCGCCTCGTCGCGCACTACGACATGGCCGACATGATGGCCAACCACATCTCCGCCGCGGTGCCGGGCGAGGAGGGCGCCTTCCTCATCAACGCCTACGGCATGATGTACGAGGAGATCACGGCCTCTTCCCTCATCAAGATCGACGTCGCCGGCAACATTCTCGCCAAGCCCGATTTCGGCGAGCTCGACTACGGCATCAACAAGGCGGGCTACGTCATCCACGGCGCGGTGCATCGCGCCCGGCACGACGTGGCGTGCGTGATCCACACCCACACCTGGGCGGGCATGGCGCTGTCGGCACTCGACGCGGGCGTGCTGCCGATCACGCAGACCTCGATGCGCTTCCTGAAGATCGGCTACCACGACTACCAGGGCGTGGTGCTCGACGGCAAGGAGGAGGAATCGCTGCTGCGCGACCTGGGAAACGGCGAGGCGCTCATCCTGCGCAACCATGGCCTGCTCACCGTCGGCAAGACTATCGGCGAGGCGTTCAACTGGATGCACCGCCTCGAGCTCACGGCGCGCTCGCAGCTCGCCGCCATGGCCACCGGCGCGAAGCTCGTGAGCGTGCCGGCGCAAGTGCTGCAGGAAACCTACATGAACTACCAGCCGCAGACGCGCCGCCCCTATGGCGTGATGGAATGGCCTGCGCTGCTGCGCAAGCTCGACCGCATGGACCCGAGCTACCGGGAATAGCCGTTGCGCATCGTCGACTCCCAGGTGGCTCGGCGGGAAATTCCAGAAAGGAAGAGACCATGAAGATCACCGTCGCAATCGTCGCGGGCGCCCTCGCCCTCCTTGCGCCAGGCGCCGAGTCGCTGGCGCAAGGCTATCCCGCGCGGCCCGTGAAGATCGTCGTGCCGTTCGCTCCCGGGGGGAACCTCGACGTCACCGCGCGCCTGGTCGCCGAGTCGATGGCGAAGACGCTCGGCCAGCCCTTCGTGGTCGAGAATCGCGCCGGCGCCGGCGGGGCGCTCGGCAGCGAGGCGGTGGCGAAGTCGGCTCCCGACGGCTACACGCTCGTCGCGGGGACTACCGCCACCACCATCGTGAGCCCGCTGCTCATCCCGAACGCCCCCTACACCCTGCAGAGCTTCACGCCGGTGGGCCTCATGGCGATAACCCCCCTCGTGCTCGAAGTGCCTGCGGCCAGTCCTTTCCGCGACTTCAAGTCGTACCTCGCGCACGTGCGCGCCAACCCGGGAAAGGTCACCATCGGCCACTCGGGCAACGGCACCACCAACCATATCGCGATACTCCAGCTCCAGGACGCGCTCAAGGTCCAGTTCAACATCGTTGCCTACAAGGGATCGGGCCCGGCGCTGGTCGACCTCATGGGCGGGCAGATCGACTCGATGGTGGACCAGACGTCGAGCTCCCTCCCGCAGATCCAGGGCGGGAAGCTGCGCGCGATCGCCGTGCTCACGCGCGCGCGGGTCGCCGACCTCGCGGCCGTTCCCACCATGAGGGAGGAGGGCCTGGCGGACTTCGAGGCGGTCACGCCGAGCGGCCTCCTCGCGCCGGCGAAGACCCCGCCGGAGGTGGTGCAGGTATTGAGCGGCGCGCTCGCCAGGGCGCTGGCCGACCCCGCGGTGAAGAAGAGGCTGGTGGAGCTGGGCTCCGAAGTGCGTCCCCTGAACGCCGCGCAGTTCGACCAGTTCCTGCGCGACGAGGAGACGAAGCTGATGGCGTTGGTGAAATCGGGCGTGCTGAAGGGCGAATGACGCCTTAAAAAGTCGCGCGCTTCTCGAAAGCGCGGAAGGCGCCGGAGGCTTCGCTCGACGCGACCTCGACGACCTGGGCCTGCTCCGGCCCGCGGCGCGCCCAGCGCGTGATCGCTTCCACCCCGGCGGCAGATCCCTGCACGACCGCCTCCACGCTGCCGTCGATGCGGTTGGCGACCCAGCCTTTCACCCCGAGGCGCTCGGCCTCCAGGCGCATCGACTCGCGAAACCAGACGCCCTGCACGCGCCCGCGAATCACCAGGCGGCGCGTCGCCTCACTCATCGCCCTTCACCCGGCCGCGTCCCTGCTTGATGTTGCCGCGCACCTTCTTGGCTTCGATGCGACGCTCTTTCGAGCCGCGAGTGGGCTTGGTGGGCACGCGCTTCTTCGGCACATGGTTCAGCTTCTTCAATCGCACGACAAGGCGCTCGAAGGCGGTCTCGCGGTTGCGGAACTGCGACGGCGAGTCCTGCGACGTCACCACCACGCCAGAGGGCGGATGGGTGAGGCGCAATGCCGATTCGGTCTTGTTCACGTGCTGGCCGCCGGGGCCGCTCGCCCGGAAGACGTCGACCAGGACCTCGCGTTCCAGCGTCGTGCGATCGGTGGCGTAGGGAGGCGGCAGCAGGGCGATACGCGGAGGCATGGCGGCAAGTCCCAGGCAATTCTTACAAGTGTATTTCGCTTACAGCTGTATTTCCCGAACGCAGGGATTTGTGACTGCGTTCACAGGCAGGCGCAAGCATTCGGAGAAAGATGGGTTCCGTGGCCAGGCGGTGGCGAACCAACCGAATTCAACGGGACAGGGAGAGCGGACAACATGAATACCAAACAGCAGGTGGGAACGGGTTTCCTGGCACTGGTCATCGTAAGCACCATCGCGCTGATGCCGGTGAATGCCGAAGTGAAGGTCTCGAAGGTTTCGGGGGCGGCCCCGTCCGGTACCATGTTGGCGGCCTTGAATACCGAGGAGCTCCCGCAGGACCAGGTCAAGGACCTTACCTACAACTGACAGATTTCCCCGCAAGGCGCACTTGCGACAGCCCGCCGGCTCACGCCGGCGGGTTTTTTATTTCCCGCTGCCTCTGCGCGTTGAGCGGCGCCGGCGTCCGCTCCAACGCGGTTCCCGCCGAGTCCAGAACGACACGGCGATTTACTTGATGCGCATCCCGGGCATTGCGCCCGAATCGGGTGCGAGCAGGTAGATGGCGCTGCCATCGCCGGCGGCCAGGACCATGCCCTGCGATTCGCCGAACCTCATCTTGCGGGGCGCGAGGTTGGCGACCATCACGGTGAGGCGTCCGACCAGGTCCTTGGGCGTGTACACCGAGCGGATGCCCGCGAAGACCGTGCGCGGGCTGTCGATTCCGATGTCCAGCGTGAGCTTGAGGAGCTTGTCGGCGTCGGGCACCAGCTCCGCGTCGACGATGCGCGCGATGCGCAGGTCGATCTTGGAGAAGTCGTCGATCGAGATGGTGTCTCCCACCGGAAGGATCACCGGGGGCTTGGGCGGCTCGATCGACTCGAGCTTGAACTCCGGCGCGTCGCCGGCGGCCCCAGCCTTTGCGGGAGCGGCCTCGGGCTTGGCCTCCTGGGGCGGCTCGAGGAGCTGGTCGATCTGCGAAGGGTCGATGCGCGAGACGAGGTGGCGATAAGGCTGCACCCTGTGGCCGGGCTTCAACGGCGTGCCGATGTCCTCCCACGTAAGCGGCTTGGCGAAACCGAGGAAGGCCTCGACGTCCTCCGCGACCTTGGGAAGCACCGGCTTCAGGTAGATGGTGAGGATGCGAAAGAGCTCCAGGTAGAGCGTGCAGAACCACTGGAGCGCCGCGTCCTGGCCCGCTTCCTTGGCGATCTCCCACGGCTTCTGCTCGTCCACGTACTGGTTCACGCGATCGGCGAGGAACATGATCTGGCGGATCGCCTTGCTGAATTCCCGCGCCTCGTAGTCCGCGGCGATGGCGTCGGCGAAGCTCTTCACCTCGAAGAGGATGGCGGGGGCCTGCTCGTCGTCGGGAACGGGAGCGGCGAGGTTGCCGCGCATCTTGTGCTTGAGCTCGCGCCCGGCGGAGAGCGGCTCGTCCGACAGCTCGCCCGCGAAGCGCTTGCCGATGAAGCCCGCCGCGCGGCTCGCGATGTTCACGTATTTGCCGACCAGGTCGGAGTTCACCCTCGCCAGGAAGTCGTCGGGATTGAAGTCGAGGTCCTCGACGCGCGCGTTCAACTTGGCGGCGAGGTAGTAGCGCACCCATTCCGGGTTCAACCCCAGCTCGATGTAGCGCTGCGGGCTCACCGAGACGCCGCGCGACTTGGACATCTTCTCGCCAGACAGCTGCAGGAAGCCGTGCACATAGACGTTGTCGGGAACCTTGCGCTCGGAGAACTTGAGGGTCGCCGGCCAGAAGAGCGTGTGGAAATAGATGATGTCCTTGCCGATGAAGTGGATCTGCTCCACCTTCGGGTCGGCGAGGTACTTGGCGAAGTCCTGGCCCTTCTTGTCGAGGTAGTTCCTGAGCGAGGCGAGGTAGCCGATCGGGGCGTCCAGCCACACGTAGAAGTACTTCCCCGGCGCTCCGGGGATCTCGATCCCGAAGTAAGGCGAGTCGCGCGTGATGTCCCAGTCGTTCAACCCGCTGTCCAGCCACTCGCGCACCTTGTTGGCGACTTCCGGCTGGAGCTTGCCGTCCTGGGTCCAGCCGCGCAGGAATTCCACGCAGCGCGGGTCCGAGAGCTTGAAGAAGAAGTGGTCGGACTTGCGCAGCACGGGCTTGGCGCCGGTGAGCGCGGAGTAGGGGTTCTTGAGGTCGGTGGGCGCGTAGACCGCCCCGCAGTTCTCGCAGGAGTCGCCGTACTGGTCCTTGGTGGCGCACTTGGGGCACTCGCCCTTGATGTAGCGGTCCGGGAGGAACATCTTCTTCACCGGGTCGAAGAACTGCTCGATCGTCTTCGTGTCGATGAAGCCGGCCTTCTGCAGCGCGAGGAAGATCTCCGACGACAGCTCGGTGTTCTCGGGCGAGTGGGTGGTGTGGAAGTTGTCCCAGCTGATGCCGAAGCGCTGGTAGTCGCGCCGGTGCGACTCGTTCACGCGGGCGATGAGCTCCTCGGGCGTGATGCCCTCGGCCTCGGCCTTGAGCATGATCGGGGCGCCGTGGGCGTCGTCGGCGCAGACGAAATTCACCTTGTGGCCCTGCAAGCGCTGGAAGCGGACCCAGATGTCCGCTTGCACATACTCCATGATGTGCCCGATGTGGAACGGGCCGTTGGCGTAAGGAAGCGCCGTGGTGACGAAAAGCTTGCGGGGCATTGATTGGTTTTTCGAGGCTCCGCGATCATAGCAAATTGATTTAAAATCGCGCGTTGCAACCCCTCCGCACGGCATCCCACGGCATGATCCCCTCCGAGCAGGACATCCTCTCAGCGCTTTCCGAGCTGATCGACCCGGTGACGGGGCGCAACTACGTCGAGTCGAAAAGCGTGAAGAACGTGAAGATCGAGGGCGAGCGCGTCGCCCTCGACGTGATTCTCGGCTATCCGGCGCGCGGCGTGCTCGAAGCCGTGAGGAAGCAGGTGTCCGAGCGGCTCTCCCGGGTCCCGGGCGTCGCGCAGTCGAGCGTCAACGTGGTCTCCAAGGTGGTCTCGCACGCGGTGCAGCGGGGCGTGAAGCTCGTGCCGGGCATCAAGAACATCATCGCGGTGGCTTCCGGCAAGGGCGGCGTGGGCAAGAGCACCACGGCCGTCAACCTGGCGCTCGCGTTAGCCGCCGAAGGCGCCACCGTCGGCATGCTCGACGCCGACATCTACGGGCCCTCGCAGCCGCTCATGCTCGGAATCACCGGGCGTCCGGCCTCGAAGGATGGCAAGACCATGGAGCCCATGGAAGGCCACGGCATCCAGGCGATGAGCGTGGGCTTCCTCATAGAGCAGGACACGCCGATGGTGTGGCGCGGCCCGATGGTCACCCAGGCGCTCGAGCAGCTCCTCACCGAGACCAGGTGGCGCGAGCTCGACTATCTGATCGTGGACCTGCCGCCGGGCACCGGCGACATCCAGCTCACCCTCGCGCAGAAGGTGCCGGTCACCGGGGCCGTGATCGTCACCACGCCCCAGGACATCGCCCTCATCGACGCGAGGAAAGGGCTCAAGATGTTCGAGAAGGTCGGCATCCCGATCATCGGCATCGTCGAGAACATGGCGATCCACGTCTGCACCCAGTGCGGCCACGCCGAGCATATCTTCGGCTCCGGGGGCGGCGAGAAGATGTGCAAGGACTACGACGTGGAGTTCCTGGGCTCGCTGCCCCTCGATATCCGCATCCGCGAGCAGGCCGATTCCGGCAAGCCCACCGTGGTGTCGGACCCCGAGGGCGCGATCGCCGCAGTCTACCGCGACATTGCCCGCAAGGTCGCAGCGCGCATCGCGCGCCAGTCGGAGGACCGATCCTCCGTCTTCCCGAAGATCGTCATCCAGAACAATTGAGCGACCGACATTGAACAGCACCGGGGCGATCGTTGGAGCGGACACTTCGTGCCGCTCAACTCCATCGGCATAAGGCCATGAGCATAAAGAGCGATAAGTGGATCCGTCGCATGGCGGCCGCCCACGGGATGATCGAGCCCTTCGAGCCCGGCCAGGTGCGCTCGGTGGACGGCAGGCGCATCGTTTCCTACGGCACCTCGAGCTACGGCTACGACGTGCGCTCGTCCGACGAATTCAAGATCTTCACCAACATCAACTCCACCATCGTCGATCCCAAGAACTTCGACGAGAAGTCGTTCGTGGACCTGAAGGCCGATGTCTGCATCATCCCGCCCAATTCGTTCGCCCTGGCCCGCACCATCGAGCGCTTTCGCATCCCGAGGAACGTCCTTGTGATCTGCCTGGGCAAGAGCTCCTACGCGCGCTGCGGGATCGTCGTCAACGTGACACCCCTGGAGCCCGAGTGGGAGGGCTACGTGACGCTGGAATTTTCCAACACCACGCCGCTCCCGGCGAAGATCTACGCCAACGAGGGCGTGGCGCAGATGCTCTTCTTCGAGTCCGACGAGGTCTGCGAGACATCCTACCGCGACCGGGGCGGCAAATATCAGGGCCAGGAGGGCGTCACGCTTCCCAAGATTTGAATTGAAACATTCGCGGAACGATTGGGGCCGGAAGAAGACCAAAAAAACTCCGACACGCCCGGATTTTTGCCCTATACTTCGCGCGAAAATAGAGGAGGTCATCATGACAGGAGCGAGGAACTACCGCGCCTCGAATGCCGCCGGCTCCGCCGCAGGGCGCTGGCTGCCCGCTATCGCCTCGATCCGTCACGAAAGACCCCGATGCCCCGAACCGCCACGATAAAGAAGATCCGGCCCCAGCCGGAGTTCCCCCTCGATTCCCACCCCGAAGTCAGCCTCGACTTCACCCGGGTAAAGCAGTTCCTCTCCAAGCACGGTTACAAGCGGCCCGTGCTGATCGTCGACCTCGATATCGTGCGCACCAAGACGCGGCGCTTCCGCGCGTCGCTGCCGCGCGTGCGCCCGCACTTCGCGGTTAAGGCCAATCCGGACCCGCGCGTGCTGAAGGTCCTCATCCAGGAAGGCGCGGGCTTCGAGATCGCCTCGATCGCCGAGCTCGACATCCTGATGGGCCTGGGCGTGCCGCCGGCCGAAGTCTTCTATTCCAACCCGATGAAGTCGCGCGCCTACCTCGAGTACGCCTCGGCCAAGGGCGTCGAGTGGTTCGTGGTGGACAGCGTCGAGGAGATCCGCAAGGTGAAGGCGGTCAAGTCCGACGCCAAGATGTACCTGCGCATCGACGCGCCCAACATCGGCAGCGACTGGCCGCTTGCCGGCAAGTTCGGCGCGCACATGAGCGACGTGCCCGAGTGCATCGAGGCCGCGGTGCAGTGCCAGGCCGACCTCGCGGGCGTGACCTTCCACGTGGGATCGCAGTGCCTGAACCCGGAGAACTGGCGCGTCGGCATGGAGCGCGCGCGCAAGGTTTTCGCCTCGATGCGCGCCGAGGGCCTGAAGCCGCGCCTCCTGAATCTCGGCGGCGGCTATCCGGTGCGCCACGTGAAGCCCATCCCCTCCATCGAGACGATCTCCGAGCTCATCAACAAGGAGCTGCGCCACTTCGGCCCCGAGATCCAGGTGATCGCCGAGCCGGGACGCTATCTCGTCTCCGACGCGGGCTATTTCATCTGCCGCGTGGTCGGCACGGCCACCCGCAACAACCAGCGCTGGATGTATTGGGACGCGGGCGTCTTCGGCGGCGTGATCGAGACCACCGAGGGCCTGCGCTACAACATCTACACCGACCGCGACGGCGAGCCCGTCTCCTGGAACGTCGCGGGACCCACCTGCGACAGCGTGGACGTTGTGATGCGCGAGGAGCTCTTCCCCGCGGATCTCCAGGACGGCGACTTCATCTTCATCAAGAACGCCGGGGCGTACACCACCGCGTACGCCAGCAACTTCAACGGTTTTCCGCTCCCCGAGGTCGCCACGATCGGAAGCTAGGCGCGATCGCACCGCCACGGTATGCCGGATCAACGCCTTCGTCGTTAAGGGGGGGCGCCGGTACAAGCGACTGATCGCGGTCATTCGTTTCGCCCCGGCCCCGTGACCCATAATCGCGGGATCGCCCCTCGTTCCCATTCCAGGAGAATTCCGATGTTGAAGCGTTTGCGTCTCGCGGCGGCATTGCTGTCCGTAATCCTTCCCGCCGCGGTCTTCGCGCAGCAATGGCCAACGCACCCGGTGAAGATCATCGTGGGCTTCGCGCCCGGCGGCGGCACCGACGTGGTCGCGCGCCTCCTCGCGCAGAAGCTGCAGGAGAGCTTCGGGCAGCCCTTCATCGTCGAGAACCGCGCGGGCGCGACCGGCACCATCGGCGCCGACGTGGTGGCCAAGGCCGCTCCCGACGGCTACACCATCCTCATGGGCCACGTGAACTCGAACGCGATCGCGCCCAACCTCTTCAAGACGCTGCCCTACGATCCGATCGCGGACTTCCAGCCGGTCACCTACGTGGGCTACGTTCCCAACATCCTGGCCGTGAACCCCGGCGTGCCGGCGAAGAACATCGCCGAGCTCATCGCGATGGCGAAGGCCTCGCCCGGCAAGTTCAGCTACGCGTCCTCGGGCGTGGGCAGCACGCAGCACCTGGCGGGCGAGATGTTCCAGATCCTCACCGGAACGAAACTCGTGCACATTCCGTACAAGGGAAGCGGGCAGGCGATCACCGACCTTCTTTCCGGGCAGGTCGCGGTGAACTTCGACACGATGCCGCCGGTTCTGCCGCACGTCCAGGCGGGCAAGCTCAAGGCGTTCGCGATCTCCACGCCGCAGCGCGTGGCGCAGCTGCCCGACGTGCCCACCTTCAACGAAGTGGGCATCACCGGGTTCGACGTGACCAACTGGTACGGCGTGTTCGTGCCCGCCAGGACGCCCAAGGACATCGTCAATCGCCTGAACGTCGAGATCAACAAGGCGATGCAGGATCCGCCGACGCGCGCGAAGCTGGTCGAGATCGGCACGCAGCTGGGCGGCGGCACGCCGCAGGACTTCGAGGCCTTCCTCAAGACCGAGCTCGCCAAATACGCGAAGCTCGTGAAGGACGCGAAGATCTCGATCGACTAGGGGGCATGGCACAGGATTTCTGGGCCTCGAGCGGCTTTCGCTTCCTGGAGCGGGGCCGCGCCGGCCTCGTCGCCACCGACGCCTGGCTCGCGCGGTTCCTCGAAGGCGACGAGCTCACGCCCCCCCACGAGGCCGGACCCCGCGAGCACGAGCTTCACGAGCGCCTGTTGCGCGACCCGCGCGCCGCGGTAGGCGCGGACGCGCTCGCCGCGATCGAAGACGACGACGCGCGCGACAACTGGAGCGAGTTCCTGCACTTTCGCGAGCGCGTGCTTGCGTTCCCCTCGCTCGAAAGCGTCTACCTCGATCTCTACGGCAGGGAGGCGGTAGACCTCGCGCCGCCCTTCGTGGACGCGCTCACCCAGGCGATCACGCGCGCCATCCTCGACGGGAGCGAGGACCCGTGGCTGCTGCGCGCGGGCGAGATGCTGTTCCGCCGGCAACGCGTGAGCACCGAGGGCGGCCAGGCGCTCTGCGCCGATTCGGTGACGCTCGAGGCGTTCGCCCAAACCGGCGGCTTCGGCGACGTGGGCCGGCTGCTGAAGCAGCAGAACACCGAGATGCCGGCGGTGAAGATGGACGTCCTGAACCACGAGAACGCGCCGCTTTACTTCCTGCGCGACGAGATGCACAGCTTTGCGCTCGACCTCACGCCGGGGCGCGAGGGCGTGGTCGCCCTGGCGCGCGTGCTAGAGCGATGGGTGCGCCATTTGGCGGGTGTCGACGTCACCATCGAGCCGGTAGAGCGCATCGATGATGAGCGCTGGCGCTGGCACGTGGGGCTCGACGTCGATTCGACGGCGATCCTCAATGCGCTGTATCGGGACGAGGAGGTAGCGCAGGCGGAGCTCGATCGGATGGTGGCGCTTTTCCGCCTCGAGTTCAGGAACGCGGCCGACGCCGTGGCCGAGATGCAAGGGCGCCCCGTCTACCTCGGGCTCGCCTGCCGCCCCGATCGCACGCTGCGGCTGAAGCCGCAGAACCTCGTCACCAGCCTTCCCCTGCACGCGGGGCAGTAGCCGCTCGCGGGTAGAATCGAGCTTCGTACAAGGAGTCTTCCAATGAACACAGCGCTAGAGAGCACTGGCACTTTCATGTTGAGCAATGAGATCGAGATCCTGATGGCGGAGCGCGCACGCCTGTTGCGCGTCGCCGGCGCCGCGGCGCAGTTCGTCGCGGTGATGGACTCGAGCAAGCTGCCGGAAAAGGTCGCCACCGAGGCCGACATACTCGCCGAGAGCGTCAACGCGCTTTCGGAGGACACGCTGCGCGACGCGCTGGGCGCGGTGACGCGGCAGCGCTAGCGCAAATCGAAGGAGGATCCATGGACCCCGATGCCTTCAACATGAGCATCCGCAAGTTCCTGAAGATGGTCGGCGTGAATTCGCAGCGCGAGATCGAAGCCGCGATCGAGCGCGCCGTGGCCGCGGGCAAGCTGAAGGGCAACGAGACGCTGCCGGCGAAGGTGAGGCTCACCCTCGAAGGCACCGACCTCGATATCGACTTCGACGGCAAGATCTCCCTCGAGTGAGCGACCCGGGCACGGTCACCTACGACGACGTCGCCGCCGCGGCGGTGCGTCTCGAGGGCGTCGCGCACCGCACGCCGGTGGCCACCTCGAGCCAGTTCGACGCGCTCACCGGCGCGCAGGCGTTCTTCAAGTGCGAGAACCTGCAGCGCATGGGGGCGTTCAAGTTTCGCGGCGCCTACAACGCCCTTTCGCAACTGGAGGGCGAGGCGCGCAAGCGCGGCGTCGTCGCTTTCTCCTCGGGCAACCACGCGCAGGCGGTCGCGCTCGCCGGGCGCCTCCTCGGTATTCCCGCCGTGATCGTGATGCCCGCCGACGCACCCGCGGTGAAAGTCGCGGCAACGCGCGGCTATGGCGCCGAGGTGGTTTTCTATGACCGCGCCTCCGGCCAGGATCGCGACCAGGTCGCGCGCGCCATCGCGCGGGAGAAGGGCGCGGCGCTGATTCCGCCTTTCGACCACGCCGCGGTGATCGCGGGGCAGGGCACCGCCACCAAGGAGCTTCTCGAGGACGTGGGCCCGCTCGACGACCTGTTCGTCTGTTGCGGCGGCGCGGGGCTTCTCTCGGGCAGCGCCCTGGCCGCGCACCACCTTTCTCCCGGAATCCGCGTGATCGGCGTGGAGCCCGCGGGCGGCGACGATGTCGCACGCTCCTTTCGCACCAAGACCCTGCAGCGCGTCGAGAACCCGCAGACCATCGCCGACGGCGCGCGCACCCAGTCCGCGGGTGCAATCACCTTTCCCCTGGTGCTCAAGCACGTGCAGGACGTGATCACCGTCACCGACGCGCAGCTGGTGGAGGCGATGCGCTTCCTCTGGGAGCGCATGAAGCTGGTCGTCGAGCCCACCGGGGCGCTGGCCGCCGCGGGCGTGATGTCCGGGCCGATCGAGGTGCGCGACCGCCGCGTGGGCATCATCATTTCCGGCGGCAACGTCGACCTCAAGGCCGCGGCCGCGCTCTTCGCGTGACCGCGTTGCCGCTGGTGGGAGCATCGGTGCCGCGCCGCCACAGCGCCGCCGCGCGCGCGTTCGGGCGCGCCGTGCTGCGCCTCATGGGCTGGCGCGTCGCCGGAGAGATTCCCGACCTCCCCAAGTTCGTCATCGCGGTGGCCCCGCACACCTCCAACTGGGACTTCGTGGTCGGCGCGGCCACCATGTTCGCGCTCGACCTCAAGCTCACCTTCATCGGCAAGCACACGCTCTTTCGCTGGCCCGTCGCCGGGCTCATACGCTGGATGGGTGGCGTGCCCGTGGACCGCAGCGCTCCCCATGGCGTGGTCGGCGAGACTGTGGACGCCATCGCGAGCGTCCCCCAGCGCGTCGTGGCGATCGCGCCGGAGGGCACGAGGAAGCGCGTGGCGCGTTTCAAGTCGGGATTCCTGCACATCGCGCGCGGCGCGCACGTGCCGGTGGTGCTCGCGTCCCTCGACTATGCCCAGCGTTGCGTGCGCCTGGGGCCGATGTTCATGCCTGGCGAGGACGTCGAAGCGGAGCGTGCACGCGTGGAAGCGTTCTTCGCGAACGTCCGGGGGAAGAACCCGCGCTAGCGCCAGGACCTATGTTGGTGCCGACGATGCACCAAAGGGTGTCGCGCGGCAAACAGGCCGCGCGGCGCGACTTCCAAGTGATTGAATTGAATGACGTGCGCGATTGGCACGTTTGCTGCACTGCAGTAGGCGTCGGCCTCACGGTCGACGTTTCTCCTCCGAGAGCGGTTTGCCCCGCCGGTGACCCCGGCGGGGCATTTTTTCTCGCGCCTCGCGCCTCGTGCCCTAGTCGGCGTAGATGCCTGCCTTCTTGATGACGGGGCTCCACTTGTCGATCTCGCTCTTCAGGTGCGTGCGCAGCGCCTCCTGCGTGGCGCGGTTCTGCGCCACGGGCTCGGTGCCCAGCTCGGCAAACTTCGCGATGACGTTCGGATCCTTGAGCGCCGCCTGCAGCGCCGCGGTGAGCTTGTCGAGAGCCGCCTTGGGCGTGCCGTGGGGTGCCCACAGGCCGTGCCAGATGGCGACCTCGAATCCCTTGAGGCCCGACTCGTCGAGCGTGGGCAGGTCCGGCAGCGACTTCACGCGCGTCTTGGTGGTGACCGCGTAGGCCTTCACCTTGCCGCCCTTGATCTGCTGCGTGGTGTTGGTGGTCTGGTCGCACATGACGTCCACCTGGCCGCCGATGAGGTCGGTCATCGCCGGGCCCGTGCCCTTGTAGGGAACGGTGGTGATGTCGGCCTGGATCGAGGAAAGGTAAAGCATGCCGCACAGGTGCGAGGCGGAGCCGACGCCCGCGTGCGCGTAGGTGACCTTGTCCTTGTTCGCCTTGATGTAGGGCGCGAGCTCCTTCACGTCCTTGGGCGGGAATGCGGACTTGGCGATCATCGTCATCGGCACGTCGGTGATGAGCCCGATGGGATCGAGCTCCTTCTGCGGGTCGTAGCGAAGGTTGCGGTAGAGCGACTGGCTGGTGGCGATGCCGATGTGCATGAGCAGCAGCGTGTAGCCGTCGGGCTTGGCCTTGGCGACCTTCTCGACGCCGATGGTGCCGCCCGCGCCCGCGGCGTTTTCGACGATGATGACCTGGCTGAGGGATTTGCCCATCGACTGCGCGATGAGGCGCGCCACGGTGTCCGTGGGACCGCCCGCCGCGAACGGCACTATGACGGTAAGCGTGCGGCTGGGAAACTCCTGTGCCGAGGCGCTGAATGCCAACGCGAACGCGGCGCACAGCGCGAATGTCTTCTTGATCATGGGAATCCTCCGGGATGGGATGCCCGCCAATTATAATCGTCCGTGAAAGCATCCTGCCGCCCTTGAGCCTCCTCGCGATCCTCGCCTGCCTCCTTGCCCAGCACACCTACCCGGTGAAGGGCCGCGCGCCCCTCATGGCTTTCTACGGGCGCATGGCGATCTCGGCGGCCAAGCGCCTCAATGCCGGCGACCGCAACTCGGGCGTCCTCGCCTGGGCGGCGCTGATGGCGGCGGTGCTGGTGCCGTTGATTCTGGTGACCGCGGCGGCCTCCACGATCCACCCGGTGGTGGTGTGGCTCCTCGATCTCGCGGTGCTCTACTGGACGCTGCGTTTCCTCGCCACCACACGCGCCATCGCCGCCATCGAGAAGGCGCTGCGCGAGCAGAACATGACCGCCGCGGCCAACCTCCTCGCCCAATGGCAGGGCGAGTCCGTGGAGACCGACGATGGCGGGGCGATAGCGCGCCTGGCCGCCGAGCATGGCTTGCGCGAGGCGCACCACGGCACGTTCGGCCCGCTCTTCTGGTTTCTCGTGCTTCCCGGCCCCCTGGGGCTGGTGCTCTATCCGCTGGCGCTGCGCGCCGCGCAAAGCTGGGAGCACCTGGTGGAGGCCGACGAGCGCGACTTCGGCTGGTTCGCCGCGCGAGCCTTCCACGTGATCGACTGGGTGCCGCAGCGCGTGAGCGCGTTCGCCTTCGCGGCGATGGGAAACTTCGAGGATGCGCTCTACTGCTGGCGCTCGCAGGCTGCGGCGTGGCTGCGCCCCGAGGAAGGCATCGTGCTGGCGAGCGGCGCGGGGGCGCTGGGCGTGCGCCTGGGCGAGCCGATACCCGTGGCGGCGAGCTTCGTGGCGCGCCCGCCGCTCGGCTCCGGGGAACTCGCGCGGGAGGATGCGCTCGCAAGCTTGGAAGGCCTGCTGTGGCGCGCGTTCATCCTCTGGCTCATCGTTTTCGCGCTGGCCGCGGCGCTGCAACTGGCTTGATTGCGTTGCGGTACACTCGGCCGAAAATGGCCGTCCGCGCTGTAGCTTCCCACCGACACCGAGGCGAAGAGTAGATGGAGCTTCGTTTCGACCGGTTCTACCGCTACGCAGACCTCACCGCGATCCTCGAGGGATTCGTGGAGCGCAACCCTGCGCTCTTCGCGCTCGAGTCCATCGGCAAGAGCCACGAGGGGCGCGACATCTGGGTGGTGACCGCCACCGGCAATACGAAAGGGGTCGCGACCGACAAGCCGGCGTTCTGGGTCGACGGCAACATCCACGCGGCCGAGCTCACCGCGTCGACCGCGTGCCTGTACTACCTTCATGTGCTCGAGGAAGGCTACGGCAAGGACGCCGACGTGACCCGCCTCCTCGACACGCGCACGATCTACATCTGCCCGCGCATCAACCCCGACGGCGCGGAATGGGCGCTCGCCGACAAGCCCAGGTACATCCGCTCGTCGACGCGCGCTTATCCGTTCGACGAGGAGCCGGTGGACGGCCTGAACGTCGAGGACGTGGACGGCGACGGGCGCATCCTGCAGATGCGCATCCCCGATCCCAACGGCGCGTACAAGGCGCACGCGGACGACCCGCGGCTCGTCACGCCGCGCGAGCCCGCGGAATACGGGGGGCGATACTGGCGCGTCATTCCCGAGGGCTCGCTGGTCAATTTCGACGGCGTCGAGATCCGCGTGAACCGCGACAAGGAGGGGCTCGACCTCAACCGCAACTTCCCCTCGGGCTGGCGGCAGGAGTTCCAGCAGGTGGGCGCCGGGCCCTATCCGACCTCGGAGCCGGAGGTGCGCTCGGTGGTGGACTTCATCGTGAAGCATCCCAATATCGGCGCGGGGGTGAGCTTCCATACGCACAGCGGCGTGATCCTGCGGCCCTTCTCGAGCGAGCCCGACGAGAACATGCCCGCCGAGGACCTGTGGCTCTACAGGCTCTTCGGCAAGAAATCCACCGAGCTCACCGGCTACCCGAACATCTCGATCTTCCACGACTTCAAGTACCACCCCAAGCAGGTGATCACCGGCGGCTTCGACTGGATTTACGAGCACCTCGGACAATTCTTCTGGACCGTGGAGATCTGGGCGCCGGCCAAGGAGGCGGGCATCGAGGGCTACCACTTCATCGACTGGTATCGCGAGCATCCGCCTGAAGACGATCTCAAGCTCCTCGCTTGGAGCGACAGGGAGCTGGGCGGCGAGGGCTACGTCGACTGGTACCCGTTCGAGCACCCGCAGCTCGGGTCCGTTGAGCTGGGCGGGTGGAACAAGCTCGCGGTGTTCCGCAATCCGCCGAAGAAGTACATCGAGCGGGAAGTGAAGCGCTTCCCGGGCTGGCTCACCTGGCAGGCGCTCACCCTGCCGAAGCTGGAGACGCTGAGGACGCAAGTCGAGGCGCTGGGCGGCGATGCGTGGCGCGTGCGCCTCGCGGTGCATAACACGGGGTACTTGCCGTCGTATGTCACCAAGCGCGCGCTCGAGCGGAAGATGATGCGCGGCGTGGTCTACGAGATCGAGCTTCCGCCGGGCGCCACCCTCGCCGCGGGAAAGGCGCGCATCGAGGGCGGGCAGCTCGAGGGCCGCGCGAGCAAGCCCACCCTGCAGGCGTTCCTCCCCAACGCCGACCTCACCGGCGATCGCGGCCAATGCGAGTGGACCGTCAAGGCGCCGCGCGGGACCAGCGTGCAGGTGACGGCGCGCCACGACCGTGCCGGCCGGATCAGCGAAAAGATCGTGCTGGGCTGAATCCCGCGGCGAAGTGCTAGTCTCATTCGTCAGCGTCCCGCGGAGGTGAGACATGCCCCAGATTCGACCGGCCGCCGTCGCAGGGTCGTTCTACCCGGGAGACGCCGCGGCGCTCGCCGCCGAAGTCGCCGCCTACCTCGCTGAAGCCGCGGCCGGCGCCGTGCGCGCACGCGCGCCTAAGGCCATCATCGCGCCGCACGCCGGCTACATGTATTCAGGAGCGATCGCCGCGTCGATCTACGCTCGCCTGGCGCCGCTGGCCGGCATCGTGCGCCGCGTGGTCCTCGCCGGCCCCGCGCATCGCGTCTGCGTGTCGGGCGCGGCCATTCCTTCGACGCACGCTTTCGCTTCCCCGCTCGGTGACGTGGTACTCGACCGGGAAGCGCTCGCGCAGCTGAAGAAGCTGCCTTTCGTCGAGGTAAGCGATCGCGCGCACGCCCTCGAGCATTCGCTGGAGGTGCACCTGCCATTCCTGCAATCGGTGCTTCGAGATTTCGCCCTGGTCCCGGTAGTGGTCGGAGACGCGTCGCCCGCGCAGATGGCGCTCCTCCTCGACACGCTCTGGGGCGGCGCGGAGACGCTCATCGTGGTGAGCTCCGATCTTTCCCACTACCTGCCCTACGACTCAGCGCGCGGACGCGACCGCGACACCGCGCGGGCTATCCTCGGGCTCGAGTCGACCCTGGTTCCGCAGGACGCTTGCGGCGCGGCGCCCATCAATGGCCTGCTGCGGGCCGCGCGCGCGCGCGCGGGCTCGGCGTCGAGATGGTGGACCTGCGCAACTCCGGCGACACCGCGGGCAACCAGGATCGCGTGGTGGGCTACGGCGCATTCGCATTCACGCAGGCCGAGCATGCGTGACGAGCAGCGCGGGGGCCTTCTCCTGGCGATCGCGCGCGAGTCGATCGCGCAGGGGCCGGAGCCGCGTGCCGAGTCTTTCGCCTGGGATGAAAACTGGTTGCGTGAACCCGCGGCGAGCTTCGTCACGCTGCGCGAGGCGGGGGAGTTGCGCGGCTGTATCGGCTCGGTGGACGCTTATCGGGGGCTCGGCGAAGATGTCGCGCGCAACGCGCATGCCGCCGCGTATCGGGATCCGCGCTTTCCGCCGGTCGCGCCGACCGAGATTGCCCGGCTCGATGTCGAGGTCTCGGTACTCACCCCGCGCATGCCGATGGCGGTGTCGAGCGAGGACGAGGCGCTTGCCGGGCTTCGTCCCGGCCAGGACGGCCTTTATCTCGAGTACCAGGATTTCCACGCGACCTTCCTGCCGCAGGTGTGGGAGAGCCTTCCCGATCCGCGCGATTTTCTCGACGAGCTGCGCCGCAAGGCGCGGCTTCCCGCGCGCTTCTGGCACCCGGATCTGCGGCTGTCGCGTTACGGCGTGGAGAAGTACAAGTGAGCGACCGCGTGCCGGATCCGATCGAGGGCGGCGATCTGCATCCCGGGCGCTGGTGGCATCGTCTCGATGACGGGCGCGTGCAGTGCGACCTGTGCCCGCGCGACTGCAGGCTGCACGAAGGGCAGCGCGGCGCGTGCTTCGTGCGCGCGCGCGTGAACGATGCGATGGTGCTCACGACTTACGGGCGCTCGTCGGGATTCTGCGTCGATCCGATCGAGAAGAAGCCGCTCAACCATTTTCTTCCCGGCAGCGCGGTGCTTTCCTTCGGCACCGCGGGATGTAATTTGGCTTGTAAATTTTGCCAAAACTGGTCCATTTCCAAGGCGCGCGACACGGACCGACTCATGGACCGCGCCACTCCCGAGGCGATCGCGCGGGCGGCAGTGAAATCGGGCTCCCGCAGCGTCGCCTTCACGTACAACGACCCGGTGATCTTCGCCGAATACGCGATGGACGCCGCGGACGCGTGCCGCGAGGCGGGGATCCTCACCGTGGCGGTGACCGCGGGCTACATCTCGCCCGCGCCGCGCCGCGAGTTCTACGCGAAGATGGACGCGGCCAACGTGGACCTGAAGGGTTTCACCGACGAGTTCTATGTGAAGCTCACTGGGGCGAAGCTGGCACCCGTGCTCGACACGCTGGTGTATCTCAAGCACGAGACCGATGTGTGGTTCGAGATCACTACGCTTCTCATCCCGGGCAAGAACGATTCGGCTGAGGAGGCGCGGGCGATGTCGAAATGGATCCTGCGCGAGCTGGGGCCCGACGTGCCCTTGCACTTCACGGCGTTCCATCCGGATTTCAAGATGACCGACGTGCCGCCCACGCCCGCCTCCACGCTCACGCGCGCGCGCCGGATCGCGATGGACGAGGGGCTTCGCTACGTCTACACCGGCAACGTGCACGACAAAGAGGGCGGGACCACCTTCTGCCCCGGCTGCGGCATGGCGCTCATCGTGCGCGACTGGCATCGCATCGAGAGCCATGCGCTTACCGCCGGGGGCAAGTGCCCGAAGTGCGCGACGCCGATCCCGGGGCGGTTCGAGAGCTTCGAGGCTTCGCGCCAGTTCGGGCGGCGCCGGATTCCCGTTTCGATCGGCCACTAGCGGCAACGCCGCCGCCGGACGACGACGCACCCCGGTCGAAGCCGCATCAATCGCTTGCAAATAGATCGCACGCGATGTAGTATGCCTTCGTGACTTCTCGACAAACCAAGCGCACCGCCAATCCCGCCGCATCGCTGCAGCTAGGCGAGCAACTGTGCTTCGCGCTTTACTCGACGATGCTCGCCATGAACAAGGTCTATCGCAAGCTGCTGCTGGATCTGGGCGTGACTTATCCGCAATACCTGGTGCTGCTGGTGCTGTGGGAGCGCGACGCCTTGATGGTGTCCGAGATAGGCGAGCGCCTGTTCCTGGAGTCGCCGACGCTCACGCCATTGTTGAAACGCATGGAACTCCTCGGCTTGCTGCGACGCATCCGTGACAAGAACGATGAGCGCCAGGTGATCGTCAGCCTCACGGGGCAGGGGCGTGCGCTGAGGGATCGCGCGAAGGTGGTGCCCGGCGGCGTATTTTGCGCTGCCGGCTGCAGCCCGAAGGAGCTGGCTTCGATCCGCGATCAGCTGATTCAATTGCGGGCGCGGCTGCTCGAGAACTCATGACGCGAGCCAGCTGGAAAGGGTGTTTTCCACGCCCAAATACATCGTATACGAGACAATCGTGGGCAATACAACTGTCGATCCGGCGCGCCGGCAGGGCTTTCAAAGTCGCCATTCCTTCGTGACTACTTTGCATAGGAGATTTCCATGTCAATCAAACAAGTTCTTTACCGTGCTCACGCTAAAGCCACTGGCGGCCGCGAGGGCCGTGCCGTGGTGCCTGAAAGCCTGCTCGACCTGAAGCTCACCACGCCCAAGGAGCTTGGCGGCGCCGGGGGCCAAGGCGCCAACCCGGAACAGCTGTTTGCCGCCGGATACAGCGCCTGTTTCCTGGGCGCGATGAAATTCGTCGCGGCGCGCGACAAGATCGTCATGCCAGCCGACGCGGCGGTCGACGGCAGCGTGGGCATCGGCACCATTCCGAACGGCTTCGGCGTCGAGGTCGACCTGGAGGTTTCGCTGCCGGGGATGGACCGCGAAGCGGCCCGCGCCCTCGTGGACAAGGCCCACGTCGTCTGCCCTTACTCGAACGCGACGCGCGGCAACATCGACGTGCGCCTGTCGATCGCCTGAGTTGCTGCCTGGATCATTCCATCGTCAAGATTTCACGAAAGATAATGAATCATGAATCGCTATTCCAAAATCGTCGCCGTATCGGCAACCGCCCTGGCCACGCACGCGGCCCTGGCCGCGGGTAGTCCGGGCGTGGAGCGCAATGTTCAGGGCTTTCTAGACGCGCTGGCTGCCGGCGGGGGCAAGCCGCTGGAGCAGCTGTCGCCTGCCGATGCGCGCGCCGTTCTCGTCAACGCGCAGGCCGGCCCGAAGCTGGAGCTCCCCAAGGTCGACATCGCCAACAAAACTATCAAGGCCGACGGCCGCGAGATCAAGCTGACCGTGGTGCGGCCCGCCGGCTCCAAGGCGACGCTGCCCGTGTTCATGTTCTTCCATGGCGGCGGCTGGGTGCTGGGCGACTTCCCCACGCATGAGCGCTTCGTGCGCGACCTGGTGGTCGGCTCCGGCGCGGCGGCCGTTTTCGTCAACTACACGCCCTCGCCCGAGGCGCGATATCCGGTGGCCATCCAGGAAGCTTATGCCGCAACCAAGTGGGTGGCCGAGCATGGCGACGAGCTCAAGGTCGACGGCACGCGCCTGGCGGTGGCGGGCAACAGCGTCGGCGGCAACATGGCGACGGTAGTTGCCCTCATGGCCAAGAGCAAGGGTTCCCCGGCCATACGCTTTCAAATGCTGTTCTGGCCCGTGACCAACGCGAACTTCGAGAACGCGTCCTACGACGAGTTCGCCCAGGGCCATTTCCTCACGCGCAACATGATGAGCTGGTTCTGGGACAACTACACCGTCGATCCCAAGCAGCGCCACGAGATCTACGCCTCGCCCCTGCTGGCGACGCGAGAGCAGCTGAAAGGACTGCCGCCGGCACTCATCCAGACAGCCGAAAAGGATGTGCTGCGCGACGAGGGCGAGGCTTACGGGCGCAAGCTGGACGCGGCCGGCGTCGATGTGACGGTGACCCGCTATAACGGCATGATCCACGACTTCGGCCTGCTCAACGCACTGAGCCAGGTGCCCGGCACGCGCTCGGCCCTGCTGCAGGCCTCCGAAGAGTTGAAGATGCGCCTTAAATAGCGCCGCCCAAGGAGAACGCGCACACCCGGAGGTTGATCACTTCTTCCACTCCGGGTGCTGCTCGTGCAGCTCGCGATGCTGCTCGATCAACACCTGGTAGAACGAGAGCCGCGCGGGGCTCACATCCTTCTTGCCGGCCGCGGCGATGATCGCGCAGCCCGGCTCCGACATGTGCGAGCAGTCGTTGAACTTGCACGCGCCGAGGTAGGGGCGGAATTCGGGCATCGCGTCGGCGATCTGGTCCTCGGTCAGATGGAAGAGCCCGAAGGACTGGAAGCCGGGCGTGTCGATGATCGAGGTGTCCTTGTCGAGCCGGTAGAAGCGCGAGAAGGTCGTGGTGTGCGCGCCCGATTCCCGCGCGGCGGTGAGCTCGCCCACGCGCGCCACGTCCGAGAGCACCAGGGCGTTCACCGTCTTCGACTTGCCCATGCCGCTTTGCCCGACGAGGAGGGTGAGCTTCTTGTCCAGGTGCGGCAGCAGGGGTGCCACGTCGAACTTCGCCGACATGGTGATCACGCTGTAGCCGATGCGCTCGTAGGGATCGAGCTTCTTCCTGGCTTCGGCGTGCTCCGGGAGGTCGGACTTGTTGAGCGCGATCACCACCGGGATGCGCGCCGCGTCGCAAGCGACGAGGCTCATGTTCAGGAACGCCTCGCTGATCGGCGGCTTGGGGGCGAGGAGGATGACTACCTGGTCCACATTCGCGGCGAGCGTCTTCTCGCTCCACTGGTCGGAGCGGAAGAGGAGGTTCCTGCGGGTCCCGACGCGCTCGATCGAGCCTTGCGCGTTGCCGGTCATGCGCACCTCGACGAAGTCCCCGCAAGTGGCGTCCTGGCGCTTGCCCTTGCGCGTGCAGACGATCTGGCGGCGGTCGGCGAATTCCACCAGGAACTCGCGGCCGAAGTCGGCGACGACGCGGCCCTCGATGACGACCTGCTCGGATTTCTCGCGGCGGGTCGTCATCCAGGAGTGTCCGCGGCCATCAGATTTCGAAGAGCGCGTCGAGCTTCGCCGCGCAGATGAAGTCGTTCTCGGACAATCCGTCGATGGCGTGCGTCGAGTAGGCGACGCGGCACTTGCCATAGCTCACCACCATGTCGGGATGGTGGTCCTCGCGATGGGAGATCCACGCGCTCGCGTTGACGAAAGCCATGGTCTCGAAGTAGTTCTTGAACTCGTAGGTCTTGGCGATCGCCTTGCCGTCGAGGGCCCAGCCGGGGAGCCCCTTCATCATCGGGCGCACCTGCTCGGGGGTGAGGGGATCGATGCCGCCCTCGCAGGGCTTGCACTTCTTGCGCGCCAGCTCGTTCATGCGGCGTTTTCCTGAGTATTGGCCGTCGCTTCGCAACCACGTCGCAAGTGATCGATGCGCAGTGCCGCCGGGGGATGCGAATCATACACCAGCGAGTGCAGCGGATCGGGCGTGAGCGTCGAGGCGTTATCGCGGTAGAGCTTGGCTAGGGCGCTCGCCAGGTCGGCCGCCGAAGCGTGCTGCGCGGCGAAGGCATCGGCCTCGAATTCCTGGCGCCTCGCGATGAGGCTCGCCAGCGGCTGGAAGGGAAACGTGAAGACCGGGAGGATGAGCGCGAACCCGGCGAGCGCGGCGCCGATGTGCGGCTCTGACAGGCCCAGCGCTTCGTAGAACGCGCCTTCCCGGTAGAGCCAGCCGAGGACGGCGAGCATCACCAGGGCGAGGACGAAGCGAACCGCGAGGAGCCGCGGGATGTGTCCGCGCGCGAAGTGGCCGAGCTCGTGCGCGAGGACCGCCTCGATCTCCGGGGTAGTGAGCCGGTCGATGAGCGTATCGAAGAAGACGATGCGCTTCTGCGCGCCGAAGCCGGTGAAGTACGCATTGCCGTGGCTGGAGCGGCGCGAGCCGTCCATCACGAAGAGCCCGTTCGCATGGAAGCCGCAGCGCTCGATCAGCGCCTCGATGCGCTTCCTCAGGTCGCCTTCCTCGAGCGGCGTGAAACGGTTGAAGAGCGGGGCGATCCAGCGCGGGAACACCATCACCAGGGCCACCGTGAAGGCGATCCACGCGAGCCAGGTGTAGAACCACCAGGAGGGTCCGGCGGCGCGCACCAGCCAGAAGACCGCGAGCAGCAGCGGCGTGCCGAGCGCGATCGCCAGCAGGGTGCCCTTGACGAGGTCGAGCGCGAAGAGCTTCGGCGTCGTGCGGTTGAAGCCGTAGCGCGCCTCGACCTGGAACGTGCGCCAGATGTCGAAGGGAAGGGCGAGGACGGTGGTCACCAGCAGCACTCCGAACACCGTGCCCAGCTCGCGCATGTATCCCAATCCGAAGGTGCGCTCGGACCACGCGTCGATGGCGGCCACCCCGGCGCCGAGCGTCAGCGCGAAAAGCACCACGCCGTCGATCACGAGCGTCTCGGCCAAACCGACGCGCTGGCGGTCGAGCGTGTAGTCGGCTGCCTTGCGATGGGATTCGAGCGAGATGAATTCGGCGAAATCGTCTGGCACCCGGTCGCGATGCCGGGTCACGTGGCGCATCTGGCGCACGGCGAGGAGCACGCGCCACGCGAGTGCGGCCAGCACGAAGGTTGCGAGGACGATGGAAAAGGAGGTGGCGTTCAAGGCGGTACAATCGTGACCCGAAATTCGCGGAAGCGAAGGCTCAAGTGGCGCTCGACAAGACCCCGCTGGTTTGGATAGACATGGAGATGTCGGGCCTCGTTCCCGACCGCGAGCGCATTCTCGAGGTGGCCATGGTGGTCACCGACTCCGAATTGAACACGATCGCCGAGGCGCCGGTGTACGTCCTGCACCAGCCCGAGTCCGTCCTCGAGGCGATGGACTCGTGGAACCGGTCCACCCACGGCAAGTCGGGGCTGGTCGACAAGGTGCGTGTCTCGACCTTCGACGAGGCCGAGGTCGAGCGGCGCCTGATCGAGTTCCTGAAGCCGATCGTGGGCGAGCGCATGGCTCCGCTCTGCGGCAACACCGTGCACCAGGACCGGCGCTTCATGGCGCGCTACATGCCGGCCTTCGACGCCTACCTGCATTACCGCATCATCGACGTGTCCACGCTGAAGGAGCTCGCCAAGCGCTGGCGCCCCGAGGTGCTCGCGGGGGTGGCGAAGGAAGGCAAGCACGAGGCGCTCGCCGACGTCTACGAATCGATCGAGGAATTGCGCCACTACCGGCACCATTTCCTGCGCGCGGAGCCCGAGCCCGGCGCGAGCTGAAGTCATCGGCCCTCGCGCGCCCAATCACGCGAGCGCGCAACCGCGCGTTTCCAGTCCTCGAGGCGCGAGCGCGCGGCGTCGCGCGTGAGCTGCGGATCGAACACGCGCTCGCGCGACCAGAGCGAGGCGATCTCGGCCTCGTCCTTCCAGAAACCCACGGCGAGCCCGGCGAGATACGCGGCGCCGAGCGCGGTGGTCTCGGTCACGCGCGGGCGCACCACCGGCACGCCGAGGAGGTCGGCCTGCATCTGCATCAGGAGGTTGCTCGCGGTGGCGCCGCCGTCGACGCGCAGCTCCTTCAATGCGATCGCCGAATCCTTCGCCATCGCCTCGATCAGCTCCGCGCTCTGGAAGGCGATCGCTTCGAGGGTGGCGCGCGCGAGATGGGCGCGCGTCGTGCCGCGCGTGATGCCGACGATCGTGCCTCGCGCGTGCGGGTCCCAGTAGGGAGCACCGAGCCCGGATAACGCGGGGACGAAGTGAACGCCGCCCGTGTCCGGCACGCTCGCGGCGAGCGCGTCGATGTCGGATGCGCGCTCGATGATGCCCAGGCCATCCCGCAGCCACTGGATGGCGGCCCCGGCGATGAAGACGCTGCCTTCGAGCGCGTAGGCTACGCGCCCCTCGCGTTGCCATGCGACGGTGGCGAGCAGGCGATTGGCCGAGGTGGCCGGCCGCGCGCCGGTGTTCATCAGCAGGAAGCAGCCGGTGCCGTAGGTGTTTTTCGCCATGCCCGGCTCGTGGCAGGCCTGTCCGAAGAGTGCCGCCTGCTGGTCTCCGGCGATGCCGGCGATCGCGATGCCGGAAGGCAGTGCCTCGCACGCCGACAATGCGATGCGCCCGCTCGACGCCACCACGCGCGGCAGCACGGCGCGCGGGATGTCGAGGATCGCGAGGAGCTCGTCGTCCCAGTCGAGGGTGTGGATGTTGAAGAGCAGCGTGCGCGAGGCGTTGCTCACGTCGGTCACGTGCGCCGCTCCCGCGGAAAGCTGCCACGCGAGCCACGAGTCCACGGTGCCGAAAGCGAGCTCCCCGCGCGCGGCGAGCTCGCGCGCACCGGCGACGTTGTCGAGGAGCCAGGCGAGCTTGGTGCCGGAGAAATACGCATCGAGCAACAGGCCGGTCTTGCGGGTAAAAGTGTTTTCGTGACCCGCCTGTCGCAGAGCGTCACATCGGGACGCGGTGCGTCGGTCCTGCCACACGATCGCGTTGGCTACCGGGCGCCCCGTGGCGCGCTCCCAGAGGACCGTCGTCTCGCGCTGGTTAGTGATGCCGATGGCCCCCACGTCATGGCCCGCGAGGCCGGCCTTGCCCAGCGCCCGGGCGGCGACGTCGCGCTGGGTGTGCCAGATCTCCAGGGGGTCGTGCTCCACCCATCCCGGCTGGGGGAAGATCTGGCGGAATTCCTGCTGGGCAGTAGCCAGGACCCGCCCATCGCGCCCGAAAGCGATGGCGCGCGAGCTGGTGGTGCCCTGATCGAAGGCGAGGATGGCCTTCATGAACTATGCTCGGGGTCCGGTCTTTTGGTTTTTGCGGCGATCATACGTTAAGATTCGCAGGTGATTGGCCGGAATCTCAGGAGGGTTCCGTGGGACTACTAGACGACCTCAAAAAACAAGCCGATGCGCTGAAGGCCCAGGACACCGACAAGACGGAGAGCTTGCGCTCGACCGCCGTATCGGTCGACCACTCCCTGCGGCGCCTGTTCCTCTACCTGAACGACCTGGGCAAGCAGCTCAACGTCGTGCAGATGCCCAGCCCCTTCACGTTCGACCTGCCCTCGGTGGGCCGGATCGAGAGCCTCGTCATCAAGGACTTCTTCTGCGACTTCCGCTCGAAGCACTTCATCGACAAGGACTACTACGGCGAGGTGCACGTCGCCTACCGTTGCTGGTCGGAGAAGGTGCTCACCATCAAGAAGGGCCCGGACGACATGGAGAAGTTCCGTGACGTGCTGTGGCAGTCGAACATCGAGCACGCCAGCGAGCAGTTCAGGAACGAACGCAAGGTGATCACCCACGAGGTGTTCAAGGTGAAGTGCGACTTCCGCGTGCAGGCCAAGGTCGAAGGCGACCACGAGAGCGGCAAGCTGAAGATCGTCACCAAGAACGTCGAGGGCTTCAGCGTCGATCTCTACAATCTGCTGGCGGTGGAGATGAACGACCAGGGCGTCGAGGAGTTCGCCAAGCACTTCATCGGCCGGCCGAACCACTGGCAGGACCTGGTGAAGCGCTCGGTCCTGAGCCAGCGCACTGCGGCCGCCGCCGCGCCCAAGCCCAAGTCCGAGCCAAGTTACGTGATCCACAAGACCCCCGAGCCCGCCCCCGTCGAAGAGAAGAAGACCCTGCTGGGCTCGCTCAAGTCGATCATCAAGAAGGACCAGTAACCCCTTCCTCCGGAGCGTCGATGGCCCGGCTCCTCGCATTGGTGGGCACCCGCAAGGGTCTCTTCGTCCTGGCTTGCGGCGTGCAGCGACGCGATTGGTCGATCGAGGGCCCGCATTTCCTTGGCCAGGTCGTGAACCACGCGGTGCTCGATCCCCGCGACGGCCGCACCCTGCTCGCTGCCGTGAAGGCGGGGCACCTGGGTCCCACCGTCTACGGCTCCGAAGACCTCGGGAAATCGTGGCGCGAGGCCGAGACGCGGC
>JANLXC010000061.1:0-1510 GCA_031364925.1 Burkholderiales bacterium | reverse complement strand
TCTACTTGCGAATGAAGGGGTTACTTCACGCCGCGTGCTGGACGAGACCCTTTTCCATCCAATTCCACGCGCTTCGTATGATTGCCGTGAGCTCCGCATGCTCGGGCTTCCATCCCAGGACCTGCAGCGCCTTTCCGGCGTTGCCGACGAGCGCCGCGGGGTCGCCTGGACGCCGCGGCATCGCGCGGTACTCGATCGGCTGGCCGGTCACCTTGCGGCACGCGTCGATCACTTCGAGCACCGTGAAGCCGATGCCGTTGGCGAGGTTGTAGACCTCCGCGCCATGAACATCGCGCGCGAGCAAGCGCTCCGACGCGAGCAGGTGCGCACGGCACAGATCCGCGACGTGGATGTAATCGCGCACGCAGGAACCATCGCGCGTCGGGAAGTCGCTGCCGAAAACCCGAAGCGCGGTTTCCGAGGGCTTGCCGCCGTTCCTCGTGCGCATCGCCTCGGCGAGCACCAGGGGGATGAGGTGAGTCTCGGGTTCGTGCCGCTCGCCGGCGCGGCCGCGCGGGTCGCAGCCCGCGGCGTTGAAGTAACGCAGGCTCACGCTCTGCATGGCGTCGGCGAGCGCGTAGTCGGACAGGGCCTGCTCGACCATGAGCTTGGTGCGCCCGTAGGGATTGATGGGCCGCTGCGGGTGTGCCTCGTCGATCGGAACCCGCTCCGGCTCGCCGTACGTCGCGCACGATGACGAGAACACGAGGCGCCGCTGCCCGTGCTTGCGCATTGCGGACAGGAGATTCAAGGCGCCGACCACGTTGTTCTGGTAGTAGAGCTCCGGGGAAGTCACCGACTCACCGACGTATGCGAGGGCGGCGAAGTGCATCACGAGGTCCACCCGGTGCGCGCTGAAGCACTTGTCGAGATCGGCGGGAGAACGCAGGTCTCCGATGACGAGAGGCGCATTGCCCACGGCGTCGCCATGGCCTCGCGAGAGGTTGTCGAAGACCACCGGCTGGTATCCCGCGTCGCGCAGGGCCAACACCATGTGCGAGCCGATGTAGCCTGCGCCGCCTACTACCAATACTGACTTGGTCATTTGCTGTCCGCTCCCGGTCATGGGGGAAAATAGCACGGGCCGGGTGGTTGAATCTTGGCTGGGGGTGTCCCTAAAGGCAGGAAAGGGTAGCGCAAGACTGCTCGGCTAACATCAAGACCTCCCGAAACATCTCGAAACATTTACCGGAGACGTCGATGTGTGGCATCGGAGGCGCCTTCGCGTACCAGGACGCGGCACCGGCCGTCGATCCCCAAGAGCTCACGCGTGTGCGCGATGCGATGGTGCACCGCGGCCCGGACGGCGAGGGCCTTTGGATTTCCGACGATCGTCGCGTGGGCCTCTCCCATCGCCGGCTTGCGATCATCGACCTGAGCCCCACGGGCGCGCAGCCCATGGCGAGCGACGATGGGCAGCTGCGCATCACCTTCAATGGGGAGATCTACAACTATCGCGAGTTGCGCCGGGATCTAGAGGCGCAGGGGTGCCGGTTCCGCTCGCAAAGTG
>JANLXC010000039.1:0-13050 GCA_031364925.1 Burkholderiales bacterium | reverse complement strand
ATGCTGTCGTGGACCTACATCTTCATGAAGATGTTCTCGATCCGCCGCGCGCGGCGCCTCGCCGACGACTTCGAGCGCGAGTTCTGGGGCGGCTCGGACCTGGTGGGCCTCTACCAGCGCGCGGCGAGCGGGCGCTACTCGACGGTGGGTCTGGAGCGCATCTTCGAGGCCGGCTTCAAGGAATTCCTGAAGTTGAAGGGCCGCCCCGGCTCGGACCTGTCCGCGCTCCTCGACGGCACGCGCCGCGCGATGAAGGCGACTTACCAGCGCGAGATGGACACGCTCGAGTCGCACCTCTCGTTCCTCGCGACCGTGGGCTCGGTGAGCCCTTACATCGGCCTGTTCGGCACGGTGTGGGGGATCATGAACGCGTTCCGGGGCCTGTCGAACGTCGCGCAGGCGACCCTTGCGCAGGTCGCGCCCGGCATCGCGGAGGCGCTGGTGGCCACCGCCATGGGGCTCTTCGCGGCGATTCCCGCGGTCATCGCGTACAACCGGTACAGCCACGACATCGACCGGCTCGCCAGTCGCTACGAGAGCTTCATGGAGGAGCTGCAGAACATCCTGCAGCGCCAGGCGCACTTGCCCGAAGCCGCCGACACGGTGGTGAAGAGGCCGCGATGAAGAGGCGCCGCCGCGCCATGGCCGAGATCAACGTCGTGCCGTATATCGACGTGATGCTCGTGCTGCTGATTATCTTCATGGTCGCCGCCCCCCTCATCAATCCGGGGCAGATCGACCTGCCGCAGGCCGCCGCGCGCCTCGATCCGGCGGTGGCACCCCTGGAAGTGCGCGTGCGCGCCAACGGCGACCTCGCCATCGTGGACCGCAACAAGTCCGGCGAAGAGATGCGCGTGTCGAGGAGACAGCTGATCGAGTTCGTGCGCGGCGCGCAATCGACGCATCCCGACCAGGCGGTCGTGATCGCGGGCGATCGCGCGGTGCGCTACGAGGAGGTGATCAACATCCTCGACCTGCTGCAGAAGAGCCAGGTGAAGCGCGTGGGGCTCCTCGCTCGCCCGGCCCAGTGAACGCGCAGAAAAAAGCGCCGCCTCCCGCACTCGAGAAGCCGCGCCAGCCGGGCGGCATCCGCTCCGTTTTCCTGGCGCTCGCGGTGCACGCCGCGTTCTTCGCGCTCATCGTCTTCGGCGTGACGTGGCAAAGCCGCCCCGACACGCCGGTGCAAGCCGAGATCTGGGACAAGCTGCCGCCCTTGCCGGCGAAGGCCGCGCCGAAGCAGGAACCCACGCCGCCCGAGCCCGAGCCGCCCAGGCAGGAGCCGCCCAAGCCCGAGCCGGTGAAACCGCCTCCCAAGCCGCCCGAGGAGAAGCCCGAGCCGCCCAAGCCCGATCCGGCCATCGCCAAGAGGCTCGAGCGCGAGAAGGAGAAGAAAGAAAAGGTGGAGCGCGAGAAGGCGCAGAAGCAGAAGGAAGACGAGGCGAGGAAGAAGCGCGAGAAGGACGACGCCGAGAAGAAGAAGCGCGAGGACGAGGTGAAGCGCAGGGAGGACGAGCGCCTCAGGGCGGAGGCCGAGAAGGCGCGCATGGAAGCCGCGGCGGCGAAGAAATCGGAGATCGACAGCTTCATCAACCAGATCAAGAACAAGATTCGCGGCAAGGCCAACGTGCCCGACACGGTGACCGGCAACCCCGAGGTGCAGGTTCGCATTCGCGTGCTCCCAGGCGGCGAGGTCCTCGACATCACCGTGACCAGGAAAAGCGGCAATCCCACGTATGATGCCGCCATCGAAAGGGGCATCCGCAGCGCCTCGCCGCTGCCGGTTCCCGCGGCCAATTCGGAACTTTTCCCCCAATTCCGGGACCTTAACCTGAACTTCAGGCATGAACGCTAGCCTCGCGTCTCCTCCCTCCTCATGAAACGTTCCCTTCTCTTGCTGGGGATGCTGGCCCTTTCTCTCGCGGCAAGGGCCCAGCTCACCATCGATATCACCACCAGCGGCGGGCGCCAGGTGCCTATCGCCATCACTCCCATGAGGGGGGACACGTCGCAGCCGCAATCGGTAAGCGAGGTGATCGGGGCTGACCTGGCCCGGACCGGGCTCTTTCGCCTTGTCAATACCGCGGGCGTGACGCCGCTGCCCACCGAGCCGTCGGAGGTCAATTTCGGCGACTGGGGAACGCGCAATGCGGAGGCCCTGGTGATCGGCAAGATCGAACCCGTGTCCGAAGGCCGGGTCGAGGTGCGCTTTCGCCTCTTCGACGTGCAGAAGGCTTCGCAGCTCGCGAGCTATTCATACGTGGTCGCGCCTGCGCAACTGCGCGCCACCGCGCATCGCATCGCCGACGTCATCTACGAGAGGCTCACCGGCGACAAGGGTGTGTTCTCCACCAAGATCACCTACGTGGTGAAGCGCGGACGCCGCTATGAGCTTCAGGTGGCGGATGCCGACGGCTTCAACGCGCAGTCGGTGCTGGCCTCGCAGGAGCCGATCATGTCGCCCGCGTGGTCGCCCGACGGCAGCCGCCTCGCCTATGTGTCCTTCGACCAGAAGAAGCCGGTGGTGGTGGTGCAGAACCTCGCGCAGGGCACGACGCGCGTGGTGGCCAATTTCCGCGGCAACAACAGCGCTCCGTCTTGGTCGCCGGACGGACGCTACCTCGCGGTGGCCCTTTCCAAGGACGGCCTCACCCAGGTCTATCGCATCCCCTCGAATGGGGGCGATCCCGAGCGCCTCACCGAATCCGGCGGCATCGACACGCAGCCCGCCTATTCGCCGGACGGCCAGACCATCGCCTTCACCTCCGATCGCGGCGGCTCCCCGCAAATCTACCGCATGCCCGCCAGCGGCGGCCCCGCGCAGCGCGTAACCTTCGAAGGTAGCTACAACGTGGGCCCGCGCTACAGTCCCGACGGCAAGTCGATGGCTTTCGTGCAGCGCGACGCCGGACGCTACCGGATCGCCTCGCTCGAGATCGCCACAGGCCAGGTTCAGGTGCTGACCGACGGCAACCTCGACGATTCACCGAGCTTCGCGCCCAACGGTAAAATGGTGCTCTATGAGGCGCAGGTCGCAGGCCGCGGGCAGCTCGCCGCGGTCTCCGGCGATGGGCGCGTGCGCCAGAGGCTCACTTCCGCGGCCGGGGACGTGCAGGACCCGGCGTGGGGGCCCATGCCGACCAATTAACGGGTCGCCGAACCCGACAATGAACCTGTGTTCATCAGCTAGGAGAATCACATGAAGAAACTCGCCCTTTACCTCGTCGTCGCCGCGATGGCCGCCGCCTGTGCCAGCAAGGACACGCGCGAGGAGCCCTCGGTCACCGACCGTTCCAGCGCAATTCCGCCGACCACCGCGGGCAACACCGGCAGCACCACGCGCCCGACTCCCCCGAGCCAGGGCATGGTGCGCAACGAGCTCACCGATCCCAACAGCCCGTTGTCGAAGCGCAGCGTGTTCTTCGACTTCGACTCCAACGCGGTAAAGGATGAATATCGCGGCCTCGTGACCGCGCATTCGCGCTACCTCGGCGACAAGCGCGACTCGCGCATCCGCATCGAGGGCAACTGCGACGAGCGCGGCAGCCGCGAGTACAACCTCGCGCTCGGCCAGCGCCGCGCCGAATCGGTGAAGAAGGTGATGACCGTCCTGGGCGTTGCCGACAGCCGCATCGAGACCACCAGCTACGGCGAAGAGAAGCCGGTGGGAATGGGCCACGACGAGGCGTCGTGGGCGCAGAACCGCCGTGCGGACATCAAGTACGCGGGTGAATAGGAGGCCTTCCGCGGCGGCGCGCTGGCTGGTAGTGGGCTGCGCGCTGGCCTCCAGCGTGGCGCTTCCGGCGCGCGCCGGCCTCTTCGACGACGACGAGGCACGCAGGCGCATCGACATGCTGCGCCAGGAGCTCTCGCAGCAGGGCAGGGAGAACGAGGCGCGCATCCAGCGCCTCGAGGAGGCCATCCGCAGCATCGGCGTGATCGAGCTGGTGCGCCAGCTGGAAGGCGTCAACGCCGAGATCGCGCGCCTGCGCGGGCAGCTCGAAGTCCTCGCCAACGAGAACCAGCAGGTCCAGAAGCGCCAGCGCGATTTCTACCTCGACCTCGATTCGCGCCTGAAGCGCCTCGAAGGTGGGCCGGCGGCGAGCGCGCCGGGCGTTCCACCCGTGGATGCCGCCAGTGCAGGCGCGAGTGTCGTCGCGGCCGCGCCTTCTAATTCCCGTGCGCCTACCAAGGACGACCAGGGGCGCGAGGTGAGGGCGTACGACACCGCGTCGAACCTTTTCCGGCGCAACGATTTCGCTTCCGCGATCGACGCCTTCCGCGCGTTCGTGAAGGACTATCCGTCGAGCCCGCTCGCCGCCAACGCCGGCTACTGGATCGGCATCAGCTACGCCAACATGCGCGACTACCGCAGCGCGCTCGCGGCGCAGGAAGAGCTGATCGCGAAGTTTCCGCAGTCGCCCAAGGCGCCCGACGCCCTGCTCGCGATCGCGGCCATCCAGTCGGAGCAGGGCGATACCGGCAGCGCGCGCAATACGCTCGAGGACATCATCGCGCGCTTTCCCGGCACGGAGGCCGCGGGCAAGGCGCGCACGCGCCTCATGGCCACACGCCGTTAGTCCCCGGCGGTGAAGCGCGCGGTCGTTCTGCTCTCGGGCGGCCTCGATTCGGCAACAGTGCTCGCCCTGGCGATCGCCGAAGGCTGGCAGTGCCATGCGCTCTCGGTCGATTACGGCCAACGCCACCTCGCGGAGCTCGGTGCCGCGGCCAACGTGGCGCGCGCGCTGGGCGCGGCCGAGCATCGCGTGGTGCGGCTCGACCTCACCGTCTTCGGCGGCTCGGCGCTCACGGATTCCTCCATCGCGGTGCCGACGGCGCCGTCGCCGGGAATCCCCGTCACCTACGTTCCAGCGCGCAACACAATCTTCCTCGCGCTCGCGCTGGCCTATGCCGAGGTGTCGCGCGCCGATGCGATCTTCGCGGGCATGAACGCGGTCGACTACCCGGGCTATCCCGACTGCCGCCCGGAGTTCCTCGCCGCGTTCGAACGGCTCGCCAACCTGGCCACCAAGCGCGCCGTGGAGGGCGAGCCGCTCGCCATCGAGGCGCCCATCGTCGGCATGACCAAAGGCGAGATCGTGCGCCGCGGCCACGAGCTCGGCGTGGACTTCGCGCTTACCGTGTCGTGCTACAACGCCGACGCCGAAGGGCGCGCCTGCGGGCAATGCGATTCGTGCCGCTTTCGCCGCGAGGGGTTCGCCGCGGCGGGCCTTCCCGATCCGACACGCTATCGAAGGTAAAATGGCGCCTCGCTTCAGGAGGCTCTCGTCTTGCTCGGCAGTTCCCCGAATCCCGCGATCGCCGTCGTGCTCGGCGGCTTCATCCTCGCCTTCATCTTCGGCGCCGTCGCCAACCGCACCAACTTCTGCACCATGGGCGCGGTTTCCGACGTCGTGAACATGGGAAGCTGGGGACGCATGCGCATGTGGCTTCTGGCGATCGCGGTGGCGATCCTGGGCACGCACGCGCTGCAGCTCGCGGGCCTGATCGACATCACGAAGTCGATCTACGTGCGTCCCAACTTCACTTGGCTGTCGTACCTCATCGGCGGATTCCTCTTCGGGGTCGGCATGACGCTGGGCTCGGGATGCGGGAGCAAGACGCTGGTGCGCCTGGGCGGCGGGAGCCTCAAGTCGCTGGTGGTCTCGATCTGCCTCGGCATCGGGGCGTACATGACGCTGAAGGGCCTGTTCGCCATCTGGAGGACACGCTGGATCGACCCCGTTGCCGCCGACTTCGCCGCGCACAATATGCCGCGCCAGGACCTGCCGACCATCATCTCCACCTGGACTGGCGCGAGCCTTACCTCCGTGGAGATGGTCGTGGCCCTCGCGCTCGCCGGCGCGCTCCTCGCATTCGTCTTGAAGGATCGGGACTTCCGCGGCAGCTTCGACCACCTCCTCGGCGGCACGGTGGTTGGCCTGGTGATCGTGGGCGGCTGGTACGTGACCGGCCACCTCGGCTACGCCGAGAATCCCGAGACCCTCGAGAACACTTTCTTCGCCACCAACAGCCGGACCATCGAATCACTCTCCTTCGTGTCGCCGGTGGCCTTCACGCTCGAACTCCTGATGCTGTGGAGCGACAAGTCGTTGGGCGTGACTTTCGGGGTCGCGGCCACGGTCGGCATCGTCCTGGGCTCGCTTGCCTATGCGCTCGTTTCCCGGACTTTCCGCTGGGAAGGATTCGCCGGGGCCGAGGACACCGCCAATCACGTGATTGGCGGGCTCCTGATGGGGTTTGGAGGCGTTTTGGCGCTCGGGTGCACCATCGGGCAGGGGTTGACCGGGCTTTCGACGCTGGCGCTGGGCTCCTTCCTCGCCTTCGCGGCGATCGTCGCCGGTTCCGCGCTCACCATGAAGGTCCAGTACTGGCGCATGACACGCGAGGCCTGAACTATTTTTGACCCTGCATTGCGCGGGAAGTTATAATTTCGGTTTTTCCGGGGCGTTAGCTCAGCTGGTAGAGCAGCGGACTTTTAATCCGTTGGTCACTGGTTCGAATCCAGTACGCCCTACCAGGAAAAGTGCAAGAGTCGGCCTTCAGCCGGCTCTTTTTTTTTCATTCGGGGCCGCACACCGGGCCGGCGGAACGGGGGCGCAGATGTTCTGTCTATCAAGCATGAAGATCCCGATCCTCCTCGCCGCTGCCTTCGCCCTCACCGCCTGCGCTTCCTACAGCGGCCATTCGCTGCGCGTGGGCGCTTCGACGGAAGGCGAGGTGCGCGGCGTGATGGGGGCGCCGGCGCTGGAATACACCGGCGAGGATGGCGCCAGGCGCCTCGTCTATCCGCGCGGCCCGCTCGGCACGCAGACCTTCGTGGCGAGCGTCGGGCGCGATGGCGTTTTGCGGGAAGTCAGGCCGGTATTGAACGACGACACCTTCAACCGCATCCGCCCGGGCTCCACGGAGCAGGAGATCCTGCGCATGATCGGCCCGCCCGGAGACACGATGCACTTCTCGCGCTCGGACACGACCGCATGGGATTACCGCTACGTGGACACCTGGGGCTACCTTGCGATCTTCTCGGTCACCTTCGATAACAAGGGCGTCGTGGTGAGCAAGATCACGCGGCGCATCGAGCGCCCCTCCTCGTTCTAGCGCTTGCGTTCCAGCTCGAGGATGCGGATCGGGTAGGCGTGGCGCGCGTCCGCGCCCTGGCGAGTGATTTCCTTCTCGCGCCACTGGCTGCGATCGAAGTCGGGGAAATAGGTGTCGCCCTCGACATCGGCTTCGACCTGGGTGAGGTGGATCATGTCGGCGATCGGCAGCGCCTCCTCGAATAGCGAGGTCCCTCCGATCACGCACACCTCCTCGGCGTCCCCGGCCGCTTTCCACGCGTCTTCCAGCGACGTCACCACGGTGCAACCCGGCGCCTGGAATGCGCGATTGCGCGTGACCACGATATTCTTGCGCCCCGGGAGCGCCTTGCCGATGGACTCGTAGGTGCGCCGGCCCATCACGACGGGATGGCCCATGGTGACTTTCTTGAAGTGGGCGAGGTCCGCGGGCAGGCGCCAGGGAAGCGCGTTGTCGCGGCCGATCACGCGGTTGGCCGCTACCGCGACCACCAGCGAGCGGCGCATCTAGACCGCGATCGGCGCGCGGATCGCCGGGTGCGGGTCGTAGCCCTGCAGCGTGAAGTCCTCGTAGCGGAACCCGTACAAATCCTTCACCTCCGGGTTGAGCTTCATCGCGGGAAGCGCACGCGGGGCGCGCAGCAACTGCTCATCGGCCTGCTCGAGATGGTTGAGGTACAGGTGCGCATCACCCAGCGTGTGGATGAATTCGCCGGGCTCGAGTCCCGTCACCTGCGCCACCATGAGCGTGAGGAGCGCATACGAGGCCATGTTGAAGGGCACGCCGAGGAAAATGTCGGCGCTGCGCTGGTAGAGCTGGCAGGAGAGCTTGCCGTCGGCCACGTAGAACTGGAAGAGGGCGTGGCAGGGGGCGAGCGCCATTTTCGGCAGGTCGACGACGTTCCAGGCGGAAACCACCAGGCGTCGCGAGCTCGGGTTCTTGCGGATCTGCGCGACGACCTCGGAGAGCTGGTCGATGTGCCTCCCGTCGGGCGCGGGCCAGGATCGCCACTGGTGCCCGTAGACGGGCCCGAGCTCGCCGCGCGCGTCGGCCCACTCGTCCCAGATGGTCACCCCGTTGGCCCGCAGGTAGGCGACGTTCGTGCTGCCCTGGAGGAACCAGAGGAGCTCGTGGATCACGCTCTTGGTGTGGACCTTCTTGGTAGTGAGCAGCGGAAAGCCCCGGGCCAGGTCGAAGCGCATCTGGTAGCCGAAGACCGAAAGGGTGCCGGTGCCGGTGCGGTCTTCCTTGCGGGCGCCGTGCTCGCGCACATGGCGCAGCAGATCTAGGTAGGTCTTCATGCGGGAATGGCGATTTTATCCGAGTGGCGACGCCGCTAGATGCGCTTTCCGAGGATGAGCACGTCGTGCTCGCGCCCGTCCATCTCGCAGATCTTCGGAAGCAGGCCCCAGCGGCCGAATCCGTGGGCCTCGAAGAGCGTGACGCTCGGCATGTTGTGCGCGAAGACAAAGGCGAGGACGTTGGCGATTCCCAGCCGCGGGCATTCCTCCAGCGCGTGGTGCAGGAGCCTTCGCGCGATGCCCTCGCGCTGGTGGTCGGGGGCCACATAGACGGCCGACTCCACCGTGCGGTGGTACGCGGGACGCCCGTAGAACGAGCGGAACCCAAGCCATCCGGTGGCTACCCCGTCGGATTCGTAGACCCACATGGGGCGCGACTCGCGATTGAAGGCGCCGAACCATTCCTGCCGCTCGAGAACGGTGACCGGCTCGGTATCGGCGGTGGCCAGGCGGCCGGGGATGGAGGCGTTGTAGATCGCGATGATGGCCGGCAGGTCGCTGGGCTCGGCATGGCGGATGAGTGGCATGCGCAAGGATAGCGCGGGCGAAAAAAAAGGGGCCCGGAGGCCCCTTTTCACGCCAAGCGATGACTCGTTGTTATTTGAATGCGTAGCGAACCAGGCCGTAGACGAAGCGCGCCCGTGCGTCGTAGTAGTTCGGGTCGTAGCCAACCTGGAACGTGTTCTGCTGGTTCGTTTGCGGCGGGTTGGTGTCGAGCACGTTCTTCACGCCAAGGGTGAACGTGAAGCCTCTCCAGCCGGTGTACGACCCCTGCACGTCCCACAGCGACATCGAGCTCACGCGGCGAGGCTTGTCGTTGTCGCCCAGTGCGTCGGCATTCTGCACGTCCACGTAGCCGGACTGGTACGTGTTCGCCACCGTAGCCGACCAAGGGCCGGAATCCCACGAAAGCGCAGCGTAGCTCTTGAAGCGCGGCAGCACGCCGGCCACCGACGAGCCGTACTGGTTCGACACGAAACCCGAATACGTGCCGTCCACATTCTGGCTGTCGTTGCGGATGTAGTACGTGCCGGTGACATCGAGCCTCAGACGACCCCAGCTGTTGCGCGCCCACTTGTAGTGCGTCTCGAGGTCGATACCCTCGATGTGCACCGAGCCCAGGTTGATATACGTCTGCTGGATGCCGGTAATCCGTCCCGGGAGAGTCGGAAACGCGGGATCCGTCGGGCCGCGCGTCACGAGGTTGCCGAACTGGCCCAAGTCTCCGAGGATGGTCGAAACCGGAATGCCGTTGGTGATCGCGTTGTTGAGCCTGATCTTGAAGTAATCCGCCGAGACCGACAATGCGGTGGTCGGCTCGAACACGACACCAAACGTCGCGTTCTCGGATTTCTCCGGCTTCAGGTTGCCGTTGCCGCCGAACACCAGCGGGAACTGCGTGGAGCAATCAAGTCCGTTGTCGCGCGTGACCGGGCAGCGGATCGGGTCCGACGTCCCGGGCGCAGAGACACCCGACGTGTTGGGCACGAACAGCTGGTAGAGCGACGGAGCGAGGAAGCCCTTACCGTAGGAAGCACGCATCAGCAGGTCGCGCGTCGGCTGGAAGCGCAGCGAGGCCTTCGGATTGGTGGTGCGGCCGAAGTCGCTGTAGTCATCGCCGCGGATGGCGAGGTTGGCCTCCAGGGTGCGCAGGATCGGCACGTTCAGTTCCGCATAGGCGGCCTTCACGTCGCGCTTTGCATGCACATCGAGGAAATTGCCGCCGTAGCCCGACACGTCACCGCTGGCCAGCACCGGGTTGTAGTTCTGGTCGAGTTTTTCCTTGCGGAAGTCGGCACCGACCGCGAGCGCCAACGGTCCCGCCGCCAGCTGCATCAGCTCCCCGGAGATCTTGCCCTGCGCGCCATTGTTGGTGGCTTTGCCGTGGAAGGTCTCGCCGAGGAAGTTGGTGGCCGCGACCTGCTGCGCGATCGCGTCGGTGTTCGGACCGAAGAGGTTCACCGTGCCGCTATTCAGGAGCGGAAGCACACGCGAAAAGAGCGGAAAGCCCCCGTTCAGCACTTCCTTCACCTTGCCCTGCGCCGTCTGGTAGGAGAAATCGGTATCCCAGCGCCCGAGCGAGCCCTTGATGCCGAGGACGATCTGGCCGCCTTCGTTGGTGTCCGTGGTGTCGCGGTTGCCGTTCAGCACTGCGCGATAACGCACGTTGAGCGCCTGGCCGTTCACGCCCGCGCGGATCGCCGCGGCCGTCGGATAGAACGGGGTACCGGGCTGCACGGTGATCGTGGCGGGAATGTCGCCGTTCGGGCCGTAGACGAACAGGTTCGATATCGGCGTTGGCTGGATGATGAAGTGGTTCTCGTCCTTCGAGTACAGCGCCGTGCCGTAGGCCTGCCAGTTGTTGGTGATCTGGAGCTTGGCTGAGCCGAAGAAGTTTGCGTTCTTCGTATCCGGGATGCTTTCCACGCCCGGCGCGTTGGAAGGATCGAAGAAGCAGTTGGTGCTGCTCAGATCCGGGAAATAGGTCGCATACGGGCCTGTGCACGCGGCCACGCCGTTCACCTGGCCGATGCCGCCGGTGGTGACACGGCCCGGGAACACGTTGCTGGAAGTGCCGACCAGCCCCAGGTCGTACCGGACCGAGGTATTCGAGAAATCGCGATCTCTCTGGAGAAGCGGTTTCTGGTGCTCGTACGAAGCCGAGATAAACACGTTGAATCGATTGACGCCGAGGTCGCCGAACCCCGCGGCGGCGCTGTATTTTGCCTGCTCGCCACCGCCGCTGCGGGTCGGTGCGCCGTAGAACACAGTCGCCTCGGCACCGCGGTAGTCGGAGCGCACGATGAAGTTGATCACGCCGGCGATGGCGTCGGAGCCGTACACCGCCGAAGCGCCGTCCTTCAGGATCTCGACGCGCTCGATGGCGGCGAACGGGATCACCGCGAGGTTCACGCCGGAAACGCCGTTGACTTCCCCTGCGAATCCGTTGACGCGCTTGCCGTTGATCAGGACCAGCGTGCGACCGCCCTGCAGGCCGCGCAGGTTCGCCGTCTGGGCCGAGAACGTCGTTGCGCCGATCGTAGTCTGGATGCCGACACCGCCGGCGCTGCTGTTGGAAGAGATCAGCTGCAGCAGCTCCATCGCGTTCGTGGCGCCGCTCTTGTCGATGTCTTCACGCGTGATGACCGTGACGGGGAGGGCGCTTTCGCCTTCGACCCGCTTGATGTTGGAGCCGGTAACCTCGATTCGCTCTTTGGCGGCAGGCTGCTGCGCCATTGCCGGTAGCGCTGCCGCGCCCGCGGCAATGCCTGCGCCCAGCACCTGCAGGAGCGCAATGGAAAGCTTAGTCATTCTCGGATTCATTCGTGAAACCCCCAGGTAGTTATAAAATATTAGAAGAAACAGAGACTTGCATAGGGAGTAAAGCCGTGATTTTGTGATCCTTTTTTAGTAAGCCTGATGACACGCACGGGATGATAGCGAGGCGGCCGGGTATTGACCAACACTTAATTCCCCCAGTGTTGCGTTTATACAACATAAAAAAAGGGGCCCGAAGGCCCCTTTCGCTCGCTTGCGTGCGCCTAGCGGAACTTGTACTGAAGGCGCGCGTAGTACCCCCGGCCCAGAATGTTGTGCGTAGTCGTGTCGTAGCCCGAGCTTTCACCGTTGTAAAACGGCGGCTCTCGGTCAGTCACGTTGCGCACCCCAGCGGTGAGCTTGAGATTCCGAAATCCGGAATAACTGGCTTGAATGTCGCCCGTGGTGAACGAGGTGACGCTGACGGTATTGTTGTTTTCGTCGCTGAAAGGCTGGTTGTAACGCCCGATCACGTAAATCGAGAGCGATGCGTCCCAAGGGCCCTTCTTCCATTGGGCGGAGTGCACGCCGCGATAGCGAGGCAGGCCGTCGTTGCCCGCGAGCTCGATGGCCGCCCTCCCGGCGTTCACGACCCGGCGAAAGTACTCGATGTACGTATTGGCGGAAGTGAGCGTCACATCGCCTGCGCTGCCAAGGGGCATCCGGTAGGAGAATTCGACATCCACCCCGCGCGTAGCCTGGGAAGTCGCATTGAAATAAATGCGGCGAAGTCCGACGCGTTCGTCGGAGCCCGTTCCCACGATCGGGCCGCGGGTGCCCGCAAGGATGTCGTTGGCCGTCTGGGGATCGCGCGTGACGGCGCCGGGAAACAAGTCCTCGTTCGCGACGATGAAAGTGGACGAGGGTGTGGCGATCCTTTGCTTGTGAGTGATCCGGTAGTAGTCGACCGAGGTCGAGAAGCGCGGAGTGAAGTCCCACACCAGGCCGAGGGATTCGCTTCTCGAAGTTTCCGCGGTCAGGTCCGGGTTGCCGCCCGTGATGGTGCGCGTTTGCAAAGCGGCGCACGTGGAGACACTGCGCGGGTCGGTGGTGCCGAACGCCGTACGATAGCCCGCGCAACGCGTGGAATCGACGATCGGGTTGAAGCTCGTCGACTGGCCCAGGTAAAGCTCCGCAAGAGCGGGGGCGCGGAAGCCCTCGTTGTAACCCGCCCGCAGCAGCACATTCGGGATGGCGCGCCAGGCCAACGCATATTTCGGCACCGTCGAATTGCCGTAGTCGCTGTAGCGCTCGTGACGAATCGCGACCTGCCCTTCGAGATTGCGCGTGAACGGGATCGACAATTCCCCGAAGAAGCCCGACGAGTGGCGCC
>JANLXC010000017.1:0-82686 GCA_031364925.1 Burkholderiales bacterium | reverse complement strand
ACCTCCGGGATCGGCCGCACGATGGTGGCCTACGAGGGCAAGGCCATCCGGGTCGGCGTGATCGGGCTCGGGGCGGGATCGCTTGCGGTGTACGGCGACGGGGACGACGTCTACCGCTTCTACGATATCAATCCCGCGGTGCCGCGCGTGGCGCGCAAGTGGTTCACCTACCTCGGCGACTCGGCCGCGAAGATCGAGGTCGTCCTGGGAGACGCGCGCCTTTCCATGGAGCGCGAGGCGCCGCAGGGCTACGACGTGATCGCGGTGGACGCCTTCTCGGGAGACTCGATCCCGGTGCACCTCATCACCGTCGAGGCCTTCGCCGAGTACCTGCGCCACTTGAAGCCCGATGGCGTGATCGCCTTCCATGTCTCGAATCGCTTCCTCGACCTGAAGCCGGTGCTGCTGGCCATCGCGCAGGAGCACAAGCTCGAGTTCGCGTACCTGCACGAGTCCGGGGAGAACGGCGGCACCACCAGCGACTGGGTGGTTGTCACGCGCAACAAGCCGTTCATCCTGAAGCCCGGCATCGTGGAAGCCACCGAGCCGGTGGTTCCCCGGCCGGAGTGGGGGATCTGGACGGACAGCTACAACAATTTGGTGCAGGTCTTCAAATACTGAGCGGGAACGGCGTTGCTGCGGACGGAAAGCTCGCCGCTCAACGCCACCGGGCGCAATTCATCTCAGCCGCCGAGCGCCGCGGCGACCCGCTCGGCAATCAAGGCCGACACTCGCTCGTTCGCTTCCACGGTGACACCTGCGATATGCGGCGTGAGGAGAAGCCGGGGCGCGCCCACCAGCGGCGAGCCGGCGGCAAGCGGCTCCTCCGTGAAGACGTCCAGCGCCGCCCCGCCCAGGCGCCCTTCGCGCAGCATGGCGGCGAGCGCCGCCTCGTCGATGATGCCGCCGCGCGCGGTGTTGATGATCACGGCATCGCGCTTCATCGTGGAAAGCCGGTCGCGGTCGAGGAGCCCGCGGGTCTCGGGCGTGAGCGGAATGTGCAGCGACACCACGTCGCTTTCGCGCAGGAGGGCTTCCAGCGAGCGCGGCTCGCTCCCCAGCTCCTTCCACGCGGAATCGGTAGCCGGCAAGTGCGCGTCGTATGCGATGACGTGCATCCCCATGGCGCTCGCCTTGCGCGCGGTGAGGCGCCCGATGCCGCCCAGGCCGACGATGCCGAGGACCTTTCCGGAAGCCTCGCGACCCTGCGAGAGCGTCTGGCGCGGCCAGGTGCCCGCCTCCACCGCGCGCGTGGAGGCGTAGGCGCCGCGCAGCAGCATCAGCGCGGCGGTGATCACATATTCGCCCACCGACTCGGCGTTTGCGCCGGTGGCCGGAATCACCGCGATGCCGCGCGCTTCGCAGGCGCCGAGGTCGATGTTGTCCAGGCCCACCCCGAGGCGCCCGATCACTCGCACGCTGGCGGCCGATTCCAGGAGCCGCCCGCGCACCTGCGTGCGGTTGCGCACGATCCAGCCGTCGGCCCACCGAAGCGCGGATTCGAGTGCGGCCGGATCGTCGACCAGCTTGGGACGGTAGTCGACCTCGAAGCGCTGCTTGAGCGCCTCGACCGCCGTGCCGTCCATGAATTCGCACACTACGATCCTCGCGGCCATCCTTTGCTCCTCCCTGCCTCACGCGCGCGTCATCGCTAGTTTAGCGGGGTCGTGCGCCGCGCCAGGTATGCCGTGACTTCCTCGCGGTCGTGGTACAGGTGCTTGATGCGCAGATAGTAACCGCCGCCGCCGAGCGCCTCGTCGACGATCTCGCGGCAGCGCAACACCTCCTCCCAGCGCTTTTTCATTGGCAGCTTCAGGTTGAAGATGGTCTCGCGGCACCAGCCCTCGGCGATCCACCTGGCCGCCAGGCGCGCGATCTTCGACGGGCTGTCCACCATGTCGCACACCATCCAGTCCACCGGCTCCGCGGGCCGATAGTGGAAGCCGTCGTCGCGCCGGTGCTTGACCTGGCCGGTCTCGAGGAGCGCGGCGTCCATGGGGCCGTTGTCCACGGCGATCACCATCATCGCGCGGTGCACGAGTTGCCAGGTCCAGCCGCCCGGCGAGGCGCCCAGGTCGATGGCGGTCATGCCGGGGGCGAGGCGCTTGGCGCGCTCGTCGTCATCGAGGAATTCCATCAGGGCCTCGGCGAGCTTCATGGTCGAGCGCGACGGCGCCCCCGACGGCATCCGCACCCTCGGAATGCCCATGGGCCATGGCGAGCTGTCGGCGACGGTGGAGACTCCCACGTGGCACGCGAGCCCGCCGACGAAGAAGACATGAAGGCGTTGGCTTGCGGCCTCGTCGTCGATAGACGCTCCGGCCTTGCGCAGCGCCTTTTCCAGGTGCGGCTTGAGCGGCTTGGTGAGGGACGAGAGCGACTTGCCATCGTTGGTGTCGGGCATCTCGATCCAGAGATCGGCGAAGCGCGTGCCGAGCGCTTTCGCCGCCGCGACGATGGGCGTCACGCGGTCGCCCTCGGCAAGGGTGAGGAGATCCCCCACGCGCACCATCTGCCGCGCGAAGGCGAGGCGGCGGAACTCGAGCTCGCGGCCGAGCCGGGCGCCCTTGTCCTCGTCGTGCGGATTGAAAAGCGCGAAGCCGCTCTCGGGCCGCGCCTTGACGAATCCCTCGACTCCCGCGTGGCTCGCGGCCGCCGCGATCTCCTGCGCGCATTCCTTCTCGAAGCCCGCGCGGCAGTAGAGGAGCAGGCGCGAGGCGCTCACGCGCGCCGCGCGTGGCGAAAGAGCCGGAAGAAGTTCTCGGTGGTGGCGGCGGCGACTTCCTCGAGCGAAATTCCCCGCAATAGCGCGATCTCTTCGGCAACGTGCCTCACGAATGCGGGCTGGTTCGACTGCCCCCGGTGGGGCACCGGCGCGAGGTACGGCGAATCGGTCTCCACCAGCATGCGCTCCAGGGGAACGCGCCGCGCGACCTCCTTCAGGTCCTTCGCGTTCTTGAAGGTGACGATGCCGGAAAACGAGATATGGAAGCCCTGCTCCATCGCCGCCTCGGCCACTTCCCAGCTCTCGGTGAAGCAATGCATCACGCCACCCGCTTCGCCGGCCTTCTCCTGCCTCATGAGGCGCAACGTGTCCTCGGCGGAGGCGCGCGTGTGGATCACGAGGGGCTTGGCGCAGCGGCGCGCGGCGCGGATGTGGGTGCGGAAACGCTCGCGCTGCCAGTCGGTGTCGCCCTCGACGCGGAAATAGTCGAGGCCGGTCTCGCCGATGCCGACGACTTTCGCATCGTCGGCCATGCGCACCAGCTCGTCCTCGGTGACTTCGCGCCCGTCGCGGCGCTCGTCGGGATGGACTCCGGCAGTGCACCAGAGGTTGGGGCGCGAGGCGGCTACCGCGCGCACCGCGGGAAACGTCTCCAGGGTCGTGCTGATGGTCAGCGCATGCGTGACACCGTTGTCGCTCATTCGCGACATGACGCCGGCAAGGTCGGCCTGAAGCTCCGGAAAATCGAGGTGGCAGTGGGAATCGACGAGCATCGCGTGATTCTACCGGCGCAGGCGTCAACCGACACTTGAACAGGACATCCGGAGATGCAACCGCCGCGATGAACGCCGGATAGTGGAAAGAGCATCCATTCGAATCCGGAGGTTTCATCATGAAACGCAACATCCTCGGGGCCGCCGTCACCGGCGCCCTCGCCCTCGGCGCAGCGCTCGCCGCCAACGCCCAGGATTACCGCAACGACGACTACACCTACCGCCTCGGCCGCGCTCCCGACTGGAACGTCACCGCCGCCGACGGCATCTGCCGGCTGCGCATCTGGGTCGACGACCGCGCCACCGTGAACCTTCGCGGCGACCAGATCATCGTGAACACGAGCTCCGGCAAGAGGAGCTTCGACCAGGGCAGCGTCTGCTCGCAGCCCCTTCCCTTCCATGGCGTCGAGAATTTTCGCGTCTCGGCCGACCAGGCCCGCGGCCAGGTGATCGAAGTGCGCGAGCCCACCCGCCGCAACAACTACACGGGGTCGCTGACGATCGTCGATCCGCAGAACGGCGGCGAAACCTACGAGCTGGTCGTCGCGTGGAACAACCCCGACGCGCGCCCGGTGGAGCCGCTCGCCTCGACCGACCCGTTCCCGTACTTCGACGAGACGCGCGCCTGCCAGGATCGCGTGCGCCGCGAATTCCTCTCGAAGAACGATGGGGATGCGTACCTGGAATTCACCGGCATGTCGGACCGCGAGCCGCTCGGCGCCAACCGCGAGCGCATCCGTGGCGAAGCGTGGGCGCGCAACCGCGCCGAGTCGCGCGGCATCACCTACGAATGCATCCTGAACGACCGCACCAACCGCGTGCTCTCGTCGTCGTACGAGTTGCGCGGGCGCGGGCGCTACAGCCTGCTCAACTAGCCGGGTTCAGCGGTACATCCACTCCCGGGTAAGCGGCAGCCCCGTTTGCCCGGGTCTGGTCTGCTTGGAGGCGAGCACCTGGTAGATGGACACCCAGCCCTGCTCGAACGCGTGGGCACAGCCGGCGAGGTAGACGCGCCAGATGCGCGCGGTGCGCTCGCTCGAGGCCGCGACCGCGGCTTCCATGCTCTGCTCGTAGCGCTCGCTCCACAATCCCAATGTCTTCGCGTAGTGAGCACGCAGGCTCTCGACGTCGTGGACCTCGAGGTCCTGCTCGCTCATGTCGTGCACCGCGCGGTGCAGGTGCGGCAGTTCCCCCTTCGGGAATACATAGCGGCCGATGAACTCGCCACCGCCCAGTCCCACCGCGCGATTGCGCGGATCCGCGGAAGTGATGCCGTGGTTGAGGAAGAGCCCGCGCTCGCGCAGGAGCCGGCGCACCACGCTGAAATACACCGGGAGGTTGCGCAGCCCCACGTGCTCGAACATGCCGACGCTCGCGATCTTGTCGAAGACCCCTTCGCCCGGCATGTCGCGGTAATCCTGCAGGATCACCGTGCAGCGCTCCTGCAGCCCCGCGGCGCGAATGCGCTCCCGCGCGAGGCGGTACTGGTTTTCCGAAAGCGTGATGCCGGTCGCGCGCACGCCGTACTTTTCCGCCGCGCGCATGACGAGCGCCCCCCAGCCGCAGCCGATGTCGAGGAAACGCTCTCCCGCCCTGAGGCCGAGCTTTGTGCAGATGTGGTCGAGCTTCTGCAGCTGCGCTTTCTCGAGCGTGTCGTCCTCGTGATGGAAGTAGCCGCAGGAATAGATCATGCGCGGGTCCAGCCAGAGCGCGTAGAACTCGTTGGAGACGTCGTAGTGATGCTGGATGGCCTCGCGGTCCTCGCGCTTGCTGTGGGGCTCCCTGGTGGGGTCCCGCGACTGGAAGAGCGGGCGTGGAATGGCCTTTGCGATCGCTTCGGCGCCGCGGATCGCTTCGCGCACGTCCCCTTCCAGCTCGACCTCGCCGTCGATGTAGGCTTCGGCGAGCGTGAGGAGCGAAGGCCGCGCCAGCGCCGAGGCGGCCCGCAGTCCCTTGAGGCGGACGGTGACGCGCGGCTTGTCGGAGAACGCCACCTCGCGCCCGTCCCACAGCACCAGGCGCACAGGGGCCGAGACGTTCTTCTTCAGCTTGGATAGGGCGTTGTCGAGAGGGGTTTCCCAGAACACGCAACCTCCTTAGCGAGCGGCCCCCGCCGAGTCGCGCAAGCTGGCGCGGCAGGCCTAGATCGTATGCGTCGGCCGCGAGGACTGCAGCGCGCCCGCGAGCAGCCCTTCGACCTTCTTGCGCAGCTCGCGCCCGACCTCGCTGTCATGCAGCTGCACGCCGATGCCCTCGGGGCGGTTGCCCGCGCTGTGCGCCGGATTTATCCACGCGACATTACCCTGCAACGGGATCTTGTTCGGATCGTCCAGCAGGGAGAGCAGGATCAGGACCTCCTCCCCCAACGCGTGGGACCGGCCGCTGGGCAGGAAAATCCCGCCTCCGCGCAAGAGCGGCATCCAGGCCGCGTAGAGGGCGGCCTTCGACCGGATCGTCAGCGTGAAGACGCCGGGCCGGTTAGTGACGGGTTCGGGTGCGATTTCGGTCATGGTCCTAATGTCCGATCGTTGCCCGATTGTAGGCCATCAACAAATGCTCGGCCACCAGCCTCGGATTGAGCGGATGCGAGGCCAGGGCGCGCGCGGAAACGAGCTCGCGGTCGAGCGCGAAGAGGCTCTCCAGGTCCGCGGCCTGCGCGCGCGACTTCAGCGCCGGCAGGAAATCACGATGGTGGCGCGCCTCGCCCGCCAGGCGCATGCGCACCAGGTCGTGGATCCACGTCTGCATCCAGTAGATGAGCGGCTCGATGGCGGCCTTCTCCATGCCCGCGGCGAACTGCAGGGGATCGGCGCCGCCGGGCCGCGACAGCTCGTTCAGCACGCGCTTGCGAAGCTCCGCCTGGTGCGGCTCGGCGAGATCGCGCGCGAGGAGCGGCGCCCCGCCCGCGGCCGCGAGCACGGTTTCGGCATCGGCCACCTCCTCGGAACGCAACCACGCAAGGGCATCCTCGCGCGGCGGCGTGGCCAGGTCCAGGAGGCGGCAGCGGCTGCGGATGGTGGCGAGCAGGCGCGCCGGCTGGTCGCTCACCATCACGATCAGCGTGCGGGGAGGAGGCTCCTCGAGGGTCTTCAGGAGCGCGTTGGCCGCGGCCGCATGCAGCGCCTCGGCGGGATGGACCAGCAGCACTCGATACCCGCCGCGGTGCGTCGAGAGCGCGACAAAGTCCGCGACCGCGCGGATCTGGTCGATCTTGATGACCAGGCTCTTCGCCTTCTCGGGCTTGGCCGCCTCCTCGGCGCCCTCCTCTTCCTCGAGCGCGGCTTCGGGGAGGATCTCGCGGAAATCCGGATGGTTGCCCTGCGAGAACCAGTGGCACGAAGGGCACGTTTCGCAGGCGATCCCCTCGCGCGGCGCCTCGCAGAGCACGCTCGCGGCCAGCGCGCGCGCGAATTCGACCTTGCCGATGCCGGCGCGCCCGTGCACGAGGAGCGCGTGCGGCATGCTCTCGCGCCTCGCGAGGAGGCGTTGCAAGGGCTCGCGATGCCAGGGAAACGGCTTCAATGGAAGGCCTGCGCGAACGCGACCTCGAGGCGGTCGCGCACCTGCTTCAGGTCGCCCGAGGCGTCGATCACGTGGAAGCGGCGCGAATGCTCGCGCGCGCGCTCGAGGTAGGCCTCGCGCACGCGCACGAAAAATTCCGCCTTCTCCCGCTCGAAGCGATCCGGCGCGCGGCTCTGCGCACGCTGGCGCTCGTAGGCGACCGCGGGATCGACGTCGAAGAGGAAGGTCGCGTCCGGCTGAAGCCCCGGGTGCACCAGGCGCTCGATCCCGACCACGAATTCGCGCGGCAGCCCACGCCCGCCGCATTGGTAGGCATAGGTGGCGTCGCTGAAGCGGTCGCAGACCACCCAGCCGCCGGCGGCCAACGACGGCTCGACCACTTCGGCCACGTGCTCGGCGCGCGCCGCGAACATGAGGAGCGCCTCGGCCTTGGCGTTCATCGCGCTGTGCAGCACCAGCTCGCGCACCTTCTCGCCCGCGTGCGTGCCGCCCGGCTCGCGCGTGAGCGTCGCCACGTGGCCGCGCGCGCGCACGAGCTCGCAGAGGAATTCAAGGTGCGACGACTTGCCCGCGCCGTCGATGCCCTCGAAAGTGATGAACTTGCCGCGATCGGTCATTTGCCCAGCTGGTATTTTGCCACCGCGCGATTGTGCTCCTCGAGCGTGCGGGAGAATTCGTGCGAGCCGTCGCCGCGCCCGACGAAGTAGAGATAGCCCGATTGCGCGGGATGCACCGCGGCCTTGAGGGACGCCGCGCCCGGCATCGCGATCGGCGTGGGCGGGAAGCCATCGCGCGTATAGGTGTTCCACGGCGTGTCGGTGGTGAGGTCGCGCTTGCGGATATTTCCGTCGTAGCGCTCGCCCATGCCGTAGATCACCGTGGGGTCGGTCTGCAAGCGCATGCCGCGCTTGATGCGGTTGGCGAACACCGAAGCGATCAGCGGGCGCTCCGCCGCCTGCCCGGTCTCCTTCTCGACGATCGAGGCGAGGATCAGCGCTTCGTAGGCGCTCTTCAGCGGCACGCCCGGGTCGCGCGCCTCCCACGCATCTGCCACGCGCTTCCTCATCGAGGCGTGCGCGCGCTTGAGGATGTCGAGGTCGGAAGAGCCCGGCGCGAACCGGTAGGTATCGGGGAAGAACCAGCCTTCGAGCGCCTCGGTGCCGTTTCCGAGGGCCGCGCGCAGCTCCGCTTCGCCCTTCCCGGCGGCGGTGTGCTTCACCAACGGCTGCGCGGCCAGCTGCGCCAGCCATTGGCGCAGTGTCGTGCCCTCCACGAACAGTATCTCCGCGAACAAGACGTCGCCGCGCGCGAGCTTGTCGAGGATTTCCGGCGGCGTCATGGGATGCTCGAGGCGGTAGGTGCCGGCCTGGATCGCGCGCGCCTTGCCCGAGAGCCGCCCGAGGATCCAGAAGGTCTCGCCCTCGGGCAGGACGCCGTCGGCGGCGAGCTGGCGCGCGACCGCCTTCAGGCCCGAGCCCGAATGCACGGTGAAATCGTACGGTGCCTTCGGCAGGCTCACCGGCGTGCGCATGAAGTAAAGCGTCCACCCGACGGCGGCCGCGCCGGCGAGGAAGAGGAGTACCAGGGCCTTCTTGATGGTCCTAGTGGAAGCGGCGGAACGCGAGCGTCCCGTTGGTGCCGCCGAACCCGAAGGAGTTCGACATCGCCACCTCGATCTTCATCTCGCGCGCCGTGTTGGGCACGTAGTCGAGGTCGCACGCGGGATCGGGCGTGAAGATGTTGATGGTGGGAGGGGAAATCTGGTGGTGCACGGCGAGCGCGGTGATCACCGCTTCGACGCCGCCCGCCGCGCCGAGAAGGTGGCCGTGCATCGACTTGGTGGAATTGACCGCGAGCTTGTAGGCGTGGTCGCCGAAGGCGGCCTTCAACGCCGCCGTCTCGTTGGCGTCGCCCAGCGGGGTGGAAGTGCCATGCGCGTTCACGTACTGGATGTCGGAAGGATTGGCGCCGGCGTTCTTCAGCGCGGCGAGCATGGCGCGGCGCGGGCCGTCCATGTTGGGGGCGGTGATGTGGTTCGCGTCGGCGCTCATGCCCATCCCCGCGAGCTCGGCGTAGATTCGCGCGCCGCGCTTCTTCGCATGCTCGTATTCCTCGAGGATCAGGATGCCGGCGCCCTCGCCGAGCACGAAGCCGTCGCGGTCGCGGTCGAAGGGGCGCGAGGCCGTGGCCGGGTCGTCGTTCCTCTCCGAGAGCGCCTTGCAGGCGCAGAAGCCGCCCACGCCGGAGAGGTTCACGCACGCTTCGGCGCCCCCGGCGATCATCACGTCGGCGTCGCCATACTCGATCATGCGGCCCGCCTCGCCGATCGCGTGCGTGCTGGTGGTGCACGCCGAGACCATCGATACGTTCGGTCCCTTCGCCTTGAACTGGATCGAGATGAGGCCGGCGACCATGTTGATGATCGAGCCCGGCACGAAGAACGGCGACAGGCGCCGCGGGCCCTTGGCGATCATCTCGCGGATGTTGTCTTCGATCATCGGCAGCCCGCCGATTCCCGAGCCCACGTTCACCCCGACGCGCTCGGCGTTGGAGTCGTCGATGGTGAAGCCCGCATCGTCGAGGGCGAGCCTGGTCGCGGCGATGCCGTAGTGGATGAAGAGGTCCGAGCGGCGCGTCTCCTTCAACGCCATCCAGTCCGCGGAGTTGAATCCTTTCACCTCCGCGGCGATGCGCGTGGGAAGCGCCGAGGCATCGAACTTCGTGATCGGGCCGACGCCGCTCATGCCCTTCAGGACATTGTCCCAGGCGGTGGCGATGCCGATGCCGACCGGCGAGACGATGCCCAGCCCGGTTACGACGACTTTGCGTTTCGACATTGGAGGTGGCGCGGTACCATTGCCCGCGCCCCGGAGGCTATTGCTTGACGTGGCTCTTGACGTAGTCGATCGCCAGCTGGACGGTGGAGATCTTCTCGGCTTCCTCGTCGGGGATCTCGCACTCGAACTCCTCTTCCAGGGCCATCACGAGCTCGACGTTGTCGAGGGAGTCCGCACCCAGGTCTTCGACGAATGAGGATTCGTTCTTGATGTCGGCTTCGGCAACGCCCAGTTGCTCGGCGACGATCTTCTTGACGCGGGCTTCAATGTTGTCCATCGACTTCCTCCAAGGCTCTTGTTTCGTGGTCTTGTTGCAATGATCGGATGTGCGTGAAAAAGCGCGTAATTCTACCATGCGCTCCCTTTGATACCGCAGCGCGATTCGCGTTCAATCCATGTGCATTCCGCCGTTCACGTGCAGCGTGGCGCCGGTGATGTAGCCCGCGGCGGGGGAGCACAGGAATGCCACCGCCTGGGCGATGTCGTCCACCCGGCCCAGGCGCCCGAGGGGCACGTTCTCCACCAGCTTCTTCACCTGCTCGGCGGCGAGCGAGCGAGTCATGTCGGTCTCGATGAAGCCCGGCGCCACGCAGTTCACCGTGATGCCGCGGCTGCCGACCTCGCGCGCGAGGCTCTTGGAGAACCCGACGATGCCGGCCTTGGCCGCCGCGTAATTGGCCTGCCCGGGATTGCCGGTGAAGCCGACCACGGAGGTCACGCTGACGATGCGCCCGGTGCGCGCCTTCATCATCCCGCGCAGCACCGCGCGTGACAACACGAAGACCGAGCGCAGGTTGGTGGCCTGGATGTCGTCCCAGTCCTCGTCTTTCATGCGCGCGAGGAGATTGTCCCTGGTGGCGCCGGCGTTGTTGACCAGGATCGCGACGGTCCCGAATTCTTCCTGCACCTTCTCCACCAGCGCCGTGCATTGGGCGCTATCGCGCACGTCGAGCACGCGTCCCGCGCCCTTGGCGCCCAAATCCGCGAGTGCCTTGGAGATGCCCTCGGCGCCCTTCGCGGAAGTCGAGGTGCCGATCACCGTCGCCTGGGCCTTGGCCAGGGCCTGCAGGATGCCTTCGCCGATGCCGCGCGAGGCGCCGGTCACGATTGCCACTTGTCCGTTGAGCATGGGTCCCTAGGCCTGAGCGCTCGCGGCGGCGAGCGACGCGGCGTCGTTGAGCGCGATGTATTCGATGTCCGGCACGATGCGCTTGGACAAGCCGGTGAGCACCTTGCCCGGGCCGCATTCCACGACCCGCCTCACGCCCTTGTGCCCGAGGAATTGGACGGTCTCGATCCAGCGCACCGGGTTGTAGAGCTGCTCGACCAGCGCCTGGCGGATGCGCGCCGGGTCGTCGAAGCTTTCCACGAAACGGTTGTGGATCACCGGCACCAGGGGCTTCTTCACATCGATCGCCTCGAGGCGCTCGGCCAGGCGCAGGGCCGCGGGCTTCATCAGGCTGCAATGGGAAGGCGCGCTCATGGGCAGCATCACCGCCCGCTTGGCGCCCTTCTGCCTGGCGAGCGCCATGCCGCGCTCGACCGCGGCGCGATGACCGGCGATCACGACCTGTCCGGGCGAATTGAGGTTGGCGGGCTCGAGCACTTCACCCTGCGCGGCCTCCTCGCACACTTCCTTCAGGACCCCCTCATCGAGGCCCAGGATCGCGGCAATTCCACCGGTGCCCTCCGGTACCGCGTCCTGCATGGCCTGCGCGCGGAAGCGCACCAGCGGCAGCGCGTCCTCGAAGCGCATCGACTCCGCGGCGACGAGCGCGCTGTACTCGCCCAGGCTGTGGCCGGCGAACCACGACGGCATCGGCCCACGCTTCTCCTGCCACGCGCGCCAGCACGCCACGCCGGCGACGAGCATCACCGGCTGGGTGTTCACCGTCTGGTTCAACGCCTCCACCGGCCCCTCGCGCACCATCGTCCACAGGTCCACGCCGAGGATGGCGTTGGCCTCGAGGAAGGTCTTCTCGACGATGGAAAGGTCCGCAAAGCCCTGCATCATCGCGACCGATTGCGAGCCTTGCCCGGGAAACACGATGGCGAGTGACATGGAGTTCTTCAGTAGCGAAGGAGCACGGAGCCCCAGGTGAAGCCGCCGCCCACGCCCTGCAGCAGCACGAGATGGCCCTTCTTCACGCGACCGTCGCGCGCCGCAACGTCGAGCGCGAGCGGGATCGACGCCGCCGAGGTGTTCGCGTGGCGATCGACGGTGACGATGCACTTGGACTCGGGAAGGCCGAGCTTCTTGCCCACGTGCGAGACGATGCGCACGTTGGCCTGGTGCGGAATGTAGATGTCGAGATCGGCGACCTCGTAGTTGTTCGCGGCGAGCGCCTCGCGCGCGCTCTCCTCGAGGACACGCACCGCGAGCTTGAACACCGCGCCGCCATCCATCTTGAGGGTGGGGTCGCCCTGCACCGCGCCGCCGCACACGTGGCCCGGCGTGTTGAGGATCGACGCATAGCTGCCGTCGGCATGCAAATGGCTGGAGAGTATGCCGGGCTCCTCGGCGGCTTCGAGCACCACCGCGCCCGCGCCGTCGCCGAACAAGACGCACGTGCCGCGGTCCTTCCAGTCGAGGATTCGCGAGAATATTTCCGCTCCCACCACCAGCGCGCACTTGAATTGTCCGGAGCGGATGTAGAGGTCCGCGGTGGCGAGCGCGTAGACGAAGCCCGAGCACACGGCTTGCACGTCGAAGGCAGCGCCCTTCCTGATGCCGAGCTTGGCCTGCAGCAGGCACGCGCTCGAAGGAAACACCATGTCCGGCGTGGAAGTCGCGAGCACGATGAGGTCCACGTCCCCGGCCTTGCGCCCGGCCGCTTCCAATGCGTTGCGACACGCGTGCAGCGCGAGATCGCTGGTGAATTCTCCCTCGGCCGCGATGTGGCGCTGGCGAATGCCGGTGCGCGAGACGATCCAGTCGTCGCTCGTCTCCACCAACGCCTCGAGGTCCTTGTTGGTGACGAGCCTTGCGGGAAGGTAGCCGCCGGTGCCGGTGATGCGCGAGCGCGTCATGCGGCCCTCTCGGCGGGGCCCGCGGCAGGCGCGGGCGCGAGCGCGTTCAGCCGGGCGATCTCCTCGCCGATGCGCTCGATCAGGCCGTGGCTCGCCTCGGAGGCCGCGCGCGTCAACGCTGTTGCGAACGCGAGGCGGTCCGCGGAGCCGTGGCTCTTCACCACGATGCCCTTCAGGCCGAGGAGCGCCGCGCCGTTGTAGCGGCGATGGTCCACGCGGCGGCGGAAGCGCTTGATCACCGGGTAGGAGACGGCCGCGGCGATGCGCGAAAACCAGTTGCGCGTGTACTCCTCCTTAAGGAAGTCGCCGAGCATTTTCGCCAGGCCCTCGGAAGTCTTCAACGCGACGTTGCCGGCGAATCCATCGCACACCACGACGTCGGTCGTGCCCTTGTAGATGTCGTCGCCCTCGACGTTGCCGTGGAAATTGATCGCGCTCGCGCGCAGCAGCTCGCCCGCCTTCTTCACCACCTCGTTGCCCTTGATCTCCTCGGAGCCGATGTTGAGCAGGCCCACGGTGGGGTTCTCCTTGCCCTCCACCGCCTTCACCAGGGTCGAGCCCATGATCGCGAACTGCAGCAGGTGCTCGGGGGTGCAATCGGCGTTGGCGCCGAGGTCGAGCGCGTAGACCTGCCCCTTGCGCGTGGGCAGGACGGCGCAGATCGCCGGGCGGTCGATGCCGGGCAGCGTCTTGAGGACGAATTTCGCGGTGCCCATGAGGGCGCCGGTGTTGCCCGCGCTCACGCAGGCCTGCGCCCGCCCTTCCTTCACAAGGTCGATGGCTACGCGCATCGAGGAGTTCTTCTTGGTGCGAATCGCGGTGCGCACGTCCTCGTCCATGCCGACCACCTCGGTGGCCGGGACTATGGTGATGCGCGAATGGGTGGCAGCGCGATGGCGCGCGAGCTCGCGCTCGAGGGGCTCTTTCAAGCCCACGAGCAGGAGCTCGGCATCAGGATCGGACGCGAGGAAATCGATACAGGCGGGGACCGTGACCGATGGCCCGTGGTCCCCGCCCATGGCGTCGACGGCGATGACGGTTTTCATTGCGATATGCGCAATGAAGCCGTTGCCTTAGTCCTTGGTCTGGATGACCTTCTTGCCGCGGTAGTAGCCGGACGGCGAGATGTGATGGCGCAGGTGGGTCTCGCCCGTGGTGGGCTCGACGGCGATCGGCGGCTTGCTCAGGTGATCGTGCGCCCGGTGCATCCCGCGCTTCGAGGGCGACTTCTTGTTTTGTTGTACGGCCATGGCTTTCTCCTAGGTTTTCGAAACCGTCACAGCGGTCGTTTTTTCAGGCTCGCGAGCGTGGCGAAGGGCGATGCACGCGGCTCCTTCGCTACCCCCGCCTCGCGGCCCTCGTCGAGCCCCGGCTTGCGTGGCACCATGGGCAGCGCGAGGAGGACTGCGTCCTCGACCAGGTCCAGGACGTCCAGCGGCCCGTCCGCGACCAGGTAATCTTCCGCGTCGCTTTCCCCTTCGATCGGCGGCAACTGCGATTCTTCGTCGACGAGAACCAGCCTGTCATCGATGGAAATCCCGTGCCGGAATGCTTCCAGGGTGGTCTGGCACGTGAGAAAAACGAAGCCCTCGATTATACACGACACCACCTTCCGGCGTTGCTTGTCCAGGCGGGCAATGACCTTGTATTTCAAGTCGATGCGACCGTCGGCGAGCGATTCCTCGAGGCGCGGAAACTCCTCGAGATCGACCGTTCCCTCGAACACGGTCGGCTTGTCGGTGAGGCGGTCGGGATAAATGACGAGCTCTTCGTCCATGACGGGCATGATAGACTTTAGTTGAGAACACTTCAATAAGAATCTGATTTGATTAATAATATTTCAATTGTTTTAGCGTCCGGCTCGCCCTACCGTCGTGAGCTCCTTGCGCGTCTCGGCGTGGCATTCGAAGCTTGGTCGCCGGACGTGGACGAAAGCTCCCGCAGCGGCGAAAAACCGCGCGACACGGCCATCCGCCTTGCGCGCGCGAAGGCCGAAGCAGCGGCGGCGCGCTGGCCCGGCGCGTTAATCATAGGCTCCGACCAGGTCGCGGATGTCGCCGGCAGGGCGATCGGCAAGCCCGGCACCCTCGACAATGCGCGCCGGCAGCTGCGCGAGCTGAGCGGCAAGGAGGTGCGGTTCCATACCGCGCTATGCCTCCTCAACACCTCGCGTGCGCGGCTCCATGAGCGCATCGTCACCACCGACGTGGTGTTCCGTGCGCTCGCAGACGCGGAGATCGAGCGCTACCTGGCTCGCGAGCCCTCCTTCGACTGCGCGGGGAGCGCCAAGAGCGAGGGGCTGGGAATCGCGCTTCTTTCGCGGCTCGGCGGCGAGGATCCCACCGCGCTGGTGGGGTTGCCGCTCATCGCCCTGGCCGAAATGCTGCGCGCCGAAGGCGTGGAGGTTCCCTGATGGGCGCGGGCCGCCTCCACCTGCTGCCCGCGTGGCTCGCCGGGGATGCGCCGCCCGAGGCGGTCGTCCCGGCCGCTACCCTCGCGCGCATTCGCGCGATCGACACCTTCGTCGTCGAGGACGCCAAGAGCGCGCGCGCCTGGCTCGCGGCTTGCAAGCATCCGATGCCGATGCGCGAGATCGCCATCGCCGAGTTGAACGCGCACACGCCTGCCGCGCAGGTCCCTGCCCTTCTCGATCCGGTCGCCGCGGGCAAGGACGCCGGGCTCCTTTCCGAGGCGGGCTTGCCCGCCATCGCCGATCCCGGCGCGCTGCTGGTCGCCGCGGCCCATGCGCGCGGCATCAAGGTCGTGCCGCACGTGGGGCCGTCGTCGATCCTGCTCGCGCTGATGGCGAGCGGGCTTGAAGGGCAGCGCTTCCGCTTCCACGGCTATCTCCCGGCGGAATCCACCGCGCGCCGCGCGATGCTCGCCGAGCTCGAGCGCCACTCCGCAAAAAACGCCGAGACGCAGATCTTCATCGAGACGCCGTATCGCAACGACGCGCTCCTGGCCGACCTCATCCAGTCGTGCAAGCCGGGAACGCGTCTCGCAGTGGCGGCGGACCTGACATCCGAGAACGAGCTGATCCGCTCCGATAGCGTCGCCAGATGGCGCGCGAAGAACACCACGATCGGCAAGCGCCCGGCGATCTTTCTGCTGCTCGCTACTGCTTAGGAGTCACGGAGATGTAGTTGACGCGCAGGAGCGGGTAGAGCTCCTGGGGCATGAGGGGGGTCGAGAAGAAGAACCCCTGGCCCACCTGGCAGCCCTTGGCCTTCAGGAGCGCGAGCTGGCCCGCGGTTTCGACGCCCTCGGCGATGGTCTGGAGCTCGAGGCTCTTCGCCATGTTGATGATCGCCACCACGATCGCGGTATCGTTCGGGTCCACGGTGATGTCGCGCACGAACGACTGGTCGATCTTCAGCTTCTCGATGGGAAGGCGCTTCAGGTACGACAGGCTCGAGTAGCCGGTGCCGAAATCGTCGATGGCGAGCTGCACGCCCATCTCGGAGAGCTTGTTGAGGAGCTGGATCATGCCTTCGGTCTGGCGCATCACCTGGCTTTCGGTGATCTCCAGCTCGAGGCACTGCGGCGCGAGCCCGGTGTCGGCGAGCACGCGGTTCACCATGTCGAGGAAGCCCTTGTCGCTGAACTGCCGCGCCGAGAGGTTGATCGCCATGCGCCGCTCCTTCGACAGGCCCATGTCCTGCCATTCGCGCGCCTGCCGGCAGCCCTCGCGCAGCACCCATTCGCCGATCTCGTTGATGAGGCCGGTCTCCTCCGCGAGGCCGATGAAGTCGCCCGGCATCACCGTGCCGCTGTCCTCGGTCTTCCAGCGCACCAACGCCTCGACCGCGACGATCTCGCCGGTCTGCAGGTCGATCTGCGGCTGGTAGTGCAGCACGAAATTCTTCTGGATGACCGCGCGGCGCAGCGCCGATTCCAGCGTCATGCGGCGCTTCACGGCGATGTTCATCTGCGCGGTGAAGTACTGGTAGGTGTTCTTGCCCAGGCTCTTCCCGTGGAACATCGCGGTGTCGGCGTTCTTCATGAGGGTCTGCGCGTCGCGCCCGTCCTCGGGATAGAGCGCGATGCCCACGGAGCCGCTCACGTGCTGCTCGGTGCCGCCGAGAGTCAGCGGCTGGCGCAGCGAATTCAGGATCTTCTGCGCGACCACCGAGGCGTTGCGGCCGTCGTCGAGGTTGTCGAGCAGCACGATGAACTCGTCGCCGCCCTGGCGAGCGATGGTGTCCTCGAGGCGCACGCACTCCGACAGGCGCCGCGAGACCTGGCGCAGCAGCTCGTCGCCCACGTCGTGGCCGAGCGTGTCGTTGATGTTCTTGAAGTTGTCGAGGTCGATGAAGAGGACCGCGACCTTGCGCCCGGCGCGTTCGGCGCGCGCGATGGAGCGCGCGAGGCGGTCCTGCAGCAGGCCCCGGTTCGGCAGCCCGGTGAGGTTGTCGTGATAGGCGAGGTGCTGGATGCGCTGCTGGATCACCTTGCGATCGGTGACGTCGCGCGAGTTCCAGACGATGCCGCGGATGTGCGGGTTGGTGAGGCAGTTGGTGCCGAGCGACTCGAAGGTGCGCCAGCTGCCGTCGCGGTGGCGCAGGCGAAACTCCACCGGCTCGGTGAGGCTCCTCGCCTCGAGAATGCGGCGGAAGGCGGCCCGCACATGCTCGATGTCGTCGCGATGCACGAGCTCGAAGACGCTCTTGCCGACGGTGTCCGCGGGATCGAAGCCGAGTAGGGTGCGCAAGGCGCCGCTCTGGTAGCTGATGGTGCCGTCGGCGTCTACCACCGAGATCAGGTCGATGGTGCTTTCGGTGAGGACGCGAAAGCGCGCCTCGCTCGCTTCGAGCGCGCTCTCGGTCTGCTTGTAGCGCGTGACGTCGGTGATCACGCTGATCACGCCCGCGACGTCGCCGCGCTGGTCCACGAAGCTCACCTTGTTGAAGAGCATCTGGCGCACGACCCCCTCCTCGTCGGGCACCAGCGCCTCGTAGGTGGTGGACGACGGGCGCTCGATGAGGGGCTTGTCGCGCTCCTGGTGCTCGCGCGCGATCGCCTCGTCGAAGATATCGAAACCGGTCTTGCCGATCCAGTTGCCGCCGCGACCGAAGATCTCGCTCCAGGCGCGGTTATAGGCGAGGTAGCGGCCCTCGCGATCCTTGAAATAGACCGGATTGGGAATCGCGTCGAGGAGCGCGCGCGTGAAGTGGAGGTGGCTTTCCAGCTCGGCGGTGGCGCGGCGCGCATCGCTCACATCCACGCAGGCGACCAGGAGGCCGGTGATGCGGTCGGACTCGTCTCGCAGGGGCGCGGCCGCGCCATGGATGGTGATAGCGCTGCCGTCGGCGCGCTGGCGCTCGAGCTCGAGGCCGTGCAGGATCTCGCCGTCGAGCACGCGCATCCTCAACCCCTGCGCCTCGGCCTTCTTCGATTCCGGGACGAAAGGGGCCTTGCGCCCGACGGCCTGCGCCGCGGTAAAGCCGAAGGTGCGCTCGGCGGCGGGATTCCAGAAGTTGACGATGCCGTCGACGTCGCAGGTGTAGATCGCCACCGGCGCGTTCTCGACGATCGCCGAGAGGAACCCGTTCGTCGTGCGCAGCGTCCGATCCTGCTCCCGCTGCTCGGTGAGGTCCACGATCGCCGACACGATGAGCCGCGGCTCGCCGGCAGCATCGCGGATCACGTTGGCGCCGATGCGCACCCAGACCTCGCTGCCGTCCTTGCGGATGAGGCGCGAATCCACGGCGGCGGGCGCCTCGCTTCCCGCGCGGATGTCGCGCAGGTGCGACTCGTCGCGATCGAGCTCGCCCGGGGTGACGAAGGCGCGGAAGCTCTGTCCCTCGACCGCGGAGCGCGGATGGCCCATCAATTCGCACAGCGCGCCATTGACGAAACGGATGATGCCGTCGGGGGTGAGGACGGCGATGCCCACCGGCGCGCGTTCGAACGCTTCGCGGATCAGCTCGAGGTCGATGCGGGAAGCCTCCTTCGCGATCGCGCTCACGCGAGCCCTAGCGGACTTCGAGGGACGAGCGCGCCGACTCCATCGCCGCACGGCCCATCGCCGCGCCGAAGCGCGCGCCGAGGCGCTCGGAAAGCTGCTCGAAGACGTTTTCCTTGGGCGAGTAGTCGACCACCTTCTCGGCCTTGATCACCTCGCGCGCGACGTATTCGAGGCTGCCCAGGCCGTCGGCCAGGCCGAGCTCCACGCTCTTCTCCCCGGTCCAGACCAGGCCCGAGAAGGTTTCCGGCGTTTCCTTCAGGCGCTTGCCGCGGCCCTGGCGCACCACGGCGATGAACTGCTGGTGGATCTCGTTCAGCATCTTCTGCGCCTGCTCGCGGTCCGACGGCTTCTCGGGCTGGAACGGGTCGAGGAAATCCTTGTTCTCGCCCGCGTGGTACGCGCGGCGCTCGATGCCGAGCTTCTCCATGGCGCCAGCGAAGCCGAAGCTGCCGATGATCACGCCGATGGAGCCGATGAGGCTCGCCTTGTCCACGTAGATCTTGTCGGCGGCGACCGCCACGTAATAGCCGCCCGAGGCGCAAAGGTCCTGCACCACCACGACGAGCGGCGTGTTCGGATATTTCACTCGCAGGCGGCGGATCTCGTCGTTGATGTAGCCCGCCTGGACGGGACTGCCGCCGGGGCTGTTGATGCGAAGCACCACGCCCTGCGTATTCGCGTCCTTGAACGCGCGGTTCAGGCCCTTCATGATTTTCTCGGCGGAAGCCTTGCCCTCGGGGGCGATGATGCCTTCGAGGTCCACGAGGGCGGTGTGCTTGCCCGCCGTGGCGCTGAGCGCGTCCTTGTCCGGGCGTCCGATCCATCCCAGCCACGCCGAGAGGATGAGGAAGGCGAAGATGAACCAGAGAAGCTTGAAGAGCGCGCTCCACTGGCGCGTGCGTCGCTGCTCCTCGAGGGCCTTGAGCGCTACTTTTTCGAGAACCGCGCGCTCCCACTGGGGCGGGCCGGCATCCGTCATGGCTTGTCGTTCAGAAGGAAAACTTGGCCGCCCTGTTCACGGACTTGAAGAGGTTCGAGCGAGGCGCCGCGGCATGGCCCCGCGACGCAGAATCCGGTGTCGGGTTCGAAAAGCGCACCGTGCGTCGAGCAGACCAAGTATAGCCCACTCTCCTCGAAGAACTCACCGGGCTGCCAGTCGAGCTCGGTGCCCAGGTGCGGGCAGCGGTTGACGTAAGCGCAGGCGACTCCGGCGTGGCGGACGGCGAACCCTTTCTCCTCGCCGGGCGCGATCGCCACGGCAAAACGCACGCCCTTCCCCCCTTCGGGAAGCGCCGCGGAATCGCAGATCAGCCGTTCGCCGTCAGCCATCGGTGAAGCTCCCGCACGCTTGCGCAGCGCGCCTTCGCCGGGCGCGTGCCCAGGAGCGTCTCGTCGTGCGCGCCATAGGTCACCGCGATCGCGTCCACGCCAGCGTTGGCGGCGAGCTCCAGGTCGTGGGTCGTGTCGCCCACCATGATGGCGCGCGCAGGCTCCACCCCGGTGATGTCCATCAGCATGAGAAGCATGCCGGGATGAGGCTTGGCGAAGCCTTCGTCGGCGCAGCGCGTGGCCTCGAACCATGGGCGCAGCCCGGTCGCATCGAGCACGCGGTCGAGGCCGCGGCGCGCCTTGCCGGTGGCCACCGCGAGGCGCACCCCGCGCCCATGAAGCTCCGAGAGCATCTCGACCACGCCCTCATAGAGCGGCATCTCGTTCTCACGCGCGAGGAAGTGGTGGCGATAGCGCTCGGACAAGCGCTGCCTGCCCTCCTCGTCGAGCCCCGGCGCCACGTGATTGAAGGAATCGACGAGATTCAAGCCGATCACGTACAAGGCGTCGCGCTCGCTCGGCACCGCGATGCCCACGTCCGCGCAGGCGCTTTGCAGGCTCGATGCGATCACCCGCGTCGAATCCATCAGCGTCCCGTCCCAGTCGAAGATCACCAGGTCATAGTTCATCTGAAGTGAGATCGGAATTTCTCGAGATCCGCGGGCAACGGCGAAACGAGCTCGATTTTCTCCGCGGAGATCGGGTGCGCGAACGAAAGCTTCGCGGCATGCAGGAACATGCGCTTCAACCCCTGCTTCTTCAGCGCCCGGTTCAGCTCGAAGTCGCCGTACTTGTCGTCGCCCAGCACCGGATGCCTGAGGTGCGCGAGGTGGACGCGAATCTGGTGCGTGCGTCCCGTGAGGAGCTCGGCTTCGAGGAGGCTCATGTCGGCGCCGCGCTCGACCAGGTGGAAGATGGTCTCGGCTTCCTGCCCCTCGTCGGAGACGGACACGCGCTTTTCGCCCGTCGCGTTCACATGCTTGGAAAGAGAGAGGCGCACACGCTGCTTCTCGTTGCGAAAACGCCCCGCCACGCCGGCGAAGTAGCGCTTGTCCATGTCGTGCCCGCGCATCATCTCGTGCAGCACGACGAGCGCTGCCCTCTTCTTGGCCAGCAGCAGCACGCCCGAGGTATCGCGATCGAGGCGATGCACGAGCTCGAGGAAGCGCGCCTCGGGGCGGATGGAGCGCAGCGATTCGATCACGCCATGTGCCACGCCGCTGCCTCCGTGCACCGCGAGCCCCGCGGGCTTGTCGATCGCGAGGATGGCGTCGTCCTCGAAGAGGATCGGCATCTTGAAGTGCGGGGCGGCCTCGGGCTCGTCGCGCTCGGCGACCCGCACCGGGGGTATGCGGATGCGGTCCCCGGCCACGACCTTCTGCGAAGCCTCGGCGCGCTTCATGTTGATGCGGACTTCGCCGCTGCGGATGATCCGATAGATGCGGCTCTTCGGCACGCCCTTCAGCCGGGCGAGGAGATAGTTGTCGATCCGCTGCCCGGCTTCCTCTTCGGCGACCTCCACATATCGCACCGCGGGAGCGCCGGAATTCACTGCTTTGCCATCGGTCGGCATGCCGCGTATACTTATCTGGTTGATTTCTAAGAAGTCGACGCCTCAGGATGAGGCAGTGGAAGTCGCTAAATGGCTTCCCAAGCAGGCAAACGTCGCTCGCCTGCGAATCCAAGCAGCGATGGTAAACGAATCAACGCGCTCGACGCACCACTAGAATTCCGGCCTCCGCAGGCGATTCCGCCGGGGGCCCAGACGAATAAAACCAGAAATCGTCCCTCTCGCTCACCACTCGTGATGCCTACTAGATCCGACTTCTGAAGTAACTCGTCGCCCGGGCCCGGGACGTACGGGGCCCCTCTTGCGTGTTCGAGCGCGGGAGAAAGTAACGATGAAGCGCATGCTTTTCAACGCCACCCAGGCAGAAGAACTCCGGGTCGCGATAGTAGATGGACAGAAGCTGGTCGACCTCGACATCGAGTCCGCCGGCAAGGAACAACGCAAGAGCAACATCTACAAAGGGGTTATCACCCGCGTAGAGCCGTCCCTGGAGGCCGTTTTCGTCGACTACGGCGCCGAGCGGCATGGTTTCCTGCCCTTCAAGGAAATCGCCAAGCAGTTCATGGTGGGATCCGACGGCGGCGAGTTCGGCCGCTCGAAGATGGCCACCCACCTCAAGAACGGCTCCGAGTTGATCGTCCAGGTGGACAAGGACGAGCGCGGCAACAAGGGCGCGGCCCTCACCACGTACATCTCGCTCGCCGGACGCTACCTCGTCCTCATGCCCAACAACCCGCGCGGCGGCGGAGTCTCGCGCCGCATCGAGGGCGAGGACAGGAACGAGCTGCGCGAAGTGATGGACCAGCTCGAGATCCCCGAGGGCATGAGCCTCATCGCCCGCACCGCGGGCATCGGCCGCTCCGCCGAAGAGCTCCAGTGGGACTTGAATTACCTCCTGCAGCTCTGGCACGCCATCGAGAAGGCCGCCGAGGAAGAGACGGGCCCGTGCCTCATCTATCTCGAGTCGAGCCTCGTGGTGCGCGCCATCCGCGACCTGTTCCAGCCCGAAATCGGCGAGATCCTCGTCGACACGCAGGCCATCTACGACCAGGCCCTCGCGTTCATGAGCACGGTGATGCCCGCGAACGTGGGCAAGGTGAAGCTCTACCGCGACGACATCCCCCTCTTCTCGCGCTTCCAGATCGAGCACCAGATCGAGAGCGCCTACCGCCGTGACGTGACGCTGCCCTCGGGTGGCGCGATCGTCATCGACCACACGGAAGCCCTGGTCTCCGTCGACGTGAACAGCGCCCGCGCGACCCGCGGCCACGACATCGAGCAGACCGCGTTCAACACGAACTGCGAAGCCGCCGACGAAGTGGCGCGCCAGCTGCGCCTTCGCGACCTGGGCGGCCTCATCGTGATCGACTTCATCGACATGGAGAGCGCCAAGAACCAGCGCGAAGTCGAGAATCGCCTGCGCGACGCCCTGCGCCACGACCGCGCGCGCGTCCAAATCGGCAAGATCTCGCGCTTCGGGCTCCTCGAGCTTTCGCGCCAGCGCCTGCAGCCTTCGCTGGAGGAGACCACGCACTCTCCCTGCCCGCGCTGCCATGGCACGGGATACATCCGCGACACCGCTTCCACCGCGTTGCACGTATTGCGAATCCTGCAGGAAGAGGCGATGAAGGAAGGCACGGCGGCAATCCACGCGCAGGTGCCGGTGAGCGTCGCGACGTACCTCCTGAACGAGAAGCGCTCGGAGATCTTCAAGATCGAGGCGCGCCTCAAGGTGAACGTGCTCCTCATTCCAAACCCGAACCTGGAGACGCCGAACTACAACGTGGAGCGCCTGCGCCACGACGCCCCGCAGCTCGACGACCAGAAGCCCAGCTACGAGATGGTCACCGCGCCCGCCGAAGAGCCGGCCACAGTCGCCGCACGCAACCCGCAACCGGTGCCGGTGCGTCCCGAGCCTCTCGTGAAAGGCATCACGCCGGACCAGCCGGCGCCGATGTCGCTCACGCTGGACGAGCCGGAGACGCGCCGTGCGCCGCAAGCCACACGTGCGACGGCGCCCGAGGCTGCGCCCGCACAAAAGAGCTTGATGGACATGCTCTTCGGCTGGATGCGCAAGCCTGTCGAGCCGACACCGGCACCTGCTCCCGTACGCGCGGCAACGCCCACGCCCGCGCTCGAAGGGCGCCCGCCACGCGATGGCCAACGCTCCCGAGACGGGCAGCGCCGCGATCGCGACGACCATCGCCGTGGACGTGGCGACAGCAAGCGCGGACCGAAGCCGGAAGGACGAGACGGTGAGCCGCGCGAGGCACGGCCGCCACGCGAGCCCAGGCCCCCGCGCGAGGCAGCGGAGCCGCGACAGGATCGCCCGCCGCGTTCCGGAGAACCGCAGCAACGCCGCGAGCGCGGCGAGGGCCGCGGTGGCGAAGGACGTGGGGAAGGACGCGGCGAGCCGCGCGAGGCACGCCCGCCACGCGAGCCCAGGCCCCCGCGTGACGCAAGCGAGCCGCGGCAGGATCGTCCGCCACGCCCCGTTCCCGAGGCGCCGCATATCGTGGACGCCGTCGAACCCGACGGCGACATGCACCGCGTGGAATCGCAACAGGGCGTCGATGACGCGCCGGGACCCGACAATGCCGACGGCACGGGCCGTCGCCGTCGTCGTCGCGGCGGTCGCGGTGGTGGGGAGCGTGGTGAAAGAGGCGATCGCCCGCCTCGCGAGAGCTTCGCGGCTGACGCTTCCGCGCCTTCCGGGTCGATGGAGAGGCAGGCGCCTCGCCATGATCATGAGAGCCCGCACGAGTCCGCTCCAGCCCATGAGAGCCGCACGGAGCCCGTCGATGACTACAGGCCGCCCATGCACGCCGAGCCGAAGCATGTCTACACGCAGGCCGCGCCCCCTCCCGTCGCATTCAAGGCCGTGATCCAGCACGACGAGGTCGAAGGCGACGATTCGCACCGTCCGCAACGCAAGCGCCGCCACGCCGGTGACGACGCCGACCAGCCGCAACAGCTGCAACTTGTCGAGACGCAAGTCGAGGCGGCGCCGCTGCCCGCCGAGGACGAGCTGCCCAAGCGCAGCAAGCCGCGCCGGCGCCGCTCGGGCCAGGCAGCCGCGGAGCCGTTGATGCTGGTGGAAACGCAGCCGAACGCGCCGACGCAATCATCGGACAACCTGCCGACGCGATGAGCAAGGCGCAGGCACCGGTCGATTTCTACTTCGAGTTCTCCTCGCCATACGGCTATATCGCGAGCGAGCTCGCCGAGGAGATGGAGAAGCGCATCGGCCGGCCCATTCGGTGGCGGCCGATCCTTCTCGGCCCCGTCTTCAAGATCACGGGGCAGGTGCCGCTGGTCGAGGTGCCGATGAAGGGCGACTATTCGAAGCGCGATTTCTCGCGCTCGGCGCGCCTATACAAAGTGCAGTACGCCCACCCGGGGAAATTCCCGATCGGCACCGTGGCGGCGTTGCGTGCCTTCTACTGGGTGCACGATCGCGACCCGGCGCAGGCGCGCATGCTGGCCAAGGCGGTCTACAAGGCGTATTTCACCGAGGGCAAGGACATCGGCGCGCCAGCGGCAGTGGTCGAGATCGCGCGCTCGGTGGGCGTGGATGGCGCGGCGCTGGCCGCCGCGCTCGACGATTCCGCGGTCAAGGAGCGCGGCAAGGCCGAAGTCGACGCGGCGATCGCCGCGGGCGTCTTCGGCTCGCCGTTCTTCATGGTCGATGGCGAGCCGTTCTGGGGCGTGGATCGCATCCCCATGGTCGAGGACTGGATCCGGACCGGCGGCTGGTAGCCGGTCCGGTGCCTTACTACCGCGCTGGTCAGCGAATGCGGCGCAGCGACGAAACCTGGTTCGTGAGCCCGCCGAGATTGGGGTAGCGTCCCGGCCCGAACACCGCGCAACGCCCACCGTACTCGCCGTCGGTGCACAACTCCCATTGACCCGCGTACACCACGACCGAGGATGTCCGGTCGTTGAAGTCCGTCGGCCCGAGGTTCGAGACGTCGCGCTTGGTGGCCAAGGAACGCCCGCCGAAGTCTGCCTCGCGGAAAAGCTCGATGTCGCCCGCCGGAGCCGCGACGACCTGCTCCGCGGCCGCGGCGGGACGCAAAGAGGAAATATTTCGTTCGAGGCCGAACTCGCGCAGCGACCGGTAGCGCCCGGGGCCGATCACCTTGCAGTCGCCCCGAAAATAGGGCTCGGTGCAGAAGAGCCAACGTCCGCCCTCGACGATCATCGATCCGGCGTTGTTGTCGAAACCGCTGCGGCCCAGCGCGCCGTTCATGCCGGATACGGCGACACTATCGCCGCGCAGGTCGCTCTCTTCGAACAGGATGACGCGAGCACCGGCCGCGGGGGCCGCTGGGGCCAGGTACCCGCCGCTGAGAACCGCGGGAGCATCGCGATGCGCGCGTACCATGCGCGCCGACGATATCTCCTTCGCCATGCCGTACCCGAGGTCGGCGTACGCGCCGGGCGTATAGATCCGGCAGTTTCCCGCGTAGCCCGGATCCGAGCACAGCTGCCAGGTTCCCTCGGTCACTACGAGGCTCGAGGCGCGATCGTTGAACCCGCTGCCCTCCAGCGTCGCGGCATCGCGATCGAGCTTCATCGATTTGCCGCGCATGTCCGGCTGGCCGAAGAGCTCGATCGAGCCACGCCCATAGCCGCTGTAGCTGCCGAGCTGTTCGCGATAGCTGCCGACTTCGCGCGCCGACTCGACACGGTGGTTCAGGCGCGGATCGAGCGTGCGGTACTCCCCGGGGCCCAATGTCGCGCAGTCCCCCTTGAAATCGGGCTGGGTGCAAAGTTCCCACCGGCCCGAATGGACCACGAGGCTCGACACCTGGTCCTGGAACCCGATGCTGGCGAGATTCGCCGTGTACCCTCGCAGCGTGACTTGGCGCCCATCGAAATTCGGCTGCAGGTAGAGCGTCATCTCCGCGGCCTGGGCCGAGGTGGCGAGCAGGATCGAGCAGACGATCCCGGCTCTGAGAAACTTGAAATTGGGTTGGGTTGCGGACATGCGGCCTCCTCGAAGGGTATCCCCCTTGGAGTGCGCGCCACACCCATTGGTTCTGCGCCAGTCTCAGCGCACGCGCTGCAGCCTGAAGCTTCCCGGGTCGAGCTCGGCCTCGAAGCGCTCGAGCCATCGCGCGCAAGCCTCCTCCACCATGTCGAGCACCAATTCGAAGCCCGCCTCGCCGCCGTAATAAGGATCGGGCACGTCCTCGCCCTTCCACTTGCCGCTCGCCTCCAGGAAAAGGCCGACGCTGGCGCGCGCGCCGAGCGGCTGCATCTGCTTGAGGATGCGCAGGTGCGCCCGGTCCATGGCGAGGATGTAGTCGAAGGAATCGAAGTCCTCCTGCTTCACCTGCGCCGCGCGCTGCGCCGCGAGGTCGTAGCCGCGCTTCGAGGCGTGCTTCACGGTGCGCGGGTCCGGTGGATCGCCGACGTGATAGTCGTGCGTCCCCGCCGAGGCGACGTGGATGCGATCGGCCAGGCCGCCCTCGGCCACCGTGCGGCGCAGCACTCCCTCTCCGGTAGGAGAGCGGCAGATGTTACCGGTGCAGACGACCAAAACCGAGATCTGCGCGCTCACCCCTCGCCACCAACCAGCATCATCCGGTCACGCAAGGTCTTCAGCTCGTCGCGCAGGCTCGCGGCGCGCTCGAACTCGAGGTTGCGCGCGGCGTCGAGCATTTCCTTCTCGAGCTTGCGGATGCGTTGGTCGAGCTGCTTCTCGGAGAGCGCGTCGAACTTCGCCTCTTCCTTCTCGGTGCGCTGGGCCGCGCGCGCGTCGTCGGTGTTGTAGACGCCGTCGATCATGTCCTTGATGAGCTTGGACACCCCCTTGGGCTCGATGCCGTTGGCCAGGTTGAAGGCGACCTGCTTGGCGCGGCGCCTGTCGGTCTCCTCGATGGCGAGCTTCATGGAGGCGGTCATCTGGTCGGCGTAGAGGATCGCCGTGCCGTTGATGTGGCGCGCCGCGCGGCCGATGGTCTGGATCAACGAGCGCCCCGAGCGCAGGAACCCTTCCTTGTCCGCGTCGAGGATCGCCACCAGCGACACCTCGGGGATGTCGAGCCCCTCCCGCAGCAGGTTGATGCCCACCAGCACGTCGAACAGGCCCTTCCTCAGGTCGCGAATGATCTCGACGCGCTCCACGGTGTCGATGTCCGAGTGGAGATAGCGCACCTTCACGCCGTGCTCGGCGAGATAGTCGGTAAGGTCCTCGGCCATGCGCTTGGTGAGCGTGGTCACCAACACCCGCTCTCCTACCTTGACTCGCTTGCCCACCTCCGACAGGAGGTCGTCCACCTGCGACGACGCCGGGCGCAGGATCAGCGTGGGATCGATGAGGCCCGTGGGGCGGACCACTTGTTCCACCACCTGGGAGGAATGCTGCTTCTCGTAGTCCGCGGGCGTGGCCGACACGAAGATCGCCTGGCGCACGTTGGCCTCGAACTCCTCGAACTTCAGCGGCCGGTTGTCGAGCGCCGACGGCAGGCGGAAGCCGTAGTCCACCAACACGGTCTTGCGCGATTTGTCGCCCATGAACATGCCCCCGATCTGCGGGACTGTCACGTGGCTTTCGTCGATCACGATGAGCGCGTCGCGCGCCAGGTAGTCGATGAGCGTGGGCGGCGGAGCGCCCGGGGGGCGGCCCGACAAGTGCCTCGTGTAGTTCTCGATCCCCTTGCAGAAGCCCAGCTCGTTCATCATCTCGAGGTCGAAGTGAGTGCGCTGCTGCAGGCGTTGCAGCTCGAGGAGCTTGCCTTGCTTCTGGAATTCCTCGAGCCGCTCCCGCAGCTCCACCTTGATGGTCTCGATGGCGCGCATCACGGTCGAGCGCGGCGTCGCGTAGTGGGTCTTGGCGTAGAGCGTGAAGCGCGGCAGCTTCTGCAGCAGCTCACCGGTGAGCGGGTCGAAGAGCGTCAGCGTCTCGATCACGTCGTCGTAGAGGGAGATGCGCAGCGCCTGCTCGCTGTTTTCCGCGGGGAAGACGTCGACGGTGTCGCCGCGCACGCGAAACGTCCCGCGCCGGAAGTCGATGTCGTTCCTGGTGTACTGCATGCCGGCCAGCCGCGCGAGGAGGTCGCGCTGCGCGACCGGGTCGCGCTCGCGCAGCACCTGGCGCATCTCGGCGTAGTCGTTGGGATCGCCGATGCCGTAGATGCAAGAGACGGTCGCCACGATCACCACGTCGCGCCTTTCGACCAGGCTCTTGGTCGCCGAGAGCCGCATCTGCTCTATGTGCTCGTTGATCGAGGAATCCTTCTCGATGTAGAGGTCGCGCGAGGGCACGTAGGCCTCGGGCTGGTAATAGTCGTAGTACGAGACGAAGTACTCGACCGCGTTCTCGGGGAAGAACTCGCGGAACTCGGAATAGAGCTGGGCGGCGAGCGTCTTGTTGGGCGCGATCACCAGCGTGGGCCGGCCTGTCTGCGCGATGACGTTGGCCATCGTGTAGGTCTTGCCGGAGCCGGTCACGCCCAGCAGGGTCTGGTAGGAAAGGCCGTCGTTGAGGCCTTCCACCAGCTTCGCGATGGCCTGCGGCTGGTCGCCCGCGGGGAAGAACGGCTGGTGCAGCCGGAACGGGCTGCCCGGGTAGGTCACGACATCCATGGGGGGCAATGCTTTCGGAGCGAAACAGGCGATTTTAACAAGTCCAGACGGGTAAAATAGGGGCTGCTCCCGCCTTTTTCCACCCTGCCGCCCATTGGAGAAGTCCATGTCGCTCGTCGCCCGCCGCCTCAGTGTCATCAAGCCTTCGCCCACCCTCGCCGTGTCGGCCAAGGCGGCCAGGCTGAAGGCCGAGGGCAAGGACGTGATCGCCATGGGCGCCGGCGAGCCGGACTTCGACACTCCGGAGTTCATCAAGGAGGCGGCCATCGCCGCGATGAGGAAGGGGCTCACCAAGTACACGCCCGCAGGCGGCACGCCGTCGCTGAAGAGGGCGATCATCGCCAAGTTCAAGCGCGAGAACGGCATCGACTACACCGACAAGCAGATACTCGTCTCCTGCGGCGGCAAGCAGACCTCTTTCAACCTGTGCCTCGCGCTCCTGAACGACGGCGACGAGGCGATCATCCCGGCCCCGTACTGGGTCTCGTACCCCGACATGGCGATGATGGCCAACGGCAAGCCGGTCTTCATCCCTGCCGGCATCGAGCAGGGCTTCAAGATCACCCCGCAGCAGCTGGAGCGCGCCATCACCCCGCGCTCGCGCCTCATCTGGATCAACAGCCCTTCGAATCCCACCGGCGCCGTCTACACCGCCGACGAGCTGAAAAACCTCGGCGAAGTGTTGCGCAAGCACCCCGATATCGTCATCGCCACCGACGACATGTACGAGCACATCCTGCTCGACGGGTCGAAGTTCGTGAACATCGTGAACGTCTGCCCGGACCTCTATTCGCGCACCGTCGTGATGAACGGCGTATCGAAGGCGTATTCGATGACCGGCTGGCGCATCGGCTATTGCGGCGGGCCGCAGGAGCTCATCGAAGCGATGGAGAACGTGCAGTCGCACAGCACCTCTAACCCGACCTCGATCTCGCAGTACGCGGCGGAAGCGGCGCTGAACGGCGACCAATCGTGCATCGATCCGATGACGGTCGCCTTCAAGGAGCGCGCCAAGGTCGTGACCGAAGGATTGAACCGCATTCCCGGCGTGAAGGCCCTCATGCCTGCCGGCGCCTTCTACGCGTTCCCCGATTGCCGCGAGGCGATTCGCAAGCTGCACGCGGCGGGCCGGATCGCAGCACCCACCGACCTCGCGCTCTGCGATTACCTCCTGGCGCAGCCCCTCGCGGTGGCGGCGGTGCCCGGCTCGGCGTTCGGCGCGGAGGGCTACCTGCGCATTTCGTTCGCGACGTCGATGGACAACATCAGGAAGGCCGTCGAGCGGATGGCCACGGCGCTGCGCGAAGTCCCCGTTACAGCGTAGATCCTCAACCGCCGCGCCCGCTCGCCTGCTGATAGTGACCGGCTCCGCGCTCCTGGTAGCTGCCACGATCGGCGGCATAGCGGCGCTTTCCGCCCTCTTTCTCATCCACCGCCAGGTCCGCGAACGCAATACGACACAGCGGATCCTCGAGGACGTGCGGGCTCGCGTCGGCGGCATCGTCGAATCGGCGATGGACGCGATCGTCGCGGTCGACGAGGAGCAGCGCATTGTTCTCTTCAACGCCGCCGCCGAGAAGGTCTTCGGCCATTCCAGCGCCGCGGTCATCGGCAAGGACCTGGGGCTGCTGATTCCGCAGCGCTTTCACGCTGCGCACCGTGGCCACATCGCGCGGTTCGGGCAGACCGCAGTCACCTCGCGCAGCATGGGTAGGCAGGCGGTCATCCATGGCCTGCGCGCCGATGGAGGCGAGTTTCCCATCGAGGCGTCGATTTCCCAGCACGTCGAGGGCGAGCGCAAGCTCTTCACCGTGATCCTGCGCGACGTCACCGAGCGCGTGCGCTCCGAGGAGCGACTCGCGCGCAGCGAGGAGCGCCTGCGCGGCATTCTCGAGTCGGCCATGGACGCCATCATCACGGTCGACGAGAGCCAGCACGTCGTGCTCTTCAACAAGGCGGCCGAGCAGGTATTCGGCTATGCGCGCGAGGAGGCGATCGGCTTCCCCCTCGACCGCTTCATCCCCGAGCGCTTTCGCGCGCGCCACGGGGAGGACCTGCTCAAATTCGCGCAAGGAGGGACGCCGTCGCGCCGCATGGGCGAGGAGCGCATCGTGATGGGCGTGAGGCGAAGCGGGGAGGAATTTCCCATCGACGCGTCCATCTCGCAGGTGAGCGAGCACGGCCAGCGGCTCTTCACGGTGATCCTGCGCGACGTCACGGAGCGCACGCGCGGCCAGGCCGCGCTGCAGCAATCGCGCGAGGAGATCCGCGAGCTGGCTCTCGCCGCCCAGAACCTGCACGAGCGGGAGAAGAGTCGCGTCGCCCGCGAGCTGCACGACGAGCTCGGCCAGGCGCTCACCGCGCTCAAGATCGACGTGGCCTGGATGAAGCAAAGCGCCGGCGCCGCGGATCCGGCGGTGCAGGGCAAGCTCGCCTCGATGCAGCTCCTTCTGGACGACACAGTGGCGGCCACGCGACGCATCTCCGCGGACCTGCGCCCGCTGGTGCTCGACGACCTGGGCCTCGCCGCCGCCGCCGACTGGCTCGCGCAGAACTTCACTCGCCGCACCGGCATTCCGTGCGAGCTTGCGATCGGGGCCGGCTTCGACGACGTGCCGGATCCGCACGCAACGACGATCTTCCGCGTGCTGCAGGAGTGCCTGACCAATGTCGCGAAACATGCGGGCGCGAGCCGCGCAGAAGTGACGCTCGCGCATGACGCCGGGCAAATGACGCTCACCGTGCGCGACGACGGCGGAGGGTTCGCGACCGGGCAAGCGCGCAAGGCCGCGTCTTTCGGGCTTCTCGGCGTGCACGAGCGCGCCCGGCTGCTGCACGGCGAGATCGCGATCGAGAGCGCCCCGGGGCGCGGTACCATCGTCGAGATGCGCCTTCCCCCACCCGATGCAGGAGCCGCTCGGTGATCCGAATCGTCGTCGCCGACGATCACACCATCGTGCGCGAGGGCCTGAAGCAGCTGCTGGCCGCGGCCGAAGGCCTGGAGATCGCCGGCGAGGCGCGCGATGGCCTCGAGGTGATGAAGGCGGTGCGCGAGATCGATTTCGACCTCCTGCTCCTCGACATGTCGATGCCCGGCAAGAGCGGCATCGAGCTCATCAAGCAGGCGCGCGCGGAAAAGCCGAAGCTGCGCATCCTCATCCTCACCATGCACGAGGAGCGGCAGTACGCGATCCGCGCCATCCGCGCCGGAGCCTCCGGCTACCTCACCAAGGAAAGCGCCTCGCACCAGCTGGTGGAGGCCATCCGCAAGGTCGCGGGCGGCGGGGCGTTCATCAGCGCCGAGGTCGCCGAGCAGCTCGCGCTCGGCGCCATGCCCGACGCCAAGGGCGCCCTGCACGAAGCGCTGTCGGACCGCGAGTTCCAGGTGTTTCGCATGATCGCGGAGGGCAGGTCGGTGTCCGACATCGCGGAGCGGCTCAACCTCTCGGTGAAGACGGTGAGCACGCACAAGGCGAACCTCATGCAGAAGATGCACCTGGAGACCGCCGGCGAGCTGATCCGCTACGCCCTCGCCCACCGGCTGGTGGAGGCGTCGAGCGACTGAGCGGGATCGCGACGGCGAGCGCCAGCGCAAGCGAAGCGGTGCCTGCCGAGCTCGAGCGAGGCACATTTCACGCCGCGAAGTTGATCGCGATCAAAGCGGGAGATCGATCATCCGCGACCGAGGGCGTGAAGACGCCCCTTCCCGCTGGCGCGACTCGCCCTAGGAAAATTCCTAGGGCATTTCCAAGGCACGCCCTCCGGGCAGATCCGGCGCAATCCCAGTGCGCGATTCATCCACCGCCGATACGACACTCGTCTTCAGCCCGGCAAAGTGTACCCATGCCAGGCACCCGCCCCCACAACGTCTACATCGTCGAGGACTCGGCCGCGATCCGCTTGCGCCTCGCCGAGCTGATCGCCGCCATGCACGGTGTATGCGTGGTGGGCGAATCGGCGAGCGCGGGCGACGCCATCGCCGGCATCCTGCGCACGCGACCCGATTCGGTCCTGCTGGACCTGAAGCTCACCGACCGCACCGGCCTCGATGTGATGCGTGCGGTGCGTCCCAAGGCTCCGGAGATCACCTTCGTCGTCCTTACCAACCACTGCGAATCCCAGTATCGCGATGCCTGCATGGAGGCAGGTGCGCGCTACTTCCTCGACAAGTCGCAGGACTTCAGCCGCGTGCCCGCGGTCCTCGCCGAAATCGCCGCATCGCTCCACTAGGAAAACACCCATGAAAGCCGCCACCCTCGCCTTCCACCCCTTCGCCACGAGCAAATCCGCCGGCCCAAGTTCGCGTCCCAAGCCCAGGCAGGACAACTCGAAGGTCGCCCGCCTCGCCACCCCGTGCGCCAAATGCAACTTGCGCGAGCTGTGCCTGCCGTGCGGCCTCAAGGACCAGGAGCTGGCCCTCTTCGCGAACGTGGTCTACACGCGCAAGAAGGTGAAGCGTGGCGAGCACCTGTTTCGCGCCGGCGACATCTTCGATTCGATCTACGCGCTGAGGAGCGGCTTCCTCAAATCGAGCGTCGTGCTCGAGGACGGCCGCGACCAGGTGACCGGTTTCCACATGGCCGGCGAAATCCTCGGCATGGACGGCATCGGCAGCGAGCGCTACACCGCCGACTTGATCGCGCTCGAGGACAGCGAGGTCTGTGTCATTCCCTACGGGCGCATCCATGAAGCCGGCATGCAGCGCCAGCTCCACAAGGCGATGAGCCGTGAGCTGGTGCGCGACCAAAGCGTGATGATGCTGCTAGGCACGATGAGCGCCGACGAGCGCCTCGCGGCGTTCCTGCTCAACCTCTCGCACCGCTTTGCCGCGCGCGGCTTCTCGCCGGCCGAGTTCCACCTGCGCATGACGCGCGAGGAGATCGGCAGCTACATCGGGCTTTCGCTGGAGACCGTGAGCCGGCTTTTCTCGCGCTTCCAGGAAGAAGGCCTCATGACCGTGCAGCAGAAGCACATCTGCATCCTCGACATTTCCGGCCTCAAGGCCGTCATGGTCCACGTCAACGAATAGGAGCATTCCATGTACAAGCACATCCTCGTTCCCACCGACGGCTCGCCGCGCTCCCTCAAGGCGGCCCGCGAAGCCGCGTCGCTCGCCAAGGCGATCAAGGCGAAGCTCACCGCGCTCTACGTGATGGCCCCGTATATGCCACCCGTCATGGGCGACGGCTACATCCCGCCCACCGACGGCATTATGGCGCGCCGCTTCCGGCAGTCCGCGGAAAAGACGGCATCGAAGGCACTCGCCAAAGTGGCCGCCGCCGTGGGCTCCGGCGTGAGCTGCGACAAAGTGTTCGTCACGCACGACCTGCCCTGGGCCGGCATCATCAAGGCGGCCCGCGACAGGAAGTGCGACGTGATCGTGATGGGCTCGCGCGGTCGCGGCGGGCTCGCCGGCCTCCTCCTGGGCAGCGAAACGACGAAGGTCCTCAGCCACTCGAAGACCCCTGTTCTCGTCTGCCGCTAGCGGCGTTCCCACCGACAGCGGAGCTGTCGCACAACGCGGCGCATGTCGCGGTGCAACTCGCCAAGTGCCTCGGCGCGCATAACGGCGTTCCACGCGATCGCGCCCTACCCGCTGCCGCCGGCCGACGGCATCTATGGATACGTGGAAGCGATTCCCCCTAGGACTGCCGCAAATGCAGCGATAGCCACGCGTCCGAGCTACTCGCCGCGGTGCGAGCCCAGGCGAAAAGCGCGGGCGTGCCATTCGACGGCGCCGGTGCTGGTGTTCCGCTGACGAGCATCGCCGCCACCCCCGCCCGCCCGCCGACGGGAAGCGCAATTGAATATCCAAAAAAAACATTTTGCAATTCGGCGAGCTCGTGGCACATGGCCTCGTCGGTGGTCCACTTCGTGTGCAGCGCCTTCTCGCGCACGGCGACGTAACGCGTCTCGCGCGGCGTGTAGTAGTCCTCGAGCACGAAGTACGCGCTTTCCAGGCCGCCCTCGCCGGGTCCGGTGAACCAGGCCGCGCGCGTCGCGAGCCGTGGGCACGTAGACGACGGCGCTGCGCAGGCCCTCCCCGCGCGGCGCATAGCAGAGAAAGACTCACGGCGTATTCATCGTGGCGAAGGCGAGGAAAGGATCCAGCGCACAAGCCGGCGCGCCTCTTCCCGGGTGAGCTTGGGATTGGCGTCCATGCGGTTGAACTCGAGCCGGCCTTTCCAGTGGCTCCGGGAAGGATCGGCGCCCCCGACCACCGTGTGCGCGAGGCGCTCCTCGGCACCGGCGCGGCCACGGTAGCGCGCCGCGATCTCGCGCCAGCTCGGTGCCAGCGGCAACGCCTCGTCGGCATCGCGTTGCGTTGGCGCTTCGCGATGGCATACGGTGCAGCCGCGTTCGCCCGCGAGGTGGCGCATGCGCTCGGCTTGCGCGGACTTCGTCTCCGCGCCCTCGGCCACGGAGACCGCGACCAGCGCGAGCAGGACCAGCGCCATCACGAGCGAGTAGCGACGTGGGCTCGAGGGATGGATCACGAGATCGTGACGCTTTTCATGAGATGACGATACGCGCGCAATCTTCGGTCGTGTTGACACGCGTCAAGGATGGCGCGGCTCGAGATGACTGTCGAGACGGTCGCGACGATCGGATAACCGGCATTCGCCGTAGCGAGGTTCCGGGTGAGAGGCCACGCGTCTTCATGGCCTCTTCCCTTCGCTGATGAACCGGGTATCCATGCTTCCACGGTAGGCCGATCGTGGCAGGCCGAGTTTGATACGGGTCAATCCGGTTCCGCGGCGCCCGGCGATGAGCGGTGTGTATCACCTTCCGATTCTACCGCCACGTTCCGGGTATTTGACCTGGATCAACTTCGCGGGCTCTTCCGGGGCTACGCTGCATTTGGGCAAGCACTAGGAGATCCGCAATGAAGACTCGCGACGAATATGTATCGAAGCTCAAGGCTCGACTGGACCACTGGAATTCCGAGGCGACCCGGTGGGAAGCCCAGGCCAAGGCCACGAACGTGAAGCAGCTGGAAACGTTTCGCCAGCGTCGTGACGAGGCGCTCTACAACCTCAAGCTCCTGGAGAGCGCCTCCGCCACTGCTTGGAAGGACTTCACCGGTGGCGCCGACAAAGCCTGGGACGAGGTCCAGGATGCCTTTACCAAGGCGCGCACCCATTTCGAGAAGACGGCCCGCCCGAAGTCCGGCGCTTGATTGCGATTTCCCCTCAGGGAATCATCGTTCGGCTTGGCGCCGTCGCGCTTCTCGCCGCGTCTGTCGCCGGGTGTGCGGATCTGTTGCCGAAAGCGCACACCGAGGTGACCAGTGGCTGGCACAGCTTCGTGGAGGCGAAAGACGCGATCGAGCGCATCGTGCCCGATCGAACGACCGTAACGGATCTGCACGCCCTGGGCATCGACCCTTACGAGAGCGCGAACGTGCAGCTCCTGTCGTACTCCGACATCCTGCTGCGCTTTCCGCTCAGCGGCGCGATCGGGCAGGACTGGCTCGATGCCGGCCTGCGCACCTGCTTGCAAGCCGGCAAGGCATGCACCGGCTATGCCATCGCGGTGCGCGAAACGAAGCGCGATCGCGTCGGTGGCTTCTGGCGGGACTCGCTGCGCTTCAAGCGCGTGGTCGAGATCAGCGGCTGGAGCTTCAACGCGCTCATCCTGCTGGTCGGCGACCGCGTGGTCTACACGCTGCATGGCGGCCAGCCGAACCTGCGCGAGCAGGAAGTGACGCGCCAGCCCCTGGGACCGGTGCAGAACTGGGGCGATGCGTTGCCCGTGGGCGAGGTCCTGCGATAGAAGCCCTGGACCGCTACGCGGACTTCCCCCTGCGTTGAGCTTCCACGACCCGCTCGGATCCGATCGCCTGCACTACGTCCGAGAGCGCGATCGACACACACTCGAGCAAGTCGTCCAGCGCCACGATGCCCACGAGCTCGCCCGCGCCCTTGACCACCGGAAGCCTGCGAACGATTTTCATGGCACTTCCTTGTCAGTCGAGGGTGATGAATCTAACGATGACGACCATGCTGAGCATGGCGACCGCCATGCACGCACTGACGAGAAGGATGGCGCTTTTCATAAGACGACGATACGCGCTCGATCTGCGGTCGTGTTGACACGCGTCAAAGATGGCGCGGCTCGAGCGACACGATCGGCTGCGCGAGCTTGGCGACGAGCTCGTAGCCGGACTGTGCGAACATCGGTGGGTCTGCAGCCATTCGCCTCTGGCGGCGCATCCCCGACAACATCCGCAAGCCGCGGGCGCTTCGCCGTTGTGGCCAGGCCTCGGCGCCCTTTGACGGGGACCAACAAGCTGCGCGGCCTCTAGAAGCCGCGCAGGCGAAGGTCGACATCGATGAGGGGCGCCCAGGCGAATCCGCGCGCGTCTTCCTCTTCACGCGGCGGAGCCACGAGGCATCCGACGCCGAACCCCGCGCATGCCGATGGGGCGGGCGCGGCGCGCGCGCGGCATTCGACGCAGCGCCTCGCCAGGCCGAAGCCGCGGGCGCCGATGGGACCGGTCACGAAGATCTGGAAAATGGCCTGCTCCCTTTCGAGGATGTGCCTTTCACCCTACAGCCAGCGCCCGCGCCCCCCTTGACCCCGGTCAAGGCCCGGGCGCGACGGCGGGCTACTTTCGTCCCATGAGAGCCGATCCGTTCGCGAGCATTCGCGCGCTCGCCGCGCCCGAGCGGCTGTCGCCGGCCGTGAGCCGCCGCAAGGCTGAGGCGATCGTCGCGCGCGTGCGGGTCTTCGCGACCTTCTTCGCCGTGCTCACCGTCGGCTGGATCGGGCTCGACGCCCTCGCGCTCGAGGGCGCGCCGCTGGCCGTGCTCTCAGTGGAACGCATCGTCGCCGGTACGCTCTTCGCGCTCCTCGCCGTCGCCTGCCGGACGCCCTCGCCCACGCCCGGCCAGGCGTTCCACCGGCTGGCCGTCATGTTCACCATCCCCGGCGTCTTCTTCCTCGCCTCGCACGCCGTCCTGCCGCGCACGCTTCCCGGCGGATGGGCCCAGGCAATCGCCTCGGCTTACTCGTTCATCCCGTTCGTGCTCGCCGCCGGCATTGGCGCCTTTCCGCTCGCCCTCGCCGAGACCGCGCTTATCGCCGCGTTCCTGTTCGTGATCGAGGCCGTGGCGGTGGGCGCGATCGCGCCCGGCTCCGCCGGCCCGGAGATGCTGTGGCTGCTCTTCCTCATCGCCGGCGCGGCCGCCTTCGCCGCCGCGAGCCAGTTGCGGCTCCTCGAAGCGCTCGTGGAGCAGGCGATTCGCGATCCCCTCACCGGGTGCCTGCGCCGCGAAGGCGGCGTGGAGCTGCTCGACATGCAGTTCCTCCTGGCCGTTCGCGAGAACACGCCGCTGGCGGTGCTGTTCGCCGACATCGACCGCTTCAAGTCGGTGAACGACGCGTTCGGGCACGAGGCGGGAGACAACGTGCTCGCCGAGGTCGCACGCTCGCTCGCCGCCATCGCGCGCGAGTCCGACGTGATGATCCGCTGGGGAGGCGAGGAATTCGTCGTCGTGCTGCCTCACACCAATAGCACCGATGCGGGCACGCTGATCCGGCGATTGCACGCGCAAGGCCTGGGCACGCTTCCCGACGGCCTGCCCGTGACGGTGAGCATCGGCGTGGCGGAATATCGCGCCGACGCCGTGGGCAGCACGCATGAGCTGGTGGCGCTCGCCGACCGCCGCATGTATCTCGCCAAGGAGGCGGGACGCAACCGCTACGTGCTCGACTCGACCGGCGAGGCCTATTCGATCTTGGCGTTCGCGCCGGAAGGGGAGGCCGGCCGCGCCGCGGGCAGCGGCTCGACGGCTTCCAGAGAGCCTGCAGTCGACGAGGAGCGAGGACCCTAACGTATCGCGATGAAACCTGACTCACCGGGCGAAGGCCTCAGCAGCGCGCACGCGCGCCAGCTCGCGCGTCAATTCGGTCTTAACGGGTTGGGCAACTCACGCGCTGACGCCCGCGAGGCGCTCGACGCGATTCACCAGCACCGGGATCACGGTTGGCACGCTCACGCACCGTACAAGGCGATCGTGATAGCGGCAGGCAGGCCCGGAGGTACCGGAATCCTCGAAGGCTCAACTCGAGATCGAAGGGCCACTACGAGACCGGGATATCGCTGTGTCCGCTTCGTCCCGCTCGCAGGCGAGGAAGGTTGGGACGCACTAGAGCACTTCGTGGATCAGGTAGTACATGTTGTCGATCAGGCGATGCCACAGCGGGCGCTTGCGCCACGCCTCCAATTTGATCTCGACACAGCGCGGCTCGACCCGATCGAGCCCCACACGCCGTCCACCATCATCACCTTCTGGTGGAGCAGCGTGTGGGGGTATTCGAAGAGAGGCACGCCGCACCGCAGCGATGTCCAGCGTGCTGCCCCATCGGATTGTCCGGGCCCCCGGTCGAGGGCATCATCACGCGCACGTCGACGCCCCGCTTCACCGCCGCACCAAACGCAGCGATCGCTTCGGGCTCCGGAATGAAATACGGATTCTGAATCCAGATCCGCTTCCTCGCGAGGCAGATCATCGTGTGGTGAAGAATCTTCACGGCCGGCGCGCCGTTCTCGAAAATCTCGATCGTGTTCCCATCGACCGTCGGAGCGAGCGTGAGACCGGCGAGGGACGGAATCAGGTCTTCGCTCGGCGAGTCACATTCGATATGCAGGTCCGGGTCGCGGTGCCGCTTGATCGACCAGATGATGAGCAACAGAATTACGACGACGCCGAAGGTCAGCACCAGTGCGATCACCAGGACTGCAGTCAAGCCCAGCTCACTCATCGCCCGGCCGCCGCCTTCGGCTCCGGCGCGCGAAAAACGCTGGGCAACGCAGGGGCCCTCCGTGGTCGCGCATTCGCCTCCAACTATTCGCGGGCGGCGGCTTGCACCATCGCCTCGCGCTGTTCCTTGCGGAGAATCAGCGGCGGAACGTCGTCTCCAAGCAGCGTCTGGACGACCTCGTGCGCCGCATGCGGCCGGCCGAGCGCGAGCGCCCGCGCCGCCATTCGCGCAAGACGCTGCGGGTCGTCGAGAAGCCGGTCGATCTTGAACGCAATCGTCGTCATCTCGTTGCACCGGATCGCCACCCCTTTCTCCAGCAGATGATCGCTGTTGCGCTCCTCCTGGCCGGGAATCGGCGACACGATCGCCATCGGCAGCCCGCACGCCATTGCTTCGCTCGTGGTGAGTCCGCCAGGCTTGCCGATGAAAAGATCACTGATGCGCATCAGCTCGTGCATCCGCGTGGTGTAGCCGAGAATGCGAAACGCGGGATTATTCACCCCGACGAGTGATGTGATCCGCTTGCGCAATTCCTCGCTGTTCCCGCATATCACGACCGTCTGCGTCGCGTGATGCAACTGCGTCAGCCGCCGCACCGCCACCTCGGTCGGCCCGGCTCCGAGCGCGCCCGCGGAGAGCAGCAGCGTGCTCTTGTCCGGATCGAGTCCGAAGGCCATCCGCGTTCGCGCGCGGTCGATTGGCTGCGCGAAGACCGAATCGATCGGAATGCCGGTCGCGCTGATTCGTTCGCCAGGCAAGCCGAGCGCCTCGAGGTGCGCCTTCGTTTCGTCGATCGCCACGAAGTAACGGTGGAACAAGCGCGAGAGCCACATCGCGTGGCAATCCATATCAGTCACCATGATCGACAGGTGCGCGCGCAGTTCCCCTCTTTCGATCAGACGCGAGATGATCCCCACCGGTAGGAAATGAGTGCAGACCGTAATTTGCGGGTCAAATTTCTGGATGAATTTCACGAGCGGCCGCGTGTTGAGCCGGTCGAATTGCAGCCTCACGGCTTCGTACTTCCATGGCTCATCGGTGGCCCGATAAGCAAAGCCCAGGAGTTGCGGGGCGCTCCGGACGAGCTTCGCGTAAAGGGTCGAATAGAAAGCCCGGAAGAGCTTGTTCGTGTATTTCAGCGCGTCTTCATGGATGACTTCCGCCGTGCGCGGATCGGCCGCGAACGCCTTTTCCAAAGCCTCTCCACAGCGCAGGTGCCCCGTGCCCGCGCTCGCGGAAATAATCAGGACGCGTTTCTTCATGTCGGGTAAGAGTAATGCATCCTGGACCCGCCCGACGCATCTCCGCGGACCTGCGTCCCCTTTCTCTCGATGAAGACCGTGAGCACACACAAGTCCAGCATCCTCCCCGCCTCGTCGACGATTCGGACACGGGTTGACGCGCGTCAATCCTCGCCGCGGGGCGAGGCGTAAGTTCGGCGATACGCACATCGTTCGGACTCGCCGGCATGGCCCCCCCCATCAAGACGCTGGAAGAATTCCTCGCCCATGCGATCGCCATCGAGCATGAGGCGGCGCAGCGATATCGCGAGTTCGAAGTCCACTTCGCGAGCCGGGGAGACGAGGTGCTCGTGGGCATGTGCCGCAACCTCGCGACGCTCGAGGGGGAGCATCTCGCGAGCCTCGTGGCATCGAGCCGGGACCTCAACCTTCCGGCGATCGACGATCACGATTACCGCTGGCTGGACGGCGTGTCCCCGGAGGCTCCCGCGCGCGAGCTCTTCTTTAGCGTGGCGACGCGGCACGACCTCCTCGACGTGGCGCTGCGGGGCGAGGCGAGCGCGCAGCGGTTCTTCGCGTGGGTAGCGCGCACCTCGCCCGTGGAGGCGGTGCGCCTCCTCGCCTGCGAGATCGCGCGCGAGGAGGCGCAGCATGTGTTCTGGCTCAAGCAGGCCCTCGGCTACAGCTCTCGGAGGAACGCCGAAACTGGCGCTTCCCGAGATGTGAACCCCCTGTAGCCTTCGGCGCCGAGCTGGAGCCCAGGCCTAGCGACAGACCAGCACCGGGATTTTCGAGTGCGTGAGCACCTTCTGGGTCTCGCTGCCGAGCACGATGCCCTTGATCCCCTTGCGCCCGTGGGAGGCCATGAAGATCAAGTCGCACTTGTGCTTCTTCGCCGCGTCGATAATCGCCTCGAAAGGATGCTCGGCGAGGACGTGTCGCGCCAGCGCAGGGACGCCTTTCAGTCGCGCATACTCCGCCGCCTCCTCTAATCGCTGCCGGGCCACCTTCTCCACATCGCGCTTGTACGTCTCCTTCGTGTCCGTCACCATCATCGGGTTGGCCGCGAAGACCTTGAACGGCGGCAAAGTCGTAAGGAAGGTGAGTTGGGCCTTGATCGATGCCGCGAAGTCGGTGCCTTCGCGCATGGCCTTGCGCGAAAGCTCCGACCCGTCGGTGGGTATGAGAATGTGCTTGTACATAGTTTTGCTCCCTGAGCGGTTCGACATGACCATGGTGCCGCACGTGCGCCGACCGGAATTGACGGCCGTCAACCCGCCGCCATTGTGGCTTCCTCCAGCGGGAAGATTGCGCTGCCTCAACTCCACCCGCTGCCGCGCGACCGATAATCAATGGCACACGACGCATCAGGTCCACGTCAACCACTCGGGAGACTCCTCTATGTACAAGCATATTCTGGTGCCAATAGACGGCTCGAACCTCGCTCTCAAGGCCGCCAAGGAAGCCGCGGCGCTCGCCAAGAACCTGAAGGCGCGGATCACGGCGCTCTACGTGATCGCGCCTTTCATGCCGCGCGCCTCCGACGGCTACATTTCGCCTTTCAACGAAACGCTTGCCCGCCGGTACAAGGAGGACACCCAGAAGGTGGCCGCGCAGGCCTTGGAAAAGGTCGGCAAGGCCGCGGCGGGAGTGAAGGTGCGATGCGACCAGGTCGCCGTAATTAACCACCAGCCGTGGGCTGGTATCGTCAAGGCTGCGCGCGATCGCAAGTGCGACGTGATCGTCATGGGCTCCCATGGGCGCGGGGGCCTCGCGAGCCTGCTGCTCGGCAGCGAGACCCAGAAGGTCCTTAGCCATTCGAAAACGCCCGTGCTGGTCTGCCGCTGAACATGTTCAAGCACATCCTCGTTCCCACCGACGGCTCGGATCTGTCGCTGAAGGCCGTGCGCACCGCGATACAGCTCGCGAAAGGCCTCGGGGCCCGGATCACGGCTCTGCACGCGATCGCGCCCTACCAGCTGCCGCTCGCCGACGGCGTGTACGCATATGTGGAAGCATTTTCGCCCGAGGAATACGAGCGCGCCAGCAAGCAGCGCGCCGCCGAGATCCTAGCCGCGGTGCAAGGCGAGGCGAAGGCGGCCGGCGTGGAATGCACGCCGCTGGTGGTAACCACCGGCGCGCCCTGGGACGGAATCGTCAAGGCCGCGGAGTCTGCCGGTTGCGATCTCATCGTGATGGCATCGCACGGCCGCAAGGGGCTCGCGGGCTTCCTGCTCGGCAGTGAGACCCACAAAGTCCTCACCCATTCGAAGCTTCCCGTAATGGCGTGCCGCTGAAACCCGCGTCTCAGGCGCGCGCGAGCGCCTGCGCGAGAGGGCGACGGTCCGAGGTGCAGCGTCACGCGCTTTACGAGCAAGTCCGCGGCATCGCCGGCGATCGGCGAGGCCGGGAGGCTCCGGAATTCGCCCAGCATGGCGACACGCGCGTGCCGCGAATCATGTGGTCCACCAGCATCGCGTTGATTGGCATCAAACGCGACCCGCGAGACTTCTCCATAGTGGGCCGATTACCTACAGGGAAAGCGAACAATGCAGCCCGCCGCCTTGATCCCCGCATACCTGCACGAAACTTATTGGTGGGCCTACGTGCACCCCAAAGCGGTGCGCCTCTTCGAGCGCCAGTGGCTGGTGAACCTCATCCTGTGGGGCAACTTCGCCAAGCTGCGCGACGCGGCGCTCACCGAGCTCGGTGGGACGCTGGCGGGGTCGACGCTGCAGGTGGCGTGCGTCTACGGCGATTTCACCGAGCGGCTTGCCGAGCGCGTGCCCGGCGGCGCATCCCTCGACGTGGTCGACGTGCTGCCCATCCAGCTCGCCAACCTGCGCGGCAAGCTTCCGGCGGCGACGCCGGTGCGGCTCCTCAATCGCGACGCCTCGGACCTCGGCTTTGCCGACGGGAGCTACGACCGAGTGGTGCTCTTCTTCCTCCTGCACGAGATGCCGCTGCAAGTGCGCGGTCGCACGCTGGCCGAGGCGATGCGCGTCCTCAAGCCCGGCGGGCGGCTCGTGATCTTGGATTACCACCGGCCCTCGGCCTGGCACCCATTGCGCGCGGTGATGAAGTGGATCCTGCGCACCTTCGAGCCGTTTGCCATGGACCTGTGGCGCCACGAGGTCGCGGCATGGATGCCGCCCACGGCGCGCTTCGTGGCCAAGGAGACTTTCTACGGCGGGCTCTACCAGCGCCTCGTCTTCACGACCTAGGCGCTTTCGCGCGGAGGTTTGATCGCGGTCATGCCGCGCCGCGGCAATGAGGCTACCAATGAAAGGGGAAAAACCCAAGGAGCCTCGCGATGAGCGCGAATCGTCTCGATCATTCCCTCACCGGCCTCGCCGCCGCCGCCCTGTTTTCGCTGGCCGCGACGACGAACGCCACGATGCCCGGCAATCGCAGCGGCCAGGAAGTGGTCGATGAGATCTGCTCCGTGTGCCACGCGAGCGGCATCGACGGCGCGCCGAAGATCGGCAACGCGAAGGACTGGGGGCCGCGCACGCGGCGCGGCCTTTCTGGACTCTCGAAGAGCGCGCTCGACGGCGTTCGCAAGATGCCGCCACACGGCGGGCGGCTCAGCCTGAACGACCTCGAGATCAAGCGCGCCATCACTTACATGGTCAACCATTCCGGCGGCAGCTGGGTCGAACCGATCGACCGTGGCGCGAAGCCCGTCGAGCGCACGGGCGCCCGGATTGTCCAGACACAATGCGCGAAGTGCCACGCCACGGGCTTGAACGGCGCGCCGCGCATCGGCGACAAGGACGCGTGGATCCAGCGCGCGCGCCTCGGATTCGACAGCGTCGTGCGCTCCGCGATCCACGGGCACGGCGCGATGCCGGCGCGCGGCGGCATGGCCGATCTGAGCGATACGGAGATGCGCTCCGCGGTCGCCTACATGTTCCAGCGCAGCGTTTCAGACAAGAAGGATCGCCCGTGAAAGTCCTCATCGCGGCCGGCATATCTCCCCTACCCGCCGATCGAGAGTAGGGCAAAGCCCGCCGCCAGAGTGCCGAGCAGCGCGAGGCCGTAGCAGGCGAAGACTGAGGCCGTGCCCGCGTGCACGCCGAAGTCGTGAAGGCTGTGGAAGATGCGGTGCGCGCCGTGCCACAGGAATAGCGAGATCACCGCGAACGTGAACGCCTTCCCCGCCCAGTGGCGGTGGAAGGCGATCATGTTGTCGTAGCCGAGGAGATCCGCCGGCAGGAAGAGCCCCAGCGGAATCGCGATGCCGGTGATGAAGACGAGCATCGCACCGAGGGTCGCCGAGAGCATGCCGCCCGCCCCGAACAGCAGCCAGAAGACGGGTTGCGTCGAGCGCTTCATGGCGGCAGCGCACTCGCCAGAGCGAATAGCGCCACCGACAGGATCGCGGAGACGGCGAGCCCCACGCCGGTGATGACGCCGGGCGCGAGCTTCCTTCCGGCGATCCTGATCGGCGGCATCGTCTTCGGCATGATCTCGAACCACGTATACGTGTGGTAGGCGAAGGCCGCGACGAGGATCGCGTGCAGCGCGATCGAGGTCTTTCCCGCGAGGAGCGCCATCCACGCGTTGAAGGACGTTTCGCCCTGCGCGAGCCTTGCCACCGTGACGAGGAGTATCGCGGCGTAGATCACCACGAAGAGCGCGGTCGCCTCGCGCGCCATGTAGCGGATGAAGACGGGGTCGCGCCGCCACCATCCGGCCATCGACCTCACGTAAGTGCGCCGCATCATCGTTGCCTCCTCGGCAGGAAGCGCGCGAACCAGTCGACCGCGCTCGCCGTCTTGTTCAGGTTCACCGCGTTGGCCGGATCGACCTGCTTGGGACAGACCACCGAGCAGTAGCCCACGGCGGTGCAGCTCCACACGCCGTCCTGCGCGTGCACGAGATCCATGCGCTCGCCGCGCGCGCCGTCGCGCGAATCCTCGTTGTAGCGATGCAGCAGGGCCGTGATGCCGGGGCCCAGGAATTTCGAGTCGAGCCCGTATTGGGGGCACGCGGCGTAGCAAAGCATGCAATTGATGCAATGGCTGAACTGCTCGTAGCGCTCGAGCTCCGTGGGCGTCTGCAGGTTCTCGCCCTGGGCGAGGGCGCGTTCCTCGCGTGGCACGATCCACGGCCTGATGCGCGCGAGCTTCTCGACGAAATCGGTGGCGTCGACCACCAGGTCGCGCTCGATCGGATGATGGGCGAGCGCCTCGATGCGCAACGGCCCGGGCATGAAATTGCGCAGGAACGTGCGGCACGCGAGGCGCGGCACGCCGCCCACCATCATCCCGCAGCTGCCGCAGATCGCCATGCGGCAGGACCAGCGGAAGGTGAGCGAGCCGTCGGCGAAGTCCTTGATGTGCTGCAGGCCCTGGAGCACCGACATGTCGTCGGTGAATGGCACCGTCCAGCTTTGCACGTAGGGCTCGGCGCCCTCCTGCGGCTGGTAGCGCAGCACCTCGATCGCAATGTCGCGCGTCTCAGCCATGGACGAGTGCCGCCTTCGCGGCGCTCTCCGCGGCTTCGCCCGCCGCTCCATAGGCGCGCGTGCCGGGCTGCGAATGGGTGATCACGACATCGCTCCAGCCGACGCGCGGCGCGCCTTCCGTGTCGCGCCAGGCCATCGTGTGCCGCAGGTAGCCGGCATCATCGCGCTCGGTGCAGCCTTCGTCGAGGCGCTGGTGCGCCCCGCGCGACTCGCGGCGCGCGAGCGCGGAATGCGCCATGGCCTGGGCCACGTCGAGCTGGAAGCCGAGCTCGAGCGCCGCGAGCCACTCGGTATTCCATGCGCGCGAACGGTCCTGCAGCGAAACGCGGGCAAGGCGCTGCTTGAGGAGCGCAAGCGTGCGGCACGTGTCCTCGAGCGCCGCGCCCGTACGGTAGATTCCGCAGCCGCTTTCCATGGAAAGCGCCATTTCCTCGCGCAGCGCCGCGAGGCGCTCGCCGCCGCCGGCGTCGGCAATGGGCTGCAGCGCCCGCTCGCGCGCGTCCTGCGCCTGCCAGCGCAGCCCCACGCCGTCGGAGCTGTCACAGCTCGCCGCGAACCGTGCCGCCTCCTCTCCCGCAACCTTGCCGAACACGCAGAGCTCCGCGAGGGAATTGGAGCCAAGGCGATTGGCGCCGTGGATGCCGCTGCTCGCGCATTCGCCGGCCGCGAAAAGCCCCGCGAGCGGGGTCGCCGCGCGCACGCTCGTCGGGATCCCACCCATGGTGTAGTGCACGGCGGGACGCACCGGAATGGGCGCCAGCGCGGGATCGATGCCGAGGAATTCCTGCGCGAGGGAACAGATCTGCGGCAGGCGCTCGCGCAGCTTTTCCGCGCCGAGCATGCGCAGGTCGAGGTGCACCGCCGCGCCGTGGGGCGTTGCGAGCGTGCGCCCGGCGCGCTCCTCGTGCCAGAAGGCCTGCGAGATGCGATCGCGTGGCCCCAGCTCCATCGCTTTCTTGCGCGGCCAGGGATCGGACGGGCCGAGGCCATAGTCCTGCAGGTAGCGGCGGCCATCCTTGTTCACGAGGATGCCGCCCTCGCCGCGGCAGGCCTCGGTGAAGAGCAATCCCGTGCCGGGCATGCAGGTCGGGTGGTATTGCACGAACTCCATGTCGCGCAGCGCCACGCCGCGGCGGTAAGCAAGCGCCATCCCGTCGCCGGTGACGATGCCGCCGTTCGTGTTCTGGCGAAACACGCGCCCCGCGCCGCCAGTGGCGATGATCACCGCGCCGGCGCGAATCACGCGGAACTCGCCGGTGGCGATCTCGATCGCGACGACGCCCCGCGCGCGCCCATCCTCCACCAGCAGCTCGCAACAGAAGTGCTCGTCGAAGCGCCGGATCGACGGGTACTTCATGGAGGTCTGGAAGAGCGTGTGCAGCATGTGGAAGCCGGTGAGGTCGGCGGCGAACCAGGTGCGCTCGATCTTCATGCCGCCGAAGGCGCGCACGTTGGCGCGACCGTCCGCGCGCCGGCTCCACGGGCAGCCCCAGTGCTCGAGCTGCACCATCTCCTCGGTACAGTGCGCGACGAAATATTCGACGGCATCCTGGTCGCAAAGCCAGTCTCCGCCCGCGACGGTGTCGTTGAAATGATGCTCGAGGCTGTCCTCGGCGAGGACTACGCCGGCGCTGCCGCCATCCGAGGCGACGGTGTGGCTGCGCATCGGGTACACCTTCGAGACCAGCGCGATGGAGAGCCGCGGGTCGATCTCGGCCGCGGCAATCGCCGCGCGCAGCCCCGCTCCACCGCCTCCCACGATCACGACGTCAGCCTCGACATCTTCCAAGCGTCCCACCTCCTGATTGCACTCTAGGGGGGCGCCGCGCGCGCGATATTGACTTCCATCAAGCCGAGGCGCATCAAGCGCGGTAGCCTTGTCGCATGCACCCGTCCCTTCGCATCATCGAATCCGAGCACCGGTCCATCTCGGCGGTGCTCGCGGGCCTCGTCCACTTCGTCGACCAGGGGCTCGATGACCGCCCGATGCCGGAAGCGCGGGTGTTCCGCGCGATGCTCCAGTACCTCGACCTCTTCGCCGAGCGCATGCACCATCCGAAGGAGGAGATGGAGCTTTTCGCAAGGCTGCGCGGCCACACCCGGGATGCCGACGAGGTTCTCGACCGCCTGCAGGGGGACCATTTCGAGGGCGGCGAGGCGATTCGCGCGCTCGAGCAGGCGTTCATGCGCTACGAGGAAGGCGGCGAGCCATTCTTCGACGCCTTCGCGCGGCAGGTGCAGGACTACGTGACGTTCTATCGCGAGCACATGCGCACCGAGGAGACGATTCTCTTTCCCCTCGCCGAGTCGGTGCTCGCCGAGGACGATTGGCGCGCCATCGACGCCGCCTTCGCGGCGCACCAGGATCCGCTCGCCTCCGTCGAGGAAGAGCGCGACCTGCAGAAGCTCTTCACCCGCATCGTGTCCATCACTCCGAGCCCCGTAGGCGTGGGACCCGAGCTCGGCGTGCGCTAGCCGGAGGCTGCCCCGGGAAGCCGCACCACGTGCACGCTGCACGCCGCGTTCGCGGTCACCGATGACGCCACTGAGCGCCACCAAGCCATGGGCCCGTCGCCGGGAGCGGGCGCCCCCAGCACGATGAGGTCCACGTTGTTGCGCCTGCCGAACTCCACGAGCGCCGCCGCGGGGTCCGACGCGTCCAGCACATGGAGCGATACGCGCTCGGGCTCGATCTCCAGCGGCGCGATCCAATGGCGCAGCCGGATGCGATGCTCGACCTGGGAGTGAGCATCGCTCGCGGGCGACAGGCCCAGCCGGGGCGGCACCACCGAGACGCAGATCAGGCGAAACTCGCGACTCAACGACAGGATGCGGCGCGCCGCGCGCTGCAGCTCGGGCTGGCGCGGATCGTCGGGGTGCACCGTGTCCACGGCGACCATCACGACCGGCGCAGCGCCCGCTTCTTTCCTGGCGCCGCCGCGCAACGCGCCGATCGCACGGGCGCGCCACCAGCGTGCAGCCTGCCCCATCAAGCCCCGGCGCACCGTCTTGCCCGCCCTGTGGGTGAGCTTCAGCTGTGCGGGATTGCGCAGATCGAATGCGATGTGCGCGGCCGATTGATAGCGCCGCGCGGGATCGGGCTCGAGGCAGCGCAGGATCACTTCCTGGAGCCAGGGCTGGAGATCGCTCGCCAGGGCGCGCGGCGGAATCGGCTCGATCCAGAGCCGGTCGCGCAGTCCCGCGAGCGTGCGCGGCACACCGAACGGCAAGTGGCCCGTGGCGAGCTCGTAGAGCACGGCTCCGAGGGCGAACAGATCGCTGCGCGGGTCGCACCGCTTGCCGAGCACCTGCTCGGGCGAGATGTACGGAGCGCTGCCGGAAAAGTAGCGTCGCTCCTGGGCGAGAAGGTCGGGCAGGAGGCGGTGATGCGCGAGCGCGAAGTCCAGCAGGACGGCCGTGCCGTCGGCGCGGATGACGACGTTGTCGGGCTTCAGGTCGAGGTGCACCCGTCCTGCGCATGGATGGCGTGCAGCGCGTCGGCGATCGCCGCGTCCACCCGCGCCACTTCCGCTTCCGGCAGCGTGGGCGTGGCGCGCCGGTCGAGGCTCGCTCCGGCGATGCGCTCGATGACCACGTAGGGGACGGTAGTCACGTCGCCCGCGGCGACGAACCTCGGCACGTGCGGGCCGTGCAGGCGCGGCAGGATCATCGCCTCGGTCTCGAACGCGAGCAGCGTCTCCGCGCCCTGCGCGGGGCCATCGAGGCGCGGCACCTTCATCAGCATGGGAAAGCCGGCCTCACGGCCGCCAGCCTCGAAGAGCCTGCCCATCGCGCCCTCGTGGACGCAGGCGCCGACGACGAATCCGTCGATGCGCGCGCCGGGGGCGACGGCCGCTGTCGTCAAGCGCCTCTCTCGAGGCGGTAGGCAAGGATCTCGGGCATCCCGGCCGCGCGCACCTTGCGCGCGGCCGCGTAGTTGTCGTAGGCGACTCGATGGAACGTGATGCTTTTCGCATTGAAGTCAGCGAGCGCGTAGGCCGCCGCGGGATTGCCGTCGCGCGGCTGGCCGACCGAGCCCGCGAGCGCGAGCCAGGCGCGGCGCGCGCTCACGGGGATCTCGACGCCCGGGCGCGGCTGGAACGCGATCATGCGGCCCTGCGCGTCGCTGCCGTACAGCACCTGGTGATGCACGTGGCCGCTGAAGGTGTACGTCGCCCCGGCCGCGCGAGCGCTGCGCTCGGCCGCACCCGCGCTGTCCACGTAATCCCAGCGCGCCGGGGCCGCGGCCGAGGCGTGCACGAAGCACGCCGGCCCCTCGCGTATGCAAAGAGGCAGGGAGCTCAGGAAGGCGCGATGGGTATCGCCGATCGCACCACGGGTCCATGCGATCGCCGCCGACGCGCTCTCGTTGAAGTAGCCGCCGCCGCCCGTGACGGCGTCGTCGTGGTTGCCTTTCACCACGAGCGCGCCACGCGACGCATGTTCGGCGACGATATCGAGCACGGCGGCGGGATCGGCGCCATAGCCTACAAGGTCGCCGAGGAAAGCATAGCGATCCACACCCCGCGCGGCGGCGTGCGCGAGGCAGCCGCGCAGCGCCTCGAGGTTGGCGTGAACGTCGGCGAGGAGCGCGATCACCATGCGCGATGCGGGAGCGCGACGGCCGACCGCGGCGTGCGGCGGTCGAACGTCGGCGCGTCCCGCGCTTCAGCGGAAGCGGTACATGTAGGAGAGGCCGATGACGTTCACGTTGTAATTGGGCGACGTGATGCCGGGGCCGATGTAGGTCTGCACGGCGAGCACGCCCAGCGCCGACTGCGCGTACGCATCGTAGGCCCAGTCCGAGGACTTGAGGCGGCCGTACACATAGGTGAGGCGCAGCGCCGACTTCTTGTCGATCGCGTAGGTGCCCGCGAGGCGCAGTTGCGTGAGCTCGCTCGTGATGTCGCTGAACGACTCGGCGGCGATGAATACGTTGCCCGTGGATGAGTTGGGCACGCCGTTACCGTAGTAGGTGCCGCCCATCACCGTGATCGGCGTGCGGGCGCGCGAGTACGTGAGCTCGCCCGCGATATCGAGGCGACCAGCCATCAGGCCGCGATAGCGCGCGCTGACGCCCAACGTGTGGATCTTGTCGCCCTGGCTCTCGGTCCACTCGCGGCACGAGTCGGTGAAGTAATCCGCGGGGAGCGTGGCCGCCACGTTGGTGTACGCCGCGCACGGGGGGCCGGAGACATGGGGCACGAGCGTGGTCGTGGTGAGCCCGCGCCCGATGGCGAGGCTCGCCATCCTCGTCTTCATGTCCTCGTACGTGTAGAAAACGTTGAAGGACAACGCCTGGTTCACGGCCACCGCGCCGTCCAGGCCGAACACCCAGCCCTTCGCTTCCTTCAACCCGAATTCCGCCGGATAGTGGTCGTGGTTGTAGTCGAGGCTGCCCTGAAGCGACACGGCGTCGCTCGCCTGGAAGTTCAATTGGCTGCGCAGCTTGTCGCGGTTGCGGTTGGCGAGGAAGAACTGCTCGAAGCCGGTGAGCAGCGGGTCGGCCGCGGGCAGCGGAGCCGTGGGACTGGTCGGCCGCGGATTGCCTTCCTCGTAATCCGAGACGTGGCGTTTCGAATGCGCGTAGGAGACGCGCCCGGTGAGCGAGTCATCGAGGGTGCGCCGGTATTCCAACCGCGCGGTGTTGTCGTAGCTGGTGTCGGAGCGGAAGGGGGACTCGTGCGCGGTCGAGCTGCGATGGATCTTCTGATACTCGAGTTCCGCCTTCACCGCCTGGCCGCGGCCGAGCGAGTAGCTGGCATCGAGGTTCAGCTGGTTCACCTTGCGGTTGATCGGCTCGTTCGAGAACAGGGTGGACGCGCCCGGCGAGTCCCCGGCCGTGGTACGGAAATCCATGAACGGGGTGCGATTGTCGCGATCGTCGTACTTGTACGCGGCGTTCAACGTGAGGTCCTTCATCACGCGGGAGGTCAGCCGCGCGAGGAAAGAGCTGTTGATCACTTTCGCATGGGCCGAAGTCTCCGGCACGACCCAGGTCGAACCCGCCGGCGAGTCGATGAAGTTCTCGTTCTGCGTGAGGCGCGCCCACGAACCCGAGAACGAAAAGCGCGTGGCCGGGGTGAACTTGTAGCCACCGCCCACGTTGATCTGGTGCATCTGATTGTCGGGAGCGCTCTGCAGGCGTGCGACGTTTCCCATCACGACATTGTTGGCGCCCGCATTCTCGACGATCCACAGGCCGATGTCGTTGCGGTAGATCGAGCCGTAGTAGCCGGCATTGAAGAATGCCTGCTTGCCGACAAACGAGACTGCGGCCTCGAACTGATCGGTGGTGCTGCTGATGGGCTCGGGTAGCAGGGCGTGCACACCGCTGAAGCGTCCCATATTCACGCCCGTGATCTTGGTACCGTCCTTCTCCTCGTGCTTGACGGAAGCCTTGACCTCCCAGCCCGGCGCGAGGATCGCGCTCACGCCCACGTTGCCGCGCTTCCTCCCGGTGCCGATGTTGAACGAATGCATGTTGGCGGGGATTACGGAGGCGGGTCCGCCCCCGGTGGTGCCGGAGGTGGCGTTCGGCGACTGGATGTTGTTCCAGTTGGCGAGGATGCCGGCCGCAGAATTGGTCACGCCCAATCGCGTGCCGGCCGCCGGATACCCGGTCGGCAGCGTGAACGCCGATCCGCCTGCTCCATTCCACAAAGTCAGGTACGTGTCCGAAAAGTTGCGCACGATCTCGTCATAGCCTGCCGTGATGCGCCAACGACCCTGCGTGCCGACTTCGCCGGCAAGACTGCGCGAATCGAGCCCGAGGTTGCGCCCGAGGACATTCCAGCGGAAAGCGCCGTCCGGGCCATCTCCACCAAGGAGCTCGAGCTCGCCGATGCCGTACACGCGCTTCTTGTCAAGGCCGCTGTATTCGCCGAATTTCGCGGAATCCTGGTTCACGTTGAGAACCCCGACCTCGACAGAGCTCGTCGCCTCGGTGAGCGCGCGCACGGCGTCGTCTGAATCGGCGGCGTGCGCCACTGGAGCGAAGGCCAGGGTCGCCAATGCGGCACGCACCGCGATCATCCCGCAGCGCATCGGGAAGCGTTCTTGCAGGCTTGTCATGATTTTTGCTCCTGGGTCCGACGCTAGCGGAGGAACCGGTTGCCGGCCGGATGGTTCGAGCCGTGGATCTGCGAGTGACAATTGACACAGCCACGAAACGCCATTTGCGGGGACGGGTTGTTCCGGGTCACGCGCGCCCCGGTGATCGGATTCACCACTCCGAGCTGTGTCGAGCCCGAGACCCCGCCGGTGTTGTTCGCGTTTGCGACGCGGCCGCCCGGCAGGCTCGCCGCGCTGTAGACGTTACCCGGGTGCGGCGCGCCGTCGCCATGGCACTCCTGGCACAGCCATGGTGCGCGGGCGCGCAGCAGCGGCTGGTTGGTGGAGCCGTGCGGCGTGTGGCAATTCATGCAGTCGTCGCTCGCCGACGGGTGCTCCCACAGGAACGGGCCGCGCTTCTCGGCGTGGCACGTCCAGCACGTTTCGTTGGTCGTCGCCTTCGTGAGAAGCTTCGGTCCCTGCGATCCGTGCGGGTTGTGGCAGTCGGAGCAAACAACCTTGCCTTCCAGGATCGGATGGTGCGACATGCGGCTCGCCTGCGCGCGCTCGGCCTTGTGGCACGCGAAGCATTGCTCGGGCTGCGTCGACTTGGCGAGCACCTTGTCGTGCGGCGTGTGGATGGCATGGCAGCTGGTGCACGACAGGCCGTCGGTCTCGTGGCGACTGCCCGCCCAGAGGGTGCGATTACCTCCCTCGTGGCAAGTGAGGCACTGGCCGTTCACCGCCTCGGCGCTCGCCTTGTTCTTGCCGCGGAAGAGCACGTCCGGCTTCGGCCGCTCGCTGACCCCCTGGGGCTTGTTCATGTGGCGGTCGCTCTCGCCGTGGCAGCTGGTGCACGAAGGCGTGCGGCCGTCGGCCTTCACACCGTGGCGCGTCTGGCCGATGGCGAGCACCGGGAAATCATCGCCTTCGTCGTGGCAGCGCGTGCACTTGGCGTCACCGCGCAGGACCAGGTCTTTGCGCGCGGATGCCGGAGCATCGGCCGCGAGGGCGGGGACGGCAGCGAGGAAAAGAGCAAATCCCGCGGCGGCCGCCAGGCCTTGCGAAACGTGTCGGAATATTCTCATTTCAACCCCCGCGGATGGACTTCAGCACTTCCGGGGTCATTTCCTGCGGCCCCGGACCTTCAGGTTCCTTGTGCGCGATTGCGAAATGGCAGTCGATGCAGGTCTTGCCTTCGGCGTGCCCCTTGGCATGCCGGCTCTTGGCCTTGTCGGACTGCTTGTCGGGATCCATCGCCGATTCCGAATGGCAATTGCGGCATTCGAGGGAGTCGGTCTCCTTCATGCGCTTCCACACGCGCATCGCGAGGGAATGACGCGCGGCCTCGAATTTGGCAGGCGTGTCGATCGATCCCGTGAGATGGCCCCACACTTCCCAGGTCGCGGCGAATTTTCTCTTGATGAGGGCCACGGGCTCGTGCGGCACGTGGCAATCGGAGCAGATGGCGCGCACGCCCGAGCGGTTCTTGGCGTGGATAGTGTCCTTGTATTCGGCGTAGACGTTGTCGCGCATCTCGTGGCAGCCGATGCAGAATTTCTCGGTCTCGGTCCACGCAAGCCCCGCGGCTCCGCCCACCACGAGCGTCGCCGATACGAGAAAGAGCACCAGCGTGCACATGGCGACGACCAGCAATGCCTTGAGGCGCGAGGGGAATCGCTCGCGGAACAGTCGCCAGATCTTGCGGAGCATGGCGGTTCCGGAGTCCGTCCGCCGCGGCTATCGCGTGAGGATCCAGCCGACGACATTCCTCACCTCGGTGTCGTTCTTGGTCTTGAGGCTGTCGTGGGCTTCTTCCTTGCCGTCGACCATCACCTTGGGATTGGTGGTGAGGTGCGTGAAGAGCCTCTGCTCGGCGTCCGGCTTGCCCTTGTACTTCGCGGCGGTCTCCTTGAACGGAGGGCCTTCCTTCTTCTTGTCGACCGAATGGCAGGTAAGGCATTTGCTCTTGCGAGCGAGAGCCTCGGCGGCGGCGTCGTCAGCCGCATCGGCGAGGAAGGCCGCGCCACAGGCGAGAACTGCGATCATCGATAACGTTGCTCTCATGGACATGTCTCTATCCCCCGTACTCGCTCTCTTCGAGTCTGCGGGCTCCGGATGCGACCGGTTTGATCCAGATCAAATCGATTGGCGGACAGGGCTGAAACTAAGGCCGTGAATGTGATTGCAGCTCGCTCGACATCGCGTCGGCGCGGGCCAGGAGGATTGCCGCGATCGTTTTCATGACACCTCGGCGGCCGACTTCGCCTGCGCCCTCGCGCGCTTCATCTCAGCCTTGGCGTCCTCGACGCAGCGCTTCCTCGCCGCGCCCCTCTGGCTGTCGCATTCCTCTTTCGCAATCGCGTAGGCCGCCCGTGTCCGCGCGATGGCGGCAATATAGTTGGTGCGCGGGCCCGGCTTGTAAGCGGCTTCCAGCTCGGCCTTGGCGACGTCCCGCGCTCCGTGCGCGCGCGCGATGCAAAGGTCGGCTGCGTTTCCGTGCCGCGCGCCACATTTCTGGCGTTCCACCTGATACTGCTCGGCAATGGGCTGCTTCGCCGCCTTGTAGTCTTCCTTCGTCATGGCCGTGGCGCCGGCGCTGCCGCAGGCGAACGCAAGCGAAGCGGCCGCCACGACGCGGATCATTTGCGTAGCTCCGCCGATCACATTTCCCCGGTTTCGGTTCATGGCCTTGCCCTCTACGCTCGCAGCAGCGTTCCACATGACGGGACCACCATAGACTCAAGGCACCGACGCATCGGTGCGGCAACGCACATTGGCGACGGCCGATGCGAGAAGGGCCCGAGGGCCGGAACGGCCGATTCAAGGTCTGATTTGCGCCATCGGTATTCGCGCCATACGAGATAAATGACGACGACATCGACGACGGTCAAGAAGATCAGCCATGGCGATGGAGCGCGAACGTACAAATACGTCTGGTAGGCGATGTGCCGCCAAGGCCCACATCGAGGCGGCGTTCGCCCAGAGGTGTCGGCCCCAGAGCAAGCCCACCACGAGCGCTATCTTGATCAGGCCATGGATGACCAGGTACGCGCTCGCGAATGATTGGCTGCCGCTCGAGACATGTAGAGTTGAACTTCGCAGGAAGTTGGCAAGCAGGTCATTCGGATCCTCGGCAAGTTCAGGAGCCGTAATGAACATGACGAGGGATACCAGGCTTTTCTCGCTCAGCAGTGGCAAAGAGAGTCCGGCCAGTGTTTCCACCACGCCTGCGATCGCCTTACGAGCACCAGGGCCCCTGCGCATGTGCCTGCGTGAAGGCGCGCATCGACGCTCCGTGCGCCACCGCACAGACCGCGATCGACAATCGGCCCAGAATCACTGGGGCCACGTAATGTTGGCGCGCCCATGCCCATGCCGCGGGGAGATCGCGATGCTATACGAGTTCTTGAGGAAGAATCGCCCCGAATTGATCGAGCGTTGCCGCATCAGGGTCGCAAATCGGCGCGCGCCTATTGTTACTCCCGCGGAATTGTCCCACGGAGTGCCGCTCTTTCTCGACCAGCTCACTGAAATGCTTCCTGGTGGCCGCTACGCCGAGGTCGACCATCACCCATCGCCCGTCGAGGGTCGATCCATAGCCGAGCGGCAGTTGGAGGACAGCGCAACCGCGCACGGCCGGGAGTTGCTGCGCCATGATTTCACCATCGAGCAGGTGGTCCACGACTATGGAGACCTGTGCCAGGCGATCACCGAGCTCGCGGCCGAGCAGGCGGCCCCCATCGATAACAAGGAGTTCGGCATCCTGAACATCAAGCTCGACAACGCGATCGCCGGCGCGGTGACCGAGTACGCGCGAAAGAACGGCAACCACGACGTCACCTCCCAGGCCAGCCTGAGCACCCTCGTCCACGAGCTGCGAAACCTGCACAACACTTCCATTGTCGCGCTCACCGCGTTGCGCCAGGGCAGGGTCGGCCTCACGGGCGCGACCGCCTCGGCCCTCGATCACAGCATGGGGAGAATCGGCACGCTGCTGGATCGGGCGATATCGATGACGGATGCAACCTGAGCAGGATCTAGCAAAGGTGCATCGCGACCAGTTTCTGTTTCACGAACGTGAGGGGAATCAGCCATTCGCGATATCCCTCCTGCCCCTCGAGGCGCTCGAAGGCGGAAAGCGACCGGGCGGTGCCGCGCAGCTCGACCGAGAGGACCGCCCCGCCGAAATTGCGCTCGACCGGGCTCGACGGCCGGTCTGAAAACCAGACGCCCGCGGCGGTAAAGTCGGAAGTAAAGCGCCCCGCTCCGTCGCGGAAGCCCTCGCGCAAGATCAGGGCGCCAATTCCTTCGGTGGTCCGATGAAAGAGTTTCATGCCCGTGACCGGAATGATTTACTTATTACCACCATCCGGCGGCCAGCGCTACTGCGTGCGACACCGCACAATCAGACACCTCCCGGGGCGTGTCACTCGTGAAAACAGGTTCAGGAAGTTGGCCGTGGTTTGAGGGATAGACTGGTACCCGGGGCCGGACTCGAACCGGCACGGCCTTGCGGCCTGGGGATTTTCCTCCCACTTCGACTTTCGCCGCCCCTTGCGGGTTCGTGGTCTGGAGCACGCCTTCACCATTGCCTCGCGGCTTTAGGTGCCCGCCGTCTGCTCTCTACACCTTCCTCTTCACCAACATCTTCGAAGAGGCTTGGCTCGGTGTTCGCTCGGACTCTTCGTCCAGGGCCTTCGCCGAGTTTGACGGGCTACACCGCGCGAATTTCTTCGCGCGGGCTCACGTTTTGCAAGTCCCCTGTGTCTACCAAATTTCACCACCCGGGCATCGTCGTGCATTGTTGCACGGCCGAGCGCTTCAGTCGCCCTTCGCCTTGCGCCATTGCGCGTACATCGCCTTCGTTTCCGCATTCGGCGGATAGGTCCCGGGTAACGCGGCGCCCCCCCGCACGCGCTCGAGGATGAAGACTTCCATCTTCTCCTGCTCGGCGGCGTCGGCGGCCACTTCATCGGCGAGATGCTGGGGGATGACGGCCACGCCCTCGTCGTCGCCGACGATGATGTCGCCGGGATAGACCGGCACGCCGCCGCATCCGATCGGCACGTTGAGGTCGGTGGCATGGTGATAGAGAAGATTCAACGGCGCGCTGCCTCCCGCGCAATACACCGGGAAGTCCATCTTCGCGATCTCGCCGCTGTCGCGCACCGGCCCATCCGAGACCAGCCCCGCGGCGCCGCGCATCATGAGGCGCGTGGTGAGGATCTGCCCGCCGGAGGCCACGCGCTTCTCGCCGCGGCAGTCGAGCACCAGCACATGTCCCGGCGGCACGCTTTCGATCGCCTTCCTCTGCGGATGGTTCGGATCGTCGAAGGCGCTCAGCTGGTCGAGGTCCTCGCGCGAAGGAATGCTGCGCATCGTGAACGCGGGACCGACGAGATTTCCGGTCGACGGCCTGGTCAGGCGCGAAGAGCCCTGGATGTAGACGTTGCGAAAGCCGCGCTTGTAGAGCTGCGTGCAGAGCGTGGCGACGCTCACCTTGCGCAGGCGGTCGCGGGTTTCGGGTTTCAGGTCCATGTCTTCTCTCTCTCAGAACGGCACGACGTTCAGTCTCCTGGAAGCGCTTCCTTGTCGCTCGCAGTGACGAACGCATGGGCCTCTTCGCGAGTCTCGAAGATGTGCGGGGCAACCTGCCTCCTCGACATCGCCTCCCCGAGCTTCAAGCGCATGAAGGCGCTCGTCGTGTAGCGCGAGGCCGTGGTGTAGTAGTTGGATTCGAGGTAGCGCACCATCGCGGCATAGGTATCGACGACGGAAGCGTCGATTTGCAGGCCGTCGTAGTTGGCGACGAACGCGACCTTGTGCCCGATCTCGTGCACGCGCTCCTCGATGACGCGCCGCACGCGATCAACGTCGTCACGCGTCTTCACCAGCATTCCCTCCATGTTGAGGAAGAGGACGTTGCGCTCCACGTCGTAGCTCACGCGCTGGGCGAGGCCCAGGCCGAGCAGCGTGTCGTCGAGCTGCATCGGGGAGTCGATGAAGATGCGTGCGTCCATGAGCCTGGGGTTGCGGATGATCGGCTTGAAGTCCATCTGGGCGAGGATGTCGCGATCGATGTCGATGCCCGGGGCCACTTCGGTGAGCTCCATGCCGTCGTGCGTGCGCTGGAACACGCAGCGCTCGGTCACGTAGAGCACCGGCTGGTCCTTCTCCGCGGCGTACGCGCCGCTGAAGGTGACCTGCTCCACCGCCTTCACGAACTTGCGGCTGCGGCCCTCCTTGGCGATCACCAGGTCCGTGCCGTCGATTTCCACGCGCAGCCCCCCCGCGGTGAACGTGCCCGCGAAGACGATCTTCCGCGCGTTCTGCGAAATGTTGATGAAACCGCCGGCGCCGGCGAGCTTGGGGCCGAAGCGGCTCACGTTCACGTTGCCTTCGGCGTCGGTCTCCGCCATGCCCAGGCACGCCATGTCGAGGCCGCCGCCGTCGTAGAAATCGAACTGCTGGTTCTGGTGGATCACCGCCTCTGTGTTCACCGCGGCGCCGAAGTCGAGGCCCGACTGCGGCACGCCGCCGATCACGCCGGGCTCCGCGGTGAGCGTGAGGTGGCTGAGGATCCTCTCCTCGTTGGCAACCGCGGCGACGCCTTCAGGCATGCCGATGCCCAGGTTCACGACCCCACCCATGGGCAGCTCGAAGGCCGCGCGCCGGGCGATGATCTTGCGCTCGTCGAGCGGCATGGGCGCGAGCATGTCGAGCGCCACGCGGTACTCGCCCGCGAATGCGGGGCTGTACACCGTGCCATAGGTCTGGTGGTGGTTCTCGGGTCTCGCCACCACCGAGCAATCCACCATCACGCCGGGCACGATCACGTCACGCGATTTCAGCGCACCGTGCGCGCAGACCCGCTCCACCTGCGCGAACACGTAGCCGCCGGAATTGTGGGCGGCAGTGGCGATGGCGAGATTGTCGAGGATGAGAGCCTCGTGCTCCATGGTGATATTGCCCGCGAGGTCCGACGTGGTCCCGCGAATGAAGGCGATGGTGATCGGAAAGGCCTTGTAGAACAGCCACTCTTCCCCTTCGATCTGCATCACGCGCACCAACGCCTCGGTGCTGCGGGAATTGAGGCGCCCGCCGCCCAGGCGTGGATCGACGAAGGTGCGCAGGCCCACCTTGGTGATCGCACCCGCGCGATGGGCGCCGATATCGCGGAAGAGATGGCTGATGACGCCCAGCGGGAGGTTGTACGCCTCGATCTCGTTGGCCACGGCGAGCGCGCCCAGCTTGGGCACCAGCGACCAGTGGCCGCCGACCACGCGCTTGACCAGGCCCTTGTGCGCGAGCTTGTTCAGCCCGCGATCCCTGCCGTCGCCGGGGGCCGCGGCGAAGACCAGCGTCAAGTCGCGCGGGTGACCGGTCTCGAGGAAACGCTTTTCCAGCTCGCCGATCAGCTCGTCGGGCGTGCCGGCGCCGACGAAGCCCGAGAACGCGATGGTATCGCCGTCGCGGATGATGGCGATGGCGTCTGCGCCAGGTACGACCTTGTTCTTCATTTCAACCCCGCGACCTTCTGCGCCTTGGTGGTGACCTTCTCGTCGGCGAGGAAATCCTCGATGAGCGTGATCTGCGAGTCGCTCATGAGCGCCGGGGCGTGCCCCACTCCACGCACCTCGACCTGTCGCACCAGGCCATTCTTGCCCGCGATGCCGCGCCTCTGCATCTCGCGCACGGTCGAGGCGTGCAGGAGGTCCGAGTCCTCGCCGCGCAGGATCATCACCGGGCAGGCCACCTTCTCCCAGACATCCCATAGCGAGATGTCGACCATCAGCGGCCACGAGAACGCGCGCCCGATGCCCGGATCGTAATGCTGGCGCACGTCGCCTTCATCGGTCTTCTCGGCGCTGTGCTCGGCGATGTGCTGCCACTGGGAGTCGGTGAGCTTGCCGAACGGCACGTGAATCGTGCGCAGGTGCTTCTCGAGCTCGGCGACATCGGCGAAGCGCCGCTTCATGCGCAGATACGAGCCGATGCGCTGCAGCGCGATCCCCGCCACGCGCGCGCCAAAATCGTTGAGGACGAGGCGGCGAATCGGCGTGTTGGCGAGCGCCGCGACTTCCATGCCCACGTGGCCGCCGAGGGAGGTACCGACCCAGTCCACCATCTTCGCGCCGCTACGCGCGATCACCGCGGCCGCCGCGGCCATGTAGAGCGGCGTCGCGTAGTCCGTGGGCGGCGTGACCCATTGGCTCTTGCCACGGCCCGGAAGGTCGGGCGCGATGACGCGCAGGCCGCGGTGCGCAAGGCGCCGCGCGAGGAAATCGAAGTCGCGGCAGTTGCGCGTGAGCCCGTGCACGCAGATCACCACTTGCTCCGCGTCCGGGTCGCCCCATTCCGCGTAGGCGACGCGCGTGAAGCCGTGGGGCCCCAGCGCGAGAACGTCGTCGAAGCGTGGCTTCAGCTCTGCGTCGGGCATCGTGGAAAGCTCAAGAGTGCGATTTCAGCCAGCCGAAGATGTTCTTGCCGAGGATGCCCTGCGACTTGCCGCTCACGAAGACGCCGACGTGGCCGCCGGGCAGCGCCAGCTCGGTGTAGTCCTTCGTGCCGACCTGGCCCTTCAGCGCCCGGGAGCTTTTCGGCGGGACGATGTGGTCCTCCTCGGCGAAGATGTTGAGCACCGGCATCGTGATCCTCTTCAGATTCACCTTCTCGCCGTCGAGCGTGAACTCGCCCTTCACCAGCTGGTTGTCCTGGTAGAGGTTCTTCAGCCATTGCTTGGCGGCCTCGCCCGGATGGTCGGGACGGTCGGCGAGCCACTTCTCCATGCGCAGGAAGTTGAGGAGCTTCTTCTGGTCGTCCATCACGTCGAAAAGGCCGACGTTGTACTTGGTGAGCGCGTTCATCGGCGTCATCAGCGAGAAGACGAAGCTCATCAGCTCGCCGGGCAGGTTGCCGTTGGCTTCCACCAGGCGGTCCACGTCCTCGGGCGCCATGCTGCGCGCCCAGAGCCCGATGAGGCCGTGATGCAAGGGGGCGCCCTTGGAGCCGGCGTGGAAGTCCACCGGCGTGATGGTGGTCACGAGGCTCTTCACCTTGTCCGGGTTGCGCGCCGCGTAGCAGATGGTGAAGACGCCACCCTCGCAGATGCCCAGCAGCGAAACCTTGTCGACGCCCGCCTCGCGGCGGATGTAGTCGACGCATTCGCCGAGGTAGCCGTCGATGAAGTCCTCGAGCGTGAGCCACCGGTCGATGCGCGTGGGCGTGCCCCAGTCCACCACGTAGAGATCCACGCCCTGCGCGAGGAGGTTCCTCACCAGCGAGCGGTCCTCCTGCAAGTCCGCCATCGTGTAGCGCCCGACGAGCCCGTAAACCACCAGCACCGGCGTCGAAATCGATTGTTTCTTCGCGACCGCGTCGTAGCGGTACAGGACGGTCTTGTCCTGGCGGAAGACCTCGGTCTTCGGCGTGGTCGCGATCTTCACGTCCTCGTCGCGCGTCTTGTCGAGGAGATCGCGGCCCTGCTGCATGCGGCGGCTGAAGTCCGCGAATTCCTTGACGGCGTCGGTGGGGTCGACTTTCACGCGCATGGCTATTTCCTCCTGCGTTTCGCGGGCGCCTTGCGGGAAGCGGCCGCTGCCGGCGCCTTTACCCGTTTCATCGCGCGGATTTCGCGCCGCAGCTCGGTGACCACGCGCTGGACCTCGTCCATCTCCGAGCGCGTCGGGATGTGGTGCATCTCGCAGAAGGCTTCCGCGATCTCGCGCTCGGCGAGGCGGTATTCGGTCGAAGAGCGCGTCATGCGCCGCTGCGCCTCGAGGAACTCTTTCGATCGATGCATCTCGAGGAGCGCGCCGTTGGCGGTCGCGAGCCAGGCGTCGAGCATCTGCCGGCCGCTCTTGATGGGCTCGGCTTTCGGGTCGCTCAACTGCTTCATGAATCGCTCCAGCGCGCGGCTCCACGCGGCCTGGATCACTTCCCAGTAATGCTCGACGTCGCGCGCGCGCTCGACCCAGAGCTTCTGGGTGTTGAGCATCTTCTTGTCGAGGTCCCAGAGCGTCGCGTACGTCGGCCCCTCGGTAAGCTTCTCCAGCCCCATGTCGAAGTGCGATCCGGCGCGCTTCCACTCGGCGGGATCGAAGAGCTTGCGCATCGCCGCCGGATCGAACTTGCCACCCTGCGCCCACGCGTCCTTGGCGAGCGACGCCCAGTCCTCCATCGAGCGCTTCATCAAGTCGCTCATCACCTCGGTGCCGGGCGGCGGCTCCCCATGCATCGCGAAGGGCGAGGGCTTGCCCTCCGACCACGCCTGGAAGAGGCTCTTCTGGTTCTCGTTCCAGAACTTGAGCCACTCGTTGCTCTGTTGCTCGAAGCCCTTCATGGAAGCCCCCCCTGCTAGAACGTCACCACTTGTCGGACCGCCTTGCCCTCATGCAGCAGGTCGAAGCCTTCGTTGATGTCCTCGAGCTTGAGCTTGCCGCTCATGAGCCGGTTCACCGGGAGCTTGCCCATCTGGTAGAGCTCGATGTAGCGCGGCAGGTCTCGCGAAGGCACGCAGGTGCCGATGTAGCTGCCCTTGATGGTGCGCTCCTCGGCTACGAGATTGGTGGACGGCATCGCCCAGGTCGCGGCCGGCGGAGGCAGCCCCGCGGTGACCGTGGTGCCGCCGCGGCGCGTGATGCGATACGCGGTTTCGAAGGCGCGCGTGGAACCCGCCATCTCGATGGAGTAATCCACGCCGCCCCGGGTCGCCGCCTTCACCTTCTCGACGAGATCGGCTTCGGCCGCGTTGAACGTGTGTGTCGCGCCCAGCTCCTTGGCGAGCGCGAGCTTCTCGGCGGAAAGGTCGACCGCGACAACCGAGCGCGCGCCGGAAGCGACCGCGCCGAGGATCGAAGCCAGTCCCACTCCGCCCAGGCCCACCACCGCGACGGTCGACCCGGCGCGCACCTGCGCGGTGTTCACCACCGCGCCCACGCCGGTCAATACCGCGCACCCGAAGAGCGCCGCCTCGGCGAGCGGCAGGGACGAATCGACCTTGACCGCGGAGTAGCGCGAAACCACCGCGTACTCGGCGAACGCCGAGCAGCCCATGTGGTGGTAGACCTGCGAGCCGTCGCTGCGGAACAGCTTGCCCACGCCCGACATCAGCGTGCCGGCGGTGTTGGCCACCGCGCCCGGCTCGCACAGGGCGGGACGGCCCTCGGCGCAGGGATTGCAGTGCCCGCAGCTTGGGATGAACACGAGGACGACGTGGTCGCCCTTCTTCAAGTCGGTCACGCCGGCGCCCAGCTCTTCGACCACCCCGGCGGCCTCGTGCCCGAGCGCCATCGGAGTCGGACGCGGCCGATCGCCGTTGATGACCGAGAGGTCCGAGTGGCACAGCCCCGCGGCGCCCATCTTCACCAGGATCTCGCCGGGCCCTGGAGGCTTGAGCTCCAGCGTCTCGATGGTCAGGGGCCTGGTCTTCGCGTAGGGCGTCGCCGCGCCCATCGCGTTGAGCACCGCCGCGCGGGTCTTCATCGCTTTCCTTCTCCGATCTTCCTCAGCTTCTCGGTGAGCTTCATGTTCTCGCGGTAGTCCACGGGGCAGTCGATGATCGCCACCGTGTCCATCGCGAGCGCCTTCTTCATCGTCGGGATGAGCTCCTCGGTCTTCTTGATGCGGAAGCCCGCCGCGCCGAAGCTCTCCGCGTACTTCACGAAGTCCGGGTTCTTGAAGTCGATGTAGGCGGGACGCCCGAAGTGGCGCAGCTGGTGCCAGGTGATGAGGCCGTATTCCGAATCGTTCCAGATGAGGATCACGAACGGCGTCTTCATGCGGATCGCCGTCTCGATTTCCTGGGAGTTCATCATGAAGCCCGCGTCACCGGTGACCGCGATCACCTTCTTGTCGGGATACGCGAGCTTGGCGGCGATGGCGCCGGGCACCGCGATGCCCATCGACGCGAAGCCGTTGGAGATGATGCAGGTGTTGGGGCGCTCGGCGCGATACATGCGCGACATCCACATCTTGTGCGCGCCGACGTCGGAGATGGCGATGTCCTCGGGGCCGAGAACCTCGCGCACGTCCCAGACGATCTTCTGCGGCTTCACCGGGAAGCCGGTGTCGTTGGCGTATTCCTTGCGGTCTTCGACGATGGTCTTGCGCACGTCCTTGAAGGGCTGCTCCTTGCGCGGCCTGGCCTTCTTCGCGATGCCGTCGAGCGAATGCGCGATGTCGCCCAGCACGCCGACCTTCACGATGTAGTTGGCGTCGACTTCGGCGGGCAGCGCGTCGATGTGGATGATGGTCTTGTCGTTGTCCGGGTTCCACATGTCGGGGTGGTACTCGACCATGTCGTAGCCGATGCAGATCACCACGTCGGCCTTCTCGAAGGCGAACCACGGCAGGTCGCGTGCCTTCAGGCCGATGGTGCCCAGCGACAGCTCGTTGGTGAACGGCACGATCCCCTTCGCCATGAAAGTGTTGGCCACGGGAATCTTCAGCATCTGCGCGAAGCTCACCAGCGAGCCCGCCGCGCCCTGGCGAATGACGCCGTTGCCGGCGAGGATCACCGGGTTCTGCGCATCCGAGATGAGCTTGGCGGCGAACTCGATCTTGGCGTCGGGCGCGTGCGCGTTGTAGGCGGTCTGCACCGGGATCGGCTTCTTGTCGACCTTCATCTCGGCGATATTCTCCGGGAAGTCGATGAAGGCGGCGCCGGGCTTCTCGGTCTGCGCGACCTTGAACGCCTTCCTCACGATCTCCGGGGTAATGCCCGGGTCGAGGACCTGCGTGCTGTACTTGGTGATCGGCTTGAACATGTTCACCAGGTCGAGGATCTGGTGGCTTTCCTTGTGCAGGCGCGTGGTGGCGCCCTGCCCCGCGATGGCGACGATCGGCGCGCGGTCCATGTTGGCGTCGGCGACGCCGGTGATGAGGTTGGTCGCGCCCGGGCCGAGGGTGGACATGCACACGCCGGCGCGCTGGGTGAGGCGTCCGTAGACGTCGGCCATGAACGCGGCGCCCTGCTCGTGGTGGCAGGTGACGAACTTGATCGAGCTCGAGAGGAGCGCATCCATCACGTCGATGTTCTCCTCGCCGGGAATGCCGAAGATGTACTCGACACCCTCGTTTTCGAGGCATCTCACCAAGAGCTCGGCGGCCGACTGGAACTTGGCGCCCTTGGCGGCCGGGTTGGCGACCACGGTGGATTCATCGGACACGGCGATGTCTGCGGGAGCGGGCATGGGATAGACCTCGGGGGATATGGATCAGTGTAATACGGCTTCGCGATCGGCCATGCGCCCGGTCAATAGATGCTGGGTTCGCCCACGGGAGCGCCAAAGTCGGTCTTCAGGAAATCGAAGTCGCAGCCTTCGTTGGCCTGCTGGATGTGCTTCGAGAACGCATAGCCGTAGCCGCGCTCGTAGTGCCTCGCCGGGGGCTTCCACTGCGCCTTGCGCTTCGCCATCTCGGCGTCGGAAATCTCCAGCCGGATGCCGCGGGCGCCGATATCCACCGAGACCATGTCGCCGTTGCTCACCAGCGCCAGCGGACCTCCGACGTAAGACTCGGGCGCCACGTGCAGGATGCAGGCGCCATAGCTGGTGCCGCTCATCCGAGCGTCCGAGATGCGCAGCATGTCGCGCACGCCCTGCTTCACCAGTTTTTTCGGGATCGGCAGCATGCCCCACTCCGGCATTCCCGGCCCGCCCTGCGGCCCGGCGTTACGCAGGATGAGGACATGGTCGGCGGTGACGTCGAGATTCTCGTCGTCGATCGCGGCCTTCAGCGACGGATAGTCGTCGAACACCAGCGCGGGGCCGGTGTGCTTGAAGAAACGCGCCTCGCACGCGCTCGGCTTGATCACGCAGCCGTCCGGCGCGAGGTTGCCCTTGAGCACCGCGAGCGCGCCTTCGTTGTAGAGCGCATTGTCCATGGTGCGGATGACATCGTCGTCATGCACCTCGGCGGTGGCGATGTTCTCGCCGAGCGTTTTACCGGTGACGGTCATCGCGCCCAGGTCCAGCTTTCCGGTGAGGCGCGACATCAGGGCCGGCAGCCCCCCGGCGTAGAAGAAGTCTTCCATCAGGTACTTGTCGCCACTGGGACGGATGTTGGCGATGACCGGCACGTTGCGGCTCGCCTTCTCGAAATCGTCCAGGCCGATGTCGCAACCCGCGCGGCGCGCCATGGCGATCAGGTGAATGATGGCGTTGGTGGAGCATCCCATCGCCATGGCGACGCTGATGGCGTTCTCGTAGGCGGCACGCGTCTGGATCTTCGCGGGCGTGAGGTCCTCCCACACCATCTGGACGATGCGCCGGCCGGACTCGGAGGCCATGCGCACATGGTTGGAATCGTCCGCGGGAATCGACGAGGACCCGGGCAGGCTCATCCCGATCGACTCGATGATCGCGGTCATGGTGCTCGCGGTGCCCATCGTCATGCAGGTGCCGTGGCTCCTCGCGATGCCGCCCTCGACCCCCAGCCAGTCGGCCTTGGTGATCTTGCCGGCGCGCCGCTCGTCCCAGTACTTCCACGAATCGGAACCGGATCCCAGGACCGTGCCCTTGTAGTTGCCGCGCAGCATCGGGCCGGCGGGAATGAAGATCGAGGGAATGCCGGAGCTTGTCGCCCCCATCAGCAGCGCGGGGCCGGTCTTGTCGCATCCGCCCATCAACACCGCCCCGTCCACCGGATGCGCGCGCAGCAGCTCCTCGGCCTCCATGGCGAGCATGTTGCGATAGAGCATGCTGGTCGGCTTGAGGTAGGTTTCGGAGAGCGAGAGCACGGGCAGCTCCACCGGGAACCCGCCGGCGTGAAGGACACCGCGCTTCACGTCCTCGACGCGCTGCTTGAAGTGCATATGGCACGGCTGCAGGTCCGACCACGTATTGAGGATGGCGATGATCGGGCGGTCGAGGTAATCCTCGGGCGCGTATCCCATCTGCATCATTCGCGAGCGGTGGCCGAAGGAGCGCAAATCGTCCGGCGCGAACCATCGGGCGCTGCGCAGCGTTGCGGGAGTTTTCTCGCGCTTCATGGTCAGGCAGGCTCCTTGATCGCGGTGCGGGTCGTGATGCCCCAGGCATGCAGCTGCTTCTCCAGCTTCGTCATTTGCGCCTCGGTCAGCGGCCACGCCGAGGGCGGGCGCGTCGCGCCGCAATCTTCGCCCATGAGCCGCAACGCGGACTTCACCACGGAGACGTTGGTGCCGTTCTGCTCCTCGGCGCGCAGCTCCTCGAAGCCCGCCATCACGTCGATGAGCTTGCGCGCCTGCGCGTAGTCGCCCTTCTCCAGCGCCGCGTGGATGGCCACCGAATGCTCGGGCCAGACGTTGATGAGGCCGGAAGTAAAGCCCCGCGCGCCCACCGCGAAGAAAGGCGGCGCCCACGGCTCGGCGAGCCCGTCCACCCATACGATGTCCGGATCGCAGCGCCGGATCGCCTCGGCGAGGCGCAGCGGCGTGGGGCACGCCCACTTCACCCCGGCGACTCCGGGGACGCGGCAGAGCTTCTCGATCGCGTCCAGGCCAATGCCGTCGTTACGCAGGTACAACATGAGCGGCAGGCCGGCGCCGGCTTCCGCGATGCGCTCGACATAGGCGATCACGCCGCGCGGCGAGACGAACGGATCCGGCGGCTGGTGGACCATCAACACCTGCGCACCCGCAGCGCGCGAGGTCTTGGCGAGGGCACACGCATCGTGGACGCTTCGCCCCACGCCGCCGATGAGCAGCGCACGTCCGGCCATCTGCTCGCCGACCTCGTGCACCATGGTTTCGGCCTCTTTCATGGTGAGCCCGTAGAACTCGCCGGTGTTGCCGTTGGCGACCAGCGCGTGCACGCCCGCGCCGATCGCGCGCTCCACGATCGGCTTCAGCCGGCCCGGGGCCAGCCGGTCGTCGCGGTCGAACGGGGTCACGAGGATGCCGGAGATTCCGCCCAGCGCGTCCCGCAACTTCTTGTCGATCTTTGCCATTGTCGGATGCTCCTGAAGGACGCCAAGTATGGATCAGGAAGCCACGGACTTCTTCTGGGCCGCCGCGAGCTTCGCGAAGCGCCGCTTCTCGTCGGCGCTCATCTGCTTGACCCGGTACTCCTCCTTCAGCGCGCTCGAACGGTCCGGGAACAACAGGGTCATCAATAGCTTTCGTGGAGGATGAGAGCGCGTATAGCGCGCGCCCTTTCCCGCGCAATGCGCGGCGAAACGCGCCTCGGGATCGAGCGCGATGCCGGTATACAGGCTGCCGTCCCGGCATTCGATCACGTAGAGAAACCAGCTCACCCCCCGAATCTACACGGACTCACACACACCTTGACACGCCTGAAAAGTGTATTTAACCTTATCGTTAAATACAGCCATGAATTCCGACCGCCTCAGCGCCACTTTCGCCGCCCTCGCCGATCCCACCCGGCGCGGCATCCTCGCGCGGCTCGCCTCGGGAGAAGCGTCGGTGAACGAGATCGCGGAGCCCTTCGATATCAGCCTTCCCGCCGTCTCGCGCCATTTGAAGGTGCTCGCCGACGCGGGCCTGATCGAGCGAAGCCGCGAGGCGCAGTGGCGCCCGTGCAAGCTGAAGGCCGAGCCCCTGAAGGACGTCGCCGACTGGATCGAGCACTACCGCCGCTTCTGGGAAGAGAGCTTCGATCGACTCGAGCTGTACCTCAAGCAAATCCAGAAAAGGGAGAAGAAGCATGTCGGCCGTAAAAAGTGACCGCGAGATCGTCACCACCCGCGTGTTCGATGCGCCCCGTGACCTCGTCTTCGAAGCCTTCACCGACGCGAAGCACATCGGCCAGTGGTGGGGCCCGAACGGGTTCACCACGACCACATATGAGATGGACGTGCGGCCGGGCGGCGCCTGGCGCTACGTGATGCACGGCCCGGACGGCACCGACTACAGCAACAAGATGGTGTACAGCGAGGTGGTGAGGCCCGAGCGCCTCGCCTATGCCCACGGCACCGACGACGACGGCCCGCCACTCTTCCACGCCACTGTCACGTTCGAAGACCGGGGCGGCAAGACGCTCGTCACCCTGCGCTCGATTTTCCCGACCGCGGCGATCCGCGACCGCACCGAGAAGGAGGTCGGCGCCATCGAGGGCGCCAGGCAGACGCTCGCCCGCCTCGCCCAATACCTCGCCCAGGAATCCAAGTAGGTCAGGGGCGCGCGGTTTCCGGGGATGCCGATGCAGAAGGAAGCGATTGAAGAAGACGATGCCCCCGAAAGTCGCCGCGCCCATCGAGCTGGGCTTCGTGATGGCGAGCGTCTTCGACCTGTACCGCGAGCTCGCTGCACCCGAGCGGGCGGTGAGCAAAAAGGCGGCTCGCGCCGTGCGTAACCCGCCACGCAAGCAACGCGAGACGGTCGATTGAGCGGCGAGGCGCGTCCGGTGACAATCGCGATCGACGGCGCCGAGAGCGTCTCGGGACTGCTGCTTGCGCCGGCCGGGGCGCGCTCCTGCTACGTGATGGCGCATGGAGCGGGCGCGGGAATGAGGCACGCGTTCATGGCGGCGGTGGCCAACGAGCTCGCCGGTCGCGGCATCGCCACCCTTCGCTACCAGTTTCCGTACATGGAGCGGGGATCGAAGCGCCCCGACTCCCCTGAAGTGGCGCATGCCGCAGTGCGCGCCGCGGTCGCCGAAGCGGCGCGGCTCGTTCCGGGCGCGCATCTCTTCGCGGGCGGCAAGTCGTTCGGCGGCCGCATGACGTCGCAAGCCCAGGCGAACGCCCCGCTCCCTGGCGTGAGCGGCCTCGTCTTCTTCGGCTTCCCGCTGCATCCGGCGGGCAAGCCCTCGGACGAGCGCGCGAAACATCTCGCCCAAGTCGGGATCCCGATGCTCTTCCTGCAAGGTACGCGCGACGAGCTCGCCGACCTCGCCCTCCTCGAGCCGGCCGTCGCCACGCTCGGCGAGCGCGCGACACTCGTGCTTTTCCCGGAGGCCGACCACTCCTTCCACGTTCCCGCGAAAACCGGCCCCACGGACGCGCAAGTCAGGGCCGCGGTCCTGGACGCCTTCGCGAAGTGGATCGAGCGGCACCCTAGACCAGCCCGCGCGCCTTGAGCTCGTCCTTGAGGTAGGCGTAGTAGATTGGCGCGGCGACCAGTCCCGCGATCCCGAACGCCGATTCCATCACCAGCATGGCGAGCAGAAGCTCCCATGCGTTGGCGTGGATCTGCTTGCCGACGATGCGCGCGTTGAGGAAGTACTCGAGCTTGTGCACGACCACCAGGTACGCGAGCGAGGCCATCGCGATATGCAGCGACACGCTCAGGCTCACGATCACCACGACCGTGTTGGAGATGAGGTTGCCGACCACCGGCAGCAGGCCCGCTATGAAGGTGATCGCGACCAGCGTCTTGGCGAATGGCAGGTGCACGTCGAGAAGCGGCAGGATCCCCAGCAGGTAGACCGCGCTGAAGATCGTGTTCAGGGCGGAGATGCGCACCTGCGCGAACACCACGCGCCGGAAAGCCTCGCCCACGCGGGCGGTGCGTTCGGTGAGCTCCCTGGCGAGCGGCCCGCCGCTTTCCACGTGCTGCGCCTCGCGCAGCGACACCATCGCGCCGATCACCATGCCGATGATGATGTGGACGATGACGAGGCCGACCTCCCCGCCCATCTTGCGCAGCTCGCGCGCGTGCTCGCGCAGCCACTCGATGGTAGCGGCCTTGAGCCCCTCCGCGTCTCCCGGTATGGCGCCGACCACCCATGCGGGGAGCTTCCCGCGCGAGCCCTCGACGATCTCCGCCATCTTCTGCATGAGGCGTGGCAGGCTTCCCGCCTCGCTCTGCAGGAAGACCACGATGCCGAACATGAGGAGCGTGAGGAGGGTGACCACCGTGACCGCGATGAGCGCCACGGCGGCGATCTTGCCCCCGCCCACCTGCGAGCGCGTGAGGCGCGGCGCCATGACGTGCACCAGCTCGTAGACGAGGAGTCCCGCGAGGAGCGCCGGCAGAAGGTGCAGGACCAGGGCCAGCAGCAGTGCCAGCGCCGCGATCACCCAGGAAACGATGGCGTATTTCACGATGCGCTCCGCAGGAGCCTTCGATATTGCGACATGTGGCGTAAGGCATCGCGCGGCCTGCCGAGTTCACCGCACAGGAGCGACAGGTTGTAGTGCCCGTCGGCGAGCCGCGGATCGGTGCGCAGCGCCGCTTCATAGGCATCGACCGCTTCGCGCTTGCGATTCATGTCCTCGAGCAGCACTGCGAGGTTGAAGAGCAGCACCGGATCGTTGCCGAGAAGCTCGATCGCCTCGCGATAGGCGCGCTCGGCCTTCGCGTAGCGCCCGGACTCATGCAGCAGGCGTCCCAGGTTGATGCGCGCGTCGATGCGCGACGCGTCGGCTTCGATCGCCTCCTGGTAGGCGGCGATGGCGCCCTCCCCGTCGAGTGCCTCGAGGGCCACGGCGCGATCGAACAATTCCTGCACGTCGGCTTCTGCGGGACGGCCGGGCTCGAGCACGCTCAAGGTTCCGTCGGCGGGATCGCCCTCGAATGCCAGGAGGTACTGTCCCGACTCGGCCTGCCAGCGGCGGGCGCCCTCCTTCACCACCACGTGGTCGGCGACCGCTTCGATGGCCAGGCCCGAGAGCGGCATCGCCTCGGGAAGGTGGCGGCGCAATTCCTTCACCGAGCGCGTGATGCGCCGTCCCGGCACGTTCGCCGCGGCGAGCGCCTGCGCGGTGCGCAGCACGATGAGGTCCTGGAAGGAGAACTGCCACGCGTTGCGCGGGCCGCGCGAAGGCGAAACGAAGCCCGCGGCGATCAGCGCGCGGATGGTGCTGCGCGGCAGACCCAGCAACTTCTCGACGTCGCGCACGCCGTAGCGTTGCATCGGGGTGCCGCCTTGCAGCCTAGGCCTTGCTCTTGGCAGCCTTGCGCGCGACCGGCGCGGGGGCTTCGGCAACTTGCGCGCGCTTGGCGGGCTTGCGCTCGTCGCCGCGCGCCGGTGCGACGCTCTTGGCCTTGGCGGGTTTCCTCTCGAGGCTCGCCCGCAGCGCCTCCATGAGGTCGATAACCTGCGCGCCCCCGCCGCCTTCCGGCGCCTCGGTCATGGTGATCTCCTCGCCCTCGACCTTCCTCTGCACCGCCGCCTCGATGCGCTCGGCGACCTGGTCGGTGTATTGGCTGGGATCGAACGCCTCCGAGGCCTGCGCCTCGATCAACTGCTTGGCGAGCTTCAGCTCCGCGGGCTTGACCTCGGTCTTCGGGATCTCGATCTCCTTCATCGAGCGCACCTCGCCCGCGTAGAGGAGCTGCTGCATGACGAGGCCGTCTTCCACGGGGCGGATCATGACGATGTACTGCTTGCCGCGCGCGGCCCAGCGGCCCAGCGCGCAGCGCCTCGATTCGGCGAGGGCTTTGGCGAGGAGCGCGAAGGGCTTCGCCCCACCTTTGTCGGGCGCGAGGTAATACGCCTTGTCGAAGTACACCGGGTCGATCGCCTCGATGGGCACGAACTCGGTGATCTCGGCCATGCCCGTGCCCGCCTCCTCCATCGCCTTCAGCTCTTCCGGCGTGAAGATCACGTACTGGTCCTTGGAGAATTCGTAGCCCTTCACCATGTCCTCGCGCGCGACCGGCACTTCCTCCTTCACGCAGAGGTACTGCTGCTTCAGGCGCGAGCCGCAGCCCTTGTGCAGCAGGTTGAAGGAGATCGCGCGGCTCGCCTCGGTGGCCGAGAAGAGCCTGACCGGGATCGACACCAGCCCGAACGAAACCGTCAACGACGCAATGGAGCGTGCAGCCATGGTTCGTCTCCCTGATGGAGTGCCCGACGGTTGGTCAATGTATTCAGAGTGTTGGCGCGGACTTTTGACATTGTAGTCCAAGTATTTGTCCTTGTCGCCAACCCCTGCCCAGCGGCCCTCACGCGCCCTTCAGCGCGCGCTCCAGGCTCTGCTTGCGCGTCAGTGCGTCTTCCCATCGGTCGCCGGTCCGCGCGAGTCTCTCCGGGGCGTTACTCATGCGGAAGTCGAGCGGGTGCGCGCCGGCGAGCTCGGGCGTGGACGCGAAGGCGCGCTTCGCGGAATATTCGTCCAGGGAATCTTTCGCCATGCGGGAATTGTAGGGAAAGGCCGGAGTGGAAACTGAAAAATCGAAGGTGCTGGCAGGCGCGAGCGGCTATTCCTTCAAGGAGTGGAAGGGCACGTTCTACCCGGAGAAGACGAAGCCGGAGGAGATGCTCGCCTACTACTGCGCGCGCCTGCCGACGGTGGAGATCAACAACACGTTCTACCGGATGCCGAAGACTTCGGTGCTGGAAAGCTGGGCGGCGACTGCGCCGGAGAACTTCCGCTTCGCGATCAAGGCCTCGCGGCGCATCACGCACATGTCACGCATCAAGGCGGAATCCTCCGCGGAGCCGCTCGCTTGGCTCTACACCAACCTCGCGGCGCTGGGCGCCAAGCGCGGGCCGGAACTGTTCCAGTTGCCGCCGAACATGAAGAAGGACTTGCCGCGGCTGGCCGAATTCCTCGCCCTGCTGCCGGCCGATCACCATGCGTCCTTCGAATTCCGCAACGACACCTGGTTCGACGACGACGTCTACGCGGCGCTCGAGGATGCCGGCGCGGCGCTCGTATTGTCCGAGCGCGAGGACAACGCGCCGCCGCCGCTCGTGGAGACGGCCCCGTGGGGCTATGTGCGCCTGCGACTCGAGACCTATACGGAAGAAGACCTGGAGAAGTGGGCCGAGCGCCTTGCCGCCACCGGCTGGAACGAGACCTTCGTCTATTTCATGCACGAGCCCACGGCGCCGACGTACGCCGCTTCGCTGATGAGTTTCGCCCGCTAAGCGCCGCGGTTCGCGCGCTTCGCCTTGTGCCGCTCGACTGGGGACAGACCGGGGACACACCGGGGTCGTAGCGGGGTCTGACCCCGGTCAGGTGTTCGGCAGGCCGCCGGCGCCGGTGCGGCCGATGACGGCGAGGAATTCGCGGCGGGTGGAGGGATCTTCGCGGAAGGCGCCGACCATGCGGCTGGTGACGAGGCCGACGCCGGGCTTGTGGACGCCGCGGGTGGTCATGCATTGATGCGCCGCCTCGATCACCACCGCCACGCCCTTGGGCTGGAGGACTTCCTGCAGGGTGTCGGCGATCTGCACCGTCATCTTTTCCTGCACCTGGAGGCGCCGCGCGTAGACCTCGACCAGGCGCGCGAGCTTGGAGATGCCGATCACGCGCTTGTCGGGAAGGTAGCCGATGTGCACCTTGCCGATGATCGCCACCATGTGGTGCTCGCAGTGGCTCTCGAAGCGAATGTCGTTCATCACGATCATCTCGTCGTAGCCCTCGACCTCGGAGAAGGTGCGCTTGAGGATCTCGCGCGGATCCTGCAAGTAGCCGGCGAAAAATTCCTCGTAGGCGCGCACCACGCGACCGGGTGTGTCGCGCAATCCTTCACGATCGGGATCGTCGCGTGCCCAGCGGATCAGGGTGCGGACGGCGTCTTCGGCTTGCTCGCGCGAGGGACGCGCGGACTCGGGGGTTTTGCGGGAGGCCATCCCCCGATGCTAAACGAAAACCGGGCTAGCCTCCGGGCTCGTGCCGCGCCATGTACGCGCCGGCGATGGCGAGCGCGGCTCCGGCGACCTGGATCGCGGAAAGCGCTTCACCGAAGAGGAGGAATGCGAGCACTGCGGCCACCGGCGGAGAGACGTACAGCAACGGCGCCACGCGCGAGGCGGCGCCGCGTTTCAGGAGGAAAAGCAGCAGCGAGATGCCGCCCACGGAAAGCACCAGCACCGCCCACGCGAGCGCCCCGAAAGCGTCGGGACTCGCGTCGAAGCGCCCCTCCTCGAGGAACCACGCGAAGGGAAGCGTAAGCATGAGTGCGCCGATGAACTGGATCGCGGCGTTCACGCGCAGGTCCATCTGCGGCTGCGAGCGCTTCTGCCACACGGTGCCGAGCGCGAATCCCAGGGTCGCGATGAAGGCCGCGAGGAGCGCCATCAGCGGAACGCCGTGCACGTTGCTCACGGCCGGCGCCACGACCAGGCTCACGCCAGCGAACCCCACCGCGATCCCCATCCACTGGGCGCGGGTGACGCGCTCATGCAGTAGCGGGATCGCGAGCGCCGCGGTGAGGAGAGGATGCAATCCGGTGACGAGCGCGGTGACCCCCGCCGGCATGCCGTGGAAGATCGCCCAGAAGACCCCGCCCAGGTAGACCCCGTGGATCAGCATCCCGGCAACGAGCGCGTCGCGCCACGCGCCGAAGTCGCGCGGCCAGGCGAGGCCCATCGCGAGCGCGGCGATCACGAACACCGCGATGCTCAGCACGTAGCGGTAGACGAGGAACGTGAGCGGATCGGCGTGCGGCGAGGCCCAGCGGGCGACGACGAATCCCGACGCCCAGATGAGGACGAAGGTGTACGCCAGCAGCTCTTCCGGCTTCTTCAGAACTTGGGGATGCGCAGCGTCTTGCTGATCATCAGCGTCCCGGAGAGCGCGAAGAGGAGCGCCAGCGGATGCAGGACCCACGGCCCCAGCGCCCACGTTCCGCCCCACATGTGGTCGTCGATCATCCCGTTCCACGCGCAGTACGCGAGGACGCCGGTGAGCACCACGCTGGTGGGGATCGGCGTGCCCTCGAAGTACTTGACCTTCCCCGCGTCCGAAGAGAGCGATTCCGCTGTGACGTTGAAGCGCGCCAGGCGGCTCACTCCGCAGCACACGAAGTAGATGAGGATCACCGCGTCCAGGGCGCCGCGCATGCCGGCCGCGAAGGCGAGCGTGGCGGGCGCGACCCCGAAGGAGATCACGTCGGCGAGGGAATCGAGCTCGCGCCCGAGCGCGGAGTGCTGCTGGCGCCAGCGCGCGATGCGCCCGTCGAGCACGTCGAAGATGAACGCCGCCGGCGCCATCGCCGCGGCCCACATGAAATGCCGGGTCGATTCGCTCGACATGTAGAGCATGGCGAGGAAGACCGCCGCCATGCCGCAGGCCGCGTTGCCGAGCGTGAAGAAGTCCGCGAGGTGGAACTCGCGGATCATCGAGAAGTGCCGGGGTCGTTCTTTTTCGGAGGTGGCCATGGCTCGGTTCCGGTGGGGAGTGTCGTCTGACCGCGAGTTAGTCGCGAATATCCTGAAGCAGCCAGTCGGTGGGGATCTCGCGCCCCAGGCCGGCCTCGCGGGCGCGCTCGTAGACCTGCGCGGCAACCGCATGGAACTGCGCGCCCTGCAGGTTGCCGCGCTCCGACCATGTGACCTGCTCATCCGAAGCGCGCCCCGGATGGCGGCCGGAGGCGACGTCGGCGAGGAAAACCACCTTACCCGGCAGCGCCACCCCGTGGGCCCGCTCGCGCGAGCGCTTTTCCGCCCCGGGCCGCGCCGACCAGGTGAGGTGCTCATCGTCCATGGCGAGGTCGGGGCGCCCGTCCGGCGCGGGCGCGCTGCCGAAGCGCAGGCAGACGTCCACCCGCGCGAGGCTCGCAGCGTCCGGGAGGCCTCCTCCGCCGATGTTCACGATGTGGGTGCCGTTCTCGAGGAGGCTGCCGTCGAGCACCGGCACCGCGGAATCGGTGACGCCGGCCACGATGTGCGCGCCGCGGTAGACCTCCTCGGGCGACTCGCACGCCGTAACCTCCAACCCGTGTTTTGCGCGCATCTCCACGGCGAAGGCCTCGCGATTGGCGCGCGTGGGGCTGAACACCTGGAGCTTGCGAACCTTGCGCACGCAGAGGAATGCCTCCACGTGGGAGCGCGCCATGCCCCCGGAGCCGAGCATGCCGACCACTTCCGCGTCCTTGCGCGCCATGTGCTTCACGCCGATGGCGCCGTCGGCGCCCACGCGCATGTGCTGCAGGAGCCCGTCGTTGATGATCGCGAGCGGCTCGCCGGTCTCCACCGAGGTCAGGAACACCAGCCCGCAGAAAAGCCCCGGGCGCCCGCAATACTTCTCGCGAGTAACGCCCGCCGCCGTCTCCTTGTCGTAGGCGACGTCGGATTTCATGCGGATCGCGAAGTAGCCGGCGGTGGATCCCCCCTCCATCGAGCCCCACACGTACGTCTTCGCCGGATCGGAAGTGGGGATGCGGATGTCGATGCGCGGCCGGCAAACCCCCTCGGCGGCGGCGAGGTCCCGGTAGGAGCGATCGAGCGCGTCGATGGTGGCCTGCATCGTAAGTACGCGCGCTACATCGGCGTTGTTGATTATCAGGGTCACGGGAACGATTATAGTTGGCGCACAAGAACACACTTCGGAGGACACCATGCAAGGCACTGCGAAGCGCTCGAGACGGCAATTCGTACTGGGTTCGGCGGCGGCGGCCGCTGCGGCATGCCTGCCGTCTGCGGCCTGGGCGGCCGATCCGGTGCGCATCGCGCTTATCCTGCCGCTCACGGGGCCGTTCGCCTCGACGGGACGCCAGATCGAGGCTGCGGTGCGCCTCTACATGGCGAAGAACGGCGATACGGTCGCCGGCCGCAAGATCGAGCTGCTGGTGAAGGACGACACCGGGCTCGCGCCCGAGACTACCAAGCGCCTGGCCCAGGAAGCGATCTCGCGCGACAAGGTGATGTTCCTCGCCGGCTTCGGCCTCACGCCGCTCGCCTTCGCGACGGCCCCGGTCGCGACGGAATCGAAGACGCCGATGATCGTCATGGGCGCGGCGACCTCGATCGTCACGCAGCGCTCGCCGTTCATCGTGCGGGCGGGCTTCACCGTTCCGCAGATCACCGCGCCGATCGCGCAGTGGGCGGTGAAAAACGGCATCAAGCGCGTCGTTTCGAGCGTCACGGACTTCGCGCCCGGGCTCGAGTGCGAGAAGACCTTCATCAAGTTCTTCACCGAAGGCGGCGGGACGATCGTCGAGTCGATGCGCACGCCGCTGCAAAACCCGGACTACTCGCCGTTCGTGCAGCGCGCCAAGGATGCCAGGCCCGACGCGGTGTTCATCTTCGTGCCGTCGGGCCAGGGTGCCGCGATCATGAAGCAGATCGAAGACCGCGGGTTCAAGGAGGCGGGCATCAGGGTCATCGGCACGGGCGACATCCTCGACGACGACCTGCTCGAGGCGATCGGCCCGCCGGCGCTTGGCGTCGTGACCTCGCATCACTATTCGGCGGCGCACGACTCCCCTGAGAACAAGGCGTACGTCGAGGCTTTCGGCCGCGCGAACAAGGGGCTGCGGCCCAACTTCATGTCGGTGAACGGCTATGACGGCATGCACGTGATCTACGAGATGCTGCGCAAGACCAACGGCCAGGGCACCGGCGAGCAACTGGTGGAGGCGGCCAAGGGCCTTTCGTGGGTGAGCCCGCGCGGCCCGATGTCGATCGACCCGGCCACGCGCGACGTGGTGCAGAACATCTATATCCGCCGCTGCGAGATGGTCAACGGCAAGATCTGGAACGTCGAATTCGACAAGATCGAGAACGTAAAGGACCCGGGATGATGACCGCACGAAACAAGCCGCCGTTTCGCGCCGACCACGTCGGCAGCTTCCTGCGCCCGAAAAAACTCCTCGACGCGCGCGAGCAGCGCGCCAAGGGCACGATGACGAAAGAGGCGTTGCGCAAGGTCGAGGACGAAGCAATCCGCGACATCGTGAAGTTCCAGGAGGACGTGGGGCTGCACGGCATCACCGATGGCGAGTTCCGGCGCACCTACTTCCACATCGACTTCCTCGAGCAGCTGGACGGCGTGGAGACACACACCGGCTTCACCTCGCAGTTCCACACGAAGCGCGGCGACGTCGGGTTCGCGCCTCCCGTGCTGAAGGTCACGGGCAAGGTGAAGCATGCGAAGCCGATCCAGCTCGATGACTTCAAATTCCTCAAATCCGTGACCAAGGGCACCCCGAAGGTGACGATCCCCTCGCCCACCATGCTGCATTTCCGCAGCGCGCGCGAGGGCATCAGCAAGGAGGCGTACCCGGACCTGGACGAGTTCTTCGACGACGTCGCGCTGGCGTACCGCCAAGAGATCAAGGCGCTCTCCGACGCGGGCTGCACCTATCTGCAGCTCGACGACACTAACCTCGCCTACCTTTGCGACCCGAAGATGCGCGAGGCCGCGCGCGGACGCGGTCTGGACCCGGACCAGCTGCCGCGCGACTACGCGAAGCTCATCAACGCCGCGATCGCGGGCCGCCCGAAGGACATGACCATCTGCACGCACCTGTGCCGCGGTAACTTCAAGAGCGCGTGGGTCGCCGAGGGCGGCTACGAGCCCGTCGCCGAGGTGCTCTTCAACGAGCTCGACGTGGACGGCTACTTCCTCGAGTACGACGACGAGCGCTCGGGCGACTTCCGACCGCTGCGCTTCCTTCCGAAAGGCAAGACGATGGTGCTCGGCCTGGTCACCACCAAGCTGGGCGAGGTCGAGAGCAAGGACGCCATCAAGCGGCGCATCGACGAGGCGGCCAAGTACGCGCCGCTCGACCAGTTCTGCCTTTCGCCGCAATGCGGGTTCTCGAGCACCGTGCACGGCAACGACATCGAGCGCGAGGCCCAGGCGGCGAAGATGCGCATGATCGTGGAAACCGCTGGGGAGGTTTGGGGTCGATGACATTCAAGAAGTAGTCACGGAGAACACGGAGAACCCCCGGAGCAAGCGGGGAGATGCGGATACGTTCTCGGCAATATTCCGCGACACTGCAGACGCCTTCCACGGATCGCACATGACCCGTGAATATCCCCGCATGCTCCGGGGGTTCTCCGTATTCTCCGTGACAACGTCTTGAAGGCACTGCAAATGAATAAAAGAGGCAATTTTCTGTCGATTCACCGGCAAGGCTTCGTGCGCGTGGCCGGCTGCACGCCGCGCGCCCATGTCGGAGATCCCAAGGCCAACGCCGACGAGACGCTGGCCCTCATGCACGTGGGCGAAGGGCGCCACGTGGACCTCGCGGTGTTCCCCGAGCTCGGCATCAGCGCCTACGCAATCGACGACCTGCTGCTGCAGGATGCGCTGCTCGAAGGCGTGGAAGAGTCTCTGCGCCGCATCGCCGAAGCTTCGCGTGGCATGCGTCAGGTGGTGGTCGTGGGTGCCCCGGTGCGCCGCAACCAGCGCCTCTACAACTGCGCCGTGGTGATCGCGCGCGGCGACATCCTCGGCGTCGTGCCGAAGTCTTTCCTGCCCAACTACCGCGAGTACTACGAGAACCGCTGGTTCGCGCCGGGCGTGGGCGTGGTCGGCCTCGAGGTGGATCTCGCCGGGCAGCGCGCGCCGTTCGGCACCGACTTGCTGTTCGCGGCGAGCGACCTTCCCGACTTCACCTTCCATGCGGAGATCTGCGAGGACTTCTGGTCCGCGACACCGCCTTCGACCATGGGTGCCCTCGCGGGCGCGGCGATCCTGTGCAACCTCTCCGCATCCAACGTCCTCATCGGCAAGGCCGAGGAGCGCGCGGTGCTGTGCGCCTCGCAATCGGTGCGCTGCCACGCGGCCTATGTCTACTCCGCGTCGGGACCGGGCGAGAGCACCACGGACCTTGCGTGGGACGGGCAAGCCACGATCCACGAGCTGGGAGCGCTGCTGGCCTACAGCGAGCGCTTTCCGAAGGCGAGCCAGATGGCGGTGGCCGACGTGGACGTCGAGCGCATCCGCCTCGAGCGCATGCGCACCCTCACCTTCAACGCCGCCGCCGCGGCCGCCGGCCATCCCGAGAAGCACTTCCGCCGCATCGCCTTCGAGCACCGGCCCGACTTCGCCGACGTGGGGCTCGAGCGCAAGGTGGACCGCTTCCCCTTCGTGCCCGACGACCCGAAGCGCCTCGACCTCGACTGCTACGAGGCCTTCAACATCCAGGTGCAGGGCCTCATGAAGCGCCTGCAGTCCACCAACGGCGAGCGCATCGTGATCGGCGTCTCCGGCGGGCTCGA
>JANLXC010000013.1:0-51715 GCA_031364925.1 Burkholderiales bacterium | reverse complement strand
TTGATGCCGCCTCCCACCACCAGGAGGTCGATCATCATTTCGGGAGCTTGCCCCACTTGTCCCACCAGAGGAGCGCGAACGTGGTCTTGGTATCGGTGATCACGCCGTCACGAATCCATTCGAGCGCATCTTCGATCTTCGCCTCGAACGTCTCGAGGTGCTCGCCGACATCGAGGGCGGCGCCGACATGCCTCAAGCCGCGGGCGCCGTACAGCTCGATCACCTCGTCGGAATACCCGATCGACGGGTCGAGGTTGGCGACCTTCCACCACTGGGCGGCCTCGAAGCCGCACTCCTCGATCAATTCTCGCTTTGCCGTTGCAAGCGCGGGCTCGCCCGGCTCGAGCTTGCCGGCCGGGATCTCGATGAAGTGGCGGTGCTTCGGATAGCGGAACTGGCGCTCGAGGAGGATCGTGTCGTCGTCCACGAAGGCGAGGATCATCACCGCGCCGGGATGCTTCACGTACTCGCGCCACGCTAGCGAGCCGTCGTGCAGGCGCACCTGGTCGCGGTGCACTTTAAGGAGCTTGCCGTCGTAGGCGAGCTCCGAGGAGACCTGGGTCTCGGTGAAGTCGGCGCTGAACTCCGGGGGCTTCGCCACTACAGGGATGCGGTAATGGCGCGCACGCAGAGGTCCATCAGGCGCGCGGGGAAGAGGCCCAACGCGAGCGTGGCGACCGCGGTGGCCGAGAGCATCCAGCGAGCGTCGGCGCGCCGCTCGAAGGTGATCTCGCCCGCGGGCGCGTCCATGTACATCACCTTCACGATGCGCAAGTAATAGAAAGCGCCGATCACCGAGAGCAGCACCGCGATCACGACCAGCCACGTGTAGCCCGCGTCGAGCGCGGCCTGCAGCACGAAGAGCTTGGCGAAGAAGCCGACCGTGGGCGGCAGCCCCGAGAGCGAGAACATCAGCACCAGCATCACGAACGCATACCACTTCGACTTCTGGTTCAGGCCCCTGAAGTCGTCGATGTTCTCCGCCTCGAAGCCGGCGCGCGACAGGAGCAGGATCATGCCGAAGGAGCCGAGCGTCATGATCGCGTAGGCGATCACGTAGAAGAGCGCCGAGCTGTAGCCGTTGTTGTTGCCCGCGAGGATGCCGACCAGCAGGAAGCCCATGTGCGAGATGGTGGAATAGGCGAGCATGCGCTTGAGATTCGCCTGCGCTATGGCGATGATGTTGCCCACCGCGAGCGAGGCGACGGCGAGGATCACCAGCATCTGCTGCCAGTCGGGGCTCAGCCCCTGCAGCCCCGTAGCCAGGAGCCGCATGATGAACGCGAACGCGGCGAGCTTCGGGGCGGCGCCGATGATGAGCGTGGTGGGCGTGGCGGCGCCGTGGTACACGTCCGGGATCCACATGTGGAACGGTGCCGCGCCCAGCTTGAAGGCGATGCCCGCCACCACGAACACGAGGCCGAAGAGCGCGAGCGTATTGCGCGCGTTGCCGTTCTCGATGGCGTGCGCCACGCGCGTCAACTCCAGCGAGCCGGTGCCGCCGTAGATCATCGACATGCCGTAGAGGAGCAGGCCCGAGGAGAGCGCACCCAGCACGAAATACTTCATCGCCGCCTCGGTGGCGCGCGCCGAGTCGCGCTGCAGGGCCACCATCGCGTACTGCGAGAGCGCCATCAATTCCAGGCCGAGGAAGAGCGTGATGAAGTGGTGCGCCGAGATCATCACCAGCATGCCGAGCGTGCCGAACAGCGCGAGGCAGAGGAATTCCCCGGTGAGCATGTTGCGGATCTCGAGGTACGAGCGGCCCAGGACGAGGGTCGCCGCAACGGTGAGGAGCGTGGCCACCTTCAGCATCTGCGACAGCGGATCGGCGACGAACATCCCGTGGAACGTGACCACCGTGGGGCGCCCGACCGTGGCCAGGGTGAGGATCGCCGTGCCGACCAGCGAGACCAGCGCCAGCCAGTAGGTAAGGTGCTTCTCGTGGTCCTTGAAGAAGAGGTCGGCGATGAGCAGGATCGACACCAGGGCGAGGAGCACGATCTCCGGCATCGCGGGCGCCAGCGTGGCGAGGGAGAAGGTGGCCTGGTTCATAGCTTGCTCTGCGCGACGTGGCGCACCAGCTCCTGGATCGTGGGATTGATCGCCTCGGCCAGCGGCTTCGGATAGAGGCCCATCGCCAGCACCGCCACTGCGAGAAGCGTGAGGAACACGATCTCGCGCTTGCCCACGTCCTGCAGCTGCGCCACTTGGTCGTTGGCGACCTCGCCGTAGATCACGCGCTTCACCATCCAGAGCGTGTACGCGGCGCCGAAGATGAGCGTGGTGGCCGCGAGGAGCGCGTACCAGAAGCTCACCTTGATCGTGCCCAGGATCACGAAGAACTCGCCCACGAAGCCGCTGGTGCCGGGCAGGCCCGAGTTGGCCATGGCGAAGAACACGAAGAACGCGGCGAACACCGGCATCCGGTTGGCCACCCCGCCGTAGTCGGAAATCTCACGCGAGTGCATGCGATCGTAGAGCACGCCCACGCAGAGGAACATCGCCGCGGAGATGAAGCCGTGCGAGATCATCTGGAGAATGCCGCCGAGGATGCCTTCGGCGACGGGCAGCCCGAGGCGCAGCCCCGTCGCGTCGGGAGTGAAGACGAAGAGCCCGAGGGTGACGAAACCCATGTGCGAGATCGACGAGTAGGCGATCAGCTTCTTCATGTCCGACTGGATCAACGCCACCAGGCCGATGTAGACCACGGCGATGAGCGACAGCGTGATCATGAAAGTGTCGAAGTAGTGCGCGGCGTCGGGCGTGATCGGCAGGTTGAAGCGCAGGAACCCGTAGCCGCCGATCTTCAGCGTGATCGCCGCGAGGATCACCGAGCCTCCGGTGGGCGCCTCGACGTGCGCGTCGGGCAGCCACGTGTGCACCGGCCACATCGGCACCTTCACCGCGAACGACATGAACATCGCCATGAAGATGAGCTTCTGCGCGGTGTCGCCGATCGCCACCTTGTGGAAGTCCGCGATCTCGAAGCTGCCGTTGGTGAGGTGGTAGAGGTAGATGAAGGCCGCCAGCATGAGCAGCGACCCGAGCAGCGTGTACAGGAAGAACTTCACCGCCGCGTAGACGCGGTTGGGCCCGCCCCAGATGCCGATGATGAGGAACATCGGGATCAGCATCGCCTCGAAGAAAACGTAGAAGACGATCGCGTCGAGCGAGGCGAAGACGCCGTTGATGAGGCCCGACATGACGAGGAAGGCGGCGAGGTACTGCGAGACCTTGTCGGTGACCACCTCCCAGTGCGCGATCACCACCAGCACGGTCATGAAGCTGTTCAGCAGGATGAAGGGCATCGAGATGCCGTCCACGCCCAGGTGGTAATTGATGCTGAAGTGGGTGATCCACGGACGCATCTCGACGAACTGCATCGCGGCGGTGCGATCGAAATCGGTCCAGAGCGGCACGCAGGCGAGAAGACCCAGGATCGAGCCCACCAGCGCGATCCAGCGCGCCGGCGCGGGGTTCCTGTCGCCGACCACCAGCACCGTGATGCCGAAGAAAATCGGCACCCAGATGGTCATCGAGAGAACGGGGAGTTCCTGGAGCATGGCCTAGAGCTTCCTCACGTAGAACAGGAAGTAGGTGAGGAAAGCGGCCACCCCGAGGATCATCGAGAAGGCGTAGGTGTAGATGTAGCCGGTCTGCATGCGCCGCGCGAATCCGGCGAAGGCGCCGATGAGGCGCGCGGTGCCGTTCACCATGATGCCGTCGATGATGGTCTTGTCGCCCCACGTCCAGAGGCCGCGGCCGAGCTTCCTCGCGCCGCCGGCGAAGAACCAGTCGTTGAAGTCGTCGAAGCCGTACTTGCGATCCAGGACGGTCACCAGCACGCCGAACTTCCTGCGCGCCACGCCCGCGAGATCGGGACGCCTGATATAGAAGAACCACGCCGTCGCCACCCCCGCGATGGACAGCCAGAACGGCAAGGTGGTGAACGCGTGCAGCACCATGCCCATCGCGCCGTGGAACTCGCGCGCCATCTCCTCCATGGTGGCGGTCTTCACGATCGCGCCGTCGAACCAGCCGCCGTACAGCATCGGGCCGATGGCGAGCGCGCCGATGAAGATCGAGGGGATGGCCAGCAGGATCAACGGCAGCGTCACCACCCAAGGCGATTCATGGGGAACGGCATGCGACTCTCCGTGACCTTCGTGGTGCCCATGGGTGTCGAAGCGCGGCTTGCCGTGGAAGGCGAAGAACACCAGCCGGAAGGAGTAAAGCCCGCTCACGAAGATCCCGCCCAGCGCCAGCACATACGCGAACATGTGCCCGGGGGTGTGCGACAGGTGCAGCGCCTCGACGATCGAATCCTTGGAGAAGAACCCGGCGAAAGGCGGGATGCCGGCGTTGGCGAGCGCGCCGATCAGCACCGTGATGTAGGTGATCGGCATGTACTTGCGCAACCCGCCCATCTTGCGCATGTCCTGCTCGTGGTGCAGCGCGATGATCACCGAGCCCGCGCCGAGGAAGAGCACCGCCTTGAAGAACGCGTGCGTCATCAAATGGAAGATCGCCGCCGAGTACGCCGAGGCGCCGAGCGCCATCGTCATGTAGCCCAGCTGCGAGAGCGTCGAATAGGCCACCACGCGCTTGATGTCGTACTGCACGATGGCGATCAGCGCCATGAAGAAGCAGGTGATCGCGCCGATCACGATCACGAAGGAGAGCGCCGCCTGCGACAGCTCGAAGAGCGGCGACATGCGCGCCACCATGAAGATGCCCGCGGTCACCATGGTCGCCGCGTGGATCAGCGCCGAGATCGGGGTGGGGCCTTCCATCGAGTCGGGAAGCCACACATGCAGCGGGAACTGCGCGCTCTTGCCCATGGCGCCGATGAACAGGCAGATGCAGATCACGGACATGAGCGCCCATGGCACGCCCGGAATGATCTCGACCATCTTCGCCGCGTACCTGGGCGCCTCGGCGAAGATCGGCGCGTAGTCGAGGCCGCCCGTGATGCCGCCGAACTGCGCGAAGAGGATGCCGATGCCAAGGAGGAACCCGAAGTCCCCGACGCGGTTGACGAGGAAGGCCTTGAGGTTGGCGTAGATCGCGGTCGGGCGCGTGAACCAGAAGCCGATCAGCAGGTAGGACACCAGGCCCACCGCTTCCCAGCCGAAGAAGAGCTGGACGAAGTTGTTCGCCATCACCAGCATCATCATCGAGAAGGTGAAGAGCGAGATATAAGCGAAGAAGCGCTGGTAGCCCGGGTCGTCGGCCATGTAGCCGATGGTGTAGACGTGCACCATGAGCGACACGAAGGTCACCACGCACATCATGGTGACGGTGAGCCTGTCGACGAGGAACCCGACCTGCATCTTCCAGCCGTTGCCGGTGATCCAGGTGTAGACCTCGGCGTCGAGGTGCGCGCCGTTCATCACTTGCACGAGCACCGCGACCGAGGCCGCGAACGAAACCGCCACGGACACGATGGTGACCGTGTGCGAGAACACGCGTCCCAGCTTCCAGCCGAGGAAGCCCGCGAGGATCGCGCCCACGAGGGGCGAAAACGCCGCGACGCAGGAAAGGGTCATCAAGTCCATTCGTTGTTGTTATCCCTTGAGGGAGCCCAAATCAGCCACGTTGATCGAACGCAAGTTGCGGAAGAGCGCCACCAGGATCGCGAGGCCGATGGCCGACTCGGCCGCCGCGACCGTGAGGATGAAGAACACGAACACCTGCCCGGACAGGTCACCCAGGTGGTGCGAGAAGGCGATGAAGTTCATGTTGACGGCGAGCAGCATCAGCTCGATGGCCATCAGCAGGATGATGAGGTTCTTGCGGTTCATGAACACGCCGACCACGCCGATCGAGAAAAGCAGCGCGCCGAGGATGAGGAAATGGCTCAACGGGATCATGGCGTGTCGCCCTCGGTGGCGGAGGTCTCGTTCATCCCCTTCACGATTCGCAGCCGGTCGCCCGGGCGCGCGGCGAGCTGCGTCCTCGCGTCCTGGTACTTGGTTTCCTTGCGGCTCCTCAGCGTGAGCGCGATCGCGGCGACGATGGCCACCAGCAGGATCACCGCGGCCAGCTCGAACGGGAACACGTAGTCGGTGTAGAGGACGCGGCCCAGCTCTTTGGTGTTCGAGTAGCCGGCCGGGGGTGCGGCGGGCGGCGTCCCGCCCCTGGCGCCGCGATAGACCAGCGCCACCATCTCGACCGCCATCACCAGGCCCACCAGCCCGGCCAGCGGCAGGTGCTTCCAGAAGCCCTCGCGAAGCACGTCGAGGTTCACGTCGAGCATCATCACCACGAAGAGGAAGAGCACCATCACCGCGCCCACGTAGACCAGCACCAGCGTGATGGCGAGGAATTCCGCGTAGAGCAGCATCCACAGCGCGGCGGCGGTGAAGAACGCGAGCACGAGGAAGAGGGCCGCGTGCACGGGATTGCGCAACGTGACGACCATCGCCGACGAGACCAGAAGGACGGCGCCGAAGAAATAGAAGAGGATGAGGACGAAGTCCATCAGCGGAATGGGGCGTCCTGGGCGCGGGCGGCGGCGAGCATCGGCTCGTACTTGTCGCCGATCGCGAGCAGCATCGGCTTGGTGAAGAGGAGGTCGCCGCGGTCCTCGCCGTGGTACTCGAGGATGTGCGTCTCGACGATCGAATCCACCGGGCAGCTCTCCTCGCAGAAGCCGCAGAAGATGCATTTCACCAGGTCGATGTCGTAGCGCGTGGTGCGGCGCGTGCCGTCCTCGCGCTGCTCGCTCTCGATGGTGATGGCAAGGGCCGGGCACACCGCCTCGCACAGCTTGCATGCGATGCAGCGCTCCTCCCCGTTCTCGTAGCGGCGCAGCGCGTGCAGTCCCCGGAAGCGCGGGCCGGCGGGGGTCTTTTCCTCGGGATACATGACCGTCACCTTGCGCTTGAAGAGATGGCGGCCGGTGAGGCCCAGCCCCTTGAAGAGCTCCGTCAGCATGAGGCTGGAAAGAATGTCCTTGGCGCGGGCGAGCATCGGCTTACTTTCCAAACCAGATGGAGAACGGCAGGTGGGTCGAGAGCGGGGGCAGCATCATGAAGCCCACCACCGCGATCCAGACGAGCGTGATCGGGATGAACACCTTCCAGCCGAGCCGCATGATCTGGTCGTAGCGGTAGCGCGGGAACGAGGCGCGCACCCAGAGGAAGACGAACATCAGGAAGGCGATCTTGGCGAACAGCCACAGGATCGAGGGCGCGGCCAGCCACGAGATGGCGGGCCCCGCGTCGCGGATGAAGGCGAAGTTGAAGGGCGAGAGCCAGCCGCCGAGGAAAAGCAGCGGCGAAATCACCGAGATCAGGATCATGTTCGCGTACTCGGCGAGGAAGAAGACCGCGAACATCATTCCCGAGTACTCGACGTGGAAACCCGCCACGATCTCGCTTTCGCCCTCGGCCACGTCGAACGGGTGGCGGTTGGTCTCGGCCAGGCCGGCGATGAAGTGGATGAAGAAAAGCGGCAGCAGCGGCAGCCAGAACCAGCCGACGAAGCCCCAGCCGTTGTCCTGGCGCGCGACGATCTCGGTCAGGTTCATGCTCTGGCCGGCCATCAGCGCCCCGACCAGCGCGAAGCCCATCGCGATCTCGTAGGAAACCATCTGCGCCGCGGCGCGCATCGCGCCGAGGAAGGCGTACTTCGAGTTCGACGCCCAGCCGGCGATGATGATCCCGTAGACGCCCATCGAGGTCATGCCGAGCATGAGGAGGAGCGCGGCGTCGACGTTGGCGATCACCCAGCCCGGCGCGAACGGCACGATCGACCAAGCTGCCAGTGCGGGCGCGACCGCGATGATCGGCGCGAGGAAGAAGAGCGCCTTGGAAGCGCCCGAGGGCACGAGCTGCTCCTTCATGAGGAGCTTGATGGCGTCGGCGATGGGTTGGAGGATGCCCTTGTAGCCCACGCGATTGGGGCCCTTCCTCACCTGGATCCAGCCGATCACCCAGCGCTCGATCAGCTGGTAGTAGAGCACCGTGAGGAGCAGCGGCACGAGCACCGCCACGATCATCGCGAGCGACTGGCCGAGGGTGTAGACGTGCGGGCCCCACTCGGCGCCGAACACCCGGGTGGCCATGCCTTGCGCGTTGGCCGCGAGCTCGTGGAGTTCGTTCATGCGACGGCGGCTTCCTGGATTTTCTCGACGGAGATCTCTCCATCGCCGAGCATCGCGGTCTCCGGCACGCCGCGCGCGATGCGCACCGTGCCGTCGGGGAGCGCCTCGTCCAGCATCACCGCAAGGTTCGCTTCGCCTTCGCCCTGGCGGATGCGCACGCGAGCGCCGGCGGCGAGGCCCAATTTCGCGAGCGTGGCCGCGTTGAAGCGCGCCGCGCGCGAAGCCTTGCCGTCCGCGGTCTTCTGCAGCGGCGCGGAGCGGCGCACGATCGAGTCGCTCGCGTAGATGCCGAACTCGCCGATGCGCTCGACCGAGGCGCGCGGCGTACGCAGCTCCCACGTGAACGGCTGCACGCTGTTGCCGAGCCCCGCGCGCGCCCAGGCATCCAGGTCGGGCGCGATGAGCTGGCGCACCGCCTCGAGCGTGTCGGCGTGGAAGCCGGGCATGTCGAGGAGTGCCCCGAGCATGCGCAGCACTTTCCAGCCAGGCCGCGCGTCGCCCTGCGGCTTCACCACCGCGTTGAACGACTGCACGGCGCCTTCCATGTTGACGAACGTGCCGCCGGTTTCGGTGAAGGGCGCGATCGGCAGCATCACGTGCGCGCGTTCGGTGGTGGCGTTGCGGTATGCGGACAGCACCACGGTGAATTCGGATTGCGCGAGCGCGGCGATGGCCTGCGGGCCCATGTCGAGCTCGGCTTCCACCCCTGCGACCAGATAGCCGCGGCGCGGCTTGGCCACCATGGCGCGCGCGTCGAGGCCGCCCTTGGGAAGCGCGCCCACCAGGTGCGCGCCGACCGCGTTCGCGCCGTCGGGCAGCACGCCCACGGTGGCGCCGGTGATACGGCCGATTTCCTGCGCGATGGCGAGCAGCACAGCGAAATCGGGATGCTGCTGCGCGTAGTGGCCGAGGAATATCGCGGATCGCTCGCGCCCCGCGAGGCTCGCGGCGATCGCCTTCTGGGAGTCGCCGATGGCCTTGCCGGCCGCGCCGCCCACGGCCTTGCCCGTGGCCTGCGCGACGGCGGCGGCGATCGCGGCAAGCTCGCCCGCCATCCCGTCCGGACGCGTCACGATGCGATTGGCCACCGCCATCAGGAGCTCATCGCCGGCGACGTGGAGGATGTTGATCGCGGTGCCCTTCTTGGCCGCCTGGCGCAGGCGCGCCGAGAAGAGCGGCTGCTCCTTGCGAAGCGTCGAGCCGATGAGCAGCACCGATTGCAGATGGGCCACGTCGTCGATCGCCATGCCGAGCCACGGAGCGCCAGCGACCTTGGCGCGGAAGTCCGACTGGCGCACGCGATGGTCGATGTTGTCCGTTCCCAGCCCGCGCGCAAGGCGCGTGGCGAGATGCAACTCCTCGAGGGTGAGCTCGGGGGCCAGCAGCACGCCGAGCGATTCGGGCCCGTTGATCTTGACGGTCTCGCGAAGCCCCTGCGCGGCGGCGTCGAGCGCCTCGGCCCAGTCGACCTGGTGCCACTGGCCGGCGCGCTTGACCAGCGGGCGCAGCAGGCGCTCTTCGGAATTCAGCCCGTTGTACGCGAAGCGGTCGCGATCCGAGATCCACACCTCGTTGATGGCGTCGTTCTCGATCGGAAGCACGCGCATCACGCGCTCCTGCTTGCACTGCACCAGCAGGTTGGAGCCGAGGGAGTCGTGCGCGCTCACGCTCTTCCTGCGCGAAAGCTCCCAGGCGCGCGCGGTGTAGCGAAACGGCTTCGAGGTGAGCGCGCCCACCGGGCAGAGGTCGATCATGTTGCCGGATAGCTCGGAGTCGACCGTGCGCCCGACGAAGGAGACGATTTCGGCGTGCTCGCCGCGCCCGGCCATGCCGAGCTCCATGACGCCCGCGACTTCCTGGCCGAAGCGCACGCAGCGCGTGCACTGGATGCAGCGCGTCATGTCGGTGGCGATGAGGGGCCCGAGGTTCTTGTTCACGACGACGCGCTTGGGCTCCTGGTAGCGCGAGGCCGACGGGCCATAGCCCACGGCGAGGTCCTGCAGCTGGCATTCACCGGCCTGGTCGCAGATCGGGCAGTCGAGCGGGTGGTTGATGAGGAGGAATTCCATCACGCCCTTCTGCGCCTGGATCGCCTGGTCCGTATGCGTGAAGGCCTTCATGCCCTCGGCCACCGGCGTGGCGCAGGCGGGCAGCGGCTTGGGCGCCTTCTCGACTTGCACCAGGCACATGCGGCAGTTGGCCGCGATCGACAACTTCTTGTGATAGCAGAAGTGCGGCACGAAGATGCCGAGCTTGGTCGCGGCGTCCATGACGGTCTTGCCGGCTTCCACCTGCACGGACTGGCCGTCGATCTCGAGGGTGACCATCTTCACTTCGGGCTTATCGCTCATCAGTCGGCCGCCATTTTGCCGAGATCCGGATTCGCGCTGCTGTATCCGCCCGGCTTGACGGTGCAGCACTTGTGCTCGATGTGGTGCACGAACTCGTCGCGGAACACCTTCACGAAGGCGCGCGTCGGCATCGCCGCGGCGTCGCCCAGCGCGCAGATGGTGCGGCCCTGGATGTTGTCGGCGAGGTTGAGCAGCAAGTCGAGGTCTTCCATGCGCCCCGCGCCATGCTCGATGCGATTGAGGATCCGGTAGAGCCAGCCGGTGCCCTCGCGGCAGGGCGTGCATTGGCCGCACGACTCTTCGTAGTAGAAGTACGCGAGGCGCTCGGCGGCCTTCACCATGCAGGTGTCCTCATCCATGACGATGACCGCGCCCGAGCCCAGGAAGGAGCCTGCCTTGGCGATCGAGTCGTAGTCCATGTCGAGGTTCATCATCACGTCCGCGGTGAGGACCGGCATCGAAGAGCCGCCGGGAATGACGCCTTTCAGCTTCTTGCCGCCGCGCATCCCGCCCGCCATCTCGAGAAGCTTCGCGAAGGGCGTGCCGAGGCGCACCTCGTAGTTGCCGGGCTTGTTCACGTTGCCGCTCACCGAGAAAAGCTTGGTGCCGCCGTTGTTGGGCTTGCCGAGGCCGAGGAACCAGTCGGCGCCGTTCACGATGATGCCGGGCACCGCGGCGAAGGTCTCGGTGTTGTTGATCGTGGTGGGCTTGCCGTACAGGCCGAAGGAGGCCGGGAACGGCGGCTTGAAGCGCGGCTGCCCCTTCTTGCCTTCGAGGGATTCGAGCAGCGCCGTCTCCTCGCCGCAGATGTAGGCGCCGAAGCCGTGGTGCGCGAAGAGCTCGAAGTCGAAGCCGCCGCCGAGGATGTTCCTGCCGAGGAAGCCCGCCGCGCGCGCCTCGTCCAGGGCCTTCTCGAATATCTCGTACTCGTTCCAGATCTCGCCGTGGATGTAGTTGTAGCCGACCGTCGCGCCGATGGAATAGCCCGCGATCATCATCCCTTCGATGAGCGCGTGCGGGTTGTAGCGGATGATGTCGCGGTCCTTGAACGTGCCCGGCTCGCCCTCGTCGGAGTTGCAGACGATGTACTTCTGGCCGGCGAAGTTCTTCGGCATGAACGACCACTTGAGCCCGGTCGGGAAGCCCGCGCCGCCGCGCCCGCGCAGCGCCGACTTCTTCACTTCCGCGATCACCGCGTCGGGGGCGAGCTTGTCGTTCACGATCTTCGCGATCGCCTGGTAGCCGCCGCGCGCCTTGTAGCCTTCGAGGCCCCAGTTGGCGCCGTCGAGGTCCTTCATGATCACCGCGTCGGGGCCGTAGTCGAGGATTGTCATGGTTGGGCCCCGGCCTGCGCCGGGGTGACGTTGAACTCTTCGAGCAGCCGGTCGATCTTTTCCGGCGTCATGAAGCTGCACATGCGCTTGTTGTTGACGATCATCACCGGCGCGTCGCCGCAGGCGCCCATGCACTCGCCTTCCTTGAGCGTCACGCGGCCGTCGGCGCTGGTCTGGTTGAAGCCGGTCAGGCCGAGCTTCTCCTGCAGGTGGTGCGCGGCATCGACCGAGCCCGACAGCGCGCACGGCAGGTTGGTGCAGATGACGACCTTGTACTTGCCGAGCGGCTTCAGGTTGTACATGTTGTAGAAGGTCGCCACCTCGTAGACCCACACCGGCGGCATGCCAAGGACGGTCGCGACTTCCTCCATCGCTTCGTTCGAGAGCCAGCCGAACTGCTCCTGGGCGATGGCCAGCGCCGACATCACCGCCGACTGCTTCTGCTCGGGCGGGTACTTGGCGACTTCGCGCGCGATGCGCCCCAGCGATTCGGGAGAAAGCAGGCTCATGCTTCGTCCGTCCAGTAATCGACGTGGCTGCCGGCGGCGCTCATGTGGCGCACGCCCTTGCCGAACGCGCCGACCTTCTTCGAATCCGGGTATTCACAGACTTCGGCGTCGCGCATGGTGGACACCGAGATGTAGGCGAGCTCCGCGTCGGAATCGTTCACGATCTGGTGAGCCGTCTCGGGCCCCCCGGTGGGGCAGCAGATGAAGTCTCCCGCACGCACGGGCCGCGTCTCGCTGCCATAGCGAAGCAGTCCGCGTCCCTTCACGATGAAGAACATCTCTTCTTCGCCGCTGTGGCTGTGGAACGGGCACGAGCGCTTGCCGGCCGGCACCACGTCATAGGAAAAACCGAGGTCCTTCGCGCCCAGCAGCGGGCCGATGCGCACCGCGTCGCAGGCGAACTTGTCGCCGCGCTCGAAGTGCTCCAGCTTGAGCTCGTCGATGTTGATCACTTTGGAGGCGATGGCGCTCATTGCGCCGCCGGGCATTTCATGTCGGCGCCACCCGCGACGTTCTCCGCCAGGAGTCGCGCCTTCGCCCTGGCGCAGACCTGCGGCGCCATGGTGCGGCTCGCCTTGGCGAGCACCGGAAAGACCTGCTTCATGATCTCGGGGCCCGCGAGCAACATGCGGGCGCCTACGGGAGACTGGTAGAACTCGCGGACCTGTCGAAGCTCGTCCAGGCTGAACTGCGACGCGTACGCCGCGGCCAGCGTGTCGTAGAGCCCATCCGGGCTGGAGGCCTGCCTGCGGATGCCCTGCAGCGACTCTTCCATGGTGACCTGCAGCACGCGCTGGCTCAAGTTGGGCTGCGCCTGGAGCATGTCGTTGGTCATCGCCTGCGCCATCGCCGTCCCCATGCCGTCGATCTGCTTGTCGATCTGCAGCACGCCCAGGAGCGCGCGCGCTTCGGCCAGGCGCTGGGCGTCGACGGAGTCGGCCGCGAGAGCCGCAGCGGGCAACAGCGCGGCAACGACGAATGCGCAAAACGCCTTCATCGATCGATCTCCCCGAACACGATGTCCATGGTGCCGATGATCGCGACCACGTCGGCGATCATGTGGCCCCTGGCGATCTCGTCCATCGCGGCGAGGTGCGCGAAGCCCGGGGCACGGATTTTCAGCCGCCACGGCTTGTTCGCACCGTCGCTCATGAGGAAGATGCCGAACTCGCCCTTGGGATGCTCCACCGCGCAGTAGACCTCGCCCTGCGGCACGAACATGCCTTCGCTGAAGAGCTTGAAGTGATGGATCAGCTCCTCCATGTTCTCCTTCATCTCGACTCGATTGGGCGGCGCCACCTTGTGGTTCGAGGTGATCACCGGGCCGGGATTGCCGCGCAGCCACTCGATGCACTGCTTGATGATGCGGTTCGATTCGCGCATCTCGCGCATGCGCACGAGGTAGCGGTCGTAGCAGTCGCCGTTGGTGCCGATGGGAATGTCGAAGTCGAGCTGGTCGTAGGTCTCGTAGGGCTGCTTCTTGCGCAGGTCCCACGCGATTCCCGATCCGCGCAGCATCGGGCCGGTGAAGCCGAGGGCCTGCGCGCGCTCCGGGGTCACGACGCCGATGCCCACGGTGCGCTGCTTCCAGATGCGATTGTCGGTCAGGAGCGTCTCGTAGTCGTCCACGTACCCGGGGAAGCGCCTGGTGAAATCCTCGATGAAGTCGATGAGCGACCCCTGGCGGTTCTCGTTCAGCTCGCGCACTTTCTCGGCGCTGCGCACCGTGGAGGGCGCGTAGTTCGGCATCCTGTCGGGCAGGTCGCGGTAGACCCCGCCCGGGCGGTAGTAGGCCGCGTGCATGCGTGCGCCGGAGACCGCCTCGTACATGTCCATCAGGTCCTCGCGCTCGCGGAAGGCGTAGAGGAAGACCGTCATCGCGCCGACGTCGAGCGCGTGCGCGCCGAGCCACATCAGGTGATTCAGGATTCGGGTGATCTCGTCGAACATCACGCGGATGTACTGCGCGCGGATCGGGACGTCGACGCCCACCAGCTTCTCGATCGCCATCACATACGCGTGCTCGTTGGACATCATCGACACGTAGTCGAGACGGTCCATGTACGGCACGCTCTGGATATAGGTGCGCGTCTCGGCGAGCTTCTCGGTGGCGCGGTGCAGGAGGCCGATGTGCGGGTCGGCGCGCTGGATCACCTCGCCGTCGAGCTCGAGCACGAGGCGCAGCACTCCGTGCGCCGCGGGGTGCTGGGGCCCGAAGTTCATCGTGTAGTTGCGGATCTCGGCCATCTATTTCTTCCCGGAATCCCCGTAGACATCCTCGCGCGTCACGCGCGGCACGATCTCGCGCGGCTCGATGGTCACCGGCTGGTAGACCACGCGCTTCTGCTCCGGGTCGTAGCGCATCTCGACATAGCCTGTCACCGGGAAGTCCTTGCGGAACGGATGCCCCATGAAGCCGTAGTCGGTGAGGATGCGGCGCAGGTCCGGGTGGCCGCGGAAGACGATGCCGTAGAGGTCGAAGGCTTCGCGCTCGTACCAGTTGGCCGAGGGCCACACCGGGATGATCGATTCCACCGCGGGAAATTCGTCGTCGGGGCAGAAGACCCGCACGCGCACGCGCCAGTTGTTGGAGATCGAAAGCAGGATGTAGACCACGGCGAAGCGCGGCCCGCTCCACGAGTTGTCGTAGCCCTGGTAGTCGACGCCGACCAGGTCGAGCATCTCGGTGAAGCCCAGGCTCTTGTCGTCGCGAAGGCGCGTGGCCGTCGCGACGAAGTCCGGGGCGCCGATCTCGATGGTGAGCTGGCCGCGATCGACCGTGGCCTTGCGCACCGTGTCGCCGAGCGCCGTGCCGAGGGCCGACTGGAGAATCTCGAGGGATGCCATGGGCTAGCGGCGCGAGATGGTCTGGGTGCGCTTGATCTTGTTCTGCAGCTGGATCAAGCCGTAGAGGAGCGCTTCGGCCGTGGGCGGGCAGCCGGGGACGTAGATATCCACCGGCACGATGCGGTCGCAGCCGCGCACCACCGAATACGAGTAGTGGTAGTAGCCGCCGCCGTTGGCGCACGAGCCCATCGACACCACCCAGCGCGGCTCGGCCATCTGGTCGTAGACCTTGCGCAGCGCCGGCGCCATCTTGTTGCAGAGCGTGCCGGCCACGATCATCAGGTCCGACTGGCGCGGGCTGGGGCGAAACACGATGCCGAAGCGGTCGAGGTCGTAGCGCGCGGCGCCGGCGTGCATCATCTCCACGGCGCAGCAGGCGAGGCCGAAAGTCATGGGCCACAGCGACCCGGTGCGCGCCCAGTTGAGCACGTTGTCCACCTGGGTCACGACGAAGCCCTGCTGGGCCCCGCCCTCTTTCATCACTCCCACTCGAGCGCCCCCTTCTTCCATTCGTAGATGAAGCCGACCACGAGGATGCCGAGGAAGATCAGCATCGCGATGAGCCCGAACCAGCCGATGTCCTGGAGCACGATCGCCCAGGGAAAGAGGAATGCGATCTCGAGGTCGAACAGGATGAAGAGGATCGCGACCAGGTAGTAGCGCACGTCGAACTTCATGCGCGCGTCCTCGAAGGCCTCGAAGCCGCACTCGTACGGCGAGAGCTTCTCGCTATCCGGGTTCTGCACGCCGGACAGGCGCGCCAGCCCGCCGCTCACCACAATGGCCCCGACGCCGACGGCGGTGCCGATGGCGAGGAAGAGCAGGACTGGAAAGTAGTTGGCGAGCAATTCCTGGGATCCAGCTCGATCGAAATGGTGCCGTCGAAGAGACTCGAACTCTTACGCCTTTCGGCACTGCCCCCTCAAGACAGCGTGTCTACCAATTCCACCACGACGGCATTCTTATTGGGACTGCGAACCGCTTATTTCGGGATCTCCGTGGATTTCTCCGCGGGTTTCCCGGCCGGCTGCGGTGCCGAGGGAGCAGGCGCCGCCGGTTTGACTTCGGTCTTCGTCGCGGCACCCGGCGTCGTGGCCGGTGTGTCGAGATGCTGAAGCACGCCGCTCGACTTGGTCGAGGCCGTGAAATAGGTCAGGCCGAGGCTGGTCGCGAAGAACACCGCGGCGAGAACGGCGGTGGTGCGCGACAGGAAGTTGGAAGCGCCCGCGGAGCCGAAGAGGCTTCCCGCCGAGCCGCTGCCGAAGGCCGCGCCCATGTCGGCGCCCTTGCCGTGCTGCAGGAGCACGAGCACGACGATGCCGACCGCGGCGAGGATGTGGAACACGAGGACCAACGTCTGCATTTTCCAGCCTTTCAGTGGGCGCCGGCTGCTTGCCAGATCGCCACGAATTCACTTGCCACCAGCGATGCCCCGCCGACCAGGCCGCCGTCCACGTTCGGCATCGCGAACAATTCCGTGGCGTTCGCCGCCTTCACGCTGCCTCCGTACAGGATCGCGATCCCGGCAGCGATGTTCGGCTCCCCCTTCGCCGCGATGCGCCCGCGGATGAAGACATGCGCCTCCTCCGCTTGCTCCTTGGTCGCCGTCTTGCCGGTTCCGATGGCCCACACCGGTTCGTAAGCGACGATCGCGCCGTCCAGCCCTGCCGCGCCGCCCTTGCCCAGCAACGCGTCCACTTGTCTTGCCAACACCGCCTGCGTCTTGCCGGCCTCGCGCTCTTCCAGCGTCTCGCCGACGCAGAAGATCGGCGTCAACCCCGCGCGCCGCGCCGCGGCGAATTTCTCCACCACCAGCGCGTCGGTGTCGCCGAAAATCGTGCGGCGCTCCGAGTGCCCTACGATCGCGTACCGGCTGCCGAACTCCGCGATCATCTTCCCGGACACATCCCCGGTGTAGGCGCCTTGGTCGAAACGGCTCACATCCTGCGCGCCCCACGCGATCGCCGAACCCTTCAGCAGGCCCTGCGCCTGCGCAAGGTACGGATACGGCACGCAAACCGCGCAGGCTGCCGATCCATTCCGGGGGGTTTCCCGCAGGAGGGCCGCGAGCAGCGTTTCGTTGCTGGCGAGGCTTCCATTGAGCTTCCAGTTGCCGACGACGACTTTCGACCGCATGAGCGACCCTCAAAACTCGTCGATTTTACCGCGAAACGGGGTTGCACCTCAATTCCCGTGCGGATTCTTCCCGTAAGCCGTTGGACGGGCACGAAATCCCCAAGCTGGCTCTTTTGTCCGTTCGCGAACAGAATGGGAGAAAGGCGGTCCTAACGCGTTACCGGCAATCCCACGACGACACATCGCCTGGGCCCGGAGTGAAGTCCCCCCGAGGTACGCATGCCGCGTCACAACGCCCCTGCCATAGCCGCGGACGCCGTTCGAAGCTGGGGTGAGGTGCAGGCACAGCTCGCCCCGATCATCGGCGAGGACGGGTTTCGCGTTCTCTACGCCCGCAGCCTTCATCGCGCCCGGGCTCAGCATCCGTGGCTCGCCCGCGATCCGGTCAAGGGAGAGCTCCCGTTCGCGACGCTCCAGGCCAGCCTCGAGACCGCGCCACCGCAGCACGCCGCGGAGGCCAGCCGCGCACTCAGGAAAAATTTCAACGAGTTGCTGAACGCGCTCATCGGGGAAGAGCTGGCTGCGCGCTTGCTGGGCCTCGCCTGAACGATGGCTCTCTCGACAAACCAGGAGATAGGTCAATGAAAAAAAGAGTTTCGATTAATCTCCTGGAAACCGGCGTTCCGGGGCTCGATACGATCCTCGGCGGCGGGCTGCCGGAATTTTCCTTCAACCTCCTCGCCGGCACCCCGGGAGCCGGCAAGACCACGCTCGCGCACCAGATCATGTTCGCCATGGCGAATCCCGGGCGGCGCGCGTTGTATTTCACCGTGCTCGGCGAGCCGCCGATGAAGATGCTGCGCTACCAGCAGCAGTTCGCATTCTTCGACAGCGAGAAGATCGGCAAGTCGATTCGCTTCGTGAACCTCGCCGCGGAGCTGCTCAAGGGCGACTTGAGCATCGTGCTGAAGACGATCCTGCGGGAAGTCGAGAGCGAGCCGCCTTCGCTGGTGTTCGTGGACTCGTTTCGCTCGATCATGCTGGCGACCAAGAGCAATCCGCGCGGGGACACCGAGCTGCAGCACTTCGTCCAGGAGCTTGGCATGCACCTCACCAGCTGGGAGGCGACCACGTTCCTGGTCGGGGAATACGACGCCGACGACCAGAGCAACCCGATATTCACCGTGGCCGACGGCTTGATCTGGCTCACCCAGGACACCTACCAGGGATCGATGGTGCGCAAGCTGGAAGTCAAGAAAATGCGCGGCGCGGCGACGCTTCCGGGGCAGCATACCGTGCGCATCACAGACGAGGGGTTGCGAGCGTTCCCCCGCGCCATCCTGGAAGCGCGCACCCCCAGCAAGGGGAGGGTCCCGCAGTCCAAGGTTCTACGGCGCATCAGCATGGGCGTGCCGGCCCTCGACCAAATGCTGGGCGGGGGCCTGCCCAAGGGATACTCGTTGCTGGTCGCGGGTCCTTCGGGCTCCGGCAAGACGATCATGGGTACGGAGTTCCTCGCCGAAGGCATCCGCCGCGGCGAGAAGGGCGTCATCGCGGCGTTCGAGAAGAGCCCCGGCCTGGGGTTGAGCGCGGCCCTGGACCGCATGGTGCGTAGCGGAAAGGTGGACATCGTCAGCACCCGTGCGCTCGACCTGTCCATCGATGCGACCCTGCACGAGCTCACCGAGAAGATCCATCGCCTGAAGGCGACGCGCGTGGTGATCGACTCCCTGTCCGGCTTCGAGCTCGCCCTTGCGCCGTCGTATCGGGAGGATTTCCGGGATTCGATGTATCGCATGATTTCGGTGCTGACCGGATTGGGGGTCTCGGTGCTGGCGACCTCGGAACTCGAGGATCGCTACACGGACCTGCGCTTCAGCCCCTACGGCACCGCGTTCCTGACCGACGCGATCATCCTGCAGCGCTACGTCCAGCTGGAGAACGAGCTGCGGCGCTGCATTGCCGTCGTGAAAGTGCGCAACAGCGACCACAGCAAGGAGCTGCGCGAGTACCGGATCGTCAAGGGCCGCATGGTCATCGAGGCGGCGATTACTGGGTACGAGGGGCTGCTCGTCGGCCGGGCGGTCGACAAGTCCGGGCGATATGACGCAGCGCGAGACCGCTAGGGAGACGGAGCACGACGAGGTTTTCCGCCTTCGGGCGGAAGCTGGAAGGCTGCGTGAGGAGGTCCGCGCGCTCCAGGAACAGGTGATGCGCGCCAAGGAGGCCGCCGTAAGCCTCGGGGTCGAACCCGCCGTGCGCATGGCGCTGCTTCGCGAAGCCAACGAGAAGCTCGTGCTCGCCACGCTCCAGGCGCAGAGCGCGACGGAAGAGGCCGAGCACGCCAGCCAGGACAAGGAGCATTTTCTTGCGATGCTGGCGCACGAGCTGCGCAACCCTCTCGCCCCGATCGTCAACGCGTTGGCCATCCTGCGCCGGAGCTCATCGCAGGACCCCAAGGTCACCTGGGTGCACGACATCATCAAGCGGCAGGTCGATCACCTCACGCGGCTCCTGGACGAGCTGCTCGAGGTATCGCGCCTCACCAGCGGCAAGGTGGTGTTGAAGAGGCGCCCGGTCGAAATCGCGGAGAGCATGCGCTTCGCGATCGAGGCCGCGCAACCACTGGTGCGCAAACGGCGCCAGCGCCTGAGCGTGGATTTTCCGGCCCAGTCACTGACCGTGGACGGCGATCCCACGCGACTGGTGCAGATCCTGAGCAACCTCCTGCACAATGCCGCCAAGTACACGCAAGAAGGCGGCACAATCACCTTCTCCGCGTCGCGGGAGGCGGAGTCAGTAGTGTTGCGCGTGACCGACAACGGCAGCGGAATCGCGCCCGAAGTCCTGCCGCACATCTTCGACCTTTTCACCCAGGAAGGCCGCTCGCTGGACCACGCGCAGGGCGGCCTCGGCATCGGCCTCACGGTGGTGCGCAGCCTCGTGGAGCTGCACGGCGGCACCGTGGATGCCGCGAGCGGCGGCGTCGGCAAGGGAAGCGCGTTCTCCGTCGCACTGCCGCTGCTGGTCGCGAATCCTCCCCACGAGCCCCCCCGGGCCGCCGCGGAGCGCCTCGCGACGCCAGGCGCGCCGCTTCGCATCGCGGTCATCGACGACAACGTCGATGCGAACGACAGCCTCGCCGACGTCCTTCGCATGATGGGGCACAAAGTCTCCAGCGCGTTCGACGGCAAGGCGGGATTCGAGCTGGTTCGCGACGACCGCCCGCATCTGGTCGTGTGCGACATCGGGCTTCCCCTGATGGACGGCTACGAGGTCATCACGCGGCTACGCGAGTCGATGCAGGGCTCGATGCCGGTGATGATCGCGCTCACCGGGTATGGGCAACCCGAAGATCGGGCCCGGACCCTGGAAGCCGGCTTCGACTACCACCTGACCAAGCCCGTCGACGTGGAATCGCTGCTGCAACTGATCGCCGCGGAGGCTCCACGCACGGTTGCCTGACTACCGCTAGGCCACCGCGCGCTCCGCGGCGGCCTTCACTACCGCCGCGATCTGGTCGGCCAGCTCCTGCACGTGGGCGCGATCTTCTCCCTCGACCATCACTCGAACGACCGGCTCCGTGCCCGAGGGCCGCAGCAGCACCCGGCCGCGGCCCGCCAGGTCGGCCTCGGCCTTGGCGACGGCCTCGCGAACGGAGCTCGCCTGCAGGTCGAGCTTGCCGCGAAACTTCACGTTCACCAGGACCTGCGGCAGCAGGCGCAGCTCGCGCGTGTACTCGCCGAGCGTCTGCTTCGAGGTCACCACGGCCGCCAGGACCTGCAACGCTGAGATGATCGCGTCGCCGGTCGAGTGGCAATCGAGGCACAGCAGGTGGCCGGAATTCTCGCCGCCGCACTCCCAGCCGCGCTCCACCAGGGTCTCGAGGACGTAGCGATCGCCGACCTTGGCGCGCGCGAAATCGATTCCCATCTCGGCGAACCGGCGCTCGAGTGCGAAATTGGTCATCAGCGTGCCCACGACCCCGCCCTTGAGCCTTCCCTCGGCGTGGCGATTCTTCACCATCGCGTAGAGGAGCTGGTCGCCGTCGAATATCGCGCCGTCGCGGTCGGCCATGGCGAGGCGGTCGCCGTCGCCATCGAAGGCGATGCCGAAATGCGCGCCGTGCTCGACCACCGCCTTGGCCATCGCCGCGGGCGCCGTGGCGCCGACGTGCTCGTTGATGTTCACGCCGTTGGGCGAGCTGCCGATGGCGATCACTTCCGCGCCGAGCTCCTGGAAGACGCGCAGCCCCACGCGATAGTTGGCGCCGTGCGCGCAGTCGACCACGAGCTTCAACCCCCGCAACGAGCACTGCTTGGGGAATGTGCCCTTGCAGAACTCGAGGTAGCGGCCCTCGGCGTCGTGCATGCGCTCGGCCTTGCCCAGGTGCGCCGAGGTGGCGACGGCGAGCGGCGTGTCGAGCTGCGCTTCGATCTCGCTCTCGACCGCGTCGGGCAGCTTCATGCCATCGCCGGAGAAGAACTTGATGCCGTTGTCCTCGAAGGGATTGTGCGAGGCCGAGATCATCACGCCCGCCGAGAGGCGCAGCGCCCTGGTGAGGAACGCGACCGCCGGCGTCGGCATCGGCCCCACCAGCAGCGTGTCGACGCCGGCGGCGGACAGGCCCGACTCGAGGGCGGATTCGAGCATGTACCCCGAGATGCGCGTGTCCTTGCCGATCAGCACCGCGGGACGCGAGCGATGGGGCGGCGCGATGTCGGCGCGCGACAGCACCTTGCCCGCGGCGAAGCCCAGCTTCAGCACGAAGTCCGGGGTGATCGGGTGCTGGCCGACGCGGCCGCGGATGCCATCGGTGCCGAAATACTTGCGGGTCATTTCAATTCCATCCAGACGTTGAGCGCGTCGACGGTTTCCCTCACGTCATGCACACGCACCAGGCTCGCGCCATTCTGCACCGCGAGGAGGGCCGCGGCAACGCTGCCGGTGGTTCGTTCGCCCGGAGGGCGCCCGGTGATGTCGCCGATTGACTTCTTGCGCGAGATGCCCACCATCATCGGATAGCCTAGGGCGCTCAACGCCGGCAGCGCGCGAAACAGCGCCTTGTTGTGCTCGAAGGTCTTGCCGAAGCCGAAACCCGGATCGAGCACGATTCGCTCCGGCGCGACGCCGGCAGCCTCCAGGACGCGGGCACGCTCGAGAAGGAAGGCGCCCACCTCACTCACGACATCGTCGTAACCAGGAGAGCGCTGCATCGAACCGGGCGTTCCCTGCATGTGCATTGCACAAACCCCCACGCTCGATGAAGCAATCGCCGCCACCGCCCCGTCTGACTGGAACGCGAAGATGTCGTTCACCATCGAGCAACCCGCATCGATCGCCGCGCGCATCACTTCGGACTTGGTGGTATCGACCGAAACCGGCACCCGCTCGCGAACCAGCGCCTCTATGACCGAAAGCACCCGCCGGAGCTCCTCGGCGCCGTCCACCGGCTGCGCGCCCGGCCGGCTCGATTCACCGCCCACGTCCACAAGGTCCGCGCCGTCGTCGTGCATCTTCATGCCCCGCTCGACCGCGCGCTGAGGGTCGAGGAATTTGCCGCCATCCGAAAAGGAATCCGGCGTGACATTGAGGATTCCGACCACGCGAGGGCGATCCAGGGCGAGGCGCAGGCGCGCGCAGTGCAGGGTGCGGTACAAGGTCGGGGCGATCGCGTTACGCCCCGGAAGCGGGACGACGCTAGAAGTTGTACAGCAATCCTAACCGGAACGAGCGGTTCTCGGTGGGATGGAAGTGGATGTCATTCACGCCCTCGGCAGGCTCGCCGCGCAGCCGCGACGTGTAGTAGTAAGTGATGTCGTCCGCCTTGCGGTCGAAGATGTTGAAGACATCGAAGCGCACGCGCAATGCCTTGCTCACGCTATACGTCGCCTGCGCGTTGAACTGCGTGGTCGAACCCGACTTCACGCTGTTGTCCTCGATGAGCGGGCGCGGGCCGAAGTAGCGCCCGAAGAGGCTTACCGTCCAGGGCCCCAGGTTGTGCAGCGTGATGCCGCCGGCCGCTGCCGCGCGCAGCGCGTTGGGAATGTAATTGCCGACGGGATCGTCGTCGCTGAAGCGCGCGCGCGTCCACGCGAGGTCGAGATCCACCAGCAGCCACGGATTCGGCGCGTAGCGGTTCGACCATTCGATTCCGGAGCGCTTCGACGGGCGCCCCGCTTCCGTGGTCCCCGCGTCGCCGGAGAAGACGAGCTCGGAGTCGAACTTGAGGTTCCACAAGGCGAGCGAGGACTGCAGGCCGGGAAAAATTTCCGTGCGCAGCCCGATCTCCGCCCCGCGCGTGCGCACCAGCGGCGTGACCTGATCGCTCGGCTCTCCGGCCTTCGGGTCCACCCGGATCGTGGTTCCGCGCGCATCGTTGCTGTGGAAGCCCTCGCCGTAGTTGATGAAGTACTCGGTCTTCGCCCAGGGCCCGAAGATGAACGAAAGCTTGGGCGATCCGATTCCGGCGCTGCGGCTGCCCGAATTCGCCGGATTGTCGCTGTTCACCCTGAACTCGTAGCGATCGCCCCTCAGCCCGGCGACGCTGCGTAGCCACGGAGTCCACTGGGTCTGGTTCTCGACATAGGCCGCATAGGAGGTTTCGCGCACCTTGTCCACGCGGGTGGTGGAGACGCGCTCGCGTTGCGCGGTGCTGTAGAGGCCGAGCGGGTCGAGGCGGTCCTGGCGGATGTCCCAGCCCACGGTATTGGTCATCGGCAGCCCGAAGAGTGTCGTGGGGCGGCTCCAGCTGCCGTTCCAGCCGTAGATCCTGCGGTCGTCGACCTGGTTGAACTGGTCGCCGTTCACCGGGTCGTCGAGGTAGTAGGTGAAGTTGGAGAAGAGGCTGAGGTAATAGCGGATGCCATAGAGCGTGGTGCGCAACCGCCCGCCCGCGAGCGTCGACTCGTAGTCCGCGGAAAGGCTGTAGCGATGGCTTTCCCCTCCGTCGCTCGGGTCGAGGGCGCCGAAGCGGCCGACGCTGCCATCCTCGACCGCGCGGGCGGCGATCTGGTCGGTCGCGTTCCAGCGGCCGCGGTATCCCATCGCCGTCACGCTCCATCGGCCTTCACCTAGTGGTTGCGAGTAGCGCAGCACGCCATTCAGCTTGCGGTAGTTGTCGGGATTCTCCCAGGGTCCGTTGTTGTGAAAGGCCTCGAGCCCGTAGACGAGATTGCCCGCGGCAAACGGTGCGGATCCCACGGCCAATGCACGGCCATACTTCTCGCTTCCACCGATGAGCTCGGCGAGGCCCTGCTTCATCGAGTCGAAATAGCGGATGTTGGCGGCGCCCGCGGTGGCGAAATCGCCCTGCGCGGCGTAGTACGGCCCCTTGAAATATTCGATGCGGGAAACGAGCTCCGGGAGCATGAAGTTGAGATCGGTCCACCCTTGCCCGTGCGCGTGGGTGCGCATGTTGACCGGCATGCCCGCCACCGTGGTGGCGAAATCGGTGCCGTGGTCGAGGTTGAAGCCGCGCAGGAAGTATTGGTTCGCCTTTCCCGCCCCGCTGTGCTGCGTGACGATCATTCCCGGGATGTACTCGAGCACCTCGCCGGGACGCAGCAGCGGACGGTCTTCGATGAGCTGGGGCGTGATGTACCCGGCGCTCGCCGCATCGCTCGTGCCGACGCGATTCTCGTAATGCCCGCTGACCTCGATCTTCTCGATAACGGGAGGACTTTGAGAAAAGGCAGGCAGCACGACCATGCACGCTGCCATGCCCAACAGAGTGGACCAGGAAAATCCGTTTGCATTCCGCGCTTTCATGTAGTGCCCATGCGTAGGAACAATTGGCCAAAAGTTATGAACTGTATACGCGTCTCATCGCAAAACGGATTTGGGGTATTCGATCCTGCCGGGGCGCTATGAGCGCGGCATCAGGTGCAGGTGGCCTGAATGGTGGTGGTGCATGTCGGCATGGTGGTGCGAGTCGCTCGAGATCACGGTGATCGCGTTGAGCGCGGCATGCCTGACGCCGCGCTCGGCCTGGATGCGATCGGCGAAAGCGCGCACCGCGGGAAACAGGCCCTTCAGCACGACGGTTTCGAGGCAATGCTCGTGGTCCAGGTGCACGTGCATGGTCGACACCACCAACTGATGATGGCGGTGCTGCTCCTGCAGGAGGCGCTCGCCGAGGTCGCGCTCGTGGTGGTTGAACACATACGAGAGGCTCGCCACGCACTGCGACTTTTCGTCACGCTCGCCCCTGCGGGTCTCGACCTCGCGGCGCACCAGGTCGCGCATCGCCTCGGAGCGGCTGGTGTATCCCCGCTCCTGGATGACGAGGTCGAATTCGCGCGCGAGCTTCTCGTCGATCGACATGGTGATGCGTTCCATCGTCAGGCTCCGGCGTCTGGTGGAAACCCGACAATACATCCCGGAGCCTCGTAAACGGAAACGGGCGGCTTTCGCCGCCCGCTCCTTCGCAACAACTTGCGCTACTCGTCGTCAGGCGCTTTCCACCGGCGTCGGACTGGCCGGAGGATCGGCAGCCTTCGCGCCGCCGTCGGAGGGCGGTTGCGTGGGCTTGGCCGCAACGGGCTTGGGCGGGCGCGGCGGACGGCCCTGCATGATGTCCTCGATCTGGTGCGCGTCGATGGTTTCCCACTCGAGAAGAGCCTTGGTCATCACTTCGACCTTCTCGCGGTTTTCCTCCAGCAGGCGGCGCGCGAGCGCGTACTGCATGTCGATGATGGCGCGCACTTCCTTGTCCACCGCCTTCATTGTCTCTTCGGACATGTTCTGGTGCGTGGTCACCTGGCGGCCCAGGAACACTTCGCCCTCGTTCTCGCCGTAGACCATCGGGCCCAGCGCGTCGGTCATGCCCCACTCGGTGACCATGCGGCGCGCCATCTCGGTGGCTCGCTTGAAATCGTTGGAGGCGCCGGTGGTCATCTGGTTCATGAAGAGCTCTTCGGCGATGCGCCCGCCGAAAAGCACCGCGATGTTGTTCAGCAGGTAATTGCGGTCATAGCTGTAGCGGTCTTCCACCGGAAGCTGCATCGTGACGCCGAGCGCGCGGCCACGCGGGATGATCGTGACCTTGTGGACGGGATCGGTCTTCGGCAGCAGGCGCGCGACGATCGCGTGGCCGGACTCGTGGTAAGCCGTATTGCGGCGCTCTTCCTCGGGCATGACCATCGAGCGGCGCTCGGCGCCCATGATGACCTTGTCCTTGGCGCGCTCGAAGTCGTCCATGTCCACCAACCGCTTCGAGCCGCGGGCCGCGAACAGCGCCGCCTCGTTCACGAGGTTCGCCAGGTCGGCGCCGGAGAAGCCGGGCGTACCGCGCGCGATGATCGATGCATCGACGTCGGGTGCGATCGGCACCTTGCGGATGTGCACCATGAGGATCTGCTCGCGGCCGCGAATGTCAGGCAGCGGGACCACGACCTGCCGGTCGAAGCGCCCGGGACGCAGCAGCGCCGGGTCGAGCACGTCGGGACGGTTGGTCGCGGCGATGACGATGACGCCCGAGGCGCCCTCGAAGCCGTCCATCTCGACCAGCAACTGGTTCAGCGTCTGCTCGCGCTCGTCGTTGCCGCCGCCCAGGCCCGCGCCGCGCTGGCGCCCGACCGCGTCGATCTCGTCGATGAACACGATGCAGGGAGCGTTCTTCTTCGCCTGCTCGAACATGTCGCGCACGCGTGCGGCGCCGACACCCACGAACATCTCGACGAAGTCGGAGCCGGAGATCGAGAAGAACGGGACTTTCGCCTCGCCGGCGATGGCGCGCGCAAGAAGCGTCTTGCCGGTGCCCGGAGAGCCCACCATCAGCACGCCGCGCGGGATGCGCCCGCCCAGCTTCTGGAATTTCGAAGGATCGCGAAGGAAGTCGACGAGCTCGGCGACCTCCTCCTTGGCCTCGTCCACGTCGGCGACGTCGCCGAACGTGACCTGGTTCTGGTTCTCGTCGAGCATGCGCGCGCGGCTCTTGCCGAACGAGAAGGCGCCGCCGCGCCCGCCGCCCTGCATCTGGCGCATGAAGAAGATCCACACGCCGATCAGCAGCAGCATCGGGAACCACGATACGAAGATGCTCATGAGGAGCGACTGCTCCTCGACGGCCTGCGCCTCGACATTCACGCCGAACTTCATGAGGTCGCCGACCATCCACGGGTCCTGTATGCCCGGAGTGTTCACGACGTAAATCTTGCCGTCGCGAGAGGTGGCCTTCAGGGTGCGGTTGTTGTCGAGCTTCACCTTGGAGATGTGGCCTTGGCGCGCTTCCTCCATGAAGGTCGAGTAGTCGAGCGAGGTCTGGCTCGACTGGCGGTTGCCGACCTGCATGAACACCATGGTCAGGATGACTCCAATCACGAGCCAGACCATGATGGTGCGAATAGTGTTGTTCACAGGCTGAGTTCCTTCCGGAAAAACCCTAGGATATTCAGGGGAATGCGTACGGCCTACTATAGCAAGATCGGGCTCGTCGAACCGATATCAACCCCTACGCGGGAGGGGGACTTTCGGTTGCCTTGAGTCCGCGCGCCAGGAGGTACTGCTCCGCGCTCTCATCGCGTGATGCGTCGGGCTTGCGAACGACAACTTTCTGGAACTCCCGGCGCAGCGATTTCAGGTATTCATCATACCCCGCGCCCTGGAAAATTTTGACCAGCAGCGCGCCGTCTCGTTGCATGTGCAACAGCGCGAAATCACGGGTCAATTCGGCCAGGTCCATGGTCCGCGCCTGGTCGCTGACCGCGATTCCGGTCATGTTCGGCGCCATGTCGGAAAGGATGAGGTCGGCCTTGCGTCCATCCAGAGCAGTCCGGATGGCGGCCAGGCCCGATTCGCGCGTGAAGTCGCCCTGCAGGAAAATCACACCTGAAATCGGCTCCATGGGCAAAAGGTCGATCGCGATCACGGTTGCCGAGGCGCCGAGCCGCTTGGAGAGCACCTGCGACCAGCCGCCCGGGGCCGAGCCCAGGTCCACCACGACCATGCCCGGCCTCAGGAGCTTGTCGCGCGCGTCGATCTCGATCAGCTTGTAGGCCGAGCGCGAGCGGTAGCCCTCCTTCCTGGAGCGCTGCACGTAGGGGTCGCTCACGTGACGCCGCAGCCAGCGCTTGCTCGAATGGGATTTGGACATGGGTCACTTATAATCGGCGCATGGCACTCAAATCATCCCGCCGCAGCGAATTGCGCGCGGAAGCACACCAGTTGAGCCCGGTCGTCATCATCGGCGACAAGGGTCTAACGGACTCCGTTATCGCGGAGATCGACCGCTCGCTCAAGACGCACGAGCTCATCAAAGTGCGGGCCGGGACAGACGACCGCGAGGCGCGCCGCACGTGGATGGCGACCATCTGCGAGAAGCTCGGGGCCGAAGCGGTGCAAAGCATAGGCAAGGTGCTGGTGCTCTACCGGGAAAATCCGACGCAGAGATTGGATCCCGGCCTTCGCCGGGATGACAAGGTGACGCGTGGGGATGACAGAGCCAAACGCGGCAAGGTGAAGCCCAAAGGAGAACGCCCGACGCTGAAGCCCAAGTCGGAGCGCGGCAAGCCCAGGTCTTTGCGCACGAAACCCACGGAGCGCGGCGCCCCTACAGGTATTTCACGTCCCCGATCTCGAACTCCTTCAGCCCCCCCGGAGTCCGAACCTCGACGACGTCGCCCTCGCTCTTCCCGATGAGCGCCTTGGCGATCGGCGAAGAGTAGGAAATTTTCCTAAGCTTGATGTCGGCCTCGTCCTCGCCGACGATCTGGTAGCTCACCGTCTCGGCGCCCGATGTATCGATCAGCTCCACCGTGGAGCCGAACACCACGCGCCCATCGTCGTCGAGCAGCGCCGGGTCGATGATCTGGCAGTTGGACAGCTTGGCCTCCAACTCGATGATGCGGCCCTCGATGAAGCCCTGGCGCTCGCGCGCGGCCTCGTACTCCGCGTTCTCGGTGATGTCGCCGTGGGCGCGCGCCTCGGCGATGGCGGTGATCACGGCGTGCCGCTCCACCGACTTCAGCTTGTGCAGCTCGTTGCGCAGCAGCTCGGCGCCGATCATCGTGATGGGGATCTTGCTCATGTGGGCAGGCTCGCGTGCAACGATTGGATGTCGTAGGGACGCATTTCCTCGAGGTGCTGCATGCCCAGGCATGCGGCGCGCGCGCCGGAGATGGTCGTGTAGTACGTGATGCGGTTTTGCAGTGCGCTGTTGCGGATCGACCAGGAGTCCTGGATCGAGCGGCGGTCGTCGTCGACGGTGTTCACGATGAGGCTCACCTCGCGGTTCTTCAGCATGTCGACGATGTGCGGGCGGCCTTCCATCACCTTGTTGACCGTCTGCACCTTGAGGCCGGCGGCCTCCAGCGCGGCTGCCGTGCCGCGCGTGGCCACGAGGGTGAAACCCAGCCCCGTGAGCGTGCGTGCGATGTCAGTCAACTTCTCCTTGTCTTCGTTCCGTACCGAGAGGAAAGCCTTGCCCCCCTTCGGCAGGCGCACGCCCGCGCCCAACTGGCTCTTCACGAAGGCCTCGGCGAACGTGAGGCCGACGCCCATCACCTCACCCGTGGACTTCATCTCGGGCCCGAGGATGGTGTCCACGCCCGGGAACTTGATGAACGGGAACACCGCTTCCTTCACCGAATAATACGGCGGGATCACCTCGCGGGTGGCGCCCTGGCTGGCGAGGCTCTGGCCGACCATGCAGCGCGCGGCGACCTTGGCGAGCGGAACGCCGATCGCCTTGGAGACGAAAGGCACGGTGCGAGAGGCGCGCGGATTGACTTCCAGCACGTAGACCTTGTCGTTCTGGATCGCGAACTGCACGTTCATGAGCCCCACCACGTTCAGCCCCCTGGCCATGGCCACCGTCAGCCGGCGCAGCTCGTCCTTCAATTCGTCGCTGAGGCTGAAAGGCGGGAGCGAGCATGCGGAATCGCCCGAGTGCACGCCGGCCTGCTCGATGTGCTCCATGATCCCGCCGATGAGCACTTCCTTGCCGTCCGAGACGGCGTCCACGTCGACCTCTATCGCGTCGTTGAGGAAGCGATCGATGAGGACCGGCGAATCGTTTGAAACCTTTACCGCCTCGCGCATGTAGCGGCGCAGGTCGGCCTCGGCGTGCACGATCTCCATCGCGCGGCCGCCGAGCACGTAGGAAGGACGCACCACCACCGGGTAGCCGATCTCGCGGGCCGCGGCGAGCGCGTCGTCCTCGGTGCGCGCGGTGCGGTTGGGCGGCTGGAGCAGGCCCAGCTCGTGGATCATCTGCTGGAAGCGCTCGCGGTCCTCGGCGCGGTCGATGGAGTCCGGCGAGGTGCCGATGATGGGCACGCCGGCCGCCTCGAGGTCGCGCGCGAGCTTCAACGGCGTCTGGCCGCCGAACTGCACGATCACGCCCTCGGGCTTCTCCTTGTCGACGATCTCGAGCACGTCCTCGAGGGTGAGCGGCTCGAAATACAACCGGTCGGAGGTGTCGTAGTCGGTCGACACGGTCTCCGGGTTGCAGTTGACCATGATGGTCTCGTAGCCATCCTCGCGCAGCGCCAATGCCGCGTGCACGCAGCAATAGTCGAACTCGATCCCCTGCCCGATGCGATTCGGCCCGCCGCCCAGCACCATGATCTTGCGGTTGTTGGTCGGCTTCGACTCGTCCTCTTCGTCATAGGTCGAATACATGTACGCCGTGCCGGTCTCGAATTCGGCGGCGCACGTGTCCACGCGCTTGTAGACCGGGCGGATGCCGAGCTCGTGGCGGCGCTTCCTCACCACGTGCTCGGTGGTCTTCCAGAGGGAGGCCAGGCGCCGGTCGGAGAAGCCCTTGCGCTTCAACTGGTAGAGCTCGTCCCTGGAGAAGTCGGCGAGCGTCTTCTTCTCGATCTCGAGCTCGGTGTCGACGAGATCCTTGATCTGCACCAGGAACCACGGGTCGATTTTGGTGAAGCGATGGATGTCCTCGAGCGACATGCCGACGCCGAATGCGTCGGCCACGTACCAGAGGCGCTCGCCGCGCGGGTACGCGAGCTCGTCCTCGATCTTGTCCATGTCGACGGACTTCAAGTTGAAGCCGTCGACGCCGACTTCCAGTCCGCGCAGCGCCTTCTGCAGCGATTCCTGGAAGTTGCGCCCGATGGCCATCACTTCGCCCACGCTCTTCATCTGCGTGGTGAGGCGCTGGTCGGCCTGTGGGAATTTCTCGAAGGCGAAGCGCGGCACCTTCGTCACCACGTAGTCGATGGCCGGCTCGAAGGACGCCGGCGTGGCCCCGCCCGTGATGTCGTTCTTCAGCTCGTCGAGCGTGTAGCCCACCGCGAGCTTCGCCGCGATCTTGGCGATCGGAAAGCCCGTGGCCTTCGAGGCCAGCGCCGAGGAACGCGACACGCGCGGGTTCATCTCGATGATGACCATGCGCCCATCCTCGGGATTGATCGCGAACTGGACGTTGGAGCCGCCGGTTTCCACGCCGATCTCGCGCAGGCACGCGATCGAGGCGTCGCGCAGTATCTGGTATTCCTTGTCGGTGAGGGTCTGCGCGGGCGCGACGGTGATCGAGTCGCCGGTGTGCACGCCCATGGGATCGAGGTTCTCGATCGAGCAGATGATGATGCAGTTGTCCTTGCAGTCGCGGACGACCTCCATCTCGTACTCTTTCCAGCCGATCACCGACTCCTCGATGAGGAGCTCCTTGGTGGGCGAGGCGTCGAGGCCGCGCTCGCAGATCACCTCGAACTCCTCCATGTTGTAGGCGATGCCCCCGCCGGTGCCGCCGAGCGTGAACGACGGGCGGATGACGGTGGGGAAGCCCACCATCGCCTGCAGCTGCTTGGCCTCCTCGAAGGAGTGGGCGAGCGCGGAGCGCGGCGAAGCCAGGCCGATCCTGGCCATCGCGTTCTTGAACTTCTCGCGGTCCTCGGCCTTGTCGATCGCTTCCTTCTTCGCGCCGATCATCTCGACCGCGAACTTGTCGAGGATGCCTTCGCGCGCGAGGTCGAGCGCGCAGTTCAACGCCGTCTGCCCGCCCATCGTCGGCAGCAGCGCGTCGGGGCGCTCCTTCTCGATGATGCGCGCGACCATCTGCCACGTGATCGGCTCGATGTAGGTGACGTCGGCCATCTCCGGGTCGGTCATGATGGTGGCCGGGTTGGAGTTCACCAGGATCACTTTGTAGCCCTCGTCGCGCAGCGCCTTGCACGCCTGCGCGCCCGAGTAGTCGAACTCGCACGCCTGGCCGATCACGATCGGGCCTGCGCCGATGATGAGGACGCTCTTGATGTCGGTGCGCTTGGGCATCAGCCGGCCTTGCGCTTCGCCATCATCGAGACGAAGCGGTCGAAGAGGTAGGACATTTCGCGCGGGCCGGGGCTCGCCTCGGGGTGGCCCTGGAAGCTGTACGCCGGCTTGTCGGTGTATTCGATTCCCTGCAGGCTTCCGTCGAAGAGCGACCGGTGCGTGGGCCGCACGTTGGACGGCAGCGTGGACTCGTCCACCGCGAAGCCGTGGTTCTGGCTGGTGATGAAAACGCGGCCGCTGGCGAGGTCCTGCACCGGGTGGTTGGCCCCGTGGTGGCCGAACTTCATCTTCACGGTCTTGGCACCCGCGGCGAGGCCGAGGAGCTGGTGGCCCAGGCAGATGCCGAAGACCGGCGTGCCCGTGCCGACGATCTCGCGAATCGCCTCGATCGCGTAATCGCAGGGCTCGGGGTCGCCGGGGCCGTTGGAGAGGAAGACGCCATCGGGCTTCAGGCGCAGCGCGTCGCCGGCGCTCGCCATGGCGGGCAGCACGGTCACCTTGCAGCCGCGCTCGGCGAGATTCCTCAGGATGTTGTGCTTCACGCCGTAGTCGTAGGCGACCACGTGGTGTTTCGCCTCGCCGTCGGGCTTGTAGCCAGTGCCCAGCGCCCAGAGGCTGCCGTTCCACACGTACGACTTGTCGATGGTCACGGTCCTGGCGAGATCCTGGCCGGCCATGCTGGGCGCGGCCTTGGCGGCGGCGAGAGCAGCTTTCTCGTCGATCCTGCCGGCCTGGATGCAGCCGTTCTGCGCGCCCTTGCTGCGAAGCATGCGTGTGAGGCGGCGCGTGTCGATGTCGCCAATGGCGACCAGGCCACTGCGCGCGAGGTAGGTCGAGAGGTCTTCCTGCTGGCGCCAGTTGGAGCCTACCAGCGGCAGGTCGCGGATGATGAGGCCCGCGGCGTAGACGCTGCGCGACTCGACATCCTCGGCGTTGGCGCCGGTGTTGCCGATGTGCGGATAGGTGAGGGTGACGACCTGGCCGGCGTACGAGGGATCGGTGAGGATCTCCTGGTAGCCGGTCATGGCGGTGTTGAACACCACTTCGCCCACGGTCTGCCCAAGCGTCCCGATGGCCACTCCGCGAAAAACACTCCCGTCTGCGAGGACCAGGACGGCGGGTGTTTTCTGCGGCACGAACGACTCCAGGCTTGACTGATGGACGGCGAAAACGGCGGGCGTAAAAAAACGGGCGAGCGCAAATTACCTATCGGCTCATCCCGCTTTCATTCGTCGAAGATTATAGCAGAAATGCGAACATAATTCGAGGCCAATGGACGCCTTTCACGCTCTGGCCGGTGTCGCGGCCCTCGTCTTTCTCTCCTGGGCGCTCTCGGAGAACCGGCGCGACGTCGATTGGCGCCTGGTGGCGGCGGGTGTCGCGCTGCAGGTGATCCTCGCGGGCCTTCTCCTGCGGGTCGCGTGGCTGCGCGAGGCGGTGTTCTCCCTCAACACGGGGTTGCAGGCTCTCGAGCGCGCCACCCAGGCGGGAACCACGTTCGTCTTCGGCTATCTCGCGGGCGGCCCGCCCCCCTATGCCGAAGTCGATCCCGCCGCCTCCTTCGTGCTCGCGTTTCGCGCGCTGCCGCTGCTCATCGTGGTGAGCGCGCTCTCCGCGCTGCTCTTCTACTGGCGGATCCTTCCAGTCGTGGTGCGCGCCTTTGGCTGGCTCCTCGAGAAATCCATGGGCGTGGGCGGAGCCGTCGGGCTCTCCGCGGCGGCGAACGTCTTCGTCGGCATGGTCGAGGCGCCGCTGGTCATCAAGCCGTACCTGCTTCGCCTCACGCGCGGCGAGCTCTTCATCGTGATGGTCTGCGGCATGGCGACCATCGCCGGCACGGTGATGGCGCTCTACGGCGCGATTCTCGGGCCGGTGGTGCCAGAGGCGATCGGCCACATCTTCGTCGCCTCCATCGTCGCCACGCCCGCGGCGATCACGGTCGCCGCACTGATGGTGCCCGGCGAAATGACGCGTGGACGGGCGGTCGAGATCGAGCGGCAGGACTCCAGCGCGATGGACGCGATTACTCGCGGAACTGCCGAGGGCGTGGCTTTCGTGATCCAGATCGTCGCGATGCTGATCGTGCTCATCGCGCTGGTATACGTCGTCAATGGGTTGCTGGGGTTGTTGCCGCTGGTGGGAGAGGCCCCGCTCACGCTGCAACGCATCCTCGGCTGGATTTTCTCACCGCTCGCATGGGCCGCGGGCGTGCCGTGGAGCGAGGCGCAGGCCGCGGGCGGCCTCCTCGGCACCAAGACCGCGCTGAACGAGTTCATCGCGTATATCGAGCTCGCCAGGCTTCCTCCCGAGGCGCTCTCGCCGCGCTCGAAGCTGCTCATGACCTACGCGCTGTGCGGCTTCGCCAACTTCGGCAGCCTCGGCATTCTCATCGGCGGCATGGGGGCCATGGTCCCCGAGCGGCGCGGGGAGATCGTCGAGCTGGGGATGAAGTCGATCCTCGCCGGCACCATCGCCACCTGCATGACGGCGGCGGTGGCGGGGCTTTTCATCTGAGGCCGAGCACGTCGTCCATGTCGTAGAGGCCCGGCGCCTTGCCGGTGAGGAATTTCGCGGCGCGCATCGCGCCCTGCGCGTAGGTGGCGCGGCTGGAGGAGCGGTGGGTGAGCTCGATGCGCTCCCCAGGGCCCACGAAGAACACCGTGTGATCGCCCACGACGTCACCGCCGCGCGCGACGGAGAAGCCCACCGTGCCGGCCTTGCGCTCGCCGGTGACGCCATGGCGCTCGAAGACTCCTTCGTCGGAGAGCTTGCCGCCACGGGCCTTGGCGACCACCTCGCCGAGCATGAGCGCGGTGCCGGATGGGGCGTCGACCTTCATCTTGTGGTGGATCTCGAAAACTTCGGCGTCGTAGTCGGGGCCGAGCACGCGCGATGCGGTCGCGACCAGCTTGGCGAGCACGTTGACGCCGATGCTCATGTTGGGCGCCATCACGATCGCGATGTCGCGGGCGGCCTCCCGGATCTCGTCCAGCCCCGCAGGCGCGAAACCAGTAGTGCCGATGACGATTCCACGCTGCGCCGCGCGGCAGGCACGCACGTGCGCGAGCGTGCCTTCGGGACGCGTGAAATCGATGAGGACGTCGGCCTCGCGCAATGCGGCTGCCGGGTCGCTGTCGACGACGATGCCGCGCGCAAGGGAGCAAAGGTCGCCCGCGTCGCGCCCTACCCATTCGGAGCCGGGGATGTCGAGCGCGGCCGTGAGCTTCACGCCCGGGGTGGAAGTCGCCGCGTCGAGAAGCGCGCGGCCCATCCGGCCGCCGGCGCCCGCGATGGCGACGCGCGTCTGGCTCATCTCGCGCGGGGCGCGTTCACTTCGGTGGCGCGGCGGGAACGCCCACCGGGGCCGGCGGCGACGGGCGCGCCTCGCCTGTGAAGCTCGCCACCTTGTCGTTCTCGAAGAAAACCGAGAGCCGCGTGCGGTTCTCGGCCTTGCGGCCCTTCACGTTGCTGAAGAAGTAATCCCAGCGATTGGAGTGGAAGGCATCGATGAGGAGCGGGGTGCCGAGGAGCTGGCGCACCTCGGCCTTGGTCATCCCGATCTGCAGCTTGGCGGCAACGTCCTGGGTGACGTAATTGCCCTGCTGGACATCGATGGTGTAGACGAGGCCGCAGCCTGCCAGGGCGAGCGCGGCGATGATCGGGGCGAGGAGGCGCATGGAAAACCGGACGGGAGCGAAGCGCGCATTATAATTCACGCGATGAGCGATCCCCGGGATCTGAAGGATACTGGCCTCAAGGTGACGGTTCCGCGCCTGAAGGTGCTCGACCTTTTCCAGCACAGCAACGAGCGCCACCTCACCGCCGAGGACGTCTACAGGAAGCTCCTCGAAGAGCATTCGGACGTCGGGCTGGCCACCGTCTACCGCGTGCTCACGCAATTCGAGCAGGCCGGGATCCTGGTGCGCCACCACTTCGAGGGCGGCAAGGCGGTCTACGAGCTGAACCAGGGCGGGCACCACGACCACCTGGTGTGCCTGCAGTGCGGGCGCGTCGAGGAGTTCTACGACTCCGAGATCGAGAAGCGCCAGAACAAGGTGGCCAAGGAGCGCGGCTTCCAGATCCACGACCACCAGCTCTACCTGTACGCCGACTGCAGCAAGGCGCATTGCCCGCACCGGCCCAAGGGCACGCCGTGAAGGAGAGCCTGCGCGCCGGGCTGGAGGGCACTTACCGCTACCGGGTGACCGAGGCGCGCACCGTGCCGCGCATGTACGCCGACGCCCCCGACTTCCAGATGATGCCCGGCGTGCTCGCCACCGGGTACATGGTCGCGCTCGCGGAATGGGCGTGCATCGAGCTCATCAAGCCGCACCTCGACTGGCCGCGCGAGCAGACGCTCGGCACCCACGTGAACCTCTCGCACCTCGCGGCGACGCCGCCCGGGCTCACCGTCGAGATCCACTCGCGCCTGGAGGCGGTCGAGGGAAGGAAGCTCGTGTTCAAGGTGAGCGCGCACGACGGCATGGACAAGATCACCGAGGGCGTCCACGAGCGCCACGTGATCGACGCGGCGCGCTTCGAGCGCAAGGTCGCCGAGAAGCGCGCGCGCGTGGGCGGGGCCTCGTGAGCGCGCGCGCCCTGCTGATGGCCGCGATGCTCGCCTTCGCGTCGCTCGCGCCGCCCGCCATCGCGCAGAAGGCGCCGCCCTCGCGAGGGCTGCTGGGCGACATGGCCGCCGCCGAGCTTCCCGCCGAGGCGCGCGAGACGATCGCTCTCTTCCGCAAGGGCGGCCCATATCCGTACGCCAAGGACGGTTCGATCTTCGGCAATCGCGAGGCGCTCCTGCCGCGCCAGAAGCGCGGCTACTATCGCGAATACACGGTGAAGACCCCTCACGAGCGCACCCGCGGCGCGCGGCGCATCATTGCGGGGAGCGGTGGCGACCTGTACTACACCGAAGACCACTACAACCACTTCCGCCGCATCCGCGAATAAGGACGAAAGACAATGTCGGTGGATGCGCTCGAATCCCTGGTCGAGGCCAACAAGGGCGGCGTGTGGTTCCTGCCCAACCACGTCGAGACGCGCCATATCCAGGCGATCGCCAAGCGCGCCGGCTTCGCCTCCTTCCACATCGAGGGCAAGAACATCCAGAGGAAGGAGCAGCTGCTGAACCACGTGGCCACCGCGCTGCATTTCCCGAAGAGCTTCGGCCACAACTGGGATGCGCTCGAGGAATGCCTCACCGACCTCGAATGGGTCGATGCCGAGGGCTACATCCTCTACTACGACCACATCGACGGGCTCCTCGATACCCATCCCGACCAGTTCGAGACGCTGGTCGAAATCCTTCGCGACGCCGTCGCATCGTGGAAGGAAGACGGCTCGGCCATGATCGTGCTGCTCTCCGGGGCCAAGGCCCCGAAGGGCGTCCCCACGCTCAAGAAATCCGCCGAAAGCTGAAAGCCTATTCGGCCGGCGAGGACGGGGCGCCCGGCGCGCCGGGGTGCTTGTTTTCCTGCTGGCTGCCGATCTGCTGGCGGACCTCGTCCATGTCGAGCGCCTTCGCCTTCGCGACCACCTGCTCGAGCGCGCTCTGGGGAAGCGCTCCGGGCTGCGAGAAGACGATGATCTGGTCTCGGAACACCATCAGCGTAGGGATCGAACGAATCTGGAAATGCGCTCCGATCTCCTGCTCTTCCTCGGTGTTGACCTTGGCGAACACCACATCCGGGTTGGCCTCCGCCACACGCTCGAACACCGGAGCGAAGCCACGGCACGGCCCGCACCACGGCGCCCAATAGTCGACGATCACCGTCGGGTTGGACGTGATGACTTTCTCGAAGTTTTCCTTGGTGAGCTCGACGACGGCCATTCATGCCTCCAGCAGTGAACGCAGCATCCAGGCGGTCTTCTCGTGCACCTGCATGCGCTGCGTCAGCAGGTCCGCCGTCGGCTCGTCGCTGGACTTGTCGACGACCGGAAAGATCTTGCGCGCCGTGCGGGCCACGGCTTCCTGTCCCGATACGAGGATCCTGATCATCTCCTTCGCCTCCGGGACGCCCTGGGTTTCCTTGATCGAGGACAGCTTCGCGTACTGGCTGTAGGTGCCCGGCGCGGGAAAGCCCAGCGCGCGGATGCGCTCGGCAATCGCGTCCAGGGCGAGCCACAGCTCGTTGTACTGGGCCTCGAACATCAGGTGAAGCGTCTGGAACATCGGCCCTTTCACGTTCCAGTGGAAATTGTGCGTGGTGAGGTACAGCGTGAAGGTGTCGGCGAGCAGCTTCGAGAGCCCTTCGGCGATCCTCGCGCGCTCCTTCTCGGGAATGCCGATGTCGATGACAGGTTGGGAGACGCTATTCCTTGCCATGGTGCGATCCTTTTTCATGATTATTTTGAACAGCTTGACCGATGCCGGTTCCGCTCGCCAATCAAATTAAACTATGTCGGCGATAGGAATGGCCAGCGGGAAGGACGCGCGCTCACCCGGCGAGCTCGCCCATGTTCCCCGTGCGATACGCGATCTCCGCTGCGCGCACCTGCTCGACGCTGTTCATCACGAACGGACCGTGGAAGACGAGCGGACCTTCCGCGGGCGCGCCTCCCAGCACCATCAGCTCGAGCTTCGCGGCGCCGCGATTCTCGAAACGCAGCGCCGCGTCGCCGGCACCGAACACCACGATCTGTCCTGTCGTGGCATCGCGGTCTCCTGCGAAACGGCCTTCACCCTCGATCACGTACGCACCGGCCTCGTACCCGGCGGGGAGAACCGCTTCGAATGCCGCACCCGGTTCGACGCTCACGTGCCAGAGGAGCGTGGGCATCAGCGTCGAAGCGGGACCCGCGGCACCCGCGTACTCACCGGCGATGACGCGCACCTGCGCGCCGGTCGCGCGCACGGTCGGGATCGCCTCGGCGTCGATGCGCTGGTAGCGCGGCTGCATCGTCTTCAAGGCACGCGGCAGCGTGGTCCAGAGCTGGATGCCGTGCATGGTGAGCTCGGCCTCGCTCTCGGCGAGCGGATGCTCGGCGTGGATGATGCCGCGCCCGGAGGTCATCCATTGCGCGCCACCGGCGGCGACCACGCCGACGTGCCCGGCGGAATCGCGATGCTCGTTCCTGCCCGAAAGGAGGTAGGTCACGGTCTCGATTCCCGCATGGGGATGCGCGCCGACGCCGTCCTCGCCCGGCTTCACGCGGAACGGGCCGAAGTGGTCGAGGAACACCCAAGGTCCCACCGAGTGGCGTCCCTGGAAGGGCAGCGCGCGGCGCACGGTGAAGGTGCCGACTGGCGCGATCTGCGAGGTGGAAACCTCATCGACTGCACGCGTACCCGTTTTTTCAAGCTGGAGGGCGGTCGTCATGATTTGTCCACGCTGAGGCGGCCGGGCCCGAACGCGAAGACCATCAGCAGGCCTCCGGTGATCGCGATGTTCTTCAGGAAGTTGGTCTGCTGCGCCATCTTCTGCGCGGCTTCCACCGCCCAGAAGTTGTGGAAGATCATCGCCGCCACGAGCGTGAAGAGGGCCAGTGCGAGCCCGACCCAGCGCGCCTTGAAGCCGACCGCGAGAAGGATGCCGCCGCCCAGCTCCAGCGCGATGGTCAGCGCCGCGACGACCTGGGGCATCGGCAGGCCCTTGGAGGCGATGTAGCCGACGGTTGCGTCGAACCCGCCGATCTTGCCGAATCCGGCGATGATGAAGAGGGCCGCGAGCATGATGCGCCCGACGAGTGCGACGGTGTCCTGGGTGCTGGTGGTCATGTGCTTCTCCAAGGTTGGTTATTGGGCAAGGTCGAAAACGAGGATCTCTGCGTCGCGCCCGCTATCGAGGCGCACCTTAATGTCTCCGCCGGTGAGCTTCATGGCGTCGCCCGACTGCAGCGGCTGGCCGCTCACCTTCGCCGCGCCGCGAGCGACGTGCACGTAGACCTGCCGGCCGGCGCGCGGCTCGAAAGTCACCTTCTCGCCTGCGTCGAGGAGCACTGCGTAGAGGTCCGCGTCCTGGTGCAGGCGCACCGACCCCTCGCGCGCGTCGCAAGACGCGATGAGGCGCAGCTTTCCGCGTTTGGACGCCTCGTCGAAATGCTTCTCCTCGTAGCTGGGCTCGATGCCGCGCTCGCTGGGCTCGATCCAGATCTGCAGAAAGTGGACGAGGTCGCTCTTCGAGGCGTTGAACTCGCTGTGGCGCACCCCGGTGCCGGCGCTCATGCGCTGCACGTCGCCGGGTCGAATCACCGAGCCGTTGCCCATGGAATCCTTGTGCGCGAGCGCGCCTTCGAGCACATAGCTGATGATCTCCATGTCGCGATGGCCATGCGTGCCGAAGCCCTGGCCGGCTTGGACCCGGTCCTCGTTGATCACGCGCAAAGGGCCGAAACCCATGTGCTTCGGATCGTGGTAATCAGCAAAAGAGAAGGTGTGGAAGGACTTGAGCCAGCCGTGCTCGGCCAAACCCCGTTCGTCGCTGCGGCGCATTTCCATCATTTCATCCCTCCATCATATACGTTGAACAATAAGCGTTATGATGCGCCTGAATATTCGATATAAAAGTGAAAATATCTGGCCTGGTCATTCACTTTTATTGAATGAAATCGGAACTCGTCACCAGCGTATGCGCCTGACCCTCGAATCCCTTCAAGTGCTTGATGCGATTGACCGCAAGGGATCTTTTGCGGCCGCGGCCGACGACCTCCACCGCGTTCCGTCAGCGGTCACTTACTCCGTGCGTCAGCTCGAGGAGGGTCTCGGGGTCGAGATCTTCGATCGGCGCGGACACCGGGCCGTCCTCACCGCCGCAGGGCGCGAGCTCCTCAGCGAAGGTCGCCGCCTGCTGCAGGCGGCCTCGGATCTCGAATGCCGCGTGCAGCAGGTCGCGAAGGGCTGGGAGTCGGAGCTGCGGATCGCGGTCGACACGCTGATCGGCATCGACAAGATGTTCCGGCTGGCCTCCGAGTTCTACGCACAGGCCTCGGGGACGCGCCTTCGCCTCCTCCATGAAGTCCTGGGCGGAACATGGGATGCGCTGGCCTCGGGCCGCGCCGATCTCGCGATAGGCGTCGGCGGGGACGCGCCCCCGGGACGCAACTACGCGACACGTCCGCTGGGCCGCATACAGATGCTGTTCGTCGCCGCGCCCTTCCATGAGATCACCAGGGAGTCCCTGCCCCTCGGCGAGGACGCGATCCGCAAGCACCGCGCGGTGAGCATCGCCGATTCCTCCCGGTTATTGCCGCCGCGCACCGTGGGCCTGCTCTCGGGCCAGGACACGCTCACGGTCCCCTCCATGGAAGCGAAGGCCGCGGCCCATATCGCGGGCCTGGGAGTGGGCTTCCTGCCGAGCTGGATCGCGCAGCGCGAAGCGCTCGCCGGAACGCTGCGCATCTTGCCCGTGGCGACTGCGCACCCGGGCGGGGAAGCGAAGGTAGCGTGGCGCCCGGGCGAGGAAGGCAACGCGCTCAAGTGGTTCGTGAAGCGCCTCGAGGATCCGCTGGTCGTCGCGGAGCTCCTGTCGTGACCTATCGCGGCCGCTTCGCGCCCTCGCCCACCGGGCCATTGCATTTCGGCTCGCTGGTCGCCGCCACCGCGAGCTGGCTCGACGCGCGCGCGGTAGAGGGCGAATGGCTGGTGCGCATCGAGGACGTCGACGAGACGCGCTCGGTGCCGGGCTCTCCCGAGGCGATCCTGCGCCAGCTCGAGGCCTTCGGGTTGGAGTGGCAGGGCGAGGTCGTGTGGCAGAGCCGGCGCAAGGCGCTCTACGAGGCGGCGCTGGAAGAGCTTCGCGCATCGGGGCTCGTCTACCGATGCCGCTGCTCGCGGCGCGAGGTCGCCGACTCGGCGTTGCGCGGCATCGAGGGTGCGATCTATCCGGGCACCTGCCGCGCGCTCGGCGTGAGCGGCGCCACTCCCGGCGCGGATCGGATGCTCGTCGCAAGCGGCGCCGTGGAGTTCGTCGATCGCGTGCAGGGGCGCATCGCGCAGGACGTGCCGCTCGCGATCGGCGACTTCGTGCTGAAGCGCCGCGATGCCCTGCACGCCTACCAGCTCGCCGTCGTCGTGGACGACTACGACCAACGCATCACCGACGTCGTGCGCGGCGCCGACCTGCTGCAATCGACGCCGCGACAGATCCTGCTGCAGCGCGCGCTCGGGTACGCGACGCCGCGCTACCTGCATTTCCCGGTAGCGACCAACGAGCGCGGCGAGAAGCTTTCCAAGCAAACCCTCGCCGCCGCCGCCGACGAGAAGGGCGCGGGCGAGTTGCTGCGCGCGGCGCTGCGCTTCCTCGGCCAGGAGGCGATCGTCTCGTCGCAGCCGCGCGAGATCCTCGCCGTCGCCGCGCAACGCTGGGACCCCGCCCTCATCCCGAAGCGCTCCGATCTCTTGGTGCGCATTGCGCCCCAGTCCCCGGAATCGCCGGCGGTATAATTCGGCCGTCCCATTTGGCGGCGTCGAATCCAACAGGGCAAGCTCCGGCGTCCAAAGGGGCAGAAGCGCGACCCGTCCCCGGGGAATGCGCACCTCACTGCATGAAAGCCCCCACCATGCAATTCAGCCGCCGTTACCTGAAACCCGCCCTGGCCATCGTCGTGCTCGTCGCCGTCGGGGGCACGCTGGCGGGCCTTCGCGCGAGCCAGGCCAACAAGGACGCGACGAAGAAGGCCGACGACGCGCCGAAGGTTTTCGAGTTCGCCGCCGGCGACCTCGTGGAGCTCAAGCGCGAGGCCCTGGGCCGCGACATTCCCCTTTCCGGTACGGTGCGCCCATTGCTCGCCGCGACCGTACGCGCCAAGGTGCCTGCCGAAGTGGCGCGTGTCGGCGCCCAGGAAGGCGATCGCGTCGCCGCGGGCCAGGCGCTCGTCGTGCTCGACACCGCGGACCTGAAGGCGCGCGCCGAGGCGCAGCACGCCGCGGTCGCCGAGATGAAGGCGCGCCTGGACCTCGCGCGCAAGAACCAGGCGAACAACAAGGCGCTGCTGGAGAAATCGTTCATCTCGCAGAACGCCTACGACGGCGTGATCAACACCGTGCAGGTGGCCGAGGCGAACCTGCGCAGCGCCGACGCGCAGGCCGCGATCGCCGAGCGCGCGCTGGGCGACGCGCAGATCCGCGCGCCCTTCGCCGGCATCGTCGCCAAGCGCTGGGTGAACGTGGGCGACAAGGTTTCCTCCGACATGCCGGTGGCGCAACTCGTCGACCTGTCGCGCATGGAGCTCGAGGCGCAGGTGCCGGTAAGCGAGATCCCGTACGTGAAGGTCGGCCAGGAAGTCGCCTTCCGCGTCGACGGCTTCACGGGCCGCCCGTTCACCGGGCGCGTGGAGCGCGTGAACCCCTCGGCGGAAGCCGGGTCGCGCTCGATCTCGATCTTCGTGGCGATCCCCAATTCCGACGGCGCCTTGCGTGGCGGCATGTTCGCGAGCGGCTCGCTCGCCGCGCGCCTGGGAACCGAGGTCGAGGTGATCCCGGCCTCCGCGCTCCTCGAGGAAGGCGGCCAGAGCTTCGTCTACGTGGTGAAGGGCGGCAAGGTGGAGCGGCGCTCCGTGACCGTCGGCACGCGCAACAAGGAGCGCGGCCTGGTCGAGGTGCGTGACGGCCTCGAGCGCGGCGTGCCCGTGATCACGGTGAAGGCCGACGGCCTCAAGGCGGGCGCCACCGCGGTGGTCAAGACCGCCACCAAGGGCTGACGGCCATGGGCTTCACGCGCATCTCGATCGACAACCCGGTGTTCGCGACCATGATGATGGTCGCCTTCATGGTGCTTGGCGTGTTCTCTTACCAGCGCCTGTCCGTGGACCAGATGCCGGACATCACGATACCGATCGCGATCGTCCTCACGCCGTATCCGGGCGCTTCCGCCGAAGCCGTCGAGCAGGAGATCACGCGCCGCGTCGAGGAAGTCGCCAACACCATCAGCGGCGTGAAGACCATCCGCTCGTTTTCGCGCGAGGGCTCCTCGACCGTGGTCGTCGAGTTCGAGCTGAACGTCGACGTGAAGAACGCGGTGCAGGACGTGCGCGACAAGGTCGCGCAGGCGCGGCGCCAATTCAACCGCGACGTGGGCGAGCCCACGGTGCTGCGCGCCGACAACGACGACGACGAGCCGATCCTCTACTTGTCGATGAGGAGCGAAGCGCGCAGCCTGCGCGAGCTCTCGGACCTGGCCGACACGATGGTCGTCAAGCGCATCCAGGGCGCGCCCGGCGTGGGCACCGTGGACCTCTCCGGGGCGGTGAGCCGCGAGCTCGCGGTATTGCTCAAGCCCGAGAAGATGGCCGCCTTCGGGATCGGCATCGACCAGATCGTCAACGCGCTGCGCGTGGAGAACCAGGACGCGCCGGCCGGCGCGCTCATCTCCGAGAAGAACGAGCGCCTGGTGCGCGTGCAGGGAAAGATCAAGAGCCCGGCGGAATTCGAACGGATCATCGTCGCGCGCCGCGGCGCCGTCACCACCGCGGCGATCACGCTGGGCCAGCTCGCCGACGTGCGCGACACCCAGCGCGAGGAGACCTCGATCGCCACCATCGACGGCAAGCGCTCGATCTCCATCCAGATCCGCAAGACGCGCGGCGCCAACACCATCGACACCGCCGCCGCGATCAAGAAGAACATCGCGGAGCTGAAGAAGGCATTGCCCCCCGATATCGTGCTCGACACGGTGTGGGATCGCTCGCGCTACATCAAGGAGTCGGTCGACAACGTGCGCGAGACGATCATCGAGGGGGCGCTGCTCACCGTGCTGATCGTGTTCCTCTTCCTGCACTCGTGGCGCTCGACGGTGATCACCGGGCTCACGCTGCCGATCTCGGTGCTGGCGACCTTCATCGCGCTTTACGCGTGCGGCTTCACCATCAACTTCCTCACGCTCCTCGCGCTCTCGCTGTCCATCGGGGTCCTCATCGACGACGCCATCGTGGTGCGCGAGAACATCGTGCGCCACCTCGCGATGGGCAAGACCCACCACCAGGCCGCGCTCGAGGCGACGCAGGAGATCGGGCTCGCGGTGATGGCGACCACGTTCACCATCGTCGCCGTGTTCATCCCGGTCGCGTTCATGGGCGGGATCATCGGCAAGTTCTTTTTCCAGTTCGGCGTCACCGTGACGGTGGCGGTCCTGGTGTCGCTCTTCGTGTCGTTCACGCTCGACCCAATGCTCTCCTCGGTGTGGCGCGACCCGCCGTCGCGCTGGATGCAGAAGGGGCCGATCGCGTGGGTGCTCGCCCGCCAGCAGAGGCTGATGGACTGGGTGCATGGGCACTACGACGGGTGGCTGCGCTGGGCGCTCGCGCACCGCAAGGCCACGCTCGCCATGGCCGCCGCCATCTTCGTCGCGAGCTTCCTGGTCGTGCCGTTCATAGGGTCGGAATTCGTGCCGCAGACCGACGAGAACTGGACCAACGTGCGCATCCAGACGCCGATCGGCTCGTCGCTCGCCTACACCGCGTCGAAGGCCGAGCAGATCGAGAGCGCGTTGAAGGAATTCCCCGAGGTGAAGCGCGTCAGCCGCAACGTCTCCAAGACCGGCGCCTGGTTCGGCATCGACCTGGTGGACAAGCGCACGCGCAAGCGCTCGCAGAAGGAGCTCGACGACGCGATCCGCGCGCGGTTGAAGCGCGTCGCGGGACTCGAGATCAACATCGGCTGGAACCGCCCGATCCGCCTGTTCGTGATGGGGCCGGACGTGAAGGAGATCGACCGCATCTCGCAGGTCGCCATGGAGAAAATCAAGGCGATCAAGGGAACGGTCGACGTGGAGAGCACCTACAAGCCCACCAGCCCGGCGCTCGACATCGTGGTGAACCGCGAGCTTGCGAGCGACCTCGGGGTATCGATGCTGCAGATCGCCGCGACTACCCGCGCGATGATCGGCGGCGAGCCCGCCGGCCAGTGGGAGGGCCCCGACGGCGAGAACCACCAGGTGATGGTGCGGCTGCCGCGCGACCAGCGCACCGGCATCGCCGACCTCGACCAGATCTACGTCGCGAGCTATTCGTTCAACGCGGACGCCGCGCCGCGCATGGTGCCGCTGCGCCAGGTCGCGGAATTCAAGCCGACCGTCTCGGAGCGCCAGATCGAGCGGCGCAACCTGACGCGCCAGATCCAGCTCATGGCGGGGGTCACCAAGGACGTGAACGTGGGCGAGGTCTCCGCCCAGGTGAAGGCGGCGATCAAGGACATCGCGCTGCCGGCGGGCTATCGCTTCGAGTTCGGCGGCGACACGCAGCAGATGGACGAATCGCTGGGCTACGCGCTCGCCGCGCTCGGCCTCGCGGTGATCTTCATCTACCTGATCCTCGCCTCGCAGTTCGGCAGCTTCCTGCAGCCGCTCGCGATCATGGCGTCGCTGCCGCTGTCGTTGATCGGCGTCTTCCTGGCGCTGCTGGTGTTCCGCTCGACGCTCAATATCTTCTCGGTGATCGGCCTCATCATGCTGATGGGCCTGGTCACCAAGAACGCGATCCTGCTGGTGGACTTCACCAACCAGGGCATCCGCGAAGGCAAGACGCGCGAGCAGGCGATCCTCGACGCGGGCCAGGTGCGGCTGCGCCCGATCCTGATGACCACGGGAGCGATGATCTTCGGCATGCTGCCGTTGGCGCTCGCGCTCGGCCCCGGCTCGGAGCAGCAGTCGCCGATGGCGCACGCGGTGATCGGCGGCATCATCACGTCCACCGCGCTCACCCTCATCGTGGTGCCGGTGCTCTACACCTACTTCGACACCTGGGGCCGCAAGGCCGCCGCGCGCTTCTCGCGCGCGCACGCGCCGCTCGCCGACACCGCCGAGGCCGACTAGCGCAGGGCGGTGGTGGACGTGATGCGCTCGACCGCGCCGGCGCGGTCGTGGACGTCGAGCTTCAGGAAGAGCTGCTTGATGTGGTACGCCACGGTATTGCCCGAGACGCCCAGGCCCTCGGCGATCTCCTGGTTGCTCTTGCCCTGCGCGATCAGGAGCGCGATCTCGCGCTGCTGTGGCGAGAGCGGCAGGCGCCCCATGGCCTGCACGAAGCGCAGGATCATCGGCTCCTGGCGCTGAATGCGCACGCCAATCAACGCGTCGGCCGCTTGGTAGTCGTCGTCGAGCCAGTAGGCGCGCAGCAGGTGCCGGCCCCACTTCGTGTCGAGCGACATCACCGGGGGCGTGGGCTCCTCGCCGCGCGCCACGGCGTCCAGCCGCGAGCACAGCGTGCGCAGCGCGCTCGCCGCGCGCTCGTTCACCGCCGCCTTGAGGCTCGCCGGGTTGATGTCCGAGGTGGTCGCCAGGAGCAGCAGCCGCCGCGCCTTCTCCGAGCCGTGGCGGATGTTGCCGCTGCGGTCGGTGACCAGCATTGCCTCGTCGTCGGAATCCTCGAAGGTGAACGTGGCGGCGACCTTCTCCGGGCGCGCGTCGTCGCCGGCGATGCCGTGCGCCACGTAGCGCATCACGCTCGCCAGGTCGGAGCGCTCGCGGGGGGTGAAGGCGGGCGCGTCGAGGGGCCGGTACAGCGAAAGCTGGCCTAGCGCCGCGCCCTGCTCGCGCACGATTCCATAGAGCACGTGGTGCGCGTCGAGGCGCTTCAGGATCTCGTTGTAGTAGTCGGTCTTGCGCAAGTCACCGTCGGCGCTCATCGACACCACGCCATCGGGAGCGGCGGTGCGCTCGAGGAAAGCCTTGCGAAACGAAGCCTCGCGGCCCTCGTAGTAGCGCTCGAAGTAAAGGTTCATGACGTCGGCGGGAAGCAGGCGCTCGGCGTAGAGGTTCTGCATTTCGCCGCGCGAATCGACCCAGAAAAACGCCGCGGAATCGCTCGGCACGAGCTCGCGCAACGCGGGCAGGAGCGAGGCCATGAGGAGCTCGCCGGGAAGACCGAGGCAGCACAGTTGCCGGATGCGGGCGCGGACCGCGGACTGCTTCACCGCGTCACCCCGCGAGCCCCTTGAAGTCGAGGAGCCGGTACGCGCGCACCGGGCGCTTGAATCCGTGGAGGCGCACTTCGCCGATATCCTCCGCGAAAACGCTTTCCTCGCACTCCGCGAAGACGCGCTGCGAGACGAGGATATGCCCGGGCTCCGCCAGGTCGCACAGCCGGTTGGCGAGGTTGGTGACGGTGCCGATGGCGCCATAGTCGATGCGGCCTTCGAAGCCGATCGCGCCCACGGTCGCGTAGCCCTGCGAGATGCCGATGCCCAGGCCCAGCGTGTAGCCCTTCTTCTTCCACTGCGCGGCGAGCTTGAGCGCGTCCTCCTGCATCACGAAGGCCATCTCCACGGCTCGCATGGCCGGCTGGTTGATGGGCAGCGGATCGTTGAAGAAGACCATCAGGCCGTCGCCGGTGAAGCGCTCGAGCGTGCCCTGGTACTCGAGGATGCGCCGGCCCATTGCGCGGTGGAATTCCGAGAGCGCGGCCATCACCTCCTCGGGCTCTGCGGTCTCGGCGAAGGTGGTGAAGCCGCGCAGGTCGAGGAAGACGACGGTGATGTCGCGCCGATGGCTCTCCAGCGGGTCGTCGGCGCCGCCTGCGAGGATCAGCTCGGCCAACTGCGGCGAGAAGAAGCGTTTGAGGCGGCCGAGCTTTTCCACGTGTCGCACCTGCTCGACCACGCGCGCTTCCAGCGTCTGGTTCCAGGCGGCGAGCTGGTGCGCCTGCTTCTGCACGGTGTCGTAGAGGTGCTTGATGCGAAGGAGCGAGCGCACACGCGCCAAAAGCTCGGGCGGGTTCACCGGCTTGGAGAGGAAATCGTCGGCGCCCGCGTCCAGGCCCTTCACGCGCTCCTCGCGATCCTCGAGCGCGGTCACCAGCACCACCGGCAGCATCGCGAGCGAAGGATCCTTGCGAACGGCGCGGCACACGTCGTACCCGGAAAGGCCGGGCATCAGCACGTCAAGCAGCATGAGGTCGGGCAGGCGCTCGCGGATCGCCTCCAGCGCCTCCTCCCCGCTGGTGGCCGCCTCCACTTCGTAGCCATGGAAACCGAGGAGGTCCTCGAGCAGCTTCACGTTGGCGGGCGTGTCGTCGACCACGAGGATGCGCGCGGCCGAGCGCACCGTGGCTTCCTCGGTTTCCAGTTCGGCGTGTGCGTTCAAGGATCGGCCTCGACGAAGAGCTGGTTGAGGGTCGCGAGGAGGTCGCGGATGTTGACTGGCTTCGACACGAAGGCGTCGAACCCGGCGGAGAGGATCTTCTTCCTGTCCTGCTCCATCACAGAGGCGGTCACCGCCACCACCGGCAGGCGCGCGCCGCAGCACTGCGGCTCGCGCAGGCCCGCCAGAACCTCGAAGCCGCTGATTCCCGGCAGCTGGATGTCGAGGAGAGCCGCGTCGGGCTTGTTGGCCATGGCGGTGCGCACCCCTTCCTCGCCGCTGCTTACTGCGGCGACTTCATAGCCGTGGAATGCGAGCACGTCGCTCAACAAACGCCGGCTCTTCTCGTCGTCCTCGACGATGAGGATGCGCCTAGCCATGGTCCACCTTCCCGAATGCGCCGGGGAAACGCGCGGTGAAAGTCGAGCCGCGGCGCGGCTCGCTTTCCACCGTCAGTGTGCCGCAATGAAGCTCCACCAGGCGGCGCGAGAGCGAAAGCCCGAGCCCCGTGCCCTCCTGCTTGGCCATTCCCTGCAGCGCAAGCTGGTGGAACTCCCTGAAGATGGCGGCACGGTCCTCGGCGGCGATGCCGATGCCGGTGTCGCGCACGCTCACCACCAGCCAGCCGTCCTCGACCCAGGTGCGCAGCGTCACCATGCCGCCGGCGGGGGTGAACTTCACCGCGTTGGTGAGGAGATTCAACAGCACCTGCTTGAACTTGCGCTCGTCGGCCAGCCACGTGCCGACACCGGGCTCGACCTCGCACGAGAACTTCAGGCGGCTCCTGTGCGCGCGCTCGCGGATCAGCGTGCAGCAATTGTCCACGGCCGCGCGCACGTCGAACTCCGCGACGTCGAGCGCCATGTGGCCGGCCTCCACCTTGGTAAGGTCGAGGATGTCGTTGATGAGCGAGAGCAGGTGCTGGCCCGAGCCGTAGATGTCGCGGACGTACTCCATCTGCTTGTCGTTCAGCTCGCCGAACATGCGCTCCTTCAGCACCTCCGAGAAGCCGATGATCGCGTTCAACGGCGTGCGCAGCTCGTGGGACATGTTGGCGAGGAACTCGCTCTTGTGGCGGTTGGCCATCTCGAGCTGCGTGGTCTTCTCCGCCACGCGCCGCTCGAGGCCGTCGGTGTATTCCTGGAGCTGGTCGGCCATCTTGTTGAACTCGGTGGCGAGCAGCTCCACTTCGTCGCCGGTCTTGACTTGCATGCGGTTCTTGAAGTTGCCCTTGGCGAAGGCGACCGCGCCCGCCTCGAGGGCGAGGATCGGCCCGGAGAGCCTCCTCGCGTACCAGTGACTCACCAGGAAGGACATGAGAAAGGCGATGGTGAGGATCGCGAGCGCGCCCAGGAGCGAGCGGCGCAGCGGCGCGGTGACGACGTCGGCGGGCTGCTCGATCACCACCGTCCACGGCGGCACGCCGATCGAAGACACGCTCGAATAGCTGGCGCGCCCGTCGAGGGAGGTGGTCTTCAGCGCGCCGCGGACATCCTTGGGCGACTTGTTGCCCGAGGCGAAGCGCAGGATCTCCTGGTCGCGCACCACGGTGCGATGAAGCATGAACCCGATCTGCGGATGGGCGATCACGACGCCTGAGGTATCGACCAGGTAGGCGGTGCCGCCACCCTCCACCGGATGGCGCGCCACGAGGTCGGCGACGTGCTTCAAGTCGATCACCGCCCTCACCCAGCCGCCGTCGCCGAACGCTCCCTCGTGCATCGTGCTCTGCACGAAGGGCTCGAGGGAATCGCGGAATTCCACCGGGCTGAAGGCGATGGCGTCTCCCTCGACGCGGTCCAGGTCGGGGAGCGGCGGCGCCGAAATGTCCGACATCCGGTCCTCGCCGACGCGCGAGACGTGCAGCGATTCGCGCCCCGTGGAGTCGTAGCGCGAGATCTCGAGGATGGCGGGCACGCGCTTGAGCAGCCGGCGGAATTCGGCGCGGCGGTCGCCTTCGCCGAGCCCGTTCCTGCCCCAGGGAAGGTTGGCGACCTCCTTGACCTGGTTCTCTATGGCGGCGACCTGCGAGGAGATTTGCAGCGCCGCGGCGTCGGCGCGGATGGTCTGCTCGCGCTCGATGGTGCGCAGGCCCTCCGTGTAGCTGAGGAACATCTCGATGGCCAGCGCCGGCAGCAGGATCCCGCACGTGCCCAGCGCCATGACCGTGAAATACCGGCGGAAGAGTCGGCTCGTGGTCGCACCGCCGAGCCGCTGGCGCGGCCCGTCCTTCACC
>JANLXC010000135.1:0-51754 GCA_031364925.1 Burkholderiales bacterium | reverse complement strand
CCGGACGCGCTGCAAGCGCTGGCGATCCTGGAGATGGACGGCGGTGATCGCCAGGTCGTCGCTGCCCTGGTACTGGGTGAGCAGGGGCACGAGGGCGTTCGACCGGATCGCGGGGACCGCGAGGTGCTCCGCGCAGCGCATGATCCCGACTCCCGCGACGCAGAGTTGAAAGAGCGTCAGCCCGTTGTCGCTGCCGATGTTGCCGCGCACGGCGACTTCGCGGCGCTGGCTTTCGACCACGAATGGCCAGCGGTTCAGGTGCTCTTGCCCTCCATGCCACATGAGGCAGTTGTGGTGCTGCAACTGGTCGGGGGAATCCGGTGCGCCATGCTCCGCCAGGTATACGGGGGAGGCGACGACCACGCGTTGGAGGTCGCACAACTTCCTTCCGATGAGCGTCGAATCCTGCAAGCGCCCCATCCTGATGGCAACGTCGATGTTCTCCTCGATGAGGTTCACCAGGCTGTCGGAAAGCGACAGGCGCAGATTCACCTTCGGATGGGCACGGACAAAGCGGGGAAGGAGCGGGACGACCTGGTCCATTCCGAACGCGAGCGGCGCGCTCACACGCAAGTCGCCGCTGGGTTCGGATCGCGAAGACGCGATCTGCGCCTCGGCTTCATCCAGTTGTTCCAGCGTCGTGCGACACAGGGCGAGGAAACGCTCACCCTCGGTGCTGAGGCGGCTATCGCGCGTAGACCTGTGGAGAAGGTGGACGCCCAGGCGGTTTTCCAGGGCGTTGATGGTGCGGCTCACGAAGGGTTGGCTCACGCCCAGCACGCGCGCGGCCGCACTGAAGCCGCCGGCTTCGACAACAGCCTTGAAGACCCGCATTTCCAGGAGCCTGTCGTCTTTCATCTGGGAGGGGTTGCGCGCGCCTCACGCCAACCGCCAGGCGGCGGTCGCGTGAAGCGTCGTTCAGGGTCGGGTCCCGATCACGTAATAGATGTCGCTCCCCTCGGAAAAGGGCCCGAACCCGCGCAGTTGCCGCGTCGCATCGTCATAGAACATGATGCCCTCCACATGAGTGAAGATGCACGATCCGATCGCGTTCAGCGACCAGTCGAAGACGTTCGGCGACCTGCGCGGCGTCGCGGTGCCCCGGAAGGAGCACAAGTCGTTTGCGCCGGTGAACACGCCGTTGGCATTTAGCGTGAAGCTAGCGCGCCGCCTGCCGCCCCCATGGCCGGAGATTCCCGAGTACGTTCCCGCGGCGGCGGCGAGGCTCGCGGACTGCTGAGATTCGGGCACGAGCGCCGCATCCAGCGTGCGCGTGACGGCGGTCCCCGCAAGCGTGAGCTGGATCGAGGTCCCCGCCGAATACGTTCCGGAAACGCTCGTGGGCCACGATATGCCGCTGCTCTCGGCCGTCTGCGCGATCGGGAAGTCGCGCCCGAGCTGCGATGAGAAGCTGCCGTCGTCCATTCGCGCGGATCCGTAGATGACGCCCTTGTCCGTTGAAGAGCCCACGTCGGAGTAGAGGATGTAGTAGTCGCCGCCGTCGAGCACGATCGCGCGAGCGGTTTCGCCCCGGCTCGTCATGCCGGTCCACACGCCCTCAGCGTATTGGCACACCGTTCCGGGCGCGCGGAGGAGTTCGCGCGTGATCGCTTTGGTGCGGGTGATGCCGTTCACGGTGTATTCGAAGGTCGCGTCGCTCCCAGTGGCGAAGGTTAAGGTGAGCGTCCCCACGGCGGCCGCGCTCACGTTGGCGGGCAGGAACGGCGTCGAGTTGAACGCGGGGCCCGTGGTGCGAAATAGCTGGCCGGAATATTTGCCGCGTGCAGTCTTCAGCGCGGTCGCCGCGAGCCACAGCGCAGAACCGTCTGTGTCGTAGGTAAACCACGTCGCAAAGATCGTGTCGCCCTGGTGCGTGAAGTTCACGCCCCATCCCGACTCCGTTCCCGCGGGCGCGGCCCACCACAGGTCCTGGTAGTTGGTCGCCGTGGCACGATCGGTGCGCGCGCCGAATACGCACGTGGGCACGGAGCCGAAGACCTCCCGCGTGATCGTTTTCGTTTGCGAGATCCCGTTGACCGTGTACGCGAAGCTCCCGTTGTTCGTGGATGCGAAAGTCAACGTGCCGGCTCCCACCTGGGTTGCCGACACAGCCGCGGGATCGAAGGGTGTCGCGCTGAACGCAGGGCCGCGCGTCCGGAAGATCGCGCCTGCGAAGGCCGAGTCGGCGGCCCGGTCCGCGGTCATGGCGAGCCAGAGACCTTTGCCGTCGGCGTCGTAGGTGAACCAGGTCGCAAAGATCACATCACCCTGATGCGTGAAGTTGATGCCCCATCCGGACTCGGAACCGGCCGGCGAATTCCACCAGAGGCCCTGGTAGTTGGGCGCCGGGTTCGCGCCCAAGGCTGGCAGGGACGCGGCGAATGCCCACAGCACCGCCGCAAATACGACTCCTCGCATTCCGAACATGGTTCACATCCTTCCTGTGTTGGCCGGTTGCCCCGGCGGGCACTCGCCCTTACTCGGCCTTGATCCCGATCTCTTTCGCGAGCTGTCCCCACCGACGCGTCTCGTCCTGGATCAACCGTGAAAACGCCGCGGGATCGCTGGCGCGAGGCTCGCCGCCGCGCTCCGCCATTTTCGCGCGCACGTCGTCCGCGGCGAGGGCCTTGCGCGCTTCGGCGTTGAGCTTGGCGATAACCGGGGCCGGGGTTCCCTTGGGCACCGCAATCCCGTACCACTGGACGAACTTGTAATCCGGCATGCCGGCCTCGGCGAAGGTAGGGACGTCCGGAAGAGCCGGCACGCGACGCGCGCCGCTCACCGCGAGAGCACGTGCCCTGCCGCCCTGGATTTGCGCAAGCCCGGTCGCCGGAGAATCGACGATCATGTCGATCTGCCCGGAAATAAGCCCGGCCATCGCCTCTCCGCCACCCTTGTAGGGAATATGCGTCATCGCAACGCCGGCCTGCTTCTTGAGCAGTTCCGCGGCGAAGTGAACCGAACTTCCCTGGCCACCGGAACCGAAGGTCAGCTTGTCCGGATTTTTGCGAGCGTAATCGGTCAGCTCCTTCAGAGTCTTGAACGGAGAGGCCACTGGAACCATTAGCACCACCGGGATATCCATGGCGCTCGTCACCGGCACGAGATCGGATGCGTGATCCCATGAAAGGTTGGCGAAGAGCGACGGCAGGATCGCGTACGTGATGTCCATCAGCAGTATCGTGTGGCCGTCCGGAGCGGCCTTTGCGACCGATGTCGTGCCGATGGTGCCAGTGGCTCCGGGACGGTTGTCGACGATGAACGACCTGCCGGTGCTTTCGGAGAATTTTTGCGCGAGTAGCCGTCCTACGAAGTCGGTGGTGCCGCCGGCCGGATACGCGACGACGACGCGCACCGGTTTGTCCTCGGGCCAGTCGGCCGCCGCCAGGGGTGCAACCGAAAGCAACGCCGCGGCGGCTACCAACGCTTTGCAAGTCTTCGCGATCATCTATGTGCTCCTCGTGAGAATCCGTTAGTCCGGGTTAGTCTGCTTTGATATTGTTCGCTTCGATCATTTTCTTCCAGTACGGCAGCTCCTTCTCGACGAAACCGTTGAGCTCCTCGGGACCCATGAAGCGCGCGAACGCGCCCTGGTCCTCCACTTTCTTGCGGAATGCGTCGGTCTCGACGATCTTCTGGATCTCCGCGGCGAGGCGGGCAATGATCGGTTCCGGCGTGCCGGTTTTGGCGAAGATGGCGAACCACGCCTCGACCTCGAATCCTGGCATGCCGGCTTGGGCGGTTGTCGGCACGTGCGGCATGCCGGGATGACGGGTCGGTGCGGTGACGGCGAGCAGCCTCACCTTGCCGGATTTCTCGTGGTTGATGACCGAAGTGGGTGCGCCGATGATCATGTCCACCTGGCCTCCCATGAGGTCATTCACCGCAGGGCCCGCTCCCTTGTATGGGATGTGCGTGGTCTTGATGCCTGTGGACTGGCGGAACATTTCGCCGGCGATGTGCAGGATGGAACCGCTTCCGGAGGATGCGTAGGAGAGTCCGTTCGGGTTCTTGCGGCCGTAGTCGATCAACTCCTTGAGGGAGCTCACCGGTAACGCGCCGCTGGAGGCAATCACGTGTGGCGCGCGCATGACGAGCGCTACGCCGGTGAAATCGCGCGTCGGATTCCAACGCAGGTTGGGAATCAGCGCCGGGTTGCCGACGTGATACCCCGAGTACTGCATGAGGAAGGTGTAACCGTCCGCAGGCGACTGAATGACGGATTCGGCGCCGATGTTTCCGCTCGCCCCCGGCTTGTTCACGACGAGTACCGGCTGTCCCAGCACCTTGCCGAGCGGATCGCCGACGAAACGCGCGATGAGGTCGGTCGGGCCGCCCGGGGCGCTCGATACGATGAGCGTGATGGGTTTGTTCGGCCACGATTGCGCCTGGACGGGGGTGATGGCAAACGCAAATGCGCACGCGACGGCAGCGATGATCTTCATAGGATCTCTCTTGAATGGAACGGCAAGTTCAACGCACGAAGCGGTCCACGTAGTCGGCGCCCAGCCCGATGCTTTCGTAGTGCGCCCTGCAAAAATCGATCTTGGTGAACACGTCCTCATAGCCGGTCGCCTTGCCATGCGGGTCGACGTACGTATAGCCGCCGGTGACGTGGAATAGAGTGATCATCTCGGGCACGTCGTCTGGAACCACGAGCGTGTGGGTCTCGCCGGCGGGCTCGAAGGCATAACCGCCGCTTTCGGCGACCCAGTCGTGCTCGAGATAGTGCCATCGTCCGCGCAGCACGAATGCATGCACGGGCCCTGAATGGCGATGACGCGACAGCACGCCGGCCTTGCGCACTCGCAGCAGGTTCACGTAGTAGCCCTGGCTTGCGCTCAGGATCAGGGGCTTCATCGACACATTCTCGGCCTGGGGTACCCAGAAGCGATCGTCCTCGAGCCAGGCAGTGCAAGCGCCGGGATGGACTATCTCAGCGATCATGCTGGTGGGCTGGGGTAGCTGGTAAGGGATTTTGTTTGGATCGGGCTGCGCGGATTGCGAGGCAACGGTCATGTAAGGCTCCGGGTCGGATCGGCGATCAGGGGGCAGAGGGCGCGCCGGAGCCGAATCCATGGCGCCGCAGGAATGCGAGATGCGTTTCGGCGCATTCGCGGGCATGGGAGAAGGGCAGCCCATGGCGGCTCTTCGGAAACACCGCCACTTCGGAATGCGCGATGAGCTGGTGGATCTCGGCGGGAATATCGAGCGCGAGGAATGGACTCGCATCGGGCGCGAGCAGCAGCGTCGGGACCTTGATGCGCGGCAATTCAGCGCTGAGGTCGGCGCGCATCAACATATCCCCCGCTTCAAGCAATGGCTTCACAGCCGTGCGCGTCTGCACGCCGTAATACCAGTCCCACAGGGGCTGGGGCAGGGCGCCCGGATAGAAACGGTCGTTCATCATCTGCTTCGACCACGCCTCCATGCCTGCTTGCGTCGCGTAATTGCGCCATTCGCCCACGCGCTTTATTTTCGCACCGCGGTGCGGTGTGGACGCGCAGGCGAGGCTCAGCAGCGAGCTGGGTTCGCGGCAGGCGAGGCGCAGGCATGCGGTGCCGCCCATGGATTCGCCCACGAGGTGAAAACGATCCACCCCGGCGGCGCGCGCCACCGCCAGGATGTCGTCGGCGAGCAGGTCGAGGCCCCAGACGAACTCGCGGCCTTCGACGTAGGAGCGCCCGAATCCGCGCGTGTCGAAGCGCACGACACGAAAATGTTGCGCGGTCACCGGCAGCCAGCCGGCCCAAAGGTCGCAGTTGATCGCGACGCCATGGCAAAAGACAACGGTTTGCGGAGTCGGTACCCAGGGCGGCGTTTCAGTGATTTCGTAGTGCAGGGGTCCGTGTGGGGTGTCGAGGATCATTGGGTGCCCTCTCTCAGACAGTGGCGATGGGCGTGACGGGAGAGCCCACCGCGCCGGGCAACCTCAGCGGCGGCGCTGTCAGCAGAAATCGGCTGCGTCCGTGCGTGCGCATCCATGCCGCCAGGGCAGTCAAGTGCCAGAGCTCGCCCAGGTGGATTCCAAGCTTGAAAATGCAGTGCTCGTGGAGCGGCAGGGCGGCGCAGCAGGCCGCGGGGTGCGAGACCGTGGGATGGGCCTCGACGGCGTAATTGTCGGCGATAAGCGCCGCGAGCCCGGAGTCGGTGATCCACTGCAACAGGCGTGAGTCGCGGCCGTCGAGGACCGCGCAGCTTGCGGCCAGCCTGGGGCCGTCGGGCTTCCGATCCATCTCGAGAAGCTCCTGGGCGTAACCGGTGTGCAGGCAAACCATGTCGCCAGGCTCGACCACGATGCCGTCGGCTTCCATCACCCGCACCAGCTTGGCGTAGTCCACCGCAATGCGCTCGCGGCCGAAATGCCGGTGCAGGTCGATCAGGACGGCGCGCCCCTGGACGCACCGCGCGGCCATGTTCTCGATGCCGAGCATGCGCGCCGCGGATGTCGATCGGGCCCCCGCTTCGCGCGGCGACCCCGCATCGGCTACGTCGGTGGGACCGACCACGTGCTCGCCCGCGCGGTAGCCGTTGTAGTAGACCGGTTCGGGGATTCCGTCGCCGTCGGCATCGAACAGCTGGCCCACGTGGGCGAGGCTGTCCCACTGGGTCGAGTACTGCATGTGGAGGACGGCGAGGTCGTCGCTCAGCACATCGGTTTCGCTGGGGTTCTCGCTGAACAGTGGATAGTTCAACTGGGGGCGACCGCCCCGGATCGTGGGCCGCAGCACGGGCGGGTGGCGGCGTGGATTGAGGACGTTGCCACCCGGGAAATCGAGCGGAAGGCTGAGGCAGAACGTGAGGCCCTCACGCGCCTCGGCGAGGCCCTGCATCACCTTCCGCGGTGTCAGCAGATTCATGCGGCCAGCCTGGTCGTCCGCACCGAAGTCGCCCCAGTTCGAACCAGGCGGGCGGTTCTTCCAGCGCGGCGAGCTTGCCATTACTTTCCCGTACCTTTCCGCATGATTGGCGCCTGGGGGCGCGGGGCCGTAAACTTGCCCACTCGCATTGTCCCCGAAAGGATACCCATGGACCATCCCCTTCCGACGTCGCGCTCCGTGTACGAGCCGGAGCAGCAGAACCTCTACTTCCCCAAGCCGCCGGTCTTCAAGACGTTCGCCGAGGAGCGCCTGCACCGCAAGCAGCGCCTCGCCGCAGCTTGCCGCGTCTTCGCGCGCTACGGCTACGAATACGGCTTCGCCGGGCACATCACGGTGCGCGACCCGGAGCACAAGGATCTCTTCTGGACCAACCCCTTCGCCATGGATTTCGGCCGCGTGCGCGTCTCCGACCTGCTGCTCGCCGACCACGACGGCAAGGTGGTCGAAGGCACGTGGGCGCTCAACCGCGCGGGCTTCGTCCTGCATTCCGCCATCCACATGCAGCATCCCCATGTCCTCGCGTCCTGCCACGCGCACACGGTCAACGGCATGGCCTGGGCCGCGCTCGGCCGTCCCATCGACCCCATCACCCAGACCTCATGCGGTTTTTTCAATGACCATGCGGTGATCACCGAGGAAGCGGGCGCGGTTGTGGTCGAGCGCGACGCCGCCGGTGTGGTCGCGCGCGCCATCGGCCAGGGCAAGGCCGCGATCCACCAGAACCACGGCCTTTTCTCGGTCGGGCGCGAGAGCGTCGACGAGGCCGCCTGGTGGTTCATCGCCCTCGAGAAAGCGTGCGAGATCCAGCTGAAGGCCGAGGCGACCGGGCATCCGCTGAAGCTCGTCTCGCCCGAGCGCGCCGAGCATTCCAGCAAGCATCTCGCCACGCCGTTCATCGCGTGGCTGCATTTCCAGCCCATCTACGACGCCGTCACTCGTTCCGATCCGGATCTGTTCCAGTGAATCGAGGATGGCCGTGAAAGGGAAGATCATCTACGCCATCTTCGCCGCTCTTGCCGTGCTCGCCGCGTTCGCCCCGGTGGCGAAGGCCGACTGGCCTTCCGACAAACCGATCGAGGTGGTCGTCGGCTTCGCCGCGGGCGGCGAGACCGACATCATGGCGCGCAAGCTCGCCCCCTTCATCGCGAAACACCTCGGCGGCGGCGCGACCCTCATCGTCGTCAACAAGCCGGGCGCCTCGGGGGCCATCGCCTATGCGCTGATAGAGCGCGCGAAGCCAGACGGCTACACGCTCGGCGTGGTCAACGTGCCGCCGCTCACCTTCGTGCCGATGCAGCGCGAGGCGGGGTACAACCCGGCGAACATCGAGCTGCTGGGACGCGTCGTGGCCGATCCGACCACGCTCGTCACGAACAAGAGCAGCAAGTACGACACGCTCCAGCAGGTCGTAGCGCAGCTGAAGAGGGACCCGGGCTCGGTCTCCATCGGCTTCAACGGCGTGGGCACCAACGGCCACCTCGCGCTCCTGCAGCTCGAGCAGGCGGCGGGGATCAAGGTGAACGCCGTCGCGTTCAAGGGAACGGGAGAGTCGAAGATCGCGCTCGCCGGCGGACACGTGGACCTCATCTTCGGCAGCGAGTCGCTGTTTCCGAATCCGGACAAGGAAAGCGTGCCCGTCAAGGTCATCGCGCAGTTCATGGAAAAGCGCGCACCCGGGCTGCCGAACGTGCCGACGGCGATCGAGGGCGGCCTGAAGGTGGTCATGCCGTCGGAGCGCGGCTTCGGCATTCCGAAGGCGCTGCCCGCCGAGCGCGCGGCGCGCATTGAAAAGGCGCTCGAAGCCGCTGTCCACGACCCGGAATTCGTGAAGTCCGCCAGCATGTTTGCGACGATCATCGCGTGGTTGCCGGGCAAGTCGTGGCAGCGGGAGCTCGCGCGTCAGGAGCCCGCGCTGCAGGCACTCGCAAAGGGAATGCCGAAGGAAAACTGATCGCTGGCGGACGGAAAGCGTAGCGCCGCCGTTTTGCTAGGATGCCCGTGGGGTCATCGATAACCGATTGCTCCACGGAGATATCGATGAACGTCCCACGCGGCTGGCAGTTCTTCATGCACCCCGGTCCCACCAACATCCCGCACCGGGTGCTCCGGGCGATGGCGCGGCCGACGGTCGATTTCACAGGGCCCGAGTTCGTGGCTCTGCGCGATCGATCGTTGCAACGCCTGAAGGCAGTGTTGAAAACGAAGGAGGGCTTCGCCATCACCTACGCCGCCTCGGGCAACGGCGCGTGGGACGCGAGCATCGCGAATCTCTTCTCGCCCGGCGACAAGGTGCTGGTGCCGCAGACGGGCTTTTTCGCAGACCGCTGGTCGAACACGGCGCGGGCCTATGGCCTTGAGGTCGAGGCGCTCTCCACGACGGAGAGGCGGCCAGTCGATCCGGATGCGGTCGGTCGCGCTCTGGCCGCCGACACCAGGGGGCACATCAAGGCCGTGATGCTCATCCAGAACGAGACCGCGACGGGCATCCGCCATCCGGTGGCCGAGGTGCGCGCCGTGATGAACCGCCTGGGCCACCCGGCGCTCTATCTCGTCGACACGATCTCGTCGCTCGCCTCGTATGACTTCCGCATGGATGAATGGGGCGTGGACCTGATGATCGGCGGCTCGCAGAAGGGTCTCATGCTTCCTCCGGGGATGGCCTTCACCGCGGTCAACGCGCGAGCGTGGGAAGCGGCTCAGTCGGCTCGCAACCCGCGCCGCTACTGGGACTGGCGCCCGATGATCGAGAACGGCCGACAGGTGGCCTTCTGCGGCACGCCTCCCATCTCGCACTTCTTCGGCCTCGAAGCTTCCCTCGACATGATCGAAGAGGAGGGCCTGGAGAACGTCTTCGTCCGCCATCGCCGCCTTGCGGAGGCGACGCGCGCGTGCGTGCGTCACTGGGGCCTCGAGATTTACTCGCTGGACGCGGAGTTCGCCTCGGATTCACTCACCGCGGTGCTGATGCCGTCCGGCCACGACGCCGATCGCGTGCGCACCATCGCGTCGGAACGCTACGGCGTGGAGCTCGGCCGCGGTTTGGCGGCGCTGCAGGGGCGGGTGTTTCGCATCGGCCACATGGGGGACCTGAACGAGCCGATGCTGCTGGGTGCGCTGGCCGCGATCGAGCTGGCGCTCGCCGATGCAGGCGTGCCGCACGCGCGGGGAGGAGTCGATGCGGCGATGGAAGGGCTGCGAACGCCGTTCGCAGCGCGCCGGGCGGCAATGGCCGTTTGACTTTCGTGCACCGGGCGTACCGCTTGCGTCTATGGACGCAATGCCAGGAGTTCGTGCGGTCGTGATCACCAGACGTGCGAGCGCGAATGAGGGCGTGAAAGAATGACAACATGAAAAGGTCGGGCGCCATCCCAGGGCAGTCGGCATCGGAGCTCATCTCGCAAAGAATCGCCGAGCTCGGGGACTGGCGCGGGGAAACCCTCGGCAGGATGCGCAAACTCATCAAGGAAGCGGACCCGGAGGTCGTCGAGGAGTGGAAGTGGATGGGCACTCCGGTCTGGTCGCACGACGGCATCATCTGCACGGGCGAATCCTACAAGAAAGTCGTGAAGCTCACCTTCGCCAAGGGCGCGTCACTGAAGGATCCGGCCTCTCTCTTCAACTCGAGCCTCGATGGAAATGTCCGCCGCGCGATCGACATCCACGAAGCAGAGGTAGTCGACGGGTCCGCCTTCAAGGCGCTCGTTCGCCAAGCTGTCGCCCTCAACACTTCCGGCAGGTCGAAACCTTCGAAAAAAGCGAAGTCCTAAGGGATTGCGCCCCTGAACAGGTTCGAAGTGTTGATTCCATGCGTCAGCCGATGCGAAAGGGCGCAGGCGGCGCAACGTCGTAGCCCTCCGCCGCGGCCGACAGGCACAACCCTCGCCATGCGTCCGCCGCCAGGCTGCGCGCCACCATCACGGTGAAGGTCGGCGCTTCGTCATGCTTGCAAATGAGCGCGTTGAGGTGCCCGAGAACGCTCTGCGCGCACCGCCCGGCGGGAAATGCGCGCGGATGGAAGTCGAGCGGGCAGGTCTTGGCGAGCACCGTTGTAGCGTGCTCCCCCCGCACGGCATACGCCACGCGGCTCGCACTCACGTCGAACAATGCGCCGCCCTGGGCGTTCAGCGCGTCGCGCCTGGCTTCGAAACCTTTGAGCACGGCGGCCTCTCCGGAAGACGCGCTCTCGATGAGCAACCAGGATCGCGGTCCGAGCCACAGCACGCTCAGCGCACCGCTGCTCGCGGTCGTGTTCGGCACGAGCGGTAGCGCCACGCCGAACAACTGCGGCACTTGCGCCGCGAACGACGCGCGCGCCGGATCGCCCTGCACGTTCCACGCCGCTGCGACGGTCGCCGGGGCGAGCACGACGCCGGTCCCGGCCGCACCGTAGTGCCCGGGCATCATGACGCCGACTTCATTGTGTTCGGATTCAGCCACGCAAGCGTTTCCCCTCGGGGTCGATGAAGCACGGCGGGCCGACCCGCACGCGCGCCTTCGCATCCGCAAGCGGCGACACCGCCCACAGTGTCTCGCCATGCCGCGCGCGCCCGTTGGCCATGAGCGCCAGCGCAATCCACGCGTCGAGGTTGGGGCTGAAGCACCACGACGTCACGTGGCCCTGCATCGGGTTGGGCAACGCATGATCCGGATCGGCGACGAGCTTCGCCCCGCGGGGGATCGGCGCGTTGTCGAGCGCGGTGAGTCCCACCAGTTGCCAGCGATCGGGCGCCGTCAGCGCGGGACGATCGAGCAGCGGCTTGCCGATGCACCACTTGGAGGCATTGACGAGCGCTCCCATGCCAAGGTCGGCGGCGGTGGTGCGCCCGTCGGCCTCCGGCCCGATCACGACGTGGCCTTTTTCGATCCGCAGCGTGCCCATGGCTTCGGTGCCGTAGGCCATGATGCCCAAGTCCTCGCCGGCCGCCAGCACGGCGTCCCACATCTCGCGTCCTGCATCGGCCGGCACATGGATTTCGTAGGCCATCTCGCCCGAGTAACTCATCCGGAAGAGCCGCGCGGGGATGCGCCGGCCGCCCGCGCGCACGTGGCAAACGCCCGCCGCGAGGAACGGGAACGCCGTGTCGGACACGTCGATGTCGACCAGCCGGGCGAGTACGTCGCGCGACTTCGGACCCGCGAGCGCGGCCGCCGCCCATTGCTCGGTGACCGACGCCGCGTAGACCTCGAGATCGGGCCACTCGACCTGCAGCAGATATTCGAGGTGCTGCATCACCTTCACGGCGTTGACGGTGGTCGTCGTCATCAGATAGTGGGTGGCGGAAAGCCGCGATGTCGTGCCGTCGTCCATCACCATGCCGTCGTCGCGCAGCATCACGCCGTAACGGCAGCGGCCGACCGTGAGCGTGTCCCAGCGGTTGATGTAGACGCGATTGAGGAGCTCGGCGGCATCGCGTCCCTGCAGCTCGATCTTGCCGAGCGTGGAAACGTCGACGACACCGACATTGGCGCGCACGTTGCGCGCTTCGCGATTGGCGGCATCGTCCTCGGATTCGCCGGGGCGCGGGTACGAGTGCGGCCTTTTCCACAATCCCGCATTAAGGAAGCGCGCGCCGCGCGCGACGTGCCATGTGTGCATCGCGGTCAAGCGCGTCGCCTCGACATGTGGGCCTTTGTGCTGCCCCGGGATCGATCCCAGCGTCACCGGCGTGTACGGAGGACGGAAGGTCGTCGTGCCGACTTGCGGGATCGCGACGCCGAGCTGCTCGGCCATCAGCGCAAGCCCGACGATGTTGCTGGTCTTGCCCTGGTCGGTGCCCATGCCGAGCGTCGTGTAGCGCTTCAGGTGCTCGACGGCCTGGTAGCCCTCACGGGCGGCGAGCGCGATATCGCCGACGGTGACGTCGTTCTGCAGATCGACGAAACGCTTCGCTGCCGGGTGTGGAGTGGCAACGGCCCATAAGGGTTGCAACGCTGCAGCGGCCACGGGATCGGCACGCGGGCCGGCGAGTGGGGCCGCGGCGTGGAGCGCGCCATGACCGGCCGTCGCGGCGGCGGCTAGTCCCGTCCGATGGCCGTCGGCCAGCGCAGCTTCGAGGTCGAAGCGCCCGCTGGCGGCTCCCGCGGGCACGATCGGCAACGGCGACGCGCGGGGCACGAACGTCGCCAGCGCGTCGTCGTAGCGCAATGTGCCGCGCGCCTGTGAAAAAAGATGGACCGCTGGATTCCACCCGCCCGACACGCAGACCAGGTCGCAGTCGATGCGGCTGGATGCGCCGCCGGAAAGTGGCCTCACATCGACGGCGCGGACGCGCTGCCTGCCATGCGCGTCGACAATCGCGGATCCCCCCACGATCCGCAGTCCCGCGGCTTGCGCCCGGGCGCGAAGCGGTGCGGCGGACCGAACATCCGCGCGCGCATCGACGATGGCGGCGATCGCCACTCCCGCCGCGTGCAGCGCCAGCGCATCCGCATAAGCGCCATCATTGTTCGTGAAGACGACGACTCGCGTTCCGGGACGCACTCCGAAGCGCTGCACATACGCACGCGCCGCGCCGGCGAGCATCGTGCCGGGCAGATCGTTGTTCGCATAAGCGATGCCGCGCTCGAGCGCGCCGCTGGCGAGCACCACGGCGCGCGCGCGAATCTTCCACAGGCGCTGGCGCGGTGCGTGCGCCGGGGGCGCGGCGAGATGGTCGGTCACGCGTTCGAGGGCGGCGACGAGGTTGCCGTCGTAGTAGCCGAAGGCGGTCGTACGCGAGAGCAGCGTCACGTCCGGATAGGCGTCAAGCTCGCGGACAGTGGCGGCAATCCAGTCGGGAGCGGGCGTGCCGTCGATCCTCGCCGATGCATCGAGGAGCCCGCCGCCCCACCATGGGTTCTCGTCGCAGAGGATCACGCGGGCGCCGCCGCTGGACGCGGCGCGCGCCGCGGCAAGCCCCGTCGCACCGCCGCCTATCACCAGCACATCGCAGTGCGCGTATTGATGCTCATAGTGATCGGGGTCCGATTCGGTCGCCGCGCGGCCCATGCCGGCCGCGCGCCGGATCAAGTGCTCGTACCTGAGCCACCAGCGGGGCGTGGGCGGCCACATGAACGTCTTGTAGTAGAAACCGGCCGGAAGGAACCGTGACACCAGGTCGTTTATCGCGCCGACGTCAAAGCGCACCGACGGCCAGCAATTCTGGCTCGCGGCGGCGAGGCCGTCGTGCAGCTCAAGGGTCGTCGCGCTGACGTTCGGCTCGGTGCGCGCGCCACGCGCGAGCTGCACCAGGGCGTTCGGCTCCTCGGTGCCGGCGCTGAAAATGCCGCGTGGCCGGTGGTACTTGAAGCTGCGGCCCACGAGGTGGATGCCGTTGGCAAGCAGCGCGGAGGCGAGCGTGTCGCCCGCGAACCCGCCGTATGACATTCCGTCGTAAGTGAAGCCGAGCGGGCGCGTCCGATCGACATCCCCGCCCTGCGCGAGACGAAAAGGCTGCGTCACCGTGGGTCTCCGGGAAGCTCTTCTTCGATGCGCGCGCTGGCGAGAATGTCGTGCGTGCGAGTGTCGCGGCGCACGCGAAACCAGGCGCGGCAGCCGGCGCTGTGCAGCCAAAGCTCTTCATGAGGACCGCATGGATTGTCGCGCAGGTACACGTAGTCGACCCACGCAGCGTGCGGCGCGTCGTTGGCAGGGCGACGCACGGTGCCATCGCCGCCATAGGTGAATTCGACCTGGTTGCGCGGACCGCACCAGGGGCAGGGAATCAGCAGCACGATGCGCCCATCGTTTTAGTGCGCGCCGGCATAAGGTCCCGCGCCTTTTTCGTCGATCGTCCGGCCCTCGGCGAAGCGCTCGAGCGTGAAGGCGGCGTTGAGGGGATGCGGCTCGTCGTGCGCGATGGTGTGCGCATGGACGAAACCGGAAGCCGGCGTCGCCTTGAAGCCGCCGTAACACCAGCCGCCGGTCATGTAGAGGCCTTTCACGGGCAGCTTGCCGATGATGGGGCTGCCGTCCATCGTCATGTCCATGACCCCGCCCCAGGTGCGCATCAGTCGCAGGCGCCCGAAGCTGGGGAAGAGCGCAAGGCACGCGGCGACCACGTGCTCGACCGCGGGGAGGTTGCCGCGCTGCGCGTACGAATTGTAAAAATCGAGGTCGCCGCCCATCACCAGCTCGCCCTTGTCGGACTGGCTGATGTAGAAGTGGACCGCGCCCGACGTGACGACCGTGTCGAGGACCGGCTTCACCGGCTCGGACACCATCGCCTGCAGCACATGCGATTCGATCGGCAGCTTCAATCCGGCCATCGCCGCGACCTGGCCCGAATGGCCGGCGACCGCGATGCCGATTTTGCGCGCCGCGATGAAGCCCTGCGACGTCTCCACCCCGGCGACCGCCCCGTTTTCGATGCGAATGCCCGTCACCGCGCATTGCTGGATGATGTCCACGCCAAGAGAGTCGGCCGCGCGGGCATAGCCCCATGCCACGGCATCGTGCCGCACGGTACCGCCGCGCGGCTGCAGCAGCCCGCCCTGGATCGGGAAGCGTGCGCTCTCCGAGCAATCTAGGTTGGGTATCCAGCGCGCGATCTCGTCGCGCGTCATGAATCTCGCGTCGATGCCATTGAGGCGCATCGCGTTGCCTCGGCGCATCGCCGCGTCGAGGTCGGCGGGCGAGTGCACCAGGTTCAGCACGCCGCGCGCGCTGTACATCACGTTGAAGTTGAGATCCTGCGACAGTCGCTCCCACAGCTTGAGCGAGAGCTCGTAGAAGTGCGCGTTTGGGTCGAGGTGATAATTCGAGCGAACGATGGTCGTGTTGCGCCCGGTGTTGCCGCCCCCCAGCCAGCCTTTCTCCAGCACGGCAATGTCGGTCATCCCGTGCTCCCGGGCGAGATAGTAGGCGGTGGCGAGCCCATGGCCGCCGCCGCCGATGATCACGGCGTCGTAATTTTTTCGCGGGGTGGGGCTGCGCCACGCCAGTGGCCAGTTCCGGTGGTGGCTTGCGGCATTGCGCGCGAGCGAGAAGATGGAATAGCGCATGGAGGGCGGGGCCGCGCTACAGGATCTGGGACAGGAAAGCGCGCGTCCTGTCCTTGACCGGACGATCGAAGAGCTCCGCGGGCGGGCCGGATTCGACGATCACGCCGCCGTCGGTGAAATACACGTGGTCGGCGATCTCCCGCGCAAAGCGCATCTCGTGGGTCACCAGCATGCACGTCATTCCGTCGTGGGCGAGCTCACGAATGGTATTCAGGACTTCCTTGACGGTTTCCGGGTCGAGCGCGGCGGTGATCTCGTCGAAGAGCATCACTTCCGGGCGCATCGCGAGCGAACGTGCGATCGCGACGCGCTGCTGCTGGCCGCCGGACAGATCGCCCGGATACACATCGGCTTTCTCGGTCAGCCCGACCTTTTTCAGCAACGCGATCGCGCGGTCGCGCACCTCGGCCTTGTCCTCCTTGAGGACGTGGATCGGAGCCATCATCACATTTTGCAGCGCGGTCTTGTGCGGGAAAAGGTTGTATTGCTGGAAGACCATCGACACTTCCTTGCGCAGCGCGATCTTTTCCGCGTCGGTCTGGAGTGCCTGCACCTGGAAGCCGGCCACGCGAATGCTGCCCCGGTCGATGGGAACGAGCCCATTGATACAGCGAAGCAGCGTCGACTTGCCGGAGCCGGACGGGCCGATGATGCAGACCACGCCGCCTTTCGGGACTTCGAGCGACACGCCTTTCAGCACCTCGACGTCGCCGAACGATTTGTGGACGTCGATGATGGCGACAATGGGCTCGGCAGTGCCGGGCGGCGGCGTGGTGCTCACTGGTTGACCGCGTATCTGGATTCGAGGCGCACGGTCCAGCGCGCGATCGGGTAACAGTAGAGGAAGAACCAGAACAGCACGTAGCTGTAGAAAGCCAGCAGCAGGCCCGGACGGTTCTCGGCGCTCAACGCCTGGCGGGTGAGGCTCATGATTTCGTTGACCCCGACGATTGACGTCAGCACCGTGGCCATCGTGAGGATCGCATACAGGTTCATCCACGGCGGCAGCATTCTCTTGATGCATTGGGGCAGGACGATCATCCACACCGTCTGGCGGCGATTGAAGGCGAGCGACGCGGCCGACTCCCATTGCGTGGTCGGGATCGACTGCACGGCCCCGCGCACGATCTCCGACACATTCGCCATCACGGGGAGCGCGAGACCCAGCGTCGCCTTGATCCAGTCGGGAATGGGGATCGTGACGCCGAACATGGTGACCTTGAACGGCAGCAGGAACATGCAGTAGAAGAGCAGCACCAGCCAAGGCGCGTTGCGAAAGAAGTGCGTGGTGAGCCAGGCGCCTTTCCTGACGGGCGGAAGGAGCGAGATCTGCGCGAGGCCGAGCAGCATTCCCGCCGCGGTTCCCACGGTCATCGCAACGGCGCTGATCGCGAGGTTGAAGAGGAACCCGCGCAGCAGCAGCGGCGTCCATTTCCAGATCGTCGCCAGGATCGAGGGATGCCCGGCCTGCACCTGCGCTTCGGCCATGCCGCAGCCGAGCGCGAAGAGCGCCAGCAGCGCGACGCCATGCGCCGGGCACAGCCGCAGCGTGAACGCGCCGCTCGTGCGCTCGGTGGCCGCGGCGCGTGCAAGTCCGGATGCCGCGGGCAACAGCACCGGCAGATCGGTTCCCCGCGGTAGCGCCGCGTTCCAGCGCAGCGCGCTCATGCGCCGAAACCCGGCACCCGGATCGCGCGCTCCCAGCGGTGCATCGCGTAGACGAGAGAGCCCACCAGCGCGAAGTAGCAGACCAGCAGGACGTTCATCATTTCCGGCACGTTGAGCTCGTCCGACCAGATCTGGCTCGACGCATAGAGCATTTCCGGCACGGCGATCGCGTACGCGAGGGTCGTGGTTTTGACGAGGTTGACGAGATTGTTGTTGAGCGCCGGCATGCTGATGCGGAAGGCCAGCGGGAAGACGATGAAGAGGTAGGTGCGCAGCCGGCTGAAGCCGAGCGATTCGGCGGCCTCGATGGTCGTCCTGGGCACGGCCTCGACGCCGGAACGGAAGATTTCCACGTTGAAGGCCCCGGCGAAAAACGACAGCGAGATGATCGCCCATGCCACGTTGCTCACCAGCGGCACGGCGGCGCCCGAGGCGTCGGAGGTGCTCAGCAGCCGGCCCACCCCGAAATAGAAGAAATAGAGCTGGACCAGCGGCGGCGTGTTGCGAAAGAACTGGATATACCAGTGGACGACGTGGCGTGTGAGGCGCAGGCGCGAGCCTTGCAGCCAGGCGCCCACGATCCCGATGAGAACGCTCAGCACGATACACGCCGCCGCGAGCTTGACCGTCATCAGGAAGCCGCCGGCGAAGCGGCCGCGATCAAACGCGTCGTAGAAGATCGTGAGGTTGATTCCGGTTGCGCCGTGCAACCAGCGAAACCAATCCCAGAAAAGCTGCATCGGCCGCCGTGTTTGGCGCTATCGGTACTTCGCGCGCGAATCCTCCGCGAACTTGGTCGGCTTGATGGCCCACTTCTTCTCGAGATCCTGAATCATGCCGGACTTGTGCCACTCCACGATCGCCTTCGAGGTGAAGTCCATGAAGGCCTTCTCGCCCTGCTTGACGGCAATGCCCCACGGCACGAACAGGATCGAATCGAGCGGCATTTCATAGGCGCTCCACTCGGGTTTCAGCATTTCGCCGACGATCGCGGTGTCGTCGTAGGCGAAGGCCATGCAGTTGCCGTTCTTGAGCGCCGCATACGCTTCCGCGGTGCCCGGAAAGGCCACGCCTTCCACTGCGTATTTCTCCTGGAGCTCCTTGTTGTAGAAGGCGCCCTGGATCAGGCACACCTTCTTGCCGCGCAGTTGCTCCCAGCTCTTCAATGCGGCCGACCTGAGCGCCAGCACGTTGGTCCCCGAGCCGTAGTAGCTGGGATCGACGATATCGACGATCTTGCGGCGCTCGGGCGTGTCGCTCATCGTCGCGATCATCATGTCGATCCTGCCCTGCTGCAGGAACTGCATGCGGTTGGAGGCCACGACTGGAATGAGCTCGAGCTTCACGCCGAGGCGTTTCGCCACGTCCGCCGCGAGGTCGGCTTCGAAGCCGACGATCTTGCCCGAGGGATCAAGGAAGCCGAAAGGGCGGTAATCGGCTTTGGTGCCTACCACCAGGACGCCCTTCTTCTTGATGTCCTCCAAGGCATCCGCCCGTGCCGCCGTGATCCCCAGAACGCCCAGCAGCACGCCGGCGGCCACGACGCAAATGTATTTCTTGAGCATGTCTTTTCATCGCCTCGATTGAAAATTGATCGTGAACAATGCGCCGCGCCACCCCAGCCCGTCAACGTCCCGCTTTCACCCTGCGCGTCGCGCCTTCGCTGCCGTCGGCTGTCTCGCCAGCAGATCCTTGGATTCCAGCAGCGCCTGGTCGAAAATGGTCATGGCCAGATCGATGTCCTCCCGGGTCACGACGAGAGGCGGCGCGATGCGCCACACCGAGCCGCGCTCGGGGCGGCGGCGGATGTTCATGCTAAGCCCCAGCTCCAGGCAGCGCTGCGTGGTGAGGGCCCCCAGCTCATGATGCGGCTCGCGCGTCTCGCGGTCGCGTACCAGCTCGATTCCGCGCAGCAGGCCCATCCCGCGGACCTCGCCGATCTCTTCGTGGCGGCCCTGCAGCTCGCGCAGCCGTTCCTCCAGATAGTCGCCCATGTCGCGGCTGCGTTGCAGGAGATGCTCCCTCTCGATCGTTTGCAGCACGGCCAGTCCGACGGTCGAGGGCAGAGGGTCCGAGACATGCGAGGTGTAGAACGCGAAACCGCGTCGATGGCAGGCTTCCTCCACCTCGTCGTTGGTGATGACGCCCGCCAGGGGCATGCCGCCGCCCAGCGTCTTCGATACGGTCATGATGTCGGGAGTCACCTTCAAGTGCGAAGAGGCGAACCAGTGGCCGAGCCGGCCGAATGCCGTTTGCGCTTCATCGAAGATCAACAGCATTCCGCGTTTCTTCGCTTCCGCCTTGAGCGCGTCGAAATATCCTTCGGGCGGCACCAGCACGCCGCCCGCGCTGATCACGGGCTCGGCGATGACGGCCGCCGCCGCGCCCGTCGACTGCATGTCGTACATCTCGAAACCGATCTTCATGCACGTGCGGTCGCATCGGTCGCGGCAGTGCTTGACCGGGCAGCGATAGGCGTTCGGCTCGGGGATCACGAAGGTCCCCGGCATGCCGGGGCCGTATCCCTTGCGGTCGCTGGCGAACGAGACCGAGCCCGCGTTGCCGGTGACCCCGTGCCAAGAGCCGCCGAGCCCGATCACTTCGAAGCCGCCGGTGTAGAGCTTCGCCATCTTGATCGCGGCTTCGTTGCTTTCGCTGCCGGTGTTGAGGAAGAGCGACTTCCTCAGCGGCTTCGGGACGATCTTCGCAAGGGCTTCGGCGAGTTGCACGACACTGCGCGGGATCATCCCGGAGAACAGATGCAGCGCGCTGTCACAGCTTTCCTTGATGGCCGCGACGATGTTCGGGTGGCTATGGCCGACGGTCGCGCACATCTGGCCGGACGTGAAGTCGAGGATTTTCTTGCCCTTGGCATCCCACACGTAGCAGCCCTGCGCCTTCTCGACGATCTCCGGGTAGATGTCGCCTCCGTAGCGAATCAGGTTTTGTCGAAAGTCGGCGGTCTCGTTGCTGTCCGTGCTCATGGCGTTTCCTTTCCCGCGGCCCTCGCTGCGCTCGACGATCTCCTCGGGCGGAAGCCGCTGCGGCAATTTTATCCCGGCGATTCGCCGCCACATGAAGCCTCACGCCCGGCCGCGCGAATGACTCCCAGCACATCCTCGATGTCCACCGGCTTCACCAGGTGCGCGGTGAAACCGGCGTCGCGGGTCTTTTGGCGATCGCCCTGCTCTCCGTAGCCGGTGACCGCGACCAGCGCCATCCCCGCCGTCTGCGGCAAGTGGCGCAGGCGGCGCGCCAGCTCGAATCCGTCCATCACCGGTAATCCCAGGTCGAGGAGGGCCACGCTGTGCCCGCCCTCGAGCGCCACGCGCAGCGCCTCGGGGCCGTCGTGCGCGAGGTCAACATGGATCCCATGCGCCGCGAGTCCGAGGGCGAGCATGTTGGCTGCATCGACGTTGTCGTCGACCACGAGAACCCGCTCCGCGCTCCGGGCTTGACGATCGAGAGGCTTGGCGACGCTTTTGCGCAGAGCAGGCGCGAGTTGCGTCGCCGTGCCGAGCGGTATGCGCACGACGAACTCGCTGCCGCGCCCGGAGGTATTGCCGCGCGCGCTGACGCTTCCATGATGCAGGGTCACGATGCTGCGCACGATGGCCAGGCCCAGCCCGAGGCCGCCTTGCGAGCGCTCCAGGTTCTGCCTGCCCTGGACGAAGGGCTCGAACATGCGCGCGAGGAGCTCCGGGGTGACGCCGGGGCCGTTGTCGCGCACGGAAAATACGACGTCGGCCGCGTCGCGCGCCGCGCCGATCGCGATCTCGCCCTTGGAATCGGTGTACTTCGCCGCGTTGATGAGGAGGTTGCACAGCACTTGGGCAAGGCGCTGCGGGTCGCACTGGATCGCGATTCCCCGGGGGACGGCGACATCGAGGGTGTGCCGGCGCTGCTCGATCAGCGGGCTCGCCAGCTGGATGGCTTCGGCGACCACGTCCGCCGCGTCGCAATGCTCCATCCTGAGCTCGATCTTGCCGCTGGTGATGCGCGAGACGTCGAGGAGATCGTCCACCAGGCGCACCAGGTGCTCGACTTGCCGCTCGATGATCACGCGCTCGGCCATGAGGGCGGTGTCCCCGCGCATGCGCATGATCTGCAGCGCGGTGCGGATCGGGGAGAGGGGATTGCGCAACTCGTGGCCGAGCATGGCGAGAAACTCGTCCTTCGCGCGGTTGGCGAGCTCGGCTTCGTTGCGCGCCTGCTGCTCGCGGTCGAGGAGCTGCCTGCGCTCTTCCTCCGCGGCCTTGCGCGCCGTGATGTCGGTGAACGCGGAGACGGCCCCGATCAGCCCGCCTTCCGAATCGAGCACGGGCGCGGCACTCGTGGCGAGGGTGCGCCGGCTGCCGTCCGGGTGCGTGACCACGAACTCCTCGTCGGTGACCGATTGGCCTCGCAGCGCGCGCGCGAGCGGGTAGTCCTGCCCCGCAATCGGGGACCCGTCGGGATGCCTTAACGCGCTGGCCGCCTCCTGCAGGCTCCTGTCACCAAGTATGGGAAATCCCAGGATCTTCTCCGCCCTCTCGTTGGCGAAGACGCGTGCACCGGTCGCATCGGCGATCACGACCCCGCCCGGCATCTGTCGCACCACCGCTTCGAGGAGCTTCTGGGCGCTTTCCTGCTCACGCCGTGCCGCCATCTCGACAGTCGCCGCGAGGAGCTCTTCGGCTTTCCTGCGCTCGCCGCTGCGCGCCTCGAGGAAGCGGGCGTAGAGCACGCTGTGCTCGAAGAGGAGGACCATGAGGACGAAGCTCGCGGCGAGGAGCCCATACACACGGCCGACGTAGAAGCCAAGGTCGTAGCGCCCGCCGTTCAGGACCGCCCCCAGGGCGATCTCGAAGATCCAGGCGACCATCACCACGAGGAGCCAGACGTCCAGAACGGTATGTGGACGGCGCCGCCACAGCAGCAAGGCGGCGATCATCGGGATGACCCAGACGGTGCCCACGACATAGGGATAGACCCCGGTGTAGCGGCCGTTCGCTATCACCACCGGCAGGAGCGCGTGTCCCGTCGTGGCGAGCACCGTCAAAGCCAACGCGGCCAGCGCCGCGACGATGACGCATTTGCCCACCGCGGCGCTGTCGACCGGATCGCTGGAAGGTGTTCCCCGCTCGAGCCAGGCGAAGGCGGCCGCCACCAGGGGGAAGCCTCCATGCCAGAACATGTAGAGCCACGCGGTGCTTTGCGTCCCCGCGCCGAGCAGGCCTGTCGGCGCGAACACCGCCGGATAGGTAAGCAGGTGCGCGAGCGTGATCATCGCGGTGAACACGTAGCCGCCAGCGAGCACGAGCAACGCGCGCGAGCGCGCTGCGCGCGCCTGCCCGAAAAGCAGCAGTGCGGTGATCGCATCGTTGATCGAAAGCGCGGACTGGTAGAACGGCAGGAAGGCCGGGACCTGCGCGAGCTGCACTTTCGCGAAGGGCGCCATTGCGACGAACAACGCGAGGGATGCCAACAAGACTACTAACGCCAGCCGGCGCTCGGAGGGTCCCGCCGGAAGCAGGGAAAGGATGGCCTCGTTCCCGCTCGTGGGTCGCTGCGGCATCCGGGGAGTGTAAATGATCGGCTTCGGCGCGGGGTACCGGGAGCAGAGCGTTCGCGCTCGTCAGGACGACTTCGTCCTGGCTGACCGCTGAACTTGAAGGAAATCAGTTACAGATGTTCGTGTTTTGGTGGAAGATTCGGCGCAGATGGCCGCATATCGGAATTTGGCACGCGCGCCGCCCCCCCATTTCGCCGGTTCGCGGCGCTGAACCCCCCGATCCCCCCGGAGCGGAAGATTTCACTATTCGGCAAAGACGGTTTAGAATCGCTCAAAAGACGGTACCCCGTGACAACGATGTCCCGGACACGCCGAACACCAATAAACCGGCCATGAGCCGGCACGAGCGTCCTGTTTTTCGTATCTCCCTCTTGGCAAGAGTGCGGCCCAGCGCGGCTTTTAAAATCGTGCGCGCCGTATTTTTTGTGAAGCACCAAGCGCGCACGAGGAACTTGAAGTGCTCTACCACAACGTGCAGGTCATGGGACAGTCGCTGCGTTTCATCGACGCCGCCGCCGCTGTCACGGCGTCGACGGCGCTGATCTGGTTCGGGATCGAGGGTGGCGCGGCCGCACGCGAGTTCCTTCGCCCCAGCCTCGAGTTCTTCGCGGCATCGTTCTTCGTCGCCTTCCTGGTCCTCGCCGAGCGCATGCGCATTTATTTCGCACGCCGCACCGAGGATATCGCCCACGAGCTCCTCGCGGTGAGCGAGGTGGGGCTGTACGCATGCTGCATCGCCGCCATCGCCACCGAGATCTGGGGCGGAGGCCTGCCGCGCCACAGCTACCTGCAGGCGCTCGGTGCCGCGCTCTTCGTGCTGCCGTCATTGCGCCTCCTGATGCGATTCACAATTCGCCGCCTGCGCCGCGCCGGCGACGACTACCGGGTCTGGCTCATCGTCGGGCACAACGACCGCTCGGTGGATCTCGCCGAGACGATCCTCGCGAACCCGCACTTCGGCATCCGCATCGAGGAGATCCTCGACATCGACGACGGGTCGGGCACCGAGTCGCCGGAGCGTGGCAAGATCGCGTCCCATCCGCCGGCGGGGGTGAAGCTGCGCATGATCGACAGCGTGGAGCAGATCCGCGAGATCGTGGTGTCGCGGGTGGTCGACGAAGTAGTCGTGACGCTGCCCATGCGCAGTCACTACGATACCGTGAGTCGCATCCTCGAGATCTGCTGCACCGCGGGCATTTCCGTGCGCCTGAGGCCCCAGGCTTTCGAGATCATGGGCTATGCCACCGAGGTGTCCCACGTTGGCAAGATCCCGATGCTCACGCACTACAATGGCCCCTCGAACTACTGGCAGCTGCTCATCAAGCGCGTCATCGACGTGCTCGGCTCCGCGATCGGCCTGCTGGTGTTGATCCCGCTGTTCGCATTCGTCGCCGCAAGCATCAAGCTGGGCTCGCCGGGCCCGGTTTTCTTCCGCCAGGCTCGCGTCGGGCTGCACGGGCGCCATTTCAGGCTGATCAAGTTCCGCTCGATGGTGAAGGATGCCCTGCAGCAGCGCGAGCAGCTCACCGCGAGCAACGAACGCGACGGCAAGGCGTTCAAGATCCGCAACGATTCCCGCATCACGCCCATCGGGGCGTGGCTGCGCAAGTACCGCATCGACGAGTTGCCGCAGCTCTGGAACGTGCTAGTCGGCGACATGAGCCTGGTGGGTCCGCGGCCGTTCCCGGTGACCGAGGCCACGGGCTTCGAGTGGTGGCATCGCCGCCGCCACTCCATGCCGCCGGGGCTCACGTGCCTGTGGCAGATCGAAGATGACCCGAGAATGCCTTTGAAGGAATGGATGGAATTGGACATGGCGTACATCGACCGCTGGTCGCTCTGGCTCGACCTGAAGCTCATCTTCCGAACCTTCGCCACGGTAGCGCGGGGGCGCGGATGGTAGAGGCGGGCTCGCATCGCGGCGGCGCCGTGGCGGCGTTGGCCGCGGTGGCGGCGTTGTTTTTGACGTCTTGCGGCGTGACCCCGCGCACGAACGTGGAGCAGGTCGCGGCGAAGCCCGAATTGATCCAGTCGTCGGTGCGATTCCAGAAGGAATACCTGCTCTTCCCGGGCGACCAGATCGAGGTGGCGGTGTGGCGCGTGCCGGAAGCCTCGCGCACCGTCACCATCCGTTCCGACGGGATGATCTCGCTGCCGATCCTGCAGGACGTCATGGCGGCGGGCCTGTCGGCGCGCGAGCTGGCGGAGAAGCTCACCAGGATGTTTTCCGGGCGCCTGCTCAACCCGGAAGTCGCCGTGATTCCCATGGTGGTGCGGCAGGCGCAGGTCTACGTCATGGGCGACGTGAAGAACCCGACGTCGGTGCCGTTACGCAACGCACAGTCGGTGGTGCAGGCCATCGGCATCGCGGGCGGATTCCTGCGCTCCGGCGCCGAGCATGACGTGACCATCATTCGCCTGGGCAAGGACGGATACTTGAAGGCGATCCCGGTGGACGTCGAGGCGCGCGGCCAGCCCGGCCCGTTTATCGCGCTAGCGCTGCAGCAGCTCGAGCCCGACGATGTCATCTTCGTGCCCGAGCACGGGCGCAGCCAGCTCGTGCGCTTCCTCGACGACATCGTGCTGCGTCCCACCCAATTGCTGCTGAATTTCCGGCTCTACAGCCTGCTGTGATAAACGCCAACGTGAAAGGCACCCTGCGATGAGCTCTCCGATGAAAGTCGTGATTCTGTGCGGAGGGAAGGGGACCCGGTCGTACCCCTTCACCGAGTATTTCCCCAAGGTGATGATGCCGGTGAACGGCACCCCGATCCTGGTGCACCTGATGCGCGCCTACGCGTCGCAGGGCTACACCGACTTCGTGCTCGCGGGGGGTCATCGCATCGAGATGCTCCACGATTATTTTTCCGGGCGCTTCACCGACTGGAACGTGCGCATTGTGGACACCGGTTCCGATGCCGATACCGGCGACAGGATCCAGCGCTGCGCGGAGTTCGTGGGCGAGCGCTTCTTCGCGACCTACGGCGACGGCTTGGGCGATCTCGACCTGCACGCGCTGCTGCGCCAGCACGAGCGCGCCGGCGGGCTGGCGACGCTCACCACGGTGCCGCTGCGTTCGCAATACGGGCTGGTCGTCTTCGACGACGACGGCCGCGTGCGCCGCTTCGAGGAGAAGCCGCTGGTCCGCGACTACTGGATCAACGCCGGCTTCTTCGTCTTCGAGAAGCGTGCGTTCAAGGAGTGGCACGGGCACAACCTCGAGCAGGAGGTACTGCCGGAATTCGCGCGCCGCGGGCTGCTCTATGTGAACCAGCACTTGGGCTTCTGGAAATCGATGGACACCAGCAAGGACCAGGGCGAACTCGAAGCCCTTTGCGTCGGCCGCGTGCCGCCGTGGGTCAAGCCTGAGCCCATGCGGCCCGCACTCGTCGTGCAGGGGGACTGATCATTTCGGATTCTTTCTGGCGGGACCGCCGTGTATTCGTCACCGGCGCGACGGGTCTGCTGGGCAGCTGGGTCGTCCCCGAATTGGTGCAACGAGGCGCATTCGTGGTCGCATTGGTGCGCGACGGATCGCCGCGCAGCCGCCTTGTGCGCGACGGATGGCTGGACCGCGTCGCGATGGTGCGCGGCGGGCTCACCGAGGACGGCCTCGTGAGGCGAGCGCTCGCCGAGTACGAGATCGAAACCGTCTTCCACCTGGGCGCGCAGACCCTCGTGGGCGTCGCGAAGAAGGATCCCGTGAGCACCCTCGAGGCCAACGTGCGCGGCTCGTGGATGCTCCTGGATGCGGCGCGCCAGTGCGGCGTGAGCCAGGTGCTGGTGGCCTCCTCCGACAAAGCCTACGGCAACTCGAACATCCTGCCGTACCTCGAGGACCATCCGCTGCAGGGCCGCTTTCCCTACGACGTCTCGAAGAGCTGTACCGACCTCATAACGACCATGTACGCGCGCACCTACGGGCTGGGAGCGGTAGTCGTACGTTGCGGCAACCTCTTCGGCGGCGGCGACCTGAACTTCAGCCGCCTCATTCCCGGGGTGATCATGGCGACGCTGCGCGGGGAGAAGTTCCTGATTCGCAGCGACGGCAAGTTCGTGCGCGATTTCCTCTACGTGGAAGATGCCGCCGACGCCTACCTGCGCCTCGCGGAAAAGCTCGCGGAGGATCCGACGCTCGCGGGCGAGGCCTTTAACTTCGGCCTAGAGATGCGCCCGACCATGATCGAGCTCACCGAGAAGGTGCTGGCGATGATGGGCCGCCCGGACTTGCGCCCGGTGGTGCAGAATATCGCCTCGGCGGAGATTCGCGAGCAGTACCTGGATGCAAGCAAGGCGAAGGCGCGCCTTTCCTGGTCCCCGCGATACGGGATGGACGAGGGATTGCGCCGCACCATCGAGTGGTATCGTAAGTTCCTTGCAGACGAACAAGAAACAAAAGGCCCCAAGGCAGTGAAGGCCGCAGGGGCACGGGAGCGAGTCACGTGACTATCCGCGTCTACCTCGGCGATTTGCGCTACAACTACTCGGGCGTGCTCGCCAACGACTGCATGCCGCTCGGGGTCGCGTACATGAAGGCGGTCATGGACCACGACGACAAGGGGCGCGAGATCGATTCGCGCATCTTCGTCTACGCGGAGAGCCTCCTGGAGGCCATCAAGATCAACCCGCCGGACGTGCTGATGCTCAGCAACTACGTCTGGAACGAGGCGTTGAGCCACTACTGCTTCCGCGCCGCCAAGGCCGCCAACCCCAACGTGCTGTGCGTCATGGGCGGGCCGAACATCTCGCTCGAGCCCCTTCGCCAGCTCGCCTACCTCGACAAGTACAAGTTCGTCGATGTCTACGCGCTGGGTGAAGGCGACTTCCTCGCGCACCACATCGTGCAGACGTACATGGACGCGGGCCTGTCGATCAAGGGCCTGGGCGCCATCGGGCTGCCGTCGTCGGTGTTCCGCAACCCCGAGGGGCAGGCCGCGATCGACGAGACAAAGCCGCGCCACAAGGAAGTCGAGGACATTCCCTCGCCCTTCCTGTCCGGCATCCAGGACGAGTTCTTCGACGGCAAGCTCGCGCCGATGATCGAGACCAACCGCGGTTGCCCGTTCACCTGCACTTTTTGCGTGCAGGGCACCAAGTACTACTCCAAGATCCACAATTTCTCGGTGGACCGCATCAAGGAAGAGATCACCTACATCGCCAAGCGCATCAAGAGCCACTCGCCCAACATGGGGACGCTTCGCATCGCGGACTCCAACTACGGCATGTACGAGCGCGACATCGACATCTCGGGCCACATCGGCCAGATGCAGAAGGACTACGGCTGGCCGACGTTCATCGATGCCACCACCGGGAAGAACAAGCCGGAGCGCATCATCAAGTCGGTGGAGAAGGTCGGCGGCGCGCTGGTGCTGTATCAAGCGGTGCAGTCGCTCGACGAGGAGGTGCTGCGCAAGATCAAGCGCGAGAGCATCAAGCTGGAGGCCTACAAGGTGCTCGAGGTCCACATGCGCGGCCGCGGGCTGCGCTCGGTCTCGGACCTCATCCTCGGCCTGCCGGGCGAGTCCCTGGTCAGCCACCTCCGCGGGCTGCATAGCCTTCTCGACAGCAACATCCACCAGATGCACAACTTCCAGGCGATGATGCTGAAGGGCGCCGAGCTCGAGAGCCTGGAGTCGCGCGAGCTCTTCAAGTTCGATACGCGCTTCCGCGTGCTGCCAAAGAACTACGGGGTGTACGAAGACGAGAAGGTCTTCGACGTGGAGGAGATCATCATCGCCACCGACACGCTGCCCTTCGACGATTACCTCACCTGCCGCAAGTGGCATCTGGTGAGCAGCGTCTTCTGGAACGACGGCTGGTTCGAGCAGGTGGCCAAGTTCGCGCGCGTCCACGGCATCAAGAATTCCGAGTGGTGGGACCGCATGCTGCCCGCCATGGAGAACGGCACCCCCGCGATGAAGGTCTTCCTCGACAGCTTCGTCGCCGAGACCAAGGGCGAGCTCTTCCCCACCCCCGAGTCGTGCATCGAGTTCTATTCGAAGGCGGAGAATTTCGAGAAGCTGCAGAGCGGCGAGATCGGCGACAACCTGATGTACCGCTACCGCGCCATCGCGTCGTTCCACCTCTGGAACGAGGTCTGCGACGCGGCGATGAGCGCGACGCGGGCGCTGCTCGAGGAGCGCGGCGTTCAACACGAGATCCGCGACTTCGACCTGTTCTGGAGGGATTTCCACTCGTACATGAAGCTGCTGCACGCCTCCGGCCACGATACGAAGTCGATCCTTTCCTCCGCGCGCGCGACGCTGCACTACGACTTCTCGGCCTGGATCGCGCAGGGTGACCTGTCCGACCCGAACGAGTATCGCTACGAGAAGGCCACGGAAGTGGAGTTCCGGCTGAGCGAGGAAGCCAGCCGCGAGCTGGAGAGCGCGCTCGCGGTCTGGACCACGCACATCAAAGCGCTGTCGAAGCTGGTGACGCGCATCAAGGTCGACTGGCAGGTGCGACAATGCTTCGAGCGCGGCGCCGCGGGCGCGCCGGCCTTGGCCAAGGCGGCGACCATCGGCGCGGCTTACTAGCCCCGCCCAGGGCCTAGCGCAGGGGCTTGTCGCGGTTACCCGGGTCGTGCAGCATCGCCCGCACGTACGTCCTGCTGAAGCGTGAGCGGGCCCCGTAGCCGCGGCCGGGCCGCAGCATCGACAGCAGCCCGAAGAGGGGCCAGCGGATCAGGAAGCCGGTGAGCAGGATCGCGTCGTAGGCGAGGACGCTCGGCGCGCCGTGCCCTTTCTTGAACACGCGCCGGGGCCCGTCATGAGCGCTCGCGCGGATCTCGAGCGAGTCCTGTTTCGCGAAGCTGCGGCCGTGGTGATGGACCACCGAGATGGCGCTCGCGTAGAGCACTTCCCAGCCCGCCCGACGGACCCGGTCGCACACGTCCATGTCTTCGCCGTACATGAAGAAGGACTCGTCGAATATCCCGGCGCCCACGGCCTCCCGGCGCATCAGCATCGAGGCTCCGGAAACCCAGCCGACCGGTACCAGGCCCTGCGGATCGCATTCCAGGAAAAGCTCGGCGGGCGCCACGCTTCGCGGCAGCAGCTCCTTGAGGAAAAGGTAGTTCCACGCGGTGTTGGCGAGCGTCGGCAGCGCGCCGCCCGATGCCGGCTGGAAGGCCCCGTCCTCGTGAACCAGACGCGGCCCGAGGATGCCGGCGCGCGGGCGCGCGGCCATGACTTCGAGCATCGCGTCCACCGCGTGATCGATCACCTCGGCGTCCGGATTGAGCAGCAGGATGAATTCACCCTTTGCGACGCGGTAGCCCCTGTTGCAGCCGGCGCCGAAGCCCAGGTTGACGGCGCTCTCGATGAGGATTACGTCCGGGAACTCGGTGCGCAGCATCTGCGCGCTGCCGTCCTCCGAGGCATTGTCGACGACGATGACTTCGTAGTCGCCGGGTGCGACGAGCATCTCGCGGCGCACCGAGGCGAGGCATTTGCGCACCAGGTCGCGGACGTTCCAGTTGACGATGATGATCGACAGCACCACGGCGCTACCCGTGCACTTTCGAGAAATAGTTCTTGCCCGCGCCGCCAGGCGCCTGCGGCATGGCCGCCACCTGCTCGAGCAGGCAACGGTAACTGGCGCGCAGCCCCTCCCAGTCGAAGCGCTCGCGCACGAGATCTCCGCATCTGATCTCGCTCAACGCCTGCGGATTGGCGATGAGGAACGCGAGGCGTTGCGAGAGCGCGCCGGGCGCCATCATGTCCACCCACGCGCCGGGGTTGGGCATGAGCCAACGGAAATGCGGCGCATCGTGGACGAGCACCGGCAGCCCGGCAGCAGCGGCCTCGATGATCGACAGCCCGAACGCCTCGAAATACGCGGCGTGCGCCAGTATGTCGGCCATGCGGTACAGCTCGCCGACCTTGCCGGAAGCGACCTGTGTGACCCGTACGCGTTCGCCCAGCACGGTTTTCGCGTAGTCGGCCACGTCACCCTCGCCTTGGTCGAGGCTGCCGTCGAGCCAGAGGATGCAATTGCCATCGAGCTTGGCGACCTCGTCGACGAGGTAGTGGATGCGCTTGTGCCAGCGATTGAGCGCAGCCACGGAAAGGATCATGAATGCGTCGGCGGGCACGCCGTGCTCGCGGCGCAGCTCCTCCCTCGACCGGGGCGACTCGAAGTTCCCGGGGTGGATTCCCACCGGCAGGAGCGTCATCGCGCCAGCGGGAATGCCGTCGCGCAGGGCTTCGTCATAGGTTTCGCGCGACACCTGTTGCAGGTGGTCGGCGGGCGGGTAGTTGCCCGACGGCATGGTGCAGGCATGGGTATAGAGCAAGCGGAAGCGCAGCCCCAGCATGCGGCGCAGGTGGAAGAGGAGCCGCGCAATCGGCGGGTCGATGCAGTGCACCACGTCGAATCGCCCGCCGCGCAAGTGCGGCAACAGGGCGAGCACGAAAGTCAGGCACTCGATATGAATCGGCGTGCGCCCTATGAGATGGTGGATGGGGAAGATTTGGAGGAAGCGCCCATTGCGCGGCAGGAACGAGAGCACCTTTTCGTGCTCGCTCTCGAGGCCGCCGCCCTTGAAGAGCGTGGCGTCGAGCTCGCCTTGCGTGAGCTTGAAGATGTCGTAGAACAAGCGCTCGAAGCCGCGCTGGACCAGCCCCACGCCGGGGCAGACGATGGCGACACGCACGGGCCGCTTGCCTTCGTTGGCGTTCATCCCGCAGCGTGCCCCGCGCTGCGACCGGAGCGGCGCACCACTCAGTCGAACTGCCGTGCCTGGTGGTTATCCAGGCCGTGCGCGTAGGAAATCCCGGCGGCCTGGAATGACGGAGGCAAGGGCGAGAGCGCTCCCTTCCCGCAATTCGGGTGATCCACCAGGTCGCACGTCTTGCAAAGGATCTCGCGGCCCGGCGCGAGGCTCCCGGCGCTTTCCCTGCCGCCGCTGAAGGCGCGCATCGCCTGGTAGACGGGCGCGTTCCAGAATCGCCTCAGGTCGCCAAGGTCTTCGATGGTGCCGACGTCCCACTTCTCCGAGGTGTTGGTGCAGCAGGGCGACACCGCCCCGGTGGCCTCGACGGTGAGCTCCGAATACAGGAAGTCGCACCGGCCCTTGAAGATCTGCTTGATCGGCTGGTAGTCGGGATGCTTGGGCACGAAGGAGTCGTGGAAGATGAAGGCGCGCCGCGGCAGGAACGAGTTGGCGCCGAGCTCGCGACGCTTGGCCTCGAGCTCGCCGAGCTCATGCTCGTTGTGCTTGAAGACGAGGAACTTCAGGTCCACCGAGGGCGTGGTCGCCCCGCGCCGCGCCTTTTCCTCGGCGATCGCCCTGATGTTGGCGAAGCACAGTTCCGCGTTCGCCTTGCGCCGGTAGGTCTCGAGCGTCTTTTGGGCGATGCCGTCGATGCTCGCGGTGAGGCGGTCGAGCCCCGAGTCGACCAGCTTCTGCGGCAGGTCCTTCACCTTCACGCTCAGGTTGGAGCTGATCACGGTGAAAAGGCCCGCGTCGCGCGCGTAGCGGATGATCTCGAAGATGTCCGGGTTGAGGAAGGGCTCGCCCCAGTTGTAGAGCCTGAGTTCGAGGGCGTGCTCCTTCACGGCGTCGATCACTCGCTTGGCGCGCTCCATCGGCATGTGGCACTTGCGCCGCTCCATCTGGTCGGTGCCGGTCGGGCAAAACGGGCACTTCAGGTTGCAGCCGCTGAAGGTGTCCAGGTTCACGATCCAGGGAAGCGACTTCACCACCACGGCGCGGTCGAACTTGTCCTGCTGAGCCTGGAGGAAGTTCTGCACCTTAGCGGGGGTGACGACGCGCTCGCAATACTTCCTGCGCAGGTAAATTTCGATCGCCTTGGGCCCCAAAAGCGGCACTTCGGCGAACTTGAGCGCGATCTGCTTCTTGAGCGATTCCTTGTCGATGACCTGCATCCCCGATTCCCCCCTTGAAGCCCTCATTCTATCCGGAACCGGTCGATCCACGCGAAATCCAGGGGCGTCAGTCGAGCTCGAAAGCGTCCTTGTATTCGACCTTCAGGGCGGGGTCCTGGGCCTCCTTGGCGAGGAGGCAACTGCCCACCGCCAGGGTCTCGATCTCGCTACCCATGAAGCAGCGGAAAGCGTCCTGGGGGGTGCCGACGATCGGCTCGCCCCGCACGTTGAAGCTCGTGTTGACGAGCACGGGGCAGCCCGTCATCGCCTTGAAGCGGGTGAGGAGGTCGTGGAAGCGCGGGTTGGTCTCGCGGTGGACGGTCTGGATGCGAGCGGAGTAATCCACATGGGTCACCGCCGGGATTTCGGAGCGCGGCACGTTCAGCTTGTCAATGCCGAAGAGGCCTTCCTCGGCGGCGCCGGGAGCGCGCCGCCGGCGCTGGGCCACGTCGGCGACCAGCAGCATGTAGGGCGAGTCGCCGTCGAGGTCGAACCATTCCGACACATCCTCGCGCAGCACGGCAGGCGCGAACGGGCGAAACGACTCGCGATACTTGATGCGCAGGTTCAGTGTCTTCTGCATCGACGGCGATCGCGGGTCGCCGAGGATGGAGCGCGCGCCGAGCGCGCGCGGCCCGAACTCCATGCGCCCCTGGAACCAGCCGAGCGCCTTGCCGGCGCCAAGGTCGACCGCGGCGCGCTGAGTGAGCTCGGCCTGCGGCAGGCGCTCGAACCGCGCGCCGCATTGAATCAGGCTCGCGGCGATCTCCTCGTCGCTGAACGACGGGCCGAGGTATCCACCCTGCATCGCATCGACTCCGCCGGTCGCCGCGCGCGGCTGTCCCAGGTGCTGGTACCAGGCCGAGAGGGCTGCGCCCAAGGCGCCTCCCGCGTCGCCCGCGGCCGGCTGGATCCAGACGTTCTCGAAGCGCCCGTCGCGCAGGATCTTGCCGTTGGCGACGCAATTGAGCGCCACGCCGCCGGCCATGCACAGGTTGCGCGATCCGGTGTCTGCCGCAAGCGATCGCGTGAGGCGCAGCACCGCCTCTTCGAGGACCGACTGGATCGAGGCGGCGAGGTCCATGTGGTGCTGCGTCAAGAGCTCTTCCGGGCCGCGCGCCGGTCCGCCGAAGAGCGCGTCGAAACGCGCATTGGTCATGGTGAGGCCGGTGCAATAGTCGAAGTAACTCTGGTCGAGGCGAAAGGAGCCGTCGGCCTTCAGGTCGATCAGGTTGTCGAGGATGACCTGGCGGAAACGCGGCGTGCCATAGGGCGCGAGGCCCATCAGCTTGTACTCGCCCGAGTTCACCTTGAAGCCCGTGTAGTAGGTGAACGCCGAGTAGAGCAGCCCCAGCGAATGCGGGAAGTGGATCTCGCGCAGCATGTCGAGCGCCGCTCCGCGGCCCTGCGCCGCCGAGGTGGTCGCCCATTCGCCGACGCCGTCCATTGTGAGCACCGCGGCCTCGTCGAAAGGTGAAGCGTAGTACGCCGAAGCGGCATGGCTTCTGTGGTGCTCGGCGAACAGCAGGCGCGCGTCCCAGTCCACGTGCGGCGCGCTTTGCGTGAGCGCGTCGCGCAGCAGCTTCTTCTGGAACAGCTTCTCCTTTAGCCACAACGGGATCGCCATGCGGAAGGAGCGGAAGCCGCGCGGGGCGAAAGCCAGGTAGGTCTCGAGCAGGCGCTCGAACTTGAGAAACGGCTTGTCGTAGAAGGCGACGTGGTCGATTCCTTCCAGGCCGCAGCCGGCCTGCGAGAGGCAATAGTCGATCGCGTGGCCGGGATAGCGCGAGTCGTGCTTGCGGCGGCTGAAGCGCTCTTCCTGCGCGGCGGCGACGATGCGCCCGTCGTCGATCAGCGCCGCGGCGCTGGGGTGGTAGAAGGCGGAAATTCCGAGGATCCGCACGGTGCGTGTCGCCTTGCCGGTGCGGGCGTCAGAACAGCGTGTAGATGAATGGTGCGATCGCGGATCCCTGCGTCAACACCACGAGGCTGCCGACCAGCACCATCACGACGATGATGGGCCACAGCCAGTACTTCTTGCGCGTGCGCATGAAGCGCCACAGCTCTTTTGCAAGGGACAGCATCGGCCCGTCTCCGGCGATTCCTAGAATTGGTCCTTCATCGAGTCCGGCCGCGTGCCGGACGCGTGGTATGCGATCCAGTAGGTCGGTGCGTTCGGCTCGCGGCGCAGGCGCAGAGGATCCTTGCCGAGGAGGCGCATGACGAGGCCGGTCGGCACGATCGCCAAGGCGTAGATGAGCCCCATCAGCAGCGGGTTGACCATCGCGTGGAGCAGGCGGCCCACGCGCGCCCACAGGCGGTTCAGGGGCGCGAGGGGGGTGGTCCAGAAGAATGCGAGCGATACGAACGCGAGCGCGGCGCCGAGCCACCATCCATAGTCGGAGCGCGCGTGCCAGACGCGGAATGCGGCGACGATCGCGAAGAAGCCGGCGAACACCAGGCCGAAAGCGCGCTCGGAAGACTGGGGGACTTCGTGCTTGCGGTCGAACGACTCATGCGTCTGCATTGTTTTCGTGCGCGATTGCGAAGCGCAACCTTAGCACACGCCTATTTCGCGGGCGCCCGCAGGCTTGCGAGGTCGATGGTGAGCATGCCGATGCCGAATTCGCGGCCTTTCCAGCCGCGATTGATCATGTTCGCGAGGGTGCCGTAGCCCGCGTGTCCCGCGAACCAGAGCTTTACCTCGTTGCCATCGATGATCGCCGAGGGGCCGCTCAGCTCGCCCTTGGCTGACCAGTCGTTATCGTCGCGGGTGAGGAGGGGGCCCCCCTTCTCGACGAAGGTGAGCCCGCCGTCCGTGGACACCGCGTGCTGGATCGCGACCTGCCGCCATTCGGGCTTGGCGTTTTTCTGGAAATGCACGACGTCGTAGAACAAATGCACCGTCTTGCCGTCCACCAGCGCCGCGGGAGTGGAGTAGCCCGGGTATCCCGCTTCCGGCGGATACGCCTTCGATTGCGAAAGGGCGACGCGGGGCGTGTCGAAATTCCTGCCGTCCGAGGACGTGGCGAGGCCGATGTTCTGCAGCTGCGGCGGAGACCCGCTCGGCCGCGCTCCCATCGCCGTGAAGTACACGTGGATCTTGTCGTTGACTACGACCGCACCCGGCTCGGCGACGAGGAAGCCGGTCCACTCCGCGGGCTTTCCGCTCGAGGTGATCACCGGCTTCGGATCCTTGCGCCAGCGAATTCCGTCGGGCGACGTCGCATGGCCAATCTCCATCGTGGGAATCTTCCCGGCGGTGTGGATGCCGGTGAAATACATGTGGTACTCGTCCTTGAAGAAAACCACCGAAGGCGTCTCGACGCTCGCGAACGGCGTTCCCGAGGCGTCCATCAGAGGCGTCGGGGGATCGAGGCGCCAGTTGATGCCGTCCTTCGACACCGCGCGGAACGGCAGGATCGGCGGCTTGAAGGGCTCCTTGGTGCTGCTCGTCATGTACATCACGTAGCCGTCGTTTGTTTTCAGCACGCACGGATCGGCCCACAGCCCCTTGTCGATGAAGTCCCCGGCCTTGACCACCGGATTGGCGGGGTGCTGCACCCATTGCGTCGCGCGCGGCGCGAAATTCAGCGGCACCTCGGGCTCCTCCTTGCAAGCCGAAAGCGTTGTGACGACGCACAGGGCGATCACGGCGCGAAGGACAGGGGCGGAAAAATTTGGCAGGGCAGGGGTTCGGATCATTTGAGGTAGTCCGTGGCTAGAATGCGCGCCAGTTCTTCGCCGGCGATGCGGTTTCCGAGTTTGTTCCAGTGATGCCCGTCGGCCATGCGCACCACCTGGCCCGCCTTCTCCGCGTCCTCGACCTTGGCGGAAACCGACGGCTGGGCTTCGACGCGAGCGTCCACGGCGATCTTCTTCCAGGTTTCGAGGTCCTCGGGCTTGCTGGTGAAGCAAGAGAACGTGAAGAGGCGCGCGCCTTTGGGCAGTGCCGCGGCGAACTGCGACATGAGCTCGGCAGTGAGCTTGATCGCGGCGGCCTTCTCGGCCGTAGTCTCGGCGTTCTCGGCGACCGGCGGGCCTCCGGGGCCGCTGAAGCGGTACTGGAGCTTGGTCACGTCGAAGTCGAGCTTGCGAAACAGCCGCGAGTGGTTGTGGAGCAGCACGTACGGATGCCACGCCGACATCCGGTGCACGATGGACCCGTCGACCAGGTACGGGCGAAGGTTCTTCTGGTTGCGCGTATAGGTGGTGCGCTCTTCCATCGGCATGCTGTTGGACGGGATATCGTTGGGACAGTATTGCAGCACGAACACGTCCGGCTTTATCACCGGAGCGAAGCGGCGCACGAGGAGCAGCTCCTGGAGCGTTGCGTAGCCGCTGCCGCCGATTGCGAAGACCTCCACCGGGAGGATTTTCCCGACCACGGAGAAATACGCGTCGGCGTTGCCGGTGTTGGGGTCCCCGGTGAAGGAATCGCCCACGAAGAGGACGCGCTTGCGCGGGCTCGCGAGATCGCCGAACGCGCGGAATCCATCGCGCATGGTCGAGTGGGCCACGTCGAACTCGGCGCCGGACTGGTCGCGCATCTTGTAACGCGCGGAAAGGCCAGCGCGCGGTTTCCAGCCGAGCTCGTCGTCCTGCTCGTACGGCAGCACATGCCCGAAGGTCCTCACCAGCACCTCGCCGACGAGCGAGAGGATCATGAACGCGATCGCGAGTCCCAACACCATATCCCGAAGGCTCTTCAGGTTCAAGCGCACACTTCCATGGGAGAGCCGCGGCGGGAGGAAAGGACGGTAAGGTACGTGAGGCCGCCGCGCCGGTCAACGCGCGGGCTGGGGCTCGCAATCGGCGAGAACGCGCACGACCTCCACGCTGAGATCCAGGTCGCGCATCGAGCGGCTGCCCGCCTCCACGGCGGCGGCGAACTCGGCGACGGCGCAGGCGAGCGGCAAGCGCGGCTCCGTGAAGATCGGCTCTCCCGGCGCACGCGGTTGCGTGAACGGCTCGCACGGGGGATAGCGCACCAGCTTGTCGGCGGCCAGGTCGTCGTAGATCAGGGTCGCCCGCTCGAGGTGGACGGTGAGCCGGCGCGTCTTCGCCAGGATGTTTCCGAACGTGAGGACCGCGGGGACCGCCCCGGGAAATGCCGCGTGAATCTCCACGACCTCTCCCAGGCCTTCCGGCGTCGCGCGGCTGTCGATGAGGCTCGCATTCACGGTGTCGGGACCCACGCCGAGGAGATCGAGGCATAACGCGACGTCGTGCGCGCCCCAGTCCCAGAGGACCGGCGCGTCGCCGCGGAACGGCCCCATATTGCCGGCGCGCGAGGCGATCGCCGTGATCGCTCCGCAGCGAAGCGCGCTGCGCTTGAGCTCGCGGTAGGCGGGGCTGTAGAGGTGGGTGTGATCGACCATGACGAAGCCCGCCTGCGCCGCGACGAAATCGCGCAACGCGGTGGCCTCCCGCAAGTTCATGGTGAGCGGCTTTTCCGCCAGCACCGGAAGGCTGCGCGCCACTGCGGCGTGCACCATCTCGGCATGCATCGCGGGCGGCGTCGCGACGATGAGCGCGTCCACGCCGCCGGGCCCGAGGAGGTCGCGCCATTCGTGCGTCAGGGTGCAGCCGGCGGGGACTAACGCGGCGCTTTGCGGATTGCGGCTGGCGAGCATCGCGAGCCGCACGCCAGGCACGGCTGCGATGGTCTTGATGTAATTGCGGCCCCACCGGCCGGCGCCGATAAGCCCTAGGCGCAGCACGTCAGATTACCGCGACCCTCGGCAGGGGGACGATGAAGCGCCCGCCGCCGTCGCGAAACGCCTTCTGCTTGGCGATGATCGGCTCCGCGAAATTCCACGCGAGGATCACCACGTAGTCGGGGCGCCGCTCGTATAGCTGCGCTGCGGGCACCACCGGGATGTGCATGCCGGGCGTGAAGTGGCCCTGCTTGAGGGGGCTGTCGTCGACGATGAAGTCGAGCATGTCGCGCCCGATGCCGAGCTGGTACATGAGGGTGGTGGTCTTGGCGGGAGCGCCGAAGCCCGCGATGCTCTTGCCTTCGCTTTTCAGCTTGCGCAGCAGCCCGACAAGCTCGACCTTCAGCGACTCGATGTGCGCGGCGAATTGGCGGAAGGTCTGCGCCTTGTTCAGGCCCAGTGCTTCCTCGCGGGCGAGCACCTGCGCGACCGACACGCCCAGCGGCCGCGGGCCGCCCTGGTGCTGCACGACTCCACGCAGCGATCCGCCGTGGGTGTCGACGCGCTTGGCGCCGATCAGCTCCAGCCCGCAGCGCTTGAAGAATCCCACCAGCGGGCCGGCCGAATGGTAATCGAGGTGCTCGTGGTAGATGGTATCGAACAACGTGTTCGAGACCACATCGGAGAGGTTCGAAACCTCGAAAACGAACACGCCGTCGGGCGCGAGCAGCCGGCGCACTCCGTCCATGAAGGACGCGAGGTCGTCCACGTGCGCGATGATGTTGTTGGCGGTGATGACATTCGCGGGGCCGTGCTCCGCACGGATCTGGTCGGCCAGGCGCGGCGAGAAGAAGTCCACGATGGTCGGGATGCCGGAGGCCTTGGCCTTCTCGGCGATATCCTTCGCGGGATCGACGCCGAGGATGCGCCGCCCCTGCTCCTTGAAGAAGCGCAGCAGCGTCCCGTCGTTGGACGCGATGTCGACTACCAGCCCGTCCTGCGGCGGCTTGAAGATGTCGATCACATATTTCGCGTAGTCCTCGAAGTGGCGGACGAACACCGGGGACGTGCCGGAGACGTAGACATAGCGCTCGTACAGCACCACCGGGTCGACCACGTCGAGCAGCTGCAGGTGGCCGCAGGCCTCGCAGAAGAAGAGGTCGAGGGGAAAGAGGCTTTGCTCGAGATCGAGCGCCGCGCGCGTCACGAACGCGTTGGCGAGCGGAGTGGGCGCGAGCGAGAAGACGTTGGTGAGATCGCTGCCCAGGCAGAGGCGGCAGGTGCTTCGCCGGTGATAGTGGTTCGCCACGCTGCGCGCTACTCGTCCATCGGCGGAATCCGCACCACATCCGCCTCGTAGGCTTCCTGCGTGCGCGAGTTCCTACCGAGCGTGAGGAACACCGTGTCCTCGGGAAAATACATCCGGTGGTCGATCATCGGCCCGGTGAAGAAAAGCTGGCCCTGCGCGACGAGCGTCTTGCTGGGCGCCTGGGCGGAGCCGTGGGGCCGCTCGGAGTACTCGATCGATCCGGAAAGGACATAGCAGAAATGCCAGTCGGTGCGATGGTAGTGGTTGGCGCGCACCGCGCCCTTCTTCGAGCTGATCAGCACGCAGCTCTCCATCGGCAGGTCCACCAGCGGCTGGATCTCGCCGCGCACGTCGGCGAACGCCTTCTCGAGCGGAACGATGACCTCGCGCGGCCATTTCTTGCGTTCCTCCTCGGTGACTTCGCGCACTACCATGAGGCTCCCGTCGCATTCGGCACGAAAACAAAGCGCTTCGCGATGACTGGATCGATCCGGTCAGGCAGGCGTTCGAACTCTCGGATGGCCGTAAGATATCCCGGACCCGCGGCATCGGTCAACGGCTCGTCGCCGCGCCGCGCGAGTGAGGCTATACTCGGCTTGCCCTGCCTTCGTTCCGAAATCCCAAGACCCGAAACGGCCGATGTCGCGACCCAGGATCCTCCTTGTTGGAGCCGGCAAGTTCGGCCGTGAGCACCTCGCCGAGTGGAACCGGCTCGCCGCCGAAGGCGAGGCCGAGGTTGCCGGCATCGTGGTCAATACCGATGAGGCCCGCGCGGCGCTCGCTAAGTCCCAGGCTGCCCCCGTTCACCGCGGGTTCGACGCCTCGCTCCTCTCGGGCGTCGATGCCGTGGACATCGTAACGCCGTCCGCGACTCATGCCGGCCTCGCGCGCCAATGCGTCGCCCACGCGCACGTCTTCGTCGAAAAACCGCTCGCGCTCGAGGCGGCCGAGGCTGCCGAGCTGAAGGCGCTGGCCGCGAGCTCCGGGCGCGTGCTCATGGTCGGGCACCTGTTCCGCTTCCATCCGGTGGTGCGCGAGTTGAAGCGCCTGGTCGCCTCGATTCCGGAGCGCCCGGGCGGGATCGAAGGGATCATGACCAATCCCAAGAGCGAGGAGAGCGCGGCGTACGCCGACGCCAACCTCGAGTTCCTGCACCTCTTCGACATCGTCGACTTTCTCTTCGGCGTCGAGCCGGAGCTGAACCTCGGACGGCGACGCGGCGCCGTGAGCCAGGTGAGCATCCGTTATCCGGGCCCGATGAACGTGAACCTGCGCATGGGCTGGAGCGGAGAGGCGCGGGTGCGGGTGCTGCGGCTGAACTACTCGGACCGCCAGATCGCGGTAGACCTCGTCGACAACTCGATCATGGTCGCCACGCGTAACAACCAGGTCGACAAGAGCTTCTATCCGGCGAGCCCCCAGGCGCTGAGGGAAGAGTTGCGCGCCTTCCTCGGCGCGATGCGCGAGCACACGCCTTCGCCTTGCGACGCGGCAGTCGGCGAGCGCATCGTGCGCATCGCCCTGGGCGCAATGCCGCGGCCGACGAAGGAGCGCCCGCGCGTGGCGGTGATCGGCGGAGGGATCTTCGGCGCGACGTGCGCGCTCGAGCTCGCCAAGATCGCGCAGGTGTCGCTCTTCGAGCGCCACGCGGAGCTCCTTACCGAAGTCTCGTTCAACAACCAGTTCCGCCACCACTCCGGATTCCACTATCCGCGCAGCTACGACACCATCGCAGAGATCCAGGCCACACGCCGCGAGTTCGAGGCCGAGTACGAGGAGTCGATCAATCGCGAGATCGCCGCCTACTTCTGCACCTCCGCGACTGGGATCGAGATTCCGGCGGAGCGCTATCTGGCCGCCTGCATGAACAACCACCTCGACTTCACCGTGGAGCGTCCGCCCGAGGGCGTGCTCGACTTCTCCAAGGTGAGCCTCACGCTGAAGACCGACGAAGCGGTATACGACATCCCGCGCCTGCGCGCAATTGTCACCGAGCGCCTCTCACGCAACCGCGAAATTGGATTCTTCCCGCGCACCAACGTGGTGTCGGGTGTCCTCACGCGCGACGGCTCCAAGCGCCTCACGGTGCAGGGGCCCGACGGCACGCGCGAAGAATCCTTCGACTACCTCGTGAACGCGACATACATGAACCGCAACATCGTCTCGCGCTGGTTCGGCTTCCCGGTGGAACCGATGCGCTTCGACCTGTACGAGCTCCTGGTGCTGCGCCTGCCGATCCCGCAGGTGTGCGTCACCATCATCGACGGGCCGTTCACGAGCCTGGTGGGGACCGGCAACGAGGGCGAGTTCCTGCTTTCCCACATCCACAACTCGGTCTCGCGCAGCGTCATTCCCGACGACGGCATGCCACCGCAATGGGGCGAGACGCCGTCGAATCGCGCGACCATGCTGCGCCACTCCGCGCGCTACCTGCCGATCCTCGCGCAGGCCACCGACGTCGAGTCGCGCTTCGCCACGCGCACCGTGAACGCCTACGCGCGCGACTTCGACGCTCGCCCCACGGTCATCACCAACCATGGCTTCGGATGCTGGTCGGTGCTGGGCGGCAAGATCATCACGTGCGTGACCAACGCGCGCGAGATCGCGCAGGAGATCCTCGGCGAGCAGCGCGCACCGGCGACCAGGTCCCCGCGCGCGCGCAGCGGGGCGCTTTCCTCGTAGGAGTTTAGGGGGTGCCGGCCCCGGGAGCGTGAAAACGCTCCGGGTGGTAGACGTCCTCCACCGGGTGCTTCGCGAGGTCGACGCCGTTCGCGCGCGCCTCGACGACCTTCGCGAAAAGCTCGGCGTATGCGGCCGCGACCGCGTCCCAGCGATAGAAGCCGTCGGCGCGCGCGAGAGCATGCCGTCCCAGGCGCTCGACCATGCCGTCGTCCGCCTCCAGGGCCTCGATGATCTTCGCGAGGTCGCCCGGCTCGGTCGTGAAGTATCGTCCTTCGCCGCCCATCACCTCGCGATGGAACACGACATTGATGGGTACGCACGCGGCGCCCGCGGCCATGGCGCGCAAGAGGCTCGGGTTAGTGCCGCCGACCTCGTGGCCGTGCAGGTAACTGCGGCAGTTCTTGTAGAGACCATTGAGAACCGCGGAATCGTACACCGGTCCCAGGCACTTCACGCGCTCGTCGCCCTCGGCGAAGATGCCCCGTGAATAGGCCGACTCGTAGCGCGCCCCGCCGACATACACCAGCGGCATGCGAGCCTTCGACTTCTTGTACTCGCGGATGATGAGGTCGACATTGTTCTCCGGCTCCAGGCGCGCGACCACCAGGTGGTAGCGCCCCGGCTCCAGGCCGAACTGCGCCGGGGCCGCGTCCAATGGCGGCTCGCCCGCGACGCCGCCGTACGGGATGTAGGCGCTGGGGGCGTGGTACGTGTTGAGGTAGTAGTCGCGCATCGCCGGCGAATCGGCCACCAGCCCGGTGGCCAGCCGCGCGGCCACCCACTCGGACCAGCGGTAGTAGCGCTGCTGCAGCGGGCTCCACTTGCGCCGCTGCCATCCCAAGCCGTCGGTATGGAGCACGAACGCCATGCGGCGCGCGACGAGCGGCAGTGTGAGCGGTGCATTGCCCGGATCGAGGACGAGCGCGATGTCGAGGGGGCTCATCGCGGCGTGCAGGATCGCCTTGGCGCTGTGCACCAGGCTCTCGAAGCTCTTGCCACCGGGCGCCGAAAGGTAGACCAGGCGCACGCCGCGAAATTGCGCGGGATGCGTGTCGAAATAGTGCGAGCGGCAGTAGACCGTGACCTCCATGCCGTAGCTGGCCACCAGGCGGGAGGAAACTTCTTCCACGAGTGTGCTGAAGCCGCTGTAGCGCGCGGGGATTCCGCGGTCGCCGATCATCGCGACACGCAATGGCTTAGACATGGCGGCTGCGCCGTTGTGCGATGCCGAGGTAAAGTTGCCTGAGCTGTTGCGGGCGGATCGCTCCGGCGGCGGCGAGACCGAGGTAGATCATCAATGCAAGCGCCCCATGAAAAATCGAGCCTTCCAGCCCGAGCCATTTCATGGCTAGGGCGACGATGGCGGCAATCGCCGCGACCTTGATGGGGACCGCCCAGCGCAGCCGCACGCCAGCGACGCGTTGGCAGACGATCACGGTCGGGACCAGGCCGACCGCGAGCTCAGCGAACAGGTAAGCAGTCGCCGCGCCGACGGCACCTTGCGAAGCGAAGGCGGCGAGCGCGATTCCCTTGGCCACTACCACGATGGCCGTGATCCACACGGTGTACAGAAGCTTCCCCGAGATCACCACCATCGGGCTTACCAGGGTCACGATGACGCGCGCGAGGATGGCCCATGCGAGGAGCTGCAGGACTGCCGCGACGGCTTGGGGATCCTGTTTCACGAAGGATGCGATGCCGTGCGCGCCCGCGTACAGCGCGCAAAAGAGCCCGCCTCCGACGACGACGCCCCAATCGACGATCACCTGCAAGGTCCGGACGAATGCTTCCTTGTCGCGCGCCCACAGGCCGGCGAGGACCGGAAATACCGCCGCCGCGAACGCCTGCTCGGCGACCACGGCCAGCATCAGGACGCGCATCGCGACCGTGAAGATCCCGACCTCGCCGCTGCTGGACAACTGCGATAGCGCGATAGCGTCCATCGCGTCGTACGCGCTCACCAGGAGCCCCGTCACGCCCAGCGGCAGCGCCGCCCCCACCAACACGCGCAGCTCGGCGCCGAAGCCGGGGCCGAAGCCCGGGCGTGGCGCGTGCCGGGCGAAGAACGCCGCGGCGAGGAGATTCACGCCGCGCGAGACGACGTAGCACAGCGTCAGCAATTCGAGGGAGGCGCTCGCGCGCGTCGCCCACCACACGCCCGCCAGCAGGATCACGGCCGACAGGAGCTCCGCGGCGACGTCGCGCTCCATCGTCATGCGCACGCGGAATTCGACGCGGTAGTACTGCACGCCGCCGTAGAGGACGACCGCGGCGGCGGCGATGACCCCCGATCGCACCATGTGCTCGGGGTAGCCGAGGAGGGCAATCGCGGCGCCCATCGCCGCCGAGGCGACGACGCTCTGCACCGCCTTGGAGACGAGGAAAGCGCCCATGGTCGAGTCGCGCCGGCGCGCATCCGCGGAGATCTGGCGCACGGCGATGTCGGTAAGGCCGAAGTCCGAAAGCCATTCGGCGATGAGGATGAAGCTCAGCATCAGCGCGAACTCGCCGAAGCGCTCCAGGCCGGCGCGCTGGACGATGACGAGCGCCACGATGAAGCGCAGCAGCGCAAGCAGAATGCGGCCACCCGTGAGGCTGACCGCATTCTTGACGACGGACCGCAGCAGGGTCGGCGCGGCTGGCGGCCCGGTCACCGCAACGGACTCGTCCGTGCGGGAAGCCAACGCCCGCCCCGGGACGGCACGCCGTCCGCCTGCGGCCGATCGGATGCGGCGAACAAACGCGCAAGCGCGAGCTCGCCCTCTTCGTTGGCGCGCCGCCAGTAACCGACGGCGAGGATCAACCCGATCGCGATCCAGTACATGCGGGCCGTCGCCTCCTGGCGCACGAAGAAGCTCGCGAGCCCATCGATCATGACGGCGACGAACCCCGCGAAAAGTCCCACGCCCAGCGCGTGCATCATCGGATCGCGGATGCGCAGGTTCCTGATGCACAACACGATCACCGAGATGTGGAACGCGACGAAGAGGATGAATCCGATCGTCCCCTGCTCCGTCCACGTCAACATCCACGCATTGTGCACCGCGGGCCAAAGATCCCCGTAGCGATCGTGCATCTCGGTGGGGGTCTTGTCGTCGCCATAGGGCAGCTGGCGAAAGACGTAGGTATTGAGCCCCACCCCCAGCAGCGGATGGTCGAGGATCATCGCCCGCGCGGTTTCCAGCCACTTGATGCGGTACACCACCGCGTTCGGATCGGTTTCGAACAGGCGCTGCATGATGTGCGGGCTCAGCGCCAGCGCTACCGCCGCGGTCAACGTGACGATCCCGACGCGAAAGAGGAGAAACTTCCTGCGCGAGATCGGATGCAGGGCGCCCAGCGCAAGCACCATCATCAGGGCCACCGAGAAATCGATCCACCCGGTGCGAGATAGCGTGAGAACCAGCACCGGCTGCCCGAGTAGCAGCGCGACGCTGAGCAGCACCTTGAGGCGGCGCGAAATGGGGGCGAGGAAGAGGGCCACCGCCATCGGCAGGTACAGGGCCAGGTACGCGGCAAGGAGGTTGGCGTGCCCCAGGAGCCCGCCCACGCGGTTGACGAATTCTCCGGTAAGGAGAGTCGCATCCGACAGGGTCTTGATGTTCTCGTCGCTGGCTTCACCGAGGAATTCCAACCCGAGCTGCTTGCCGCGCAGGTACTGGACGATCGCGAGACCTGCCTGCAGGATGACTCCCAGCGTGACGGCGACGATGGCATGCTTGAACTGACGTCGCGTCACCACCTCGTTGCAGATCAGCGCCGCGAGGAGAAGCAGCTTGGTCATGCGAATCACTTCGTTGAAGGCGGTTACGCGCAGCACGTCCATGAAGATCACGCTGCCCAGACCCAGCACTATCAGCGCGACCCAGATCTTGAACGGCCGCGGGAACCTGTAGCCGCGCCTGAATCCCTTCAAGCGTTCGCGCACGTGGAAGTACAGGAGCAGCGCCAGGAACGGGTCGACGGCCTCGATGTAGGTGGCGCCGGCGCCCCCCATGTGCGGATAGGGAAGGAAGGTGAGCCGCAACCCGAACGGGGCCAGTGTGATGATCGCGTACAGGCAGAAGAGCCGCAGGTTGCTGATGAGCGGCAGCGCAAGGACGAAAAGCGCGCCAGTCAGGGCCACCGCGACGTACTTGATGTCGGCCAGCTGCAGGACGATGATGACGCCGATCGCGGCCGTGCCGGCGCCGAACCCGCCCAGCAGAACCCACGGCGCATTGCCGCTCGATGCCGCCTTCGGAGGATGTCCGGCCATATCGGTCCGCTCGGACGCCGCGAACGATTTCAACGGCCGTTCGGGCGCCGCGGGCGCGGCCGGTTCGCCAGCACGAGAGCCACGCGGGTGGCGCCACAGTCGTTGAGGAGGCGCTGGGCGCGGGTCACTTCCTCGAGCCGGGTCCTCTCCTCGACCGCGATCAGGAGAGCCGCGTCGACGAGCGAGGTGAACGCCATGGAGCGGCTACCGTCGATCAGGACCGATCCCTGCACCAGCACGAAGTCGAAATGGGAGCGCGCCGTCGCCAGCAGCTGGCGCAGCGCGTCGGCGCGAATCGCATGGTCGCTGGATGTGCCGTGGGGAAGGATCCGGATACGCTCATGCAAGGTCGGCTGCAGCGCCGCCTGGAAGCTGAGGCTGTCCTCGTCGGTGTCGTCGAGAAGCTCGGCGAGCCCCGGCCTGTCCGCCAACCCGAGCGCCGCGCTCAGGGCGCGCACGTCGAAGGCCCCGTCGACCACCAGGACCGAGTGGCCGAGGTCCTCGGCAAGGCACCATGCGAGCTCCATGGTCGCCTCGACGCCCACCGCGTCGTCGTCGGCGGCGGTGACGAGGATGACGTGGCCCTTCTTGTCCGGAGTGTGCAGGTCGCGCTCCAGGCGCAGCGCAAGGAGGCTGAAGGTGCCGAGCGGCGGCGCCGTGGCCTCGCCGGGGCGCATCCGCCCGAGGAGCGCGCGGCCGCGGCCCAGTAGCGCCCGGATGTTCATGTCGCTCATCAGGTCAGCCTTCGCAGCCGGTCCACCGCGGACGGCGCGTCGATGGAGGTAGCCGACGCGAGCCGCGGCACATCAGGGCGCAAATCGATGACTGCATAGACCGGAATGTCCGGCCGCGACGAGAGGCGATCGCGATTGACGCGCGAGCTGAACAGCTCGGCCCACAGCGCGAGGCCGAAGCCCAGGAGCAGGCCCAGGCCCAACGCCGACGGAACCAGGACGATGTTGCGCGGCCACGTCGCCTTCATCGGCGGGGTCGCCCAGTCGACCACGCGCACGCTGGACGGAACCGACGCCATCGTGGCCCGGGACACGTCGGCTTGCATCATGCGATCGCGCAGCACCTTGTAGCGCAGCTCGAGGCCTTCGCGGATGCGGCCCTGCTCGATCGTGTTGTTGACGAGGTAGGGGATCTGGTCCATGCGCTTCTCGAACTCGCGCAGCGGGCCCTGCTTGGAGGCGAGCGTGGCCCGGGCCGAGGCAAGCTGCGCGCGGATGTTGTTCTCCTTCTGCCGCAGGTCGGTGTAGACGGGATTGAGGATGCGGTCCTGTCCGACCTCGACCTTGTCGGGCTCCTTCTGGATGGCGCTGCGCGTCTCGGCGAGGAACTTTTCAAGCTGTGTGACCTCGGGCGAGCCGGCGACGAAACGCTCGCGGTCGCGTTGCAGGTTGGTGTTCATCTCGAACTCGCGCGCCTGCATGAGCGCCTTCATCTTGCTGTCCTGCAGGGTGCGCGAGCTGGTGATCTCGCGCGGCTCGTTCTGCAGCTGCTGCTCGACCACGGAGAGGCTCGCCTCGAGGCTCGCGATGCTGGCGGTCAGGTCGGTCATCGACGAACGCAGAGCACTCCAGTTCGAGACCTGCAGCTTGTCCTTCTCGAAATCGAGGACGACCTTGTTCTTGGAGTCGAACTCGAACTTCTTGCGGTCGATCGCGGCGAGGTCGTCCTGGGCACGCGTCACCTCCTCGGCGAGGGACTTGAAGGCGGAGTCGGCCTCTACGCGGAAAATCTTGTTGCGCTCCGCCATGTACACCTCGACCACCTTGTTGGCGAATTCCGCGGCCCTGTAGGTCGGGGCCCTCACCACGACCCGCGCGATGGCCGTGCCGGGCACCGGCTCCACCGACACGCCTTCCTTGAAGGCCTCGATGGTGCGTGCCCGCTCGATCTCCTCGGGCGTTGCCTTGTATGCGGCCGGATCCGGGGGGAAGAGCCACGCCTTGAAGTCGCGCCAGCCCTTTCCCACCCACGAGTCGGTCCACAGGTAGGTCAGGTGCGTGAGGAACGTGTGGTGCACATCGTTGAACTTCAGGTTGAAGTCGCCGACCACCTTGCGCGCCACGAGTCCGGACGTGACCAGCTCCGGCTCTGACTTCAAGTCGCCTTTGCGAAACGGGTTCCACGCCGAGTAGTAGTTGCTGCGCACGACGTCGTCGTTGGGCTCGCCCTGGATCACCACGTCGGCCCTGTAGATCGGCGGAAAGATCTTGATGTACGCCACCAGCAGGAGCAGGGCGAAGGCGCAGCTCGTCAGGATGAGCGGCACGTGGCCGGTGATCGCGTGCCGCGCGCGGCGCAGCGACGTGCGCCAGTCGATGGCGTCGAGCTCGGGTTGGTACGGGATCGTTTCCTTCATAGGGTCCATGGCGTGGCTACCTGTGTACGGCGCTATGCACTATTGCGGATGGGTCGCGAGCCGGCATCAGCTGGCGACCGACGGCGGCGCGGCGTTGGTTGCGCTGCCCTCGATCCACGCGTGCGCGGCCTTCCGGGCGAGGAAGGGCGCCAGGTAAAGCGTCGCCGCGACAAGCCACGTCGACACCGAAAACGGGTTGATGCGAATTGCGCGCACCACCTTGCCGCGCGCGCCGGGGTTCTTGCCCGCATGCGCCGCGTGCAGGGCTTCGATCCGGTACAGCCGGCCGAGCGCCTGGCGCCGGCGCCGCTCGTTGGCTCCGCGGAACCGGCGGCGCTCGAAGAGCCGGATGGTCAAGCGAACGTAGTCCTCGTTGTTGAGATAGTCCGTCCTCTGCATTTGCTGGCTGTGCGAACGGAATCCCAGCAGCCGGCGCGGATCGAACCACGCCCGGGCCCCGCGCTCGCCCAGCCGCAGGAAGATGTTGATCTCGAAAGGTACACACCCGTACATGTCATCGTCAACGAAGCCCGAATCGCGCAGTGCCGAGACGCGGAAGAAGGCGCCGGAAATCGGCGTGAAGCCGCAAGCCATGTGGGTCGAGAGTACGTCGATGGGACCTTCCCTCACGCCGGTGCGCTGCGACCTGCGGTCGAAATCATCGGTGAGGACGGCGGAGCGCACCGCGTCGGCGGTCATCACGAAGGGGTTGCAGGCGAAGAGCGCCATCGCGCGTTCCCGGTCGAGGGCCGCCACGGCGGATGCGACGAACGAAGGCTCCATCACGTCGTCGTCGTGCAGCATCGCGAAGTACTCGCAGCCGTCGTCCTGCGCGCGCTTGAAGAAATACCGGCCTTGCCCGTACTCCCCCAGGTTGGTCTCCTGCTGGTGGAAGGTGACGCGCGGATCGCCCAGCTGCGCTACGTACTCGCGGATCGTGCCGCGCGTCGCGCCCTCCGATGCGTTGTCGCTGACGATGCACTGCCAGTCGGTGAACTTCTGCTCGACGACGCTGCGCACCGCCGCCATCACGAACTGCGGCCGGTTGAAAGTCGGAATTCCGATCAGCACTCGCGACATCGTTGCGGTCTTCCCATTCTTTGGGGACGATTGACGCTCCCAAGACCCAATTTTCGCACATGCAGGGCTCCACGCCTATATCACCCCCGACGATGCCCGCGAGGCGCCGGGGCGGGGAACGGAAGTGCTAGCATCCGTCCGATACGTATCGGGCGAGCAAGAGATGACACGGCCGCAGCTGCGCGACCCGCGCAGCGTGAAGTTCCTACTGATCAGCGCATTGAGGGCCGCGGGCCTGCTGCGCTTTGCCGACTCATGCCGATTCGTGCTCGACCGGGCGAAGGCATGGCCGGCGAATCGCCGCTTTCGCGAGGCTTATCCGGGGTTCGCCACGCCCCCCCGGCACCTGGTCTACGACGCGCTCAATCATGTCGACCTCACGCGCTACCGCGAAGCGGGCCTGCGGCACGCGGCGCTCTTCGCGCGCGTCATGCGCGAAGAGACGCCGGCGGGCGCACCCCTCGAAATCCTCGAATGGGGTTGCGGTCCGGGCCGGCTCATTCGCCACATCGCGGACCTGCTGCCGGGCCACCGCACCTCCCTCACCGGTACCGACTACAACGTCGAAAGCGTCGCGTGGTGCCGGCAGAATCTCCCCGGGGTGAAGTTCGTCGAGAACCGCCTCAATCCCCCGCTGCCCTTCCCCGATTCGCAATTTGATGTCGTCTACAGTTTCTCGGTCGTGACCCACCTGTCCGAGGTGGTGCAGCTCGCCTGGGTGAAGGAATTGCGGCGCGTGCTCAAGCCCGGCGGATTGCTGGTGATCACGACGCATGGCCAGGCCTACCGCCACCTGCTCACGAGCGGGGACGAACAGGAGGCGTTTGACGCGGGCCGGATCGTCGTGCAAGGCAAGTACCAGGAAGGACGAAAGTGGTTCGTCGCGATTCATCCCGAGGCGTTCGTTCGCGACCGCCTCCTCGAGGGGTGGACCGACGTGCACCGTGTCGTCGTGCATCCCGAGGACGGGCTCGTCCAGGATGTGTGGATGGCGCGCAAGCCCGCCGATGGATAGTCCGCACGCCCGCGCCATCAATCGCAACGATTTCCGGTCTCCGCGCTTGCGCGTGCTGCACGCCTATAACGTCCATCGCGGCATGGGCGGGTCGGACAAGGCCACCGAGGCCACCATCGAAGTCCTGCGCGAGCGTGGCGTCGAGGTCGAGGAGTTCGTGCGCGACAGCCGGCACCTTCCGGAAAACCTCGCGGGACGGATGAAGGCTTTCACCGGCGGCATCTATGCTCCCGAGGCGGTGCGCGCATTCGAGGCACTGCTGCAGCGCCACCGCCCGGACGTGGTGCATGCGCACGAGCTGTATCCGCTCATCTCGCCGTGGATCCTTCCCGCCTGCGACAGGTCGGGTATACCAGTGGTCATGTCCTGCAGCGACTATCGCCTGTCTTGTCCTATCGCC
>JANLXC010000131.1:0-69815 GCA_031364925.1 Burkholderiales bacterium | reverse complement strand
TTCTTGGTGGCCTTCGCGGAGGCGACCTTGTCTGCCGCGTCGTCCTTGAACTCGGCCACGGTCACGGGCAGGTCGCGCGTCTTGCCGCTACGCCACACGGTGAGCGTCACCTTGCTGCCCGGCTTCAGGCTGCGGATGGTGCGCGACAAGTCGGCCGAGCCGTCCACAACGCGCCCGTCGATCTTGGTGATGACGTCGCCCGCCTCGAGCCCCGCCTTGGCCGCCGGGGAATCCGCATCGACCGCGCCCACCACCGCGCCATCGGCCTTGCCCAGGCCGAGGCTATCGGCGAGGTCGCGGCTCACGTTCTGGATGGAAACGCCGATGCGCCCACGCGTGACGTGGCCGGTCTTCATGAGCTGGTCGGCGACGTTGAAAGCGTAGTCGATGGGAATGGCGAACGAGATGCCGGCGAAGCTTCCGGTGCGCGAGAAGATCTGCGAATTGATGCCGATCACTTCGCCGCGCATGTTGAGGAGCGGCCCGCCCGAATTGCCCGGGTTCACCGCGACGTCGGTCTGGATGAAGGGCACCGCGTCCACGTTGGGATCGGCGCCGACATTGTCGCGGCTCTTGGCGCTGACGATGCCCGCGGTCACGGTGTTGGCGAAGCCGAAGGGCGAGCCGATAGCGACCACCCATTCGCCCACGCGCAGCTTGGACATGTCGCCGATCTTCACGATCGGCAGGCTGGTCGCGTCGATCTTGATCACCGCGACGTCGCTGCGGGTATCGGCGCCCACCACCTTCGCCTTGAACTCCCGCTTGTCGGTGAGGCGCACATTGATCACTTCGGCGTTCTCGACCACGTGCGCGTTGGTGACGATGAACCCGTCGGCCGAGACGATGAATCCCGAGCCCAGGCCGAAGGGACGCAGCTGCCCGCGCGGCGCGCCCTCGGGCGCCTTTTCCGGCGCCTTGCGCTCACCGCGTCCGGGCGGGGCGTTGCGTCCTTCCGGAGGCATGAAGCGTCGGAAGAATTCGTAGAACGGGTCGTCCTCGGACAAGCCCGGGGTCTGCGGGCGCGCCTGGGCGCGCGTCTCGGTGCTGATGTTGACCACGGCCGGGCCGTACTTCTCGACGAGGTCGGCGAAGTCGGGAAGGATCTGGGCCGACGCCCCGGGAATGGCGGGGGTGGCGACACGCCCCGTCTGTGCCTGTGCGAGGCCGGGAACCTGGGTCGCAAAGCCTAGTGCGAGCAGCGCGCCAACTACGGATGCCTGGAGCGTTTTCATGATGGGTATCTCTGGTCGGGGTGTGGAATGGGGGTCGGCCGGGGGCCGATCTCAATCAGATGGGGCGAGCCGGAAAAAACTCCAGTGCCGGTGTAACAGAATTCAGGGGCGGCGCGCAACGCTGCGGCCCACCTGCTGGGCAGTCGCAAGCGGGACCTCGCCCAGCACGGATACCAGGTTCTCGCCGATCGGGTGCACGAAAAAGGCGGTGGTGCCGTCCTCGCTCGAGGCGTCGCCCACGCGCGGCGGGGCATTGGGCTCGATGAACACCGACAGGCTCGCCACCCCGTCGCTGTAGATGATCTGGGAGACGGGCTGCGCGCGGCCGGGAAGCGTGCGGCGCAATTCCGTCACCTTGAGGAAGCCCGGCGGTGGATTGCCTACGGCCCAGCCGGTTTCGACCGTCTTGGTTTCTTCTCGCGGTTGCGAGTCCGTGATCCAACGCTTCACGCGCGCCTCGAAGATCGAGCGCACGTCGCTTCGCGCGACCTCGCGGCCGAGCTTCAGGTCGGTGAACGTGTAGAGCTCGATCATCTGGTTCTTGTCGTTGAAGGTCTTTGCGCGGATCACCAGGCCGGAATTGACCTCGGAGCACAGGCGCTGCGCGTAGCGCATGTTGTCCTTCGGCTCCAGGCGGATCCATTGGCAGTCATAGCCCAATACGCGCTCGGACTGGCCGAGCTTCACGTCGTAGCTCGCGGCCACCGCGGACGGCGTGGGGCTCAGGATCGCGGGGAAGAAGCGCGGCGTTACGCGCCGGTCGAGGCGGATTGTCTTGGCGTCCGGAAAGTAGCAGAACATCTCGTCGTTCTTGCGCACGATCTCCAGCGGCGGGCCATCGAGGGGCTCGATGCGCTCGTGCTCTTCGCCGTTCAAGTAGACGTGCGTGATGCGCACCGTGGAGGTGCGGTCGCCGTTGCTGTGCGCGAAGGTGCCGCCGTAGGAAGACGCGCGCGCCGCGTCCGCCGCGCGCTGCAACCAGGCAAGGGGATCGCTCCCCGGGGCGGCATTGGCCCCGCAAGCGACCCCCAGAGCGAGTGCCGGTATCCACCGGCGCCCACTCCCCGACACCAAGGCTCTCATCGAGCCGGGGCCGGCGCTCGGTTGTTCACCGGACGATAGAGCTCCGGGGACGGCAACTGCCGATGGGCGGCGAAGTAATCCCGGGCGTCCGGCACGCTTTCACGAACGCTCGCCTTGTTCGACACCGTCTGGATCGCCGAGGTGGACTTGGCGAGCGCGGGTGCCTCGCTGCCCTGCCCGCCCTGCGTGCCGACCCAGCCGACGACACCGATGGTCGCGACCGAAGCCGCGGCCGCGAGGGCAATGCGGGTGAAGGTCGCGTCGAGGGGGCGGCGCTTGGGCGCCAACACCGTGGGCTGTGCCTTGAGGGCCTCCATCACGCGGGTCGGAAGCGCGAGGGCGCGCGGCGACTGGCCGCGCATCGCATCTCCGATGGCGTGATAGACCAGCCACGTCTGCTTCTGCTCTTCGCTCACGCCGCACGAGCGAATCGCGCTGTCGGCTTCCTGGGCCGGCGCCTCGCCGTCCATCAGCGAGGAAATTTCCTGTGTCATGTCCTGCTCCTGTCGATCGGCCTTCGTCTCTCGCGAAGGGCCGTACTTTTAAGGGGTTGCAGCCCCGGTCTTCGTTATTACCAGCGTTTGTCTTTGCTCGTCCCCAGCTGCGGGCGGAGCTTTTCGGCCACCGCTTCACGCGCCCGGAAAATCCTCGACCGCACCGTGCCGATCGGACAATTCATGATCTGCGCGATTTCCTCGTAGGAGAGCCCATCGAGCTCCCGCAACGTGATCGCAGTCCTCAATTCTTCTGGCAACGCCGCGATGGCGTCGTTCACCGTTTGCGCGATCTGTTTGGATGCCAGCTCGCTTTCAGGCGTATTAATGTCGCGCAGCCCCGCCGCATCCTCGAAGCCCTCGGCTTCCTCGCTATCGAACTCGGTCGACGTGGGCGCCCTGCGGCCCAATGCGATGAGGTAATTCTTGGCGGTGTTGATGCCGATGCGGTACAGCCACGTGTAGAACGCGCTGTCGCCACGGAAATTGGGCAGCGCCCGGTACGCCTTGATGAAGGCCTCCTGGGCGACGTCCTCGATTTCCGCGGGGTCGCGAATCACCCGCGAGAGCAGCCGCTCGAGCTTGCGCTGGTACTTGATGACCAGCATCTCGAAAGCGTGCTTGTCCCCGCGTTGCGCCTTCTCGACCAGCAGCTGGTCGATTTCCCTGTCGCTCATTCGGCCCTGTATTGGTGTTTTCGTCGTGGGGGCGAGACCCGCGAGTCCCCCCGGTGCGGCCGGCGCCACAAAGGGCTTCTTGGCCTCCTGGGGTATTATAAAGCTCAAAGATTTCATTCCTTTGGCACGCATTTCGTGAATGTCTCTTAGTGACCGAGGTGTAGGAAAATAGTTCCACGCCGTGTAGGGCTGTTTCTGACACGGCTCACCCCCATTCTGGCCCCCTACTGTTGAACCACTACGACGTTCTGCTCCTCGGGAGTGGTCTGGCTGGAATGTCAGCCGCACTCCATTTGGCGGACCACCGGAAGGTGGCCCTTGTCACCAAGCACGAGCTTCTCGACGGCGCCTCGAGCTGGGCGCAGGGCGGGATCGCTGCCGTCCTGGACGGATCCGACTCGATCGAGGACCACATCCGCGACACCCTCATAGCGGGGGCCGGGTTGTGCCGGCCCGATGCCGTCAAGTTCGTGGTCGAGCGCGGCCGGCGATCGGTCGAATGGCTGGTGTCCCAGGGTGTGGCTTTCACCCGGGACGACGACCACCAGGACGAGCTGCACCTCACCCGGGAGGGCGGGCACAGCCACCGGCGCATCGTCCATGCCGCGGACGCGACCGGCAGCGCCGTCCAGAAAACCCTGGTGCAACGCGTCAAGAGCCACCCGAACATCGAGGTGCTCGACTGGCATATCGGAGTGGACCTCATCACCTCCCGCAAGCACCTCGGCGACACCACCGGGGCCAACCGGGTCTGGGGCGCCTATGTGCTCGACATCCGTGCCAACCGCGTGAAGACCATCGGAGCGCGCCATACCGTGCTGTGCACCGGCGGCGCGGGCAAGGTCTACCTGTATACGACCAACCCCGACACCTCGACAGGGGACGGCGTGGCCATGGGGTGGCGGGCCGGTGCCCCGGTCGCGAACATGGAGTTCATCCAGTTCCACCCGACCTGCCTCTTCCATCCCCACGCCAAGTCCTTCCTGATTTCGGAGGCGGTGCGCGGCGAGGGCGGGCTCCTGAAGCTTCCCGACGGCGAGCGCTTCATGCCGCGGCACGACGAACGCGCCGAGCTCGCCCCGCGCGACGTCGTGGCGCGCGCCATCGACTTCGAGATCAAGAAGCACGGCATCGACTGCGTCTATCTGGACATCACGCACAAGGGCGCGGACTTCATCAAGGCGCACTTCCCCAACATCCACGCGCGTTGCCTCGAGTTCGGCATCGACATGACGAAGGAGCCGATCCCGGTGGTGCCGGCGGCGCACTACACCTGCGGTGGGGTCGTCACCGACCTCGCGGGACGCGCGGGCGTGGGTGGCCTCTATGCGTTGGGTGAAGTGGCGAGCACCGGCCTGCACGGCGCCAATCGGCTCGCGTCCAACTCGCTCCTCGAGTGCCTGGTGTTCTCGGAATCCGCCGCGCAGGACATCCTCGCGCAAGGTCCCGCGCAGATTCCGGCGCTTCCCGAATGGGACGAGAGCCGCGTCACCAACGCCGACGAGGAGGTGGTGATCTCGCACAACTGGGATGAGCTGCGACGCACCATGTGGAACTACGTGGGGATCGTGCGCACCACCAAGAGGCTCGAGCGCGCCGGCCACCGCATCCAGCTCCTGCAGGACGAGATCCAGGAGTTCTACGCGAGCTTCCGCGTGTCCAATGACCTGATCGAGCTGCGCAACCTCGTGCTCGCCGCCGAGCTCATCGTGCGCAGCGCGCTCGCGCGCCGCGAAAGCCGCGGCCTGCACTACAGCATCGATTATCCGGAAACGCTTGCGGTGGCGCGCGACACCGTGCTCGTTCCGTGAAGCCGATCCCGGTCCTGATGCCCGATGAAGTGCGCGCGCTCGAAGCGCGCGCCGCGCGCCCCGGCGCGTCGTCCCTGATGGAGCGCGCCGGACGCGCGGTTGCGCAGGCCGCGCGCAGGCTCGCTGCCGACACCGGCGCGCCGATCCTCGTCATCGCGGGGCCCGGCAACAACGGCGGCGACGCGTGGGTGGCGGCGGCGCACTTGAGCGAGACCTTCCATCCCCTGGTGGTGTTCGATGTCACCGGCACCGAGCCCAAGGCTGTCGAGGCGCGCGTGGCCCGTGAAGGGTATTGCTCGCGCGGCGGCAACCTGGTGCGCGCGTGGCCCGAGAACCTCAAGCCCTCGCTCATCGTCGACGGCCTCCTCGGACTGGGCCTGTCCCGTGACGTCGACACGAATTTCGCCGACATCATCCACAGGATCAACGCGAGCGGCGCGCCGGTGCTGGCGATCGACGCGCCCAGCGGACTCGATACCGGAAGCGGCGCCGTGCGTGGCTCCGCGGTGCGCGCCACCAATACGATCACCTTCCTGGCTCACAAGGTCGGCCTGCACACCGCCGACGGCCCCGCATGTCGCGGCGCCCTCGAAATGGACGACCTGGGCATCACGGACGAAGCGCGGCGCGAGTCCCACGGGCACCTGCTTACACCCGAGCTCGCGAGGGCCTGGCTCAAGCCCCGCCTGTCCAACTCGCACAAGGGACACTACGGCTCGGTGGCGGTGATCGGCGGCAATCGCGGCATGGTGGGAGCGGCGCTGCTCGCGGCGCGCGCGGCGCTGCTCTGCGGCGCGGGCAAGGTTCGCACGGGCCTGCTCAGCTCCGACGCGCCGTCGGTGGATCCCGAGCACCCCGAGCTCATGATGGGATCGATCGACGACGCCCTCGAGTTCGAGGTGATCGTCGCCGGCCCCGGCGCCGGGCAATCACCCTCGGCCACGTCGGTGTCGATGTTCGAGCGCAACCTGCTGCCCTCGCTCATGGCATCCGGCAAGCCGCTGGTGCTGGATGCCGATGCGCTCAACGCGATCGCATTCAACGCCACGCTGGAAACCGACCTGGCCGCGCGCACCAGCGCGCCGACCATCCTCACGCCCCACCCCGCCGAAGCCGCGCGGCTGCTGCACAGGAAAACGGCGCAGGTGAACGAGGACCGCGTCGGCTCCGCGATCGCGCTCGCCAAGCGCTTCAACGCCCATGTGGTCCTCAAGGGCGCAGGGAGCATCTGCGCCTTTCCCGACGGGCGCTGGTCGGTGAACACGACCGGCAATCCCGGCCTCGCCGCGGCGGGCAGCGGCGACGTGCTCGCGGGAATGATCGGCGCGATGCTCGCGCAGAAGCTCGATCCCGAGAAGGCTCTGCAATACGCGGTTTGCCTGCATGGGGCGGCGGCGGACTCATTGGTAGCCCGCGGGATAGGGCCGGTGGGGCTCGCGGCGAGCGAAGTCGCTCTTGAAGCTCGGGCGGTCTTGAATTCATGGACGCGCTCCGCGTAAACAAGAAGCTGTCACGGAGCACACGGAGAAAGTCCGGAGCAAGCGGGGCAGGTGGACGAAAACCCTAGCGGCGGTAACGGCGAACACCCTTCATCAAGTTGGTCACGTTGAAGTTCATCAAAAAGCCGACGCGCAGATTGAGGAACTTCAGGTAGGTAAGAACTTGGGCAGAGTGAACGGGTAGCAACGAGTCGACCGCCTTCAACTCCAGCAGCACCGCATCCTCTACAATCAAATCCGCTCGGTAGGCCAGGTCGATGACATGGTCCTTGTAGGTGATCGAGACGGGCACCTCCTGCTTGACTTCCAAACCCTCCTGCCTCAGCTGACCCAGCAGGCACCTGCGGTAGGCACCTTCCATCAAGCCAGGTCCCAATTCGCGGTGGACTTCGATCGCGCATCGGAGAATTCTCTCCGTGAAATCGCCATGCAGCAGCCGCCCTGTTTCCTGCACTGTCTCTTCCATTTTCCCCGCTCCAATGTCTCAACAAGCCCTTCAACGTACCGCGCTTGCATCGAGATGACCGCTCCGGGGGTTCTCCGTGCTCTCCGTGACAACTTCTTGAATGTTTTTAATTAAGTAGAATTCGAAGAATGAGCGAACGCGAATCGATGACCTACGACGTAGTCGTGGTCGGCGCTGGCCCGGCAGGGCTCGCCACCGCGATTCGCCTGCGCCAGCTGGCCAGCGCATCGGGCAAGGAAATCACCGTCTGCGTCGTCGAGAAAGGCTCGGAGGTAGGAGCCCACATCCTCTCGGGCGCCGTGATCGACCCGCGCGCGCTCGACGAGCTATTGCCCGACTGGAAGAAGGACGGCGCGCCCCTGAACCAGCCGGTCACCGAGGACCGCTTCCTCTTCCTGTCGAAGGAAGGCTCGCGCCAGGTCCCGTCGTGGATGCTGCCCGCGTGCTTCAAGAACCACGGCAACTACATCGCCAGCCTCGGCAACGTGTGCCGCTGGCTGGGCGCGCGGGCCGAGGCCGCAGGCGTCGAGATCTATCCGGGCTTCGCCGCCGCCGAGATCCTCTTCACCGAAGATGGGCGGGTGCGCGGCGTGGCAACCGGCGACATGGGCATCGGCAAGGACGGCGAGAAGACCGGGCGCTTCCAGCCCGGCATCGAGCTGCACGCCAAGTACACGGTGTTCGCCGAAGGCTGCCGCGGGCACCTCGGCCGGCAGCTCGAGGAGCGCTACAAGCTGCGTGAAGGCCGCGGGCCGCAGGTCTACGGCATCGGGCTCAAGGAATTGTGGGAAGTGAAGCCCGAGAAGCATGTCCCCGGCCTCGTCGTGCATACCGCGGGATGGCCGCTCGACAACGACACGTACGGCGGCTCATTCCTCTATCACCTCGAGGCGAACCAGGTCGCGGTGGGATTCGTGGTCGGCCTGGGCTACGAGAACCCGTACCTCTATCCCTTCGAAGAGTTCCAGCGCTACAAGACCCACCCGGCGATCCGCGGATTCTTCGAGGGCGGCCGGCGCATCTCCTACGGCGCGCGCGCGATTTCCGCGGGCGGGCTGCAGTCGCTGCCCAGGCTCACCTTCCCCGGGGGCGCGTTGGTGGGAGACGACGCGGGCTTCTTGAACGCTTCACGCATCAAGGGCACGCACGCCGCGATCAAGTCCGGGATGCTCGCCGCCGAGGCTGCGTTCGAGGCGCTAGTCGCCGGGCGCGAGGCCGACGAGCTCGCCGCTTATCCCGCGGCCTTCGAGAAGAGCTGGCTTCGCGACGAGCTGCATCGGGCGCGCAACTTCAAGCCATGGATGTCGAAGGGCCTCTACCTGGGCACGCTCATGGTCGGCATCGACCAGGTGGTGCTCGGCGGGAAGGCGCCGTGGACCCTCGCCCATCACAAGGCCGACCACGAGAGGCTCGCGCCCAAGGATCGATTCCTGCCGATCGAGTATCCGAAGCCCGACGGGGTCCTCACGTTCGACCGGCTCTCCAGCGTTTTCGTATCGAACACGAACCACGAGGAGGACCAGCCGTCGCACCTGAAGCTCAGGGACCCGGACATCCCGGTCGCGGTGAACCTGGCGGTTTACGCCGGACCCGAGACGCGCTACTGTCCTGCTGGAGTCTACGAATTCGTGGCCGACGGCCCCGCCCCCCGGCTCCAGGTGAACGCCCAGAACTGCGTGCACTGCAAGACCTGCGACATCAAGGACCCGACGCAGAACATCGTGTGGGTCGTCCCGGAAGGCGGCGGCGGCCCGAATTACCCGAACATGTGACGAGCGAAGGCGAACCGCCATGGCGAACGGAGGCACGAAAATGAAGACGGTTGCCGAGCTGTTGAGGATCAAACCCGCCCGCGTCGTGTCGGTCACCCCCGAGCAGAGCGTGCTCGACGCGATCAAGGTCCTCGCCACGGAGGACATCGGCGCGGCCATCGTGATGAGCGGCAACCGCCTCGCCGGCATCTTTTCCGAGCGCGACTACACGCGCAAGATCGTCCTCAAGGGCCGCGCCTCCGACACCACGCGCGTCGAGGAGGTCATGACTTCGAACGTGATCGTGGTGAACCCGCGCACCCGGACGCGCGAATGCATGCAGCTCATGAGCGAGAAGGGCATCCGCCACCTGCCCGTGGTCGACGACGGCCGCGTGATCGGCATGGTGTCGATCCGCGACATCGTGAGCGACATCATCGCCGACCAGGACTTCACCATCGAGCAGCTGGAACACTACATAAGCGGCCAGTAGCCGACAACAAGAAGGCGTTCGATGTCCGAGCACGGAATCCATGTACACGGCCCCCACGACCATGCCGTCGAGCACGCGGGCAACAAGCCCGGGCTGGGCCAGCAGGTAGCGATCTTCACCGCGGTGCTCGCCACGGTCGGCGCCATCGTGAGCTTCTTCGGCGGCGACACGCAGAACAAGGCGCTCCTCTTCAAGAACGAGGCGGTGCTCGAGCGCGCCGAGGCCTCCGACCAGTGGAACTTCTACCAGGCGAAGAGCATGAAGCAGAACCTGGCCGAGCTCGCCGCGGGGATCAGTACAGATGCCGCCAAGGTGGAGTTCTACAAGTCCGAGGTGGCGCGTTACTCGAAGGAGAAGAAGGAGATCGAGGTCAAGGCGCGCGAGCACGAGGCCAAGTCGAAGAAGTTCAACGACATGAGCGGGCACGCGCTGCATCCGCACCACTATCTCGCCATCTCGATGACGCTGCTGCAGATCGCCATCGCGCTCGCCTCGATCACGGTGCTCACGCAGAAGCGCTGGCTTCTCTACGGCGCGGGCCTGTCCGCATTCGCCGGCGCGATCCTCGGGATCATCGCCTGGCTCTGACTTGATGCTGGAAGTCCGCGGGCTCGGCAAGTCCTTCGGTCCCGGCAATCCCCTGTTCGAAGCGGTGCGACTCGACGTCGCGCGCGGCGAGTGGGTCGCCATCGTCGGCGAGTCGGGCTGCGGCAAGACCACGCTCCTCAACATCATCGCCGGCCTCGACCGCCCCGACGTGGGGGAGGTCCTCGTCGACGGCAAGCCGCTCGACTTCGGTGACGACGAAGCCCTCGCGTTGTGGCGTCGACGCCACGTGGGCTTCGTCTTCCAGGCGTTCCACCTTCTTCCCTATCTCACCGTGAGCCAGAACGTCGCCCTGCCGCTCGCGCTCATCGGCGTGCACGGCGCCGAGCGCGAGCGCCGTGCCCATGAAGCATTGCGCTCCGTCGGGCTTGGCGATTTCGGCGACCGGCGACCGGGGTCGCTATCCGGCGGTGAGATGCAGCGGGCGGCGATCGCGCGCGCGCTGGTGCACGCCCCGAGCCTCGTCCTCGCCGACGAGCCTACGGGCAACCTCGACGAGGGCCACGCGGGCGCGGTGCTTGCGTGCCTGGGGGACGCGGTGAAGCGCGCCGGGGCCGCGGCGCTCATGGTCACGCATTCGCGCATCGCGGCTTCGGCCGCGGACCGCGTGCTGCGCCTGGCCGGCACAAGCCTCGCCCCCGCGCCATGAACGCGCCGCTGGCGATCCTCCTCCTGCGCGGCACGCTCGCGGCAAACGGCTTGCGGCTGGTCCTCACGCTCGCGTCCATCGCGCTCGGCGTGGCGCTCGCGGGCGCGGTGCACACGGTGCACACCTCCGCGCTTGCCGAGATCGACCGCGCCGCGCACGCCCTCGCCGGCAAGGCCGACGTGGAGATCCGCGGGCCGCGCAGCGGCTTCGACGATGCGCTCTTCGCCCGCATCGCGAGCCGCCCCGAGGTCGCGGCCGCAAGCCCGGTGGTGGAGATCGAGGCAGGGCTCGCGGACGGCGCGCGCAACCTGCGCATCCTCGGCATCGACGCGCTGCGCGCCGTGCGCTTGCAGCCCGCCTTCGTGGTCGACGCGGCGAAGACCGGCGCCGGAAGCGTGGGCCGGCTCTTCGACGAGCGCGCCATCTGGCTGTCTCCCGCGGCATCGGCGAAGCTGAAGGCGCGCGAGGGCGACGCGCTCGCGCTCATCAGCGCCAATGGGAAGGTGGAGCTTCGCGTCGCCGGCATCCTCGCCGGCATGCAGGCCGGCGGCGAGATCGGCGTCATGGACATCGCCGCCGCGCAGAATCTCTTCGGGCGCGTAGGCGCGATCACGCGGATCGACCTGCGCCTTCGCCCCGGTGTCGACGGCGCGCGCTTCCGCGCCGGCGTCGCGAGCCTTCTTCCTCCGGGCGTGGTCGCATCGGGCGCCGCCTCGCTTTCGGGGCGCGTTGCGGCGATCACGCGCGCCTATCGCGTCAATCTCGACGCGCTGGCCTTGGTCGCGCTCGCCACGGGGGCCTTCCTGGTTTTCTCGACGCTCGCGCTGCAGGCCGCGCGGCGCCGGCAGGAATTCGCCCTCCTGCGGGCGCTGGGAATCACGCGGCGCGGGCTCGCGTACATCCTCACGCTCGAAGGCGCCGCGATCGGCGCGCTCGGCTCCGCGATCGGCACCGCGTTCGGGCTCTGGGCAAGCCGATTGCTCCTCGAGCACGCCGGTGGCGACCTCGGCGCGGGATTCTTCAGCGCCTCGCAAAGCCCCTTCACGCCAGACCTGCCGGCGCTCGCCTTCATCGCCGCGCTCGGCATCGGCATGTCGATCGCCGGGGCACTGTGGGTGGCGCGCGCGGTCGGACGCATCGTGGTGGCCGACGCGCTGCGCGACCGCGCGGTGGACCTGCCGCAAGCCTCCGGCGGCGCGGGGCTCCTCGCCATCGGGCTCGTGATCGCGGGCATGCCGCTGTTGTTGGTGCCGCCGATCGCCGGCCTCCCCCTCGGCGGGTACGGCGCGATCATCGCGTGGCTCTGCGCCTCGGTGCTCGCGGTGGGGCCACTTTGCCGAGCGATCCTCACGCGCGTCGCCCCGCCCGATGCGCCGATCGCGAGCCTCGCGCTGGCGCAGGTGCGCCACCTCCCCGGCCATCTCGCGGCGAGCGTCGCGGGCATCGTGGTGAGCGCGTCGCTCTGCGTGGCGATGGCAATCATGGTGTTTTCGTTCCGCGTCTCGCTCGAGGATTGGCTCAACGGCGTGGTCGGCGCCGACCTCTACGTGCAGTCTTCCGCGTCGAGCACATTCTCGGCCGAGGACCTGCGCAAGGTCGCCGCCCTTGCCGAAGTCGCATCGAGCGAGGCGCTGCGCTTCGATCGGCTCGTGCTCGACGCCAACGGCCCGCCCGTCACCCTTATCGCGCGGCCGATCAACGAGCGCATCCTCGAAGGCTTCCAGGCTGAGCCGCGCGCGATGCCCGCGCCGGGCGGCGAGATCCCGGTGTGGATCTCCGAGGCGGCCCGCGACCTGCACGGCTGGAAGACGGGCGATCGCATCGTCCTGCCGATCGCCGGGCGCGACACCCCGCTCTCGGTGGCGGGCGTGATCCGCGACTACGCGCGCACCTGGGGGGCGGTGCTGATGCCGCTGGAGCGCTATCGCAGCCTCACCGGCGACACCCGCGCCAACGACCTCGCGATCCACCTCGCGAGCGGCGTGGACGCGAAGCGCGCGGAGGCAGCAATTCGACGCGCCCTTCCCGAGGCGCGCGGCCTCGCCTTCGAGGACGCTGCGGAGCTGCGCCGGCGCTCGCTCGCGATCTTCGACCGCAGCTTCGCGGTCACCTATGCGCTGGAGGCGATCGCCATCCTCATCGGCCTGGCCGGCGTGACCAGCAGCTTCGCCGCGCTCGCCTGGTCGCGCCGGCGCGAGTTCGGCGTGCTGCGCTTCCTCGGCCTCACGCGCCGCGAGGTGTTGCGCCTTCTCGCGGTGGAGGGCGCGGCCACCGGTGCCCTCGGCGCCGCGATCGGGCTCGTCTCCGGCATCGCCATCAGCCTCGTCCTCGTGCACGTCGTGAACCGCCAGTCGTTCCACTGGAGCCTGGAGGTGCACTGGCCTTTCGCGGCGCTCTTCGCGCTGGTGGCCGGAGTGATCTCGATGTGCGCGATCGGGGCGCAGGCGAGCGCCGCCTTTGCCGTGCGCAAGGAAGCCGTCCTCGCGGTGAAGGACGACGCGTGAACGCTAAGAGCGTCACGCTGCTCTTCGCTCCCTTCGTGCTATTCGCGGTTCAAGCCTTCGCTTTCGACTTCGCTGCGGTAACGCCTGGCAAGGCGCTCGTATTTCCGAGGGATGCGGGATCGCATCCCGCCCACCGCATCGAATGGTGGTACGTGACCGGAGAGCTCGACACCCCGCGCGGCCCGATGGGTTTCCAGGTGACCTTCTTCCGAGTGCGCAATCCCGAGGCCGACGGCAATGCGAGCCGTTTCAGCCCCAGGCAGCTCATTTTCGCCCACGCGGCGCTCGCCGATCCGCGCAAGGGGCGCCTCCTCCACGACCAGCGGTCGGCGCGCATGCTGCCGGATCTCGTGACGGCGGGCGAGAGCGACACCGCGCTGCGCATCGACGATTGGCATCTCGTGCGCGAGTCCGGGGCCTATCGCGCGCGCATCGTCGCCGAGGGTTTCGCGCTGGACCTGGCAATGACGCCCACGCAACCGGTGCTGCTCCAGGGCGAGCGTGGCTTCAGCCGCAAGGGCCCTGGCGCGGACGAGGCTAGCTACTACTACAGCGAGCCGCAGCTGCGCGTCGAAGGGCGCGTGCAATCGGCGGGAGAGACGCTCGAGGTGAAGGGCGCGGCGTGGCTCGACCACGAATGGTCGAGCCGGCTCCTCTCCGACGACGCCATGGGCTGGGACTGGCTCGGCGCCAACCTCGAGGGCGGCGGCGCGCTGATGGCGTTTCGCATACGCGGCAAGGACGGCGCGCCGCTCTGGGCCAACGCGATGTTGCGCATGCCCGGCGCGGCGGCGGTCGCGTCGGGGCGCGAGGCGGTGCGCTTCTCGCCGCGGCGCGAGTGGAAATCGCCGCGCACCGGGACCGTCTATCCTGTCGCGATGGATGTCGAGGTGGCTGGAAAGGTGTGGCGCGTGGACCCGTTGATGGATGACCAGGAGCTCGATGCGCGCGGCTCGACGGGGAACATCTACTGGGAAGGCGCGGTGCGCGTCGAGGGTGCGAACGGCGAGCGCGGCCGCGGCTACCTCGAGCTCACCGGCTACGCCGGGCGCCTCACGTTCTGATGCCGGCCGGCAACGTTCGCGACGCAGTCGGGAGCATCGCACCCCTGGACGGGCTGCGCGGCGTCGCCGTCACTTGGGTGGTCGCATTCCACGTCTACGCGGTACGCGGCAAGCTCGACGACCCGTGGGTGGACCTGATGGCCTCGTCCCGCGTCCTCGAGCCGGTGGTGGGCGCGGGATACCTCGGCGTGGACCTCTTCTTCCTGATCTCGGGATTCCTCCTCGCGCTGCCATGGTTCGTGCATGCGAGCGAGGGTCGGCCCGCCCCGTCGGCTCGCGCCTTCTACGCGCGGCGGCTTCGTCGCGTCCTGCCGGCGTACTACGTGCAGCTCGCATTCCTCTTCGCGATCGCGCTGCCGCTGCTGGCTGGCGCGCGCTACTGGCGCTACGACCTCTACGTCTATCTCTACAACGCGGTCGCCCACGGGCTTTTCCTGCACAACACGACGCCGCTCTCCAGCGGCTCCATGCAGGTGAATGGCGCGCTGTGGACGCTCGCGGTGGAGGCGCAGTTCTATCTCCTCGTCCCTCTCGTGGCGCCGCTGTTCGTGCGCTGGCCCTACGCCGCGGTCGCCGCTTCGCTCGCGCTGGCCGCCCTTTGGCACATCGGCGTGCAGAGCGGGCTCGACGGGCTGGTCGCCGCGCAGATGGCACTTGGCGCGCACTGGGGGTGGACCGAGCCGGTGGTGCGCTATCTCCTGCTGCACCAGCTGCCGAGCTACTTCGTGCATTTCGCGCTCGGCATCGTGCTGGGGCGCGCGTGGCTCCTGTGGCGCTCCCGCGCGCAGATGCCCATCGAGAGCAGGCTCGTGGCGATCGGCGCGCTGTGCGCCTTCGCGATGCTCTATCGATTGATGGCGTTCGACGGACGAGCACTGGGCCAGCTCCACTGGATCGTGCCGCCCGTCTGCCTCGGAATCCTGCTTTTCTGGGCGGTGACGACCGAGTGGCCAGCCCTGCAGCGGCTGCTTGGACGCGGCCCCCTCGCCTTCCTGGGCCGCGTGAGCTACTCCGCGTTCCTCTACCACCTCCCGCTGCTCTTCCTCTGGAACGCCTACGCGCGTGCCCTGCCCGCCTGGACGTCGCTTCCCCTCTATCTTGCCGCCCTCATCGCCATCTCGTGGCTCTCGTGGCGCTTCATCGAGCAGCCCTTCCTCCGGAAACAAGTGGTGCCAGGTACGACTTTCCGCGGGGCAGGAACTCGTACCTGACACGAGTTCCTATGTCGTACCTGACACGACATATTTTCGGGAGCGGGAGCCGACCGCCAGCGCCGTGCCGATGGCGAGGACCTGGAGGGCGGCCACGCCCCAGAGGACGAGCGTGTAGCGGCCGGCGTCCATGAGGGGGCCGAAGGCGAGAGGCGCCACGGCGAGGCCGGCGTCGATGCCGGCGTAGACGAAGCCGTAGACGCGCCCGAAGGCGCCGGTGCCGAAGGTGCTGGTGGCGGCGCGACGCACGAGCATGTCGCGCGAGGGGCCGATGAAGCCCACGCCGAAGCCCATGAGTCCCATCAGCGCCGCGACACTCCATCCCGGCACCATCGCGCTCGCGAGCGCGATGGCGCAGAGAGCCGCCCCGGCGAGCGCGAGCGCGACGCGCCGGTCCTCGCGCTCGCCGCGCGTGGCGAAGAATCCGCCCGTCGCGGTGCCGGCGGCGCTGCCTAGCAGGTACGCCGTCAGCGCCGAGGTGGCGAACGCGAGCGAGACTCCGTAGGTGCGCTCGAGGAGCGGCGGCGCGAAATTCTGCAGCGCGCCGAACGCCATTACCGAGAGCAGGAAGAACGCGAAGCACATCCACACCACGCCCACGCCGAGGAAGGCGAACGAGCCGCCCTCGCGACGAGCCGGCTCGTGGGGCATGAGGCGCGACGCGTCGTCGAGGTCGCCGCGGCGCAGGAAGAGGAAGGCGAGCGCGAGCATGCCGACCATCGAGGCACCCACGCACGCGGCGCGCCATCCCATCGTGTCCGCGATCGCGATCACGAACACCGGCGCCGCCGCCCAGCCGAGATTTCCCGACAGGCCGTGCACCGAGAACGCGTGCCCGAGCCGCGCCGTGGAAATGCGCCGGTTCATGATCGTGTAGTCCGCGGGGTGGAAGACGCAGTTGCCCACGCCCGCGATGGCCGCGGCCATCAGCAGCATCGGGTAGCTTTGCGCCGACGCATATGCGAGCGCGCCCAGGCAAAGAAGGCCCAGCCCCGCGCACAGCACGCGCATGCCGCCGAAGCGGTCCACCGCGAAGCCCGCGAGCGCCTGGCCGATCCCCGAGACCACGAAGAACGTGGTCATGATCGCGCCCGCCTGCGTGAACGAGAGGTTGAAGTCGCGCATCAGCCACGGGAAGAGCGGCGGAATCAGGAAGTGGAAGAAATGCGAGGTGCCGTGCGCGAACCCGACCAGCGAGATGACGGTGGCGTCGGTGCGAAAACTGGCGGCGGGAGAGGCGGCGGACACGTGAATTCCGGAGAAACCGTGGGTCGATTATAGCCACGCGCCGCGCTGTTACTATCGAGGCCCATGGACCCGACCATCCTCGTCGAGCGCGACGGCGCCATCGCGCGCGTCGTGCTGAACCGCCCCGAAAAGCTGAATGCCCTGACGCGCCCGATGTGGAAGCGCCTGGGCGAAGTCTTCGTGGAGCTCGATCGCGACGATTCCGTGCGCTGCGTGATCCTGCGCGGCGCCGGCACGCGCGCCTTCGCGCCCGGCAACGACATCTCGGAATTCGAGACCGAGCGCTCCAGCGTGGACCAGGCGCGCGACTACGGCAATGACATGCGCCGCACCATCGAGGCGATCGGCAACTGCCGCCACCCGGTGGTCGCACAGATCCACGGCATCTGCGTCGGCGGCGGCCTCGAGATCGCGGGCCTCGCCGACATCCGCATCTGCGGCGCGTCGAGCCGCTTCGGGGTGCCGATCAACAAGCTGGGTCTGGTGATGGCGTATGCCGAGATCGGCTCGTTGATCGCGCTGGCGGGCGAGGCCACGGCGCTCGAAATCCTCCTCGAGGGCCGTGTCTTCGACGCTCAGGAGGCCAAGGACAAGGGCCTGGTCACGCGCGTGGTGCCCGATGCCGAGGTCGAGGGCGAAGCGCGCGCCACCGCACAGCGCATCGCCGACGGCGCCCCGCTGGTCGCGCGCTGGCACAAGAAGTTCGCGCGGCGCCTGCGCAATGCGAAGCCGCTCACCGCCCAGGAATACGACGAAGGATTCGCCTGCTTCGGAACCGAGGACTTCCAGATCGGCTACAAGGCATTCCTCGCCAAGGAAAAACCCGCGTTCAAGGGAAGGTGATCCGCAATGCAAGGCGCGCTGAAGGGAATCAAGGTCGTCGAGCTCGCGCAGATCATGGCGGGCCCGACCTGCGGGATGCTGCTCGCCGACATGGGCGCGGACGTGATCAAGGTCGAGAAGCTTCCCGGAGGCGACGACACGAGGAGCTACACCGAGCCCAGCATCGACGGCGAGTCGGCGGCGTTCATGATCCTCAACCGCAACAAGCGCGGCATCGCGGTGAACCTGAAGAAGCCCGGCGGCCTCGAGGTGGTCAAGCGCCTGCTCGCCGACGCCGACGTCGTCACGGAGAATTATCGCAAGGGAACCCTCGAGAAGCTCGGCCTCGGATATGACGTGCTGGAAAAGCTGAATCCGCGCTTGATCTATTGCGCGGTTTCGGGCTACGGGCGCACCGGGCCGTACGCGGACAAGGGCGGCTTCGACCTCATCGCGCAGGGCTTCGCGGGAATCATGAGCATCACCGGCGAGCCCGGCGGGCCGCCCGCCAAGAGCGGTACCTCGATCGCCGACATCAACGCGGGCATCCTCGCCGCGCTCGGCATCGTCTCGGCGTTGGTCTCGCGCGCCACCACGGGACGCGGCCAGATGGTCGAGACCTCGCTCATGGAAGCGGCCATCCAGCAGACCTACTGGCAGTCGGCGATCTTCTTCGCCACCGGGCAGAACTCGGGCCCTTCGGGATCGGCGCACATCCTCACCGCGCCCTACCAGGCGTTCCCGACGGCGGACGGCTGGATCAACATCGGCGGTGCGAACCAGTCCAACTGGGAGCGCATCGTGAAAGTGATCGGCCGCCCCGAGCTCGGCAGCGACCCGCGCTTCGTCAACAACGGCGAACGCATGAAAAACCTCGCGGCGCTTACGCCGCTCCTGGCCGAGCGCCTGAAGTCGCGCCGCTCGGCCGACTGGATCCGCGAGTTCGAGGCGGCCGGGGTGCCGGTGGGCCCGGTGAACAAGATCGGCGACATGCTCGCCGATCCCCAGGTGGCCGCGCGCGAGATGGTGGTGGATGTCGAGCATTCGCGCGTGGGCCGCGTGAAGACGCTGGGCATGCCGATCAAGTTCTCCGGCACGCCGGGTGCCATCACGCGCGCCGCGCCGCTCCTGGGCGAGCACACCCGCGAAATCCTCGGCATCCTCGGCTACTCCGGCGCCGAGATCGAAGTCCTCGAGCAGGCCGGCGCCGTCTTCAGCGCGGGATGAATAGCGTACTCGATCGGGCGCGGATGGCACCGCTAGAACCCGTGCTACCGTACGGCGGCCATGCCGTCGGTACTCGTACTAACCATCCTCGCGGTTTCCGCGCTCGTCACCTCGTTCATTTCCGGGATCCTCGGGATGGCGGGCGGCATGATCCTCATGGGGATACTCCTCGCCTTGCTGCCGCTGCCGGTGGCGATGCTGCTGCACGGGATCACGCAGCTCGCCTCCAACGCGTGGCGCGCTTTCCTGTGGCGAAAGTCGGTCGACTGGCGCGTGTTCCGCGGCTATCTCTACGGCGCGCTCATCGCCACCGCGGTCTTCGCGGCGGTGAAGCTGGTGGTGGGCAAGCCGATCGCGCTCATCGTGATGGGCTTGACGCCCTTCCTCGCGCTGGCGCTCCCGGAGAAGCTGCATCTGAACGTCGAGCGGCGCGGCCATCCCTTCGCCTGCGGCGCGATCTGCTCCGCGCTTTCGCTCACCGCCGGAGTCTCGGGGCCGATCCTCGATGTGTTCTTCGTGCGCTCGCAAATGACCCGCCACGCCGTAGTCGCCACCAAGGCGATGACGCAGAGCCTGTCGCACATCCTGAAGATCCTCTATTTCGGGGCGTTCGTCGCCGCCGAAGGCGGCACCGTCCACCCGCTGCTCGCGGCGATCATGGTGGTGCTCGCCTTCACCGGCACCTCGCTCTCGCGCCGCGTGCTGGAGCGCATGAACGACGCCTCGTTCCGGTTCTGGACGCGTGCCACCGTGATGTCCCTCGGCTTCTTCTACCTGGCGAGCGGCATCTGGCTCCTGACATCTCATTGAATATCAACCAGGAGGCATGGAACGCATGTTGGGCATGGCTGTCTGTACGGCGTGACCAAACGTACCCGCACAGCCCTGCCCCTCGACCCCTACCGTGCGTGGGGACAACTCGGCTTGCAGGCGATGGAGATGTTCGCCGCCTCGGCACGCGTGATCCATCACCGCACCAACCGGCGCAACTCGCCCGCGCAGCTCTTCACCATGGGCAGCGAGAAGATGGAGGCGGCGCTGGAAGCCTCCCATGCGATGACGCGCCAATGGCTCGCGATGCAAAGCCGCGGCGGCGTCGACGTGTGGAGCCAATGGCCCTGGCTCCTCGCCAGCGGCATGCGACCCTTTCGCAAGCGCGCCCTGAGCAACGCAAGGCGCATTTCCCGACGTTGATCGCGCCTCGCGCGAGAGCGAGGCCACTACGATGAAGTTCCGGATCTCCCTTCCCAAGCTGATCCTCATCCTCCTCGTCACCGGCGTGGTCGGGGTGCTGGGCGCCAACCTCGTCGGTGGCGCCGAGAAGGAGGTGAAGAAGAGGATCGAGCACGAGTACGGAATCGACCATCCGCAATTCATCCGCACGATGAGCGTCCTTCTCGGCCCCAACCTGGTCGACGGAAACAAGATCGACACGCTCCTCAACGGCGACCAGATCTTCCCGGCGATGCTGGAGGCAATCCGTTCCGCCAGGAAGACCATCTCCTTCGAAACCTACATCTACTGGTCCGGCGACATCGGTCAGAAATTCGCCGAAGCTCTCGCCGAGCGCGCCAAGTCCGGCGTCAAGGTGCACATTCTCGTCGACTGGGCCGGAAGCCAGAAGATGGACGAGAAGCTGATGAAGGAGATGAAGGACGCTGGAGTGGAGATCGAGAAGTACCATCCGCTGAAGTGGTACACGCTCGACCGCCTCAACAACCGCACGCACCGCAAGATCCTGGTAGTGGACGGGCGCGTGGGCTTCACTGGCGGCGTGGGCATCGCCGACAATTGGAACGGTCATGCGCAGGACAAGGACCACTGGCGCGACACGCACTACCGCGTCGAAGGGCCGGTGGTCAACCAGATGCAGGCGGCCTTCACCGACAATTGGACCAAGGTAAGCGGCGTGGTGCTGCACGGCCTGGATTACTTCCCGGCGCAGAAGGAGGCGGGCCCGCTCTTTGCGCAGATGTTCAAGAGCTCCATCGACGGCGGTGCCGACAGTACGCACCTCATGTACCTGCTATCGATCGCGGCGGCGACGCGCTCGATCGACCTGTCGATGGCGTACTTCGTCCCCGACGACGTCGCGATCGAGACGCTGGAAGCCGCGCTCAAGCGCGGCGTGAAGGTGCGCATCATCCTCCCCGGCGCGAACACGGACTCCGCCACGGTGCGCCGCGCGGGGCGCTCGACCTGGGGCCCTATCCTCAAGGCGGGCGCCGAGATCTACGAATACCAGCCCACGATGTTCCATTGCAAGGTGCTGGTGGTCGACGGCCTGTGGACCTCGGTGGGCTCGACCAACTTCGACAGCCGCTCCTTCCGCCTGAACGACGAGGCGAACCTGAATGTGCACGACCGCGAATTCGCCGAGCGCCAGGGAGCGGAGTTCGAGAACGACCTGAAGCGGGCCAGGCGGGTCACCTACGAGGAGTGGGCGGCGCGCCCGCTTACGGAAAAAGCGTGGGAACACATGCTGGGGCTCCTCGGTCCACAGCTCTAAGGCGCAGCTCTAGCGAAACTCGACCGCCGTTGTGTTCGCCCCGCACAGCAGCACGCCCACCGTCTGGCCCGGTTGCGGCTTCCACGCGCCCGAGGTGAGGGATGCGAGCGCCGTTGCGCCGCCGGGCTCCACGACGATGCGCAGTGTCTTCCAGAGCGCGCGCTGCGCGTCGCGGATGGCGTCGTCGGTGACGAGCACCGTGCGCGAAACATGGCGCTGCGCGATCGGGAACATCATCGTGCCCACGCGCTTGGGGGCGAGCGAATCGGCGGCGACTCCGCCCGCGGGGGAATCGACGGGCTCGCCCGCCGCGAGGGCGCGCGTGAGCGTCGGCGCTTCCTCGGGCTCGACGCCGATCACCGGCACGCGTCCCGCGTACCACGCGGCGATCCCCCCGATGAGCCCGCCGCCGCCTACCGCCACCAGCATCGCATCGAGATCCGGCGCCTGCTCTTCGTATTCCAGTCCGACGGTGGCCTGCCCCTGCAGCGTCTCTTCCTGGTCGTAGGCGTGGATCGCCGCGGCGCCCGATCTTGCGATCCACTCCTGGCTGGCCAGCAGCGCGTCGTTGTAGCGCTCGCCGGCGATCTTGAGGCGCGCGCCGTAGCCGCGGATCTGCTCCATCTTGGCCGGGGACGCCACGCTCGGCACGAAGATCGTCGCGGGCCGCTTCATCTTCATCGCCGCGTAGGCCACCGCGGCGCCATGGTTGCCGCCCGAGGCGGCGACCACGCCGACGGGAGGGATGTCACGCGTCAGCAAATGATTGAACGCGCCTCGCGTCTTGAATGACCCGGCGTGCTGCAGGAACTCGAGCTTGAAGACGAGGCGCACGGCTGGAACCCCGAAGTCCGCTCCGTCGACTTCCAGAACGGGCGTGCGGCGTATGTGAGGCGCGAGGCGCCGCGCGGCCTCGCGGATCGAGCCAGCGTCGAGCGCGCCGGGCTTCAATGACGCGTGGCCGACGAGCCGCCGGTTTCGCCTACCCCGAGGATCGACTGCAGGGCGCCCAGGTCGGCGGGCTTGACCAAGTGGTGGTCGAAGCCCGCTTCGGCGGTGCGGCGGCGGTCCTCGCGCTGGCCCCATCCGGTGAGAGCGACCAATGTCATGCCGCGCATGTCGGGATCTTCGCGCATGCGCCGCGCCACCTCGAGCCCGCTCATCCCCGGCATGCCCAGATCGAGCAGCACCACCGCGGGCGCGAACGACTTCATCGCGGCGAGGGCCGACGGGCCGTCGTGCACCACCATCACCTCCGCACCGAGGAACTGCAACAGCATTCCGAGGCTGTCCGCGGCATCCTGGTTGTCGTCGACCACGAGCACACGGCGCAGTTGCGGACGAGCCTCGTCCTTCGCGGCATTCGGCCGCGCCCGCACCCGAACCGCCTCCGCGAGCGGAAGCCGCACCAGGAACTCACAGCCCGTGCCCGGACCATGGCTGAAGGCCTCGATGGTGCCGCCGTGCAGGTGCACCAGGGTCTTGGCGAGGGTGAGGCCGATGCCGAGCCCGCCCTGGGCCCGTACGCCGGTGTTGACCTGGGTGAACATGTTGAAGACCCGCGCGAGCATCTGCTCCGGAATGCCTTCGCCATTGTCCTTCACGCAAATCACGGCCATGCCGTGCTCGACACACACCTCGACCGTGATCTTTCCGCCGGCGGGCGTGTACTTGGCGGAGTTGTTGAGGAGGTTGGAGAAAACCTGGGCCAGCCGAACCGGATCGGCGTCGAGCGCGAGGGTCTCGGGGGGCACGTTCATCGTGAGTTGATGGCGCGCCGACTCGATGAGCGGCAGGCTCGTCTCGACCGCGTTCCTCAGCACGCTGGCGAGATCGACCCGCTCCTTGCGCAGCTCGATCTTGCCGCGGCTGATGCGCGAGATCTCGAGGAGATCGTCGACCATTCGCACCATGTGGCCGACCTGGCGCTCCAACATGTCCGTCACCCGCGCGATCGCGGGATCCTGCACGCCCGCCATCCGGAAAATGTGCAGCGAGTTGCGGATCGGCGCGAGCGGGTTGCGCAGCTCGTGCGCCAAGGTCGCGAGGAACTCGTCCTTGCGCCGGTCGGCCTCGCGCAAGTCTTCGGCGGCGTGTTTCTGCTCGGTGATGTCCTCGATGACCGCCACGCCGTGGGCTACGCTTTCCCCTGCCGTGCGCGCGAGCGACAGGGTAAGCTTCACCCAGATGGCCGCGCCGTCGCGATGAAGGAGGCGTTTTTCGGAGACGAAGCTCTCCGCTTCGTTTGCAAGGACGCGCGCAAGGCTCGCTTCGAGGTCGGCGCGGTCCTCGACGTGCGCCAGATTCGCGAGAGAATTCGACATCAAATACGCGCGGCTCGCGCCCAGAAGCCGGCAAAGAGAGTCGTTGGCGAGCGCGATGCGGCCCGTGCTGTCGACTTCGGCGATTCCTACCGCGGCGTTATGGAAGATCGCCTTGAGGCGATTGTCGCTGTCGCGCAGCGCGCGCGCGACTTCGTCGAGGTCGGAGAGATGTTCGCGGGCTTCGTACTGCCGCTGTCGCGCGCGCAGCGCAGTCTGCACCGCCGTCATCAGCGCCGCCACCCGCACCGGGCGCTCCAGGAGCGTCACGTTGCCGAGCACGCGTACGGTCTGGCGAACGGCGCCTGCATTCGCTCCGGGATGGGCGAGGAGCAGAACCGGGAGGTCCGACCAGGGCGCTTGGCGCGACAGTCTTTCGCCCAGCTGGTACAGCTTGTCCTCGGAGGGCAGGCCCTCTTCCGAGATGAGAACCGCACCCGCTCCCATGCCGATCTCCCGCAGCAGCTCCCCCATGTCCGCGCATATGCAACCGCGCACCCCCTGCTCGGCAAGAAGGGCGTGCGTCATGTTCGCGTCCTTCCCGTTGGGCACCAGGATGAGCACGCGTTTCTCCAGGAGGAGGGTTGAAAGATCGGCCAAGTCTCAGTCCTCTCCGGCCGCCGTCGCGGGAAGGCTGTCATACATGGGCACGCCGGTGAGGATGCCGCGAAAATCCTTCAGCGGCTCGCCGACATTGATGCCGCCCGGCTCCAGCGTGAACGCACGGATGGTCCGCTCATGCTGCCCGCCGCGCTTTTTCATGACGGAGATCGCCTGGCGCACGCGCCCGCGCGCCTCGAAATAACGCATGAGGACGACCGCGTCGGCGAGATAGCTCGCGTCGACCGGAGTATGCATCTGCGAGCCGATGAGCCCCTGGTGAGCCCCGATGAGGAGCGTCGCCACCGCCTTCTCGCCGAGGTACATCAGGAGCTCGTGCAGGTGGATGGTGAGGTAGCGCTCGCCCGGCATCGCGTTCAGGTAACCGTTCAGGCTGTCTATCACGATGCATCTCGCGTTCTGCTCCTCCACGGCCGTGCGGATGCGATTGGCGAATTCCCCGGGCGTAAGCTCTGCCGGGTCGATTTGGTGGATCACGACACGCCCCGCGTCGACATGCTTGTGCAGATCGACCCCCAGGCCCCTCATGCGCGAAATGAGGGTGCTCTTGCTTTCGTCGAAGATGAACATCGCGGAGTGTTCGCCCTGTTGCGCCGCGTGGGTCACGAACTGGGCAGCCACCGAGCTCTTTCCGGTCCCCGCCGCGCCTACGATCAGCGTGCTGGTACCGCGTTCCAGGCCCCCCCCCAGAAGCTTGTCGAGCGCCGGTATGCCGCTGGAGAAGCGCGCCTCCTCGATCGGCGCGCGGTGCTCCGCGGCGACCAGGCGCGGGAAGACCACCAGGCCGCCCGCCCTGATCAGGTAGTCGTGATAGCCGCCGCGGAAGTTGCGGCCACGATGCTTCAAAACACGCAGGCGCCTGCGGTCAGCCCCGTATTCGGGCAGCAGCTGCTCGAGGACGATGACGCCATGGGCGATGCTCTGCACCTGGAGGTCGCGCCCGGAGCTGGTGAGGTCATCGAGCAGGAGCACGGTGCATTTGCGCCCCCGGAAGAATTGCTTGAGTGCGAGGAGCTGGCGCCGGTAGCGCAGCGGATCGCCCGCGAGGAGCCGCAGCTCGGAGAGCGAATCGAACGCGAGCCGCGTGGGCTTCAACCTTTCGACGTCGGCCAGGATGGTTTGGGTAGTCTCCGACAGCTCGACCTCCGCGGGATGGAACATCGTGTACTGCTCGGACGGCTGCAGGCTCTCCTCGGGCGGGACCAGCTCGCGAATGGTGACTCCGTTCAGGTCCCACCCGTGGGCCTCGCCCATGGCGCGCAGCTCTTCCTCGGTTTCCGAAAGCGTCACGTAGAGGACGGGTTCGCCCCTCCTGGCTCCTTCCCGCAGGAACTGCATCGCGAGCGTAGTCTTGCCCGAGCCCGGCACGCCTTCGATCAGATAGAGGCGATGTGGCGTGAGGCCGCCGAAAAGGACATCGTCCAGCCCCTTGATCCCGGTGGCCGAGACGTCCTCGTACTGCATCGCCTTGGGCGAGTCGTTCACAATTTCGCTCCCTGTCTTGTTCGCGTCGGTTTGGCCGGCATTTTAATCGTCGAGCCCGTTGTTCCCAATTGTTTGCGACCGGACACAGGAACCGTGGGTTCCCGGGGGAGTCCGATCCGCATGAACCTTTCCGGCTTGGATGCGACGCAGTGGGTGGGATGGACCGCCGTGGCCGCACTCTTCCTCACCATGAGCGGACAGGCCTGGAAACAGTGGCGCGACCGGGTAAAGCACGGCGTGAGTAAACTTTTCTTCATGGGCCAGATCGTCGCCTCGGCGCTCTTCCTCACCTATAGCGCGCTGGTGGGCGACCGGGTCTTCGTGGTCGGCAACACCCTCGTCCTCGCCGCGGCCATCGCCGGCGGCGCGATCCTTCTTTACAACCGCGCGCGCCGCTAGGCCTCTAACGCACGTCCGGCTCGAAGAAGATCCACGCGGTCTGCGGGAAGCGTTCCTTGAACGCGGTCTCGATCTCGTTGATCTTGTCCACGAACGCGGTGACGTTGCCCTGCGAGCGCACCTCCGCCTTGACGGCGACCATCACGTCCCCGCCCATGTGCAGCGTGAGGAACTCGATTACGCGCACGATCTCCGGCTGGCCCTCGAGGAACGCCACCATCTCCGTGCGCACGTGAGCTTCCACGCCCTGGCCGATCAGAAGCGCCTTCACCTCGATGGCCACCGCGATCGCCACGATCACCAGAAGGATGCCGATCGCAATGCCGCCGGCCGCGTCGTAGACGGGATTGCCGGTGATCCAGGTGGCCAGCACCGCGACGAACGCGAAGGCCAAGCCCAGAAGCGCAGCCAGGTCCTCGCCGAAGATCACCACCAGCTCGCTGTTGCGCGAGCCGCGGAACCAGTCCCACAGGTTCTGCTCGCCGCGCGACTTGTTCACTTCCCGCAGCGCCCCCCACATCGAGAAGCTTTCCGCGACGATGCCGAAGGCGAGCACGCCGAGGGCGAGCAGCGGGTACTTCAACTCCTCGGGCTCGTGCAGCTTGTGCCATCCCTCGTAGATCGAGAACATGCCGCCGACGCTGAAGAGCATCACCGCGACCATGAAAGACCAGAAGTAGGTCTCCTTGCCGAAGCCCAGCGGGTAGTCGAGGGTGGGCGGACGCTTGGAGCGCTTCAAGCCGAGCAACAGCAGGAGCTGGTTGGCGCAGTCCGCGGTGGAGTGGATCGCCTCGGCGAACATCGAGCCCGAGGCGGTGATCGCCGCCGCGATGTACTTGGTGACCGCGATGGCGAAGTTCGCGCCGAGCGCATAGATCACCGCCTTGGTGGAATCGGCGCCCTGGGCCATGGCTATTTTTCCTTGTCGCCGGGCTTGCCGGCGGGCAGCTCGTCGCCCGTGGAATCGTACGCGGGCGGTACATAGAAGTTGAGCGTCTTCAGCAGTCCGCGCCCGGTGTTGAGGATCTCGTGCTCGTCGCCATGCTCGATGAGAAGGAGCGAATCGGCCTTGAGGGAGTACTTGCGCTTGTTCACCGTCGCCACGCCGGCGCCCGACAGCACGTACAGCCATTGGTCCGCGCCACGGTGCCTGTTGTGCGCGTTGCCCTCCGCCTTGCCCGGCTTCAAGACCATCTCGGCGGCCTGCGAGCGCTGGTTGCCCAGGACCACGCGGAATCCGTTCGCGAAGCGCAGGTTCTTTCTTTTCATCATTGTTCCTTGCGATGCAGGCCCGCTATGACCCCGCGACGGCGCCGTGAGTTTCCGCTGCAGGTACAACGCGTCGGGGATGGCCGCGCGCGCGCCGGTATTGTCGAAGATGCACCAGGCCTGGCTTCCCCCGGCCGCCTCGCGCAGGACCTCCGCGGCCAGCGCATCGAGAACGCGCGGCTCATAGGCGGAGAAGTACATGCGCGGCGAGCCGTGCAGCCGATGATAGGCGGTCTCCCGCGATCCCCCCGGCGTGCCGTCTTGCGGAGCACGCGGTGGGTCGGCGGCGACGCGCGCGATGCGGTGGGCCGAGAGGAGCTCGTCGGCGAGCGGTCCGAACCAGCTCGCGTTGCGCGCCTCGAGGGCGATGGCTCCGTCATGGCGTTCGCGAAGCTCGCGCAGGAAGCAGGCGGCGGCGGCCGTGTCGAGCGCGAGCTTGGGCGGGAGCTGCAAAAGGAGGCAGCCAAGCTTGCCGCCAAGGGCGCGCACCGGCGCGAGAAATTCGTCGAGGAGCGCCGTGCAACCGACGAAGCGCATCTCGTGCGTCACCGCCTTGGGCACCTTCACGCAGAAGCGGAAGTCCTCGGGCACGCTGTCCGCCCAGCGCGCATAGGTCGCGGCTCGGTGCGGGCGATAAAACGAGGAGTTGATCTCCACGGCGTTGAAGATCGCCGCGTAGCGCTGCAGGTGCGTACCGGCGAGAGGGAAGCGCGAGGCATCGGCCGGCAGCGCCCACCCCGCCGTGCCGATGCGGATCAGGCCTTGGCGATGTTTCGCTCGATCCAGGTCGCGAATTTCTGCAGGAATTTCTCGAACAACTGGCGCGTGTCGGCCTGCACCGAACCGTCGGCGGCGACCACCTTTTCCACGCCCCCGACATAGAGCTCCGGCATCTGCATCGTCGGCATGTCGAGGAACACGACCGCCTGGCGGATCTGGTGATTGGCGCCAAAGCCGCCGAGGGCACCGGGCGAGGTGGAGACGACCGCACAGGGCTTGCCGGAAAGGCACGCCTTGCCGTACGGACGCGAGCCCACGTCGATCGCGTTCTTGAGCGGCGCGGGGATCGAGCGGTTGTACTCGGGCGAGACGAAGAGCACCGCGTCGTGCGCGCTCACGGCGTGTCGAAACGCGGTCCATGCCGCCGGCGGGTTGTCCGTCTCGAGGTCCTGGTTGTACAGCGGCAGGTCGCGGATCTCGACGATCTCGAGATTCAGCGAGGCCGGCTGCATCGCCCGCATGGCGTTGGCCACGCGCCGGGAGAACGCGTCCTTGCGAAGGCTGCCGACGATCACGGCTACTCGACGGGCAGGCATCTACTTCTGCCCGGGTTGCACCATGCCGCATGCAATGCGCGCGCCCCCGCCGCCGTTGGGCTTGGGCTGGTCCGCGTAGTTGTCGCCCCCCGCGTGGATCATCAGCGAGCGGTTGCGGAAATCCGACAGCTTCAATCCGACGACGATCATCGGCGTGGTGGCGGTGCCGTCGGCGCCGACCTTCAAGACCGGCAGGTCGCCCATGTGGCCGCCGCCCGTGGGGCCGGCGTGCCTGTGCGTCTTCTTCGGGTCGAAGTGCGGCCCGGCGCCCTCGCCCGGCTCGAGCTTGCCGTCCTTCTGCATCGCCGAGCAATTGTTCTTCTCGTGAATGTGGAATCCGTGGTCGCCCGCGGGCAGGCCCTTCAGGTCCGGCTTCAGGACCACGCCGTCCTTGCCGTCGGCGGAGATGGTGATGCTGCCCACGGAGGCGCCGACACCCTTGATGTCGATGGCATTCATTCCGACCTTGTAGTCGGCGAAGGCGCAGGGTGTGACGGCGAAAACGGAAAACGCGGCGAGCGCGAGCTTGCGGTTCATGGCGGGACCCCGGAGCGAACGAGAAGCGTCAGACTCGCGGGTGCCCCATTTCGTTCATGCCTTGGCGTGCGCCGCCCTCGGAAAATTGGTCTCCGACACCAGTTTTCTCTAAAATCGGGGAGATGCGTTATTTCAACGACCCCGAGGGAAAGCGGCTGCCGGTCAAGATCGACGCGGCGACGAACGGCGAGTTCGAGCCGATCGCGCTCGAGCCGGTCCACCACCTCGCGCGGCGCGCCGCGCTGGAGGCCGCGGGCGAAAACGCGCAGCGTCTCGCCCTGGACCGGCGCACGTTTCTCGTGTCCGCCTGCGGGGTGGCGACGACGCTGATGGAGATGAACGCGGCTTACGCGAGCCAGGGACAGCGCGGCGGGTTCTTCGAGCTGCCGCGCGAAGCGGGCCTCGACCAATACGCGGCACGCAGCGCCGTGGACGGCGACGAATTCATCTTCGACGTGCAGGGACACTTCGTGAACCCGACGGGCGCGTGGACGAGGAAGCTTCCCGGCAGCGCGCGTCCCTTGCAGATGCCCAAGACCCAGTCGTGCGGACCGTCGAAAGGCCCGGGCACGCTCGATTACCTTCAATGCATAGGCCCCGACGAATTCGTGAAGGACGTGTTCCTCGACTCCGACACCGACCTCATGGTCCTGTCCTTCGTCCCGTCCACGCGCCAGGGCGAGCCCCTCACCATCGAGGAGGCGCAGGCCACCGCGCGCATCGTCGAGAAGCTCGAAGGAACCCATCGCCTGCTGATCCACGGCCGCGTGAATCCCAACCAGCCGGGCGACCTCGAGGGCATGGACGAGCTCGCCTCCCGCTACCGGATCTCGGCCTGGAAGACCTATACGCAGTGGGGGCCCGACGGCAAGGGCTTCTACCTCGACGACGAGCCGGGAATCGCCCTCATCGAGAAGGCGCGCAAGCTCGGCATCCGCAACATCGCGATCCACAAGGGTCTGGCCTTCGGCCCGCGCTCCTACGAGCATTCGACCTGCGTGGACGTGGGCCGCGTCGCGAAACGCTACCCCGACGTGAACTTCCTCATCTATCACTCGGGATTCGCCGCCGACAAGGCCGAGGGCCCGTACGACCCCGCCCGCACCGACGGCATCGACTCGCTGGTGACGAGCCTCGCCACCAATGGCGTGAAGCCCGGCTCCAACGTCTTCGCCGAGCTGGGCTCGACGTGGCGCTTCCTCATGCGCAACCCCGATTCCGCCGCCCATGCGCTCGGCAAGCTCTTCAAGCACTGCGGGCAGGACAACGTGCTGTGGGGCACGGACTCCATCTGGTACGGCTCGCCGCAGGACCAGATCCAGGCGTTTCGCACCTTCCAGATCGCCGCGGAGCTGCGCGACAAGCACGGCTATCCCGAGATCACCCCGGCGCTACGCCGCAAGGTGTTCGGTCTCAATGCGCTCAAGGTGTATTCCATCCCCGAGGATGTATTGAAGAAGCACCTGAAGGACCGCGTCGCGCTGGGGCGCGAGGAGTATCGCGAGCGCCCCGACCCCGCGTTCGTCACCCACGGGCCGCGCACCCGCCGCGAGTTCCTTAACCTCAAGGCATGGGGTGGCTAGCCGCTTGATCGTCACGCCGTCCACATTCAGCTCGCTGCTGGCGCCGATCGCGCACGACAGCCCGCGCACGTATGTCTTTCGCGCGAGCGAGATGCTGCTGCGCGAAAGCGACCTCGCGCTGCCCGATCCGGCGGTGGTGAAGGGCCTGGACATCGCGCCCGGGAACGTCTTTCCGGTGGGCGTGCACGGCGGGGAATATTGCGCGACGGCGTGGGTGGCGCGCGACGTGAAGCCCCCCGCGGGATTCTTCTTCAAGGGCCTGCGCTCGCTCTTCGGGCGCCTGGACGAGGAGACGCTCGCGATCGCGGGCCGCGCCTTCCAGATCGCCGACTGGGCGCGCAACCATCGCTTCTGCGGCGCCTGCGGCGAGCTCATGGCGAAAACCCAAGGGGAGCGCGCCATGAAATGCGCCTGCGGCCACACCGCCTACCCGCGCATCGCGCCGGCGATGATGGTGCTGGTAAAGAAGGGCGACGCCATCCTCCTCGCGCGCAACGTCGCGGTGCCGGCCGGCGGGCGCATGAGCGCGCTCGCGGGCTTTCTCGAGCCGGGCGAGTCGGCCGAGGAGGCGGTGCATCGCGAAGTGCACGAGGAGGTGGGGCTCTTCGTGAAGGACCTGCACTACTTCGGCAGCCAGTCGTGGCCGTTTCCCGGCTCCCTCATGATCGCATTCACCGCGGAGTATTCGTCGGGCGACATCCGGGTCGATGCCGACGAGATCGCGGAGGCGCGATGGTTCGGGCCCGGGGATGCGCTGCCGGAATTGTCGCCGCCCCAGTCGATCTCCAGGGCATTGATCGAAGCGAACCTGCCTCGGTAGGCAAATTCACTTCGCCGGGGGCGCGACCATCGCGTCTTCCGATCCGCTGCGCTTCAGGGATGCGGCCACGAAGCCGGAGGCCTTGAGCTCCTCCACGAAGCCCGGCAAGTACGCCGCGGCGGCATCGCGCCCGCGCGGCACACCCACGGCCTGGCCGATGGTCATGTAGTTGTCCTCGATGACGCGCAGGCCCGGGTCGCGGCGTGCGATCTGCGTCATCAGCTCGCGAATGCCGGCGACGGCATCGAGCTTCTGCTCGACGAACAGGTCTACCGCCGCGCTGGAGGTCGCGACACGCACCAGCTCGGCATTCCTGAGCGTGCGCGTGAGGAAGAGGTCATAGCCCGATGCCCTGGCGACCGCGATGCGCACCCCCTTGCGGTCGAAGTCGGCCACCTTGCGCAGCGCCGAATCCTTGCGCACCACGTAGGTACCGCCGATCTCGACATAGGGCGCGGAGAAGGCGATGGTTTTGGCGCGCACGGGGTCGACCGCGAGAAAGGCGACGTCCCACGCATTTTGCTGCGCGGTTTCGGTCACCTTGCCGGCGGTGTCGTAGATCACGTAGACGATCGGCACCCGGAGGCGCCGCGCCAGCTCGCGCGCGATGTCGGGGGCGACCCCGCGGGGATCGCCGCCCGCCGGGTCCTTCTGCGCGAGCGATACATTGCCGAAGTTCACCGCGGCGCGCAGCACCCCGGTGGGGGCCATCTGGTCGCGCAAGGCCGGGGAGATGGAGGGCGCGGAGGCACAGGAGGCCAGCACGAGGAAGGCTGCAAGGAGGGGGATCGGTCGGGTCATGCGCGATTCTCGGTGCGAACGCATCGCCCGGTCAATGATCGAACCCCAGGATCGGGCGAAAGGGAAGGCCATGGAAACGGTAGTGAAGGCGCAGGCCAAGGAGGCCGTCGTCGAGGCGCTGCACATCAAGCGTCCCCGCGACGTGCGGTTCTGGATCGCGATCGCGGTCCTGGTCGCCGGGGCCGTGGCGTTCGGCATCATCGCGCTCAGCGTCGCGAGCAGCTCTCCGATCCTCAAGCAGGAGATGCAGGTCTCGGTGTACCTGCACACCCACGGCAGCCCGGCATTCTCGGCGATCCTGCTGGCCATCACGCAGCTCCACTCGCCGGTCGGCCTGGCCGGGCTGGCCCTGATCGTGGCGTTCTACCTGTGGCGGCATGGCGATAAATTCTGGGTGTGGTCCCTCGCGCTCGCCCTCGGGGGCGGGATGATCCTCAATACGATGCTCAAGTTCGCGTTCGGGCGTGCCCGACCCACCTGGGACGATCCGCTGCTCACCACCCTCACCTCGCAAAGCTTTCCCAGCGGGCACACATCGGGGGCGACGCTCTTCTACGGATTCCTCGCCGCCTACATGGTGTGGCGCATGAAGAACAGCGCCGCGCGCATCCTCGCGCTCATGGCGTGCGCGATCATGGTCGCGGTGGTGGGCTTCTCGCGCATCTACCTCGGAGCGCACTACGTAAGCGACGTCCTCGGGGCGGTGAGCCTCAGCACCGCGTGGCTGGTGTTCTCCCTGATCCTGGTGCGCGAAATCGCCAAGCGCCGTAGCGGCTCCGCCCCGGCGGCGGTTTGATGGGCCACCCCATTCCCGTGATCGTCAATGCGACGGCGGGCAAGGGCTACGACGAGGCCCAGATCGAGGCGGTCGCCGCGGCTTTCGAAAAAGCCGGCGCGGCGGTCGAGATCATGCCCGTGCGCGTCGGATCGGAGCTGGTGAAGGTGGCCGGGCGCGCAGTCAGGGCGGGGCACCCGGTGGTAGTCGGCGGCGGCGGCGACGGAACGATGAACGCCGTCGCATGCGCCGTGGCCGGGAGCGACAGCGCGATGGGCGTGCTGCCGTTGGGCACCCTCAACCATTTCGCCAAGGATCTGAAGATCCCGCTCGACATCGAGGACGCGGCGCGCGTCGTCGTGGGCAATCACCAGGCTCGCATCGACGTCGCCGAAGTCAACGGCCGCATCTTCCTCAACAACTCGAGCCTCGGCCTCTACCCGGAGCTGGTGCGCGTGCGAGAGAACCAGCGCCGCCGGCTCGGGCGCAGCAAGTGGCATGCGGCGTTCTGGGCCACGCTCGCGGTGCTGCGGCGCCATCCGATGATCGACGTGCGCCTCGAAGTGGACGGCAAGGCCGAGACCCGCCGCGCGCCCCTCGTCTTCATCGGCAACAACGAGTACGTGGTCGAGGGCTTGAGCGTCGGCAGCCGCGAGCGGCTCGACAGCGGCAAGCTCGGCATCTATCTCACGCGCAGGCAAGGGCGCCGGGGCCTCCTGGGGCTCGCCGTCCACGCCCTCACCGGGACGCTCCTGCAGCAGCGCGATTTCGAGGCCCTTACCGCCGGGACCGTGAGCATCGCCACGCGCCACAAGTCACTGCCGGTAGCGACCGACGGCGAGGTCACGAACATGAACACGCCGCTCGAATACCGCATTCGCCCCGGGGCGTTGCGCGTGGTCGTGCCGGCGCCTGCACCCGCGGAGGCCTGAGGAAAAGCCATGAGAACGATCGTCCATCTTTCCGACCTGCACTTCGGCAAGGTCAACGCGGAGCTCCTCGATCCGCTTCGCACCTGCATCGAGAAGATCGCGCCGCACCTGATCGTGGTCTCGGGAGACCTCACGCAGCGCGCCAAGCCCGAGCAGTTCCGCGAGGCGAAGGCGTATCTCGACACGCTGCCCGAGCCCCAGCTCATCGTGCCGGGCAACCACGACGTGCCGCTCTTCAACATTTTCCAGCGCCTCTTCACGCCGCTCAACAAGTACAAGCGCATCATCGGCGACGACCTCGAGCCCACCTACATCGACGACGAGATCGCAGTGGTGGGCGTCAACACCGCGCGTTCTCTCACCTGGAAGGACGGCAACATCAACAAGGAGCAGATCGCGAGCGTGAAGGCGAAGATCTGCGGCCTGCACGAGCGCGTGGCGAAGATCATCGTGACCCACCACCCCTTCGACGTCCCCGATGACCACGACGAGTCCGAGCTGGTGGACCACGCGGCGCGAGCGATGGAGGAGTTCGCCGAGTGCGGCGCCGACATCATGCTGTCCGGCCATTTGCACAAGACCAACACATCGAGCTCGAGCGAGCGCTACAAGATCCCCGGCCACGCCGCGCTCATCGTGCAGGCCGGCACCGCGACCTCCGTGCGCGCGCGCGGCGAGTCCAATACCTTCAACACGCTGCGCATCACGCCCGAGGACATCGTCATCGAGCACTGGCAGTGGAACGACCACTCGAAGGTCTTCGAGCTCGGTCCCACCGAGCGCTTCCTGCACGCAAGCGACGGCTGGCACCGCCCGAAGTAAGGGGTCAGATTACTTTTCGATCGTAAAGTGGGACAGGTTAGCCAAAGTAATGTGTCCCCTTTGAAGATCGAAAAGTAATCTGACCCCTTAAAAGTACCTTACTTCCGCGACACGAACGCATTCTCGTTGATGTAGAAGCGCAGCAGGCGCCGCGCCCAGTGACCGGCGTAGTCGACGCCGATGCGCGGGCGCTTCACGATTTTCATGGGCGGGGCGGGGCCGGGGTCGGCGATGAAGAGGTCGTCGCTGAGGAGGTCATGGCCGGTGAGGGCGCCGGTGATGCCCATCGCCTTGCACAGGAGAGCGGGACCCTGGGTGCGGCCCTCGAGGTTGGCGACCGGCTCGAGCGCGCGCAACAGCACGGCCGAGGCATGGCCCTCCTCCTCGGTCACCACGTTCATGCACCAGTGCATGCCGTAGATAAGATAGACGTACGCGTGGCCCGGCGGGCCGAACATCACCCTGGTGCGGGGCGTGAGGCCGCGCGCGGAGTGCGCCGCGAGGTCGTGTGGCCCGAGATAGGCCTCGGTTTCGACGATGCGCCCGACCCGTGCCTCGCCGGCGACGACGTGAACCAGGTGCTTGCCGAGGAGATCCTGGGCAACGACGGTCGTATCGCGGTCGAAGAAGGACCGCGGAAGCTTGCGCGCCCGCATCTCACTCCGTGCTCGCCTTCCTTTTCGCCACTTTCCCTCCCCCTTGACCCGGGCTGCCCGCGCCCGCAGGATGCATCGCGAAGTCCCATCCTAACCGGAGGAAAAGAAAACATGAAGAACCGCTTCGACCGCCGCCGCTTCATCCTCGGTCTCGCCGCCTCCGGGACGCTCGCCACGCTGCCCGGCGCCGTGCGCGCCGCCATGGGGCCCAATGACAAGTTCGACCTCGTCATCAAGGGTGGAGAAGTCCTCGATCCGAGCCAGCGCCTGCGAGGCGTACGCGACATCGGCATGCGCAACGGCGTGATCGAGGCGGTGCAGGCCGACATCCCCGCGGAGCGCGCGCTGCGTGTCATCAGCGCCGCGGGCCGGCTCGTCACCCCCGGCCTCATCGACCTGCACGCGCACACCTATCCCTACGGCTCGGGCATCGGCATTCCCGCCGACGAGCTGGTGCCGCACCAGGGCACGACGACCGCGATCTCGGCGGGCGACGCCGGCGCGAACAACTTCGCCGCCTTCCGGCGCTTCATCGTGGCCAGCACGCGCACCCGCCTCTACGCGTTCGTGCACATCGCCAACATCGGCCTCACGGGCTTCCCGATCGCCGAGCTCTACAACATCGACTACGCGCGCACCGAGGACGCCGCGCGCACGCTCGCCGAAAATGCCGACATCGTGATCGGCATCAAGGTGCGCATGTCGGAGAACGTGATCGCCAAGCACGGCCTGGAGCCCCTGAAACGCGCCATCCGCGCCTGCGAGCTGTCCGGAGTGGCCGGGGCGAAAGTGATGTGCCACATCGGCGGCGTCGAGAACCGCCAGCTCATGTCGCAGATCCTCGACGCCCTGCGCCCGAAGGACATCCTCACCCACTGCTACTCGGGCGCGCCCAACCTCACCAACGATTTCACCAACATCGTGCAGGACGGCAAGCTCCTGCCGGCGGCGCTCGAGGCAAAGCGGCGCGGCGTGCACTTCGACGTGGGCCACGGCGGCGGCTCCTTCGACTACACCGTCGCCGAGGCCGCCATCGCCCAGGGCGCGGGCCCCGACACGATCTCCTCCGACATCCACGTGTTCTCGGGCAACTCGCCCGGGATGCCCTACCTCACCTGGGTGATGAGCAAGTTCATGAACATGGGCTTCTCGGTGGAGGACGTCGTGCGCATGGCGACCGTCAACGCCGCCAACGCGATCGGCAAGATGCCCAAGCTCGGCACGCTGCAGGTGGGAGCCCCCGCCGACGCGACCATCCTCGAGGTGGTCGAAGGACCGGTGGAGTTCGTCGACACGCGCAACAACAAGCGCAGTGGCAAGGTGCACATCCGCCCGGTGCAGACGGTGGCCGGCGGAGTCGCGTTCGGGCGGCCGTACGCGGCTCCTTTCAGCGTCCGTTGACCGCTAGAATGGGCCCGAGGCAAAAAAAAGCCCGGCATTGACGCAACGCCGGGCCCAAGCCCTTGCCGTGGGAGGCTGCGGCAAGTCTCGCGAGAATCATCACCCGCCACGGCCTTCCGCAACCTTGCGGCGCCCCAGGCGCCGTCGGTTTTTATTGTGTCCGTTTGTAAAACGCCTATGCTTGTCCTGTCGAAGTTCAACCTGGAGGAACTGATGCCGAAACCCAATTACGCATTCGCCAAGCGCCAAAGAGAGCTCGCAAAGAAGCAGAAGAAGGAAGCGAAGAAGCAACAGAAGGCCCACGAGCAGCAACCGGACGCTCCGCAGGACACTCCCGCCGAGCCTCCCACCACGCCCGGTCCCGCCTGACCCCGCGCAGGACGGGCGAGCGCCAGCGCCCCCGGGGCAACCTCGATTTTTTTGAACATGTGGCTTGGGTCGCGGTCGCACTTTTGTCGTCCATCACCTGAGACAGGAGAGCGCAGATGAATCGTGACCAAGTGAAAGGCCGCGCCAAGGAAGTGGCGGGCAAGGTGGAGAAGAACGTCGGCCGCGCGACGGGAAGCGCAAAGACCGAAGCCAAGGGCCTCGTGAAGGAGGCCGTGGGCAAGGTGCAGAAGAACCTGGGTGACGCGCGCAACGCCAGCGACAAGAACCGCTGAGCGCCGCAAGTGGATCGTGGTCGCCGCCGTCGTCGCGGCGGCGATCGCGGCCCTCTGGCTCCTCCCGCTGCGCGGGTGGGCGGAGTCGCTCCAGGATTGGATCGACGGCCACGGCGCCTGGGGCGCCGCTGTCTTCGCCGCGGTCTACGTAGTCGCTACCCTCCTCTTCGTCCCCGCGAGGATCCTCACGCTCGCGGCCGGTGCCCTCTTCGGCATCGTCGGCGGATTCCTCCTCGTATACGCCGCGGCCATGGCGGCGGCGGTGGCGGCCTTCTTCCTCGCGCGTTGGGCGCCGCGCAAGCGCGTGAACAGGTTCTTCGCGCGCCACGCCCTGCTGCGCACCGTGGACAAGGCGCTGCGCAAGGCGGGATGGAAGGTGGTCGCGTTGATGCACCTTTCGCCCCTGGTGCCGTTCACCGTGCAGAACTACTTTTACGGCGCGGCGAAGGTGAGCTTCGCGCAGTTCGCCGCCGGCACCGCGCTCGGCATCATCCCCGGCACCCTGGTGGAGGTGGCGCTGGGCGCCACGGGCCGCGCTGCGGCCTCGGGAGGGGCCGCCCATTGGGCAATGCTCGGTGCAGGGGTGGCCGCGACCGTGGCCGTGACCTGGTACCTCGGGCGCGTGGCCCGCACGACGCTCGGGATCAGGTCAGGGCGACCAATTCCTCGTCGTCCTGCTGCTCGCGCTCGAACTTGAGGAAGTCGTAGTACCCGCAGCGATTGCTGTCGGGGTACTTGCGGCACACGCCGGGGCGCGCGTGATAGACGGTGCAGCGGCGCTTCTCCTGGTCGAGCAGCATGCAGGTCGAGTCGAAGATCGTGTCCTTCTTGTGCCGCAGCATGCGCGTGCCCTTGGAATCCACCTTGGTAAATTTCTCCGCGGCGGCGCGCGCGCCCAGGTCGAAATGGCGCGCGAGCCGCTCGACGTCGCGCTGGGTCACTTCGATCTCGGTATAAGTGCAGCAGTAGGCGGGACACTTCTCGCACTTGTAGCTGACGCGTACAGGAACAGGAAAAGGCTTTTTCATCGTTCGTTCGCAAGTAGTTGCGAAGGATTGTACAAGGCTTTGCATTCCTTTCGAAGATAAATCGTGCGCCTACCGCGGCGCGGCCGCAACGCGCCAGATCGTGTTGCCCACATCGTCGGCGACGAGGAGCGCACCGCGCTTGTCGATCGCGACTCCCACGGGCCGACCATAAGCATCGCCGTCCTTGCTCACGAATCCCGTGAGCACGTCGACCGGCTGCGCCACCGGTCGCCCCTGGCTGAAGGGCACGAACACCACGTTATAGCCGCTGATCGGGTTGCGGTTCCACGAGCCGTGTTGGCCGATGAACGCGCCCTCCGCGAACGCTGGCCCGAGCTTCGCGCCCTCCGCGAAAGCCATTCCCAGCGGCGCAACGTGGGTGCCGAGCGCGTAGTCGGGCTTGATCGCCGTGGCGACGAGCTCCGGCTTCTGCGGTTGCACGCGGTCATCGACGTGCGCTCCGTAGTAGCTGTAGGGCCAGCCGTAGAACGCGCCCTCGCGAACGCTGGTGAGATAGTCGGGCACCAGGTCGCTGCCCAGCTCGTCGCGCTCGTTCACCACGGTCCAGAGCGCGCCCGAGCGCGGCTCCCATCCCATGCCGTTGGCATTGCGCAGGCCCGACGCGAAAAGGCGCTTTGCACCGCTCTTCAGGTCGACCTCCCAGATGGTGGCGCGCCCCTCCTCCACTTCCATGCCGTTCTCGGCCACGTTACTGTTCGAGCCCACGGTCGCGTAGAGCTTCGTGCCATCTCGCGATGCGATGATGTTCTTGGTCCAGTGGTGGTTGCGCGGGCCCGCCGGCAGGTCGGCGACCTTCACGCCCGGCGCGGTGATCTTCGTCGCGCCCTCGGCATAGGGGAAGCGCACCACCGCGTCGCTATTCGCGACGTAGAGGTCGCTTCCGACCAGCGCCATGCCGAACGGCGAGTTGAGGCCTTCGAGGAAGGTCGCGCGCACTTCGGCCACGCCGTCGCCATCGGTATCGCGCAGCAAAGTGATGCGGTTCGCGCTCGGCACGCCGGCTCCGGCGCGCTTCATGACGAATTTCATCGCCCGGCCCTTCAGGCCCTTTCCTTCCTCGGGGCGCTCGGGGGCATTGGTCTCGGCGACCAGCACGTCGCCGTTGGGCAGCACGTAGACCCAGCGCGGATGGACCAGCCCCGCCGCGAAGGCGGTGACCGCCATGCCTTGCGCCGCGGCGGGGCGCATGTCCTTGGGCCAGCCCTTCGCCTCGGCGATCTTCACCGTGGGAAGCGGCGTCTTCACCGGCGCCGGAAGGGCAGGATCGGGACCCACGCCAGCGGAGAATGGAAGGCGGGCCGTCTCCATCGCGCAGGCGGCCAGCAGCAGCGTGCCGAGAAGGCTCGCGCGTGTGCGACTCATGGGAAAACGCATCAGAATTCCTTGCGGGAGGGATCGGTTAGACGTACGTTGGCGCGTTACCGTTCCACGATCGGGAACCAGCCACCCTCGCCAGGGGTCGCAGGTCGGGGTCGAGCCCCTAATGAACCGGAGAGCTACATGAACAAGAACACCGTGAAGGGCGCCGTTGCAGATGCCGTCGGCAAGATCCAGAGGACCCTGGGCAGGCTCATGGGCAGCCCCAAGCAGGAAGTGAAGGGCGCGGCGAAGCAAGCCGTCGGCAAGACGCAGAAAGCGGTCGGCAAGGCGCAGACCGCCCTCGGCAAGGGCAAGCGCAAGGCGAAGAAGACTAAAAAGGCTGGCGTGTAACGGCCCGGCTGCTGGTCACCCCGTCGAGGGTATAGGTCATCGTCGCGGAGGTGGAACTGCCGAAGCGCAGCGACATCGAGCCCACCGCGGTGCTCGACACCAGGCGCGGATCGAACGTCCCGCCAAGGAACTGCAGGGGCGGCATCGAGGTGCGGTAAAGCGCGCCGGAGTAGGTGTCGCCGCTCCAGCTTCCGCCGGGCATCACGTACCAAACGGGTTGCCCATAGAAGCCGTAGGTGTACCAGACCGCGAAGAGCGTGCGGTATTGCTGGTTGATCGACAGCCCCCAACCGGACTCGCCGGAGTTCCACCACAGGTCGCCGTAGCTCGCCACCGGGGTCGCGTCCGGCACGCCGAACGACTGGCGCTGGATCGCCTTGCTCCCAGAAACGCCGTTCACCGTATAGGTGAGCAAGCCGCTGTTGGCGTTGGAAAAGGTGAGCGTCGCCGCGCCCACGCGCTGCGACGTGACGCTCGACCATTGCTGGGTCGAAGGCGGGCCCGACGTCGAGTAGAGGTCGCCGGTGAAGGTGGTCGGCGAAGTCCACGTGCCGCCCGGCAACACCATCCAGCGCGCGTTGCCACCGGTTTCGTACATGAACCAGGCGGCGAACAAGGCCGCGGTGTGCTGCGTAACGCTCAGGCCCCAGCCCGATTCCGCGGGGTTCCACCAAAGCGCCGAATAATCGAGCGCCGGGGTGAATACCGTGGGCCCCGTGGGAACGGTGGGCGTGGGTGTCGGCGTGACGGGCGTGAAAGTCGCGCCGTTGAGGAATGCGCCGACCCCCGCGTTGTAGGCCACGTCGAAGCGCCCGTAGAAATCCGAGCCGAGGGCGGCGCACGTGGTCGATCCGCCGTAGAGCTGGCCGAGAAGATAGTGGCCGTTCTCCATGAACACTCCCGAGCCGCTGCTGCCGGGCTCGGTGATGCCGCTACGCCATGCGACCTCGTAGAAAGTCGCGCTGCTGAGCGAGGTGCCGCGGCAGCTGAAGCTTTCGCTCCCCGTGGGCGAGCACGTGGCGTAATTGGCCACCGTGCCGAAGCTGATTTTCTGCAAGTCGCCGGTCGGATTGTGCAGGCCGGCGACATTCGCGCCCGCGGGGCCCGCGCCGCCCACGGCCCAGCCCGCGTACACGGCGCCCGCCGGGGGTGCCGCGTTGAGGCGCAGGAACGAGGTGTCGGTGGTGCTGCTGTTGTAGAGCAGCGTCGCGCCCCCGCCGAGAGTCTGGTAGCCCCCGCGCACGCCGCTGTTGCACGAGGTCGCGCGGTAAAACCAGTAGCTCGCCATCGATGAGGCTGCCGATTGGTTCGACACACAGTGGTTCGCGGTGAGGAAGAACGGGATGTAGGTGGACGCGTCCTTGTCCACCACCAGCGTGCCGGTGCAGAGGAAACTCGAGCTGCCGTCCACGAACGTGATCCGCGCGACGGAGTTGCTCTCGATGCTCCACGCGCTGGAGCAGGTGACGTCGAGGTTGCAGCTGGCCGCGGCCTTTGTGCTGGGCATCGCGAAGTTCATCGACGGCGCGGTGAGGAGGTGCGACACCAGCGGTGCCGCGAGAGCCAGGCTCGCGGGGCTCACGCCCGCGGCAAGCTCGATCTCCACGACCGCGGTGGATCCCTCGATCACCGGCGACCAATAGGTCTTTGCGGCCTCGCCCTGCCCGTCCGCGTCGAGATTGCGACCAATGGTGACGCGCACCTCCTCGGCGCTCACCTCGCCCACTTCACCCTCGCCGGGCGCGTAGAAGCGCAACAGCGTTTCCGCGGGCAGCGAATCGAACCGCAGCCCCGCGCGGATCGCGAGTGCCTCGGGCGAGGTGATGCTGAATGCGGCTACCTGCCCGCCACCGGGAGTCGCCGCCCAGCGCAGGCGCTCGACGGTGCGGGCCGCGCTTTCCAAAGCGGGCACCGGGCGGCTGAAGCCGATCTGCAGCGCGCCGCCCTGCTTGTCGGCGGCAGCGCTCTTGTTCACCGCGTTGACCGCGGGAGGTGCGAGCGACACGTTGGCGATGCGCGCGGGATTCGCGAGCCGGGACCTGGGAGCGGGGACGAACGCGAGCGCGGGCTGCACTTCGGGCTCGGCGCGAACCTCGCCGCCCGGCGTGTCTGCAGGAGGAGACAGCGCGTGCGCGCCCATGCTGAAAAGCGCGCACGCGATGAAGATGCGTGCGGCGCGGGAAGATTCCTGCATCGCGGCTCCCATTCCTGGCTATCCAGCATGGACAAACGCATGGGCGCGGCTTGCGTTTACTACCGCGCGCGCTTATCCGCCCGGACCCTGGGTCATTGGCAGACGCTCGGCGCGCCCGCGAACACCTCGCGCTCGATCGCCTTCGTGACCGAGGTGCCGTTCACCGTGTAGGTGAGCGTGCCCGTCGATCCGTTGGTGAATGTCGCGCGCATGGTGCCGACCGTTTCCACGCTGATGGGCGTCCACGGCTGCGTGTTGAACACCGGGCCCGTGGTGCGGAAGAGATCTCCGAGGAACGAGCCGTCCGCCTGGCGCGTGATGGTGCCGGTGAGCCACATGTCGCGATTGTCGGCGCCGTACGTGAACAGCGTGGCGAAAATCGTGTTGCCCTGGTGCGCGAAGTTGACGCCCCAGCCCGACTCCGTGGAATTCCACCACAGGTCCTGGTAGTTGAAGGCGCCCGTGCGCGAGGCCGTGGTGGGCGCGCAACTAGGCGACGCACCGGAGAACACCTGTCGCTGGATCGTCTTGGTGACGCTGGTCCCGTTCACCGAGTAGACAAGCGTCGCCGTGGTCGCGGCGAAGGTGATCGTCATGGTGCCGACCTGCGAGGGCGTGGTGGTGGTCCACGGCGAAGCGTTGAACGCGGGGCCCACCGTACGATAGAGCGGCCCGGTGTACGAGCCATTGGACTGTTTCGCCATCGTCGCCACCAGCCACAGCCCCTTGTTGTCGGAGGCGTAAGTGAAGAGCGAAGCGAAGACGGTGTCCGACTGGTGATTCAAATTGATACCCCAGCCCGATTCCAGCGGATTCCACCAGATGTCGGTGAAATTCGCGCCGCCGGCGCTGAACGATGTTTGCAGCGTATACGGGCCGGTCTGCCCGTCGAACCCGCTCACCTTGAGGTAGCGCACCCCGGGAGCGGTGATGACGGTGCTGACCCCGAAATTGGTGTCGGGGAAGTTCGCGTCGTCGTTCTCGGTGATGAGGGTGAGGCCGTCGGCCTGGTAGATCGCGCCCATGGTGTCGGTCGTGCCGAGCGAGATCGCGCGGAACAAGCCGGCCTCGGTGAAAGTGAAGCGGAACCAGTCCTGGTCGTTCAACACGCCGAGCAGGCCCGTGCGCGTGCCGTTGAGGGGAAGCTCGGTCGCGGCGGAAGGACTGTCGCCGAAATCGTCGGGAAGGACGAAGCTCGAGCGCACTCCGTAGCGCCCGGTCGCTCCATTGACGCCCGTGACTCGCACGTAGTACGTGCCCGGCCCGACGAACCTCGACATGCTGAAGTTCAAGTCCGTGTTGGATATGTCGTCGCCCGTCAGGAGTACCGTCGTGCCGTTGGCGGCGTACATCTCGGCCTTGACGTCGATGCCCGAGCCCTCCGCGGGATCGAACGAGGCGATGGTCCATTGGCCCCCGGTGACGACGTTGAACCTGAACCAGTCCTCGTCGCTCGCGCTATTGAGGTTGGCGACGAACTTCGCGTTCACCTCCATCGCGCCGGCGCTCGCCGGCGAATCGCCGAAATCGTCCGTGGCGTTCGGGCCGTCGAGGAAGGTCTTGATGAGCGGGTAGGTGACGTTGAAGCTCGAGTACGAGGCGGTGACGTTGCCCCCGCACGCGTTGCTGTCGGGGCTGCCGAACAAGGTGCCGTGGAACACTCCCGGCGCGGTAAGGAGCGGCGAGCCGCTGCTGCCGCCCTCGACGATGCCCTGCGTGTACCTCACGCGATTGAAGAGCTCGGAGAAGGTCACGTGGCTTGTGGCGTTCGTGACGCGGCCCAGGCCCAGGAACACTCCCGAGGAATAGCGCTGGTAGTCGCCGTCCGGATGATGGATGCCGAAGACCGCCTCGCCCGAAGTGAGGTTGGCGGGATCCCAGCCGAGGAAGAAGGCGCTGCCGGGCGCGACGCTGTTCAGGCGCAGCAAGGTGAAATCCGAATTGAAATCGGCAACCTGCAGGAAAGCGCCGTCGTTCAGGCGCGTCGGGCTTTGCACCGCGATGCTGCCGCACGCCGAATTGCGATAGAAGAACCAGGTCTCGAGCGAGGCGGCGGCCTCCTGGGTCGAGATGCAATGGTGGGCCGTCGCGAAGAGGGGCGTGAGCGAGCTCGCGCGGTCGTTGAGGAGCGCGCCCGAGCACACGAAGCTGCGCCCGCCCTTGGTGAAGCGCATCTTCGCCACGGCCTTGCTGTCGTTGGTGACATTGGCGTCCGAGATGCAGGAAATGTCCACGTGACACGCGAAGTCGAGCGCCTTGTTGTGCAACATCTCGAGCGAGCGCTGCAGGAGGTGCGAGACGTCGCTTACGGTGAAGCGCAACGCATCCGCGTCGGGAACGCGCGGGCTCCACAGCTCCACGAGCTGCTCGGCGCCGTCGGTGGATGCGCTCCAGTGCTCGATGGGCAACACGCCGCGCGCGAGCTTCAGGATGCCCGCGCCGGTCGTCATCGCGACCACTTGCACGGAGCCGTCGGCTTCAAGCTGCGCGACACGGATCTCGAGATCGCGCGGCAGCGCCTCGAAGCGCAGGCCGGCGCGCAGGCCCGCGGCGCCGGGCGAGGCGATGCGCAAATGGGCGGCGTAGCCAGCCCCGGCGGGTTGCCAGCGAAGGCTCGCGGAACCGATGCGCGGCTGCGACTCGACGTCGACGCGGCGCGAAATGCCGATCTGGTTGGGGGCGAGCGCGCCTTCGAGGCTCTTCCTGCTCGCCGCGCTCATGGCGGGAAGCTCGAGGCGCGCGGCGTCGATCGCCGATGCGCGCAAGCGCAGCGATTCGGCGGCCTTGGTGCCCTGGTCCGCGGGCTTCTGGATGCCCCGCACGCCCCCGTCGGCGGCGGCCAGCAACGATGCACTCGCCAGCAAGACGGCGACCAGGGGGATCCTCATGCTTCATCCTTCACGCGCAAGATGTTCAACCCGAAATCGTACAGGACCGGCAGTGCGAACAGCCGTATCCAGTCTTGCTTCCGTAATCCGTCCTGCTCCGTGTGGAGCACCCCACCCGACCAGGTGCTAGCGAGAAGCGGCGGCGACGATCTCCTCATCGGAGAGCGTGCGCGCGTAGACCTTCATCTCATCGACCATCCCGCGATACGCGCCGTTGCGTTCATACCAGGTGCCGAGCCGCAGGGCGCGGATATCGGCGAAGCCCGGCGCGGCCCCGAACGGCAGCGCGCGCGCCACCAGCTGGCCGTTCACGTAGAGCCGCATGCGGTCGATGAGGAAGCGGTCATAGACCACGGCGATGTGCGTCCAGCGGTCGGCGGCGATCTTCACCTGGCTCGCCGGCGCGAGACGCACCTCGCCCACGCGCGCAGTGGGACGGAAGATGTAGTAGTCGGCACGCAGCTTCGGATCCTTGGCGCGCTCGCGCGGCACGCTCAGCTCCATCGTGAAGGACACCTGGCGCATCTCCGGGTGGCCCTTGTATTCGCGCTCCACGTCCACGATCGCCACGGTCTGCGTGCGGCTGCCCTTCGCGTACGGGTTCACCCAGTTGTCGCGCTTCATCCAGAATTCCAGCGTGAGGCCGTGCCGCGTATCGAAGCCGCGCGGGGCGTCGATCTCCACCCAGTCGCCGCTGCCGCCCACGAAGAGGCCATTGCCCTGCTTGCCGGCGCGCGGCAGTATCTCGTCGCCGTGGGAGCGCGCGAGATAGTCGTCGCCCGGGAAACGCCGGTCGAACGACACGAACATGAGGGGCGGCTCGGGCGGAGAAGCCTTTCGATAGAACTCGATTCCGACCCACGCGAGAATGCCCAGGATCGGCGCGGTGACGGCGACGATCGCGGAGCGCCCGAGCGAGGGCAGCGCCCTGGCGAATGTCGACAGCGCGTACACCATGCACAGCGAGGCGGCGACGCCGGTCAGCGCGTAGAAGAAGATGCCTTTCGCCCAGCCCTCGATCTGCGCGGGCAGCGACAGCGGAAAGTCGAGCGCGATGCCTTCGGGCCCCACCGCCAACATGATCCAGATCGTGAACAGCGCGAGGCCGGCGAGGACCGCGACGATCGCCAGGTCCACGTAGAGATTCTTCGGCAGGATGCCGCCCTCGGCGATGGCGCGCCTGAGGGGCCACCCGCCGCTCAGGAGAAAGGACAGCGCGACGGCGGCGACCACCCAGCGCGGAGCGCGGAAGCTCTCTTCGTCCCCGAGGAACGCGAAGCCCAGGAGGCACACGCCGACCAGGACCACTGCCCCTCCAATCGTGAGATCGCGGAAGACGCTTGGGCTCATCTATTCACGCGCTCAGCTCCCTCATGACCCGGTGGAGATCCGATTTGCCCTCGAATCCTATTCCAGGCAAGTCGGGCATCGTAACGTGGCCATCCTCGACCCGCACCCCGTCGGGAAAACCGCCGAAAGGCTGGAAAAGATCCGGATACGACTCGTTGCCGCCCAGGCCCAGGCCGGCGGCGATGTTGAGCGACATCTGGTGGCCGCCATGGGGGACGCAGCGCGCGGGCGACCAGCCGTTCTCGCGCAGCATGTCGAGCGTGCGCAGGTACTCGACCAGGCCGTAGCTCAGCGCGCAGTCGAACTGCAACCAGTCGCGGTCGGGTCGCATGCCGGCGTAGCGAACGAGGTTGCGCGCGTCCTGCATGGAGAAGAGGTTCTCGCCCGTGGCCATGGGCTTCGCATAGTGCGCGGCGAGCTCGGCCTGCAGCGCGAAGTCGAGGGGATCGCCCGCTTCCTCGTACCAGAAGAGGTCGTAGTGCGAGAGGGCCTTCGCATAGGCGACGGCGGTGGCCAGGTCGAAGCGCCCGTTGGCGTCGACCGCGAGACGCTCGCCGGACTTCAGGACGCCCAGCACCGCCTCGATGCGGCGCTGGTCCTCGGCGAGCGAAGCTCCGCCGATCTTCATCTTGACGACACGGTAGCCGCGGTCGATGTAGCCGAGCATCTCGTCCTTGAGGGCCTCGTCGTCCTTGCCGGGGTAGTAGTACCCGCCCGCAGCGTAGACGAAAACGCGCTTCTTGGGCACTCCGTCGCCGTAGCGCTCGGCAAGAAGCTGGAAGAGGGGCTTGCGCGCGATCTTCGCCACCGCGTCCCAAACCGCCATGTCGATGGTGCCGATCGCCACCGAGCGCTCGCCGTGGCCGCCCGGCTTCTCGTTGGCGAACATGCACGCCCACACCCGATGCGCATCGAAGTTCGCGCCGTCGTCGGCGACGAGGCAAGCGGCATCGGCCTGCATCACGCGCGGGATGAAGCGCTCGCGCATGAGCGCGCCCTGCCCATAGCGCCCGTTGGAGTTGAAGCCGTAGCCCACCACGCGCTCGCCGTCGCGCACCACGTCGGTGAGGACGGCGACCAGGCTCAGCGTCATCTTGCTGAAGTCGATGTAGGCGTTGCGAATCGGGGACGCGATGGGAAGCGTCCTTTCGCGGATTTCGAGGATCCTCATCCCCGTATCCTAACCGCGAGGTCCCTAAGAGTCGGTGCTGAGCGCCTCGATGATGGGGCAGCGCCCCTTGACGGCCTTGCGCGACTTGTCGATGAGCGACTTCAACCTGCGGCGCATCTGCGAGAGTTGCGCGATGTGCAGCTCCAAGTTGGCGTGCTTCTTCTCCGCGATGATGCGGGTGGCCTTGAGGTCGCGCCCGTCGGACAGGTCCATGAGGCTTTTCACCTCGGCAAGCGAGAAGCCGAGCTGCTGGGCGCGCCGCACGAAGGCGATCTGCTCCATCACCACCTGGGGATATCGACGATGGCCGCCGAGGGGCTTGTGCGGCTCCGCGATGAGCCCGCGGCGCTGGTAATAGCGGATCGTTTCCACGTTCACCCCGGCGGCTTTCGCCAGCCGCCCGATGGTCAGCCCGTCCTGCATCCGCCTTCGCTCCTCAGCTGCGTTGTCGAACTCGATACAAGCATATAGGCCGTACCAAGGTACGTTGTCTATGCGTAGGCCGGAGCAGGAACTCCGGGCCGGCTTCGGGGTCTGGCTCGTTCACGAGAAGGACAAAAATTCGGCATGGACGGGCGCAAGGTGACCCTCTACGACGTGCTCGACCTGCCGCGCGACTCGGACGCCACCGCGATCGCGCTCGCGCACCGGCGCGCCCGCGCCGATCTCGAGCGCGAGACGACCGCCCCGGACGCCCGCCGCGCGGCCCTGGTCCACGAGGCCTTTGAAGTCCTTTCGGATCCCGGCAAGCGCGCGGCATACGACAGGTCGCTCAACGTCCCTCATGAGATCGTGCTGCCGGGCGGGCGTTCCGTGCGCCCGCGCTGGGCGGGGCTCTTCGCCGGGCTCGTGGTGTTCTGCGCGGCGGCGTTCTTCACATTGCACAAGCCCGCGCCGCCTCCCGCGCAAGGGGGCAACGCGCGCTCCCCCGAGGAGATCCTCGCCTCCGCCGCGTTCTCGGTAGGGTACGTGCAGGCCGCCGAGATCTCCGGGCACAGCAGGCCGGTGGGCCTTGCGGTTGCTATCGACGAAGGCGTGATGGTCACCACGTGCCACGGGCTCGCGGCGAATGCGCAGCTCACCGTGCGGCTCACCGCGCGCGTGGCGCCGGCGCGCATCGCGATGGTCGTCGAGGAGCACGACCTGTGCAAGCTCCTGGTGGAAGGCGCGGGGAGCCGCCCGCTCGCCCTGAGCGGCGAAACACCGCGCGTCGGCATGCCGGTGTACGCCATCACGTTCGGTAACGATGGCCAGGTCGCGCGCCCGGCGACGATCAAGGCTCTCCTCCCGACCCCGAAGGGAAACGTGATCGAGATCAGCGCGGCGGTTCCCCCCACGGCCAGCGGCGGACCGGTGGTGGACACTGGCGGAAGGCTGGTCGGTATCATGACCACCCCTCACGCATTCGGCGCGGGACGCAACGTGGCGCTGCCCGCTGCATGGCTGAACAATCCGCGATGGCTTTCCACCAAATGAGATCGCTCCTGCTTGCGCTCGTCGCTTCCCTCTGCACGGCCGGCGCGCCACGCGCGGAGGACACGCCGCTCACCACGTTTCCGTACACGCCGGGCCTCGACGTCCATGCCATGGATCGCGCCGCGGACCCCTGCGTCGATTTCTACCAATACACGTGTGGCGGGTGGATCAAGGCCAATCCCATCCCCGCGGACCAGTCGAGCTGGAGCGTGTTCCGCAAGTTGACGCAGGACAACCAACGCTACCTGTGGGGCATCCTCGCGGCGCTGGCCGAAACGACCGCGGGCCGCACGCCCGTGCAGCAGAAGATCGGCGACTACTTCGCCGCGTGCATGGACGAAGGCGCGGTGGAAGCGCTCGGCGCGTGGCCGCTCGCGCCCTACCTCGCGCGCATCGAGGCAATGAAATCGAAGCGCGACCTGGCGGCAACGCTGGCGAGCCTGCACCTCGCCACCGGGGACTCTGGCCTTGTCTTCGCGTTCGGCTCCAACCAGGACTTCGCCGATTCGACCAAGGTGATCGCGTTCGCCAGCGCGGGCGGCATCGGCCTTCCGGATCGCGACTACTACCTCAAGGACGACGAAAAGTCGAAGGAGATCCGCGACCAGTACATGGCGCACATCGCCCGCATGATGGAGCTCCTCGGCGACGCGCCGGATGCCGCGAAGGCGCGCGCCGCGACGGTGCTGGCGATCGAGACCGCGCTCGCGCGCGCCTCGCTCTCGCAGGTCGATCGCCGCGATCCCTACAGGCTCTTCCACAAGATGGACGGCAAGGGGCTGCGCGCGTTGACGCCAGGCTTCGATTGGAGCGCCTACCTCAAGGCCCTCGGGCTCGAGCGCGCCGGCGCATTCAACGTGACCGAGCCCGAGTTCTTCAGGGAAGTCGACAGGCAGCTCGCTTCCCTGAGCCTGGACGAGATCAGGACCTACCTGCGCTGGCACGTGGCACGCGCGTCCGCATCGGCGCTGTCCGCCGCGTTCGTGAACGAGAGCTTCGACTTCTTCAGCAAGCGCCTGCGCGGCATCCCGGAGCTGCGCCCGCGCTGGAAGCGCTGCGTGGCGATGGTGGACAACCAGCTCGGCGAGGCGCTGGGCCAGGAGTTCGTGCGCCGCGCCTTCAGCCCCGAGGCCAGGGCCCGTGCGCTGCGCATGACGCGCCAGGTCGAGGAGGCCATGAAGAAGGACATCGCCGAGCTCGACTGGATGAGCCCGGCCACCAAGAAACGCGCGCAGGAAAAGCTGCGCACGATCGTCAACAAGATCGGCTATCCCGACCGCTGGCGCGATTATTCGGGCGTCGTCGTCAGGCGCGACGACTTCTTCGGCAACGTCGAACGCGCGCAGCGCTTCGAGACGCGCCGCGACCTGGCCAAGATCGGGCGGCCCCTGGACCGCGGCGAGTGGTTCATGACCCCACCCACCGTCAACGCCGGCTACAACCCGCAGCTGCACGACATCACCTTCCCGGCCGGCGTGCTGCAGCCGCCGCTCTTCGATCCGAAGATGGACGATGCACCCACCTACGGCAATACCGGCGGCACCATCGGCCACGAGCTCACCCACGGCTTCGACGACGAGGGGCGCAAGTTCGACGCGAAGGGCAACCTCGTCGACTGGTGGACCGCGAAGGACGCGGCTGCCTTCGAGGAGCGCGCGCAGTGCATCGCCGACCAGTACGGCCAATACGTGATCGTCGACGACACGCGCATCAACTCCAGGCTCACCCTCGGCGAGGACGTGGCCGACCTGGGCGGCATCATCCTCGCGTGGATGGCATGGAAGGCGCAGACCGCCGGGCAGGTGTTGCCCGCGCGCGAGGGCCTGACTGCCGAGCAGCGCTTCTTCGTCGGCTATGCGCAGTGGGCGTGCGAGAACGAGCGCCCCGAGAATTTGCGCGTGAAGGCGCTTACCGATCCGCACTCGCCGGGCAAGTATCGCGTGAACGGCCTCATGGTGAACGTCCCGCAGTTCGCGGAAGCGTTTTCCTGCAAGCCCGGCCAGCCGATGGTCCCGGAAAAGCGCTGCCGCGTCTGGTAACTGCGATAGAATGCCGTACCTGACTACGGGATCCGCGCCGCCGCCATGGCAGAAGAAAAAAAACCGCAAGCATCGGTCGACAACAGCTTTGGCGGCAACGATCCGCGCGCCGTGGAGATCGACAGCCCCGCCGAGCGCGCATTCTGGTGCAAGGCGCTCTTCACCACGGACGATCAGCTGGTGGCGGCGGTAAAGGCGGTCGGCGGGTCGGCGCAGAAGGTCAAGGAATACCTGCAGGCCCACCGCGACCTGTAGCGCGCCTCTGCTCGTCTCCTTCGCGCAGCTTCCTCTCGACCTGGGCGCGCAGCTCCTCGCCATGGGTCGGCGCCACGGGCTTGGCGCTCCTCAAATGGGGCGGAACCAGGAGCCCGCCGAGCGCACGCTCCATCACCGCGGGCGGCATCGTCCGGGCCGTGGGCATGGGTGTCTCCATGGGCGCGCTCGCCGGTGCGCTCGGCACGGGCGCGGCCGTGCCGGCGAGGGCCGATTGGTAGAACTGCGCCATGTCCGCCTTCTGCTGCACGCGCGCGGTGTCGTCGAGATAGGTCATGTGCCCGCCGCTGTAGTTGCGGACCACGATGTTGGCATTGGCGCCGAAGCGCGCGATGTCGAGCTCGGTGGTATGGAACGGCGTCACCAGGTCGTGGTAGCCGTTGGCCGAGAACACCTTGAGGCGGGGGTTGCGCGCCATCGCCGCGGCGAGGTCGGGCACCGTATCGGGAAAGCCGTGGCCATCGTGGGAAAAATTCCAGCTGTTGATGGCGTTGCCGAGCAGCACGTAGTTGGAGGGCGTGGTGTAGCGCAGGTCGTTGGCGAGGTACGCGGTGATGGCTTGCTGGAAGGACGGCGTGATGAAGGTGCTCGAGGGATCGTCCTCGCGCGCCAGCGGCGAGCCCGCCAACGCAGTGACGCGCGCGTCGTAGTAACCCAGCACGGTGCCGGGGGAGAAGTTGTCGTGGAAATAGGTGGGATCCATGTTGAACCTCGCCTGCCAATGATTGGGCGCGAGCCCGGTGGTGCTGGCGAGTTGCGCGAGGAGGCTCGCATCGGGCAGCGTGCCGGCGGACAGGAAGCGGCGCGCCGCGGGGTCGAACTGGCTCCCCGCGAGCGTGCGCGCCTTCGCGATGAAGGGCGCGAGGTTCTCCGGTGAAGGGCTCGGGTTGGAGCGGCCGAACCACGCGCCCACGGCGGCGTAGGTCGGAAAGTGTCCGGTGCACGGGATGGTGACCGTCGAGAACAATCCGCAGTTGGCGTTGTAGTTGAGCACCGAGGACTGCAGCACCACGCCCTTGAGCGACACGCCCGCTACTTCGAGCATGTTGGCGAGGACCGCGCTCCTGGTCGTGCCATAGGACTCGCCGAACAGGAATTTCGGCGACGCGCCGCGATTGTTGACGGCGACGTAGCGCATCACGAAATCGCGGAACACGCCCGCGTCCGCGTCCACCCCCCAGAAGGTGCGGTTGGTATTGGGCTGGATCGCCTGCGAGAAGCCGGCGCCGATCGCGTCGACGAATACGAGGTCGCTTACGTCGAGGAGGCTCTCGGCGTTGTCCACCAGCGGGAATGGCGTGGCCACCGTGGTCGAAGGCGCGCTTGCCACGAGGCGCTTGGGGCCAAACGAGCCGAGGTGCAGCCATACGGTCGCCGACCCCGGGCCGCCGTTGTAGAAGAAGGTGACCGGGCGCGTCGCGGGATCGCGGCCATCGACCGTGTACGCGACATAGAAGAACGAAGCTTCCGGCGTGCCGGTGCCCAGCGCGAGCGCGGTCATGTGGCCCGCTGTCGCGGTGTAGTTGACAGTGGTGCCGCCGAGGGCCAGCTGGTGGCGCGTGACCGCGGTGATCTCCTGGGCGCTGGAAAGCGAGGCGGTCGCGCCGCTGCCGTAGGTGACGGGATCGGTGAAGGTGGGTCCCGGTGTCGTCGCATTGCCGTTGGAGCCGCCACCCCCGCCGCCGCCGCATGCGGCGAGAAGGAGCGCCGCGGCAAATGTTACGAATCGTTGCATGATCAACCTTCGGTCCCGGGACCCGTCACTCTAGCGCGGATCCAGCTACGAAATCACCATCTCGATCAGGAAGGGACCACGGCAAGAGCATGCCGCGCGAAAGGCGTCGGCGAACCCTTCGAGCGTTTCGACGCGCACGCCCTCCACACCCATGCCCTTGGCGAGGAGCACCCAGTCGATCGTCGGACGGGTGAGGTCGAAGAGGTCGCGTGAAGCGTTGCCGGGCTGCGCGCCGACGGCGACCAGCTCTCCCTGCAGGATCTTGTACATGCGGTTGGCGAAGATCACGTTCACCACGTCGAGCTTCTCGCGCGCCTGTGTCCACAGCGCCTGCAGCGAGTACATGCCGCCGCCGTCGGCCTGCAGGCACACGACCTTGCGCCCTGGGGCGGCGACCGCGGCCCCGGTCGCGCATGGCAATCCTTGCCCGATCGCGCCACCGGTGACCTGCAGCCAGTCGTGCGGCGCAGCGGCGAAGGTCGGCGGGAAGAGCCCACGCCCCGAAGTGACCGCGTCCTCGGCGACGATGCATTGCTCGGGCAGGAGGGCCGCAAGCGTCATCGCGAATGCCGCGGGATCGAACCTGCCCGGCACGACGTGCGGCTTCTCGCCGACTTCCGGGATGGCGGCATCGCGTGGCGCGCCGAGTGCGTCGGCGAGGTCCTCCAGCGCGGCGACGAGGTCCTCGTGCGGATGCGCGAGCACGTGGACCTGCGCATCCGCGGGAACCAGGAGGCTGGGCTTGCCCGGATAGGCGAAGAACGCGGCGGGCGCCGCGGCCCCTGCCAGTATCACGTGCGCCACTCCCGCGAGATCCTTCAAGGCGGCGTCCACCGCGTAGGGAATGCGATGGACCTGCGGCCGCCCCCTTCCGCGCGCCATGCGCGGGACCTGCATCGGCGTGCGCAGCCGCGCGCCCGTGACGTGCGCGATGCGATGGGCCGCGACGAGGCCGCGCTCGGACAGCGCCTTGCCGGCAAGGACCAGGAGCGAGGGCTGCGCATTGCGCAACACCTTCGCCACGTGCGCGAGGGTCTGCTCGGCGACACGCGGCGCTTCGGGAATGGGAAGCGCGGCGGCGACCATGCCGCCCTCGTTCCACGCGGTGTCGGCGGGAAGCATGAGGGTTGCGATCTGTCCGGGCGGCGTCATCGCCGCCTGCACGGCGGCGGCGCCATCCGCGCCGACTGTCGCCGCGGACCGCGTCGCGCGCGTCCAGTGCGAGACGGCGCGCGCAAGGCCCTCGAGGTCGGATGCGAGCGGCGGATCGTACTGGCGGTGATAGGTCGCGTGGTCGCCGACGATGTTGACCATCGGCGCGTTGGCGCGGCGCGCGTTGTGGATGTTGGCGATGCCGTTGGCGAAACCCGGGCCGCAGTGCAGCAGCGTGGCCGCGGGCTTGCCCGCCATACGCGCGTAGCCGTCGGCGCACCCGGTGACCACCGTCTCGGCGAGGCCGAGGATGCAGCGCATGCCCGCCACGGCGTCCAGCGCCGCGACGAAGTGCATCTCCGAAGTGCCGGGATTGGCGAAACAGGTATCGATCCCGCTCGCGAGCAGCGTGCGGACAAGGCTCTCGGCGCCGTTCATGCGCCCATTCTATCGAGTCCGAAAATGCAAAAAGGGGGCCGAAGCCCCCTTTGTAACGCGTGCCGTGCCCAACGAAGCGGGAACGCTTAGCCGATCATCGCGGTGCGCGAGCCCGGAGTGGTGATGTTGAAATCGGTGGTGGCCTTGGCCCAGATCTGCGCGATCAGCTGGCGGCAGCCGTGCGGGCAGTTGGCGGCGGGCTCCATGTACCAGTAGACCGAGCCGGTGCCGGCCGAGGGGCCCCAGAAAGGCTTGGGAACCACGCAGGTGGTGCAATCGGCGGTGCGTACTTTCGCGAACTCCGCGACCATGAAGTCGTGCAAGTCCTTCGCCGTGATTGTCGTTGCCATGTTCATCTTCTCCACAGCCAGCCGGAAAGGCGATATGCCCAACCCAAGCTGACTACGGAACCATTATGCGCTGTCCTACAAGACAGGGATGCGCTATCTGGCATCCTCCATTTGGAGCAGGAGCTGGGCGATCAGGACGTCGACCAGGTCGTTGCCGCCCTCCGCGAGGCGGTATTGGCGCAGGAACGCCACGAATTCCGGGTTTGCATACGAGCGCTCGCCCGAACGGATGAAGATTTCCGCGATCGCCCGCTGCACGTCGGGGGAGGCGGCCCGCGGATAGAGGCGGCGCAGCTCCTCGAGCACCTCGCGGTCGGCGATCCGCTGCCGGGCAAGGGTCTCCAGGGCGCGCACCTGGGCGCTGGAGCCTTGCATGCGGGCCACGCTCAACGCCGCCCCGCGCAGCTCCTTGTCGTCGGCTATGGGCTGGTGGCGCAAGTAGGCCTGCACGATCCGGACGTCGCGCTCATCGGGGCTCGCGATAGCCTTCAGCACGCGCGCCCTCGCCTCCTCGCTCCCCAGGCAGGCGCGCGCGGCCTCGCGTACCGTGCGCATCGCCATGGGGCCGACCGACTTGACTTGCCGCAGCTCCGCGTCGAGGGAGCGATCCTTGTTGAGGGTGCAGATCAGGTCGATTTCGCCATAGCCCGCGGAATCGGACTTGAGGACGTCGGCGATCATGCGCCCCAGCTCCACGTGCTGCTCCTGTGCCGTGAGCCAGCCGAACGAACGCGCCATCGTGATCATGCGCACGCGCAACGCCGGATCCTCTGTGTCGCGCGCGAGGTCGAGATAGCGCTTGCGCACCCGGCGATCGTGGGCGAGGGAGGCGAGCTCCTGCACGAAGGACGGATCGGCGCGATCGCCCTCGCGCAGCGCTTCGACGAAGCGCTCGATGCGATCGAACGACATGCGCAACTCGCCGCTGTCGCCTTCCATGGTGCGATGAATGGAAGCCAGCTTCTGCGCCGGGGTCAGGCGATCGTCGTAATAACGGCACACCTGGGTCCGGAAATCGGCGTTGGGCTCGCCGTCGCGCATCCCCGCGGCCACCGTCATGCTGCTGGGCCCGAAAAGCCGCAGCAACGATTCGCTCGGCCGGCCAGTGCCCACCTCCTCGGCCCCGCCCGCTTCGAAGTAGCGCGACAGCATCGGCCCCGCCATCCGGCCATAGGGTGCGAGCGACTGGAAGCCGTAGATCACCGGCACTCCCCAGAAGACGCGCCGCATGAGGTCCCGGCTCGATTCTGCGTGCCGCTCGCTCATGGCCCGCGCGACGCGCTCGGAATCAGCGCGCGCGCGCCCCGCGCGCAACAAGTTGCGGACGACCTCGGGCATGGCGCTCCTCACCGGCTCGGCCTTCAACGTGTCGCAGCCGAAGAGGTACACCTCCTTCAGCCGCGAGAAGAGCCCGGGGCACGAGGCGCTGCATTGCGCGCGCTGCATCTCGTCCACCGGCAGCGACTCGTTCACCTCGAAGCTCGACGAGTAGAACTCGGTGCCCGCGAAATGCCCCGATACGAGGAGTACATCGCACTGGATCTCCTGGCGGCATGCCGATGCAAGCCAGTCGGGGCGGCCGCGCTCCACCAGCTCCACGAACTGGAACTTTTCTTCGGGCAGGAAACGGCGGAACTGCTCGCGCTCGTCGGCGGAATTGACGGTGATGGTGCACACCGTGCTTTTCTGGGCATGGGCCACCGGCGCGGCAAGTGCCGCCGCGAGCAACAGTCCGGCGATGCGTGCCATGGAAAGATTGTAGTCCGTACGGCTCATTTTTTTAGAACGCTTAAGGCCCCTGAAGGACGACACGCGCGCGAAGCGGAACCATGGATTCGCACTCAGGAGACAAGCGATGGAGACGGAAATTCGGATCTTGCTGGTCGACGACGACGCGGCAGACCTTCAACAGACCCTCGAGGCGCTGCGCAGGCGCTGCCTGGGCCGTGCGGTGCACACCGCGCGCGGCGGGCAGGAAGCGCTTGATTATCTCTTTGGCCGGGGGCACTTCGAAGCGCGTCGCCGCTTTCCCCTGCCCGACGTGATCCTCCTCGACCTCAACATGCCCGGCACCGACGGCTTCGCCGTCCTTCGCCAGGTGCGGCTGGCCGAAGGGCTGCGCCGCATTCCGGTGGCCGCGCTATGCACCTCGCGGTGCGAAGGCGAGCGCGCGATGGGGTGCGAGTTCCACGTCAACGGCTATGTCGTGAAGCCGGTGATCTTCGAGAGCCTCGCGTCGCTGTCGCAACGCATCGAGAACTGGACGCTGCGCCTGGACTTGCCGCCGCGCAGCTACACCGACATTCCGAAGAGTCCCGTCACCTTCAACAGCGCGTACGCGGCATAAAAGGCACCGCCTCCGAGCGCCAACGCGAACAGGAACGGGATCGCGGTGTGCGATGTCCATTTCGCGAACGCGACTATCGGCGCGGAAGTGCGCACGATGTAGGCCAGGCGCAACGACCAGCCGCGAATGCTCGTTGCGTCTCCATGCTTCATCTGGTCCTTGCGATCCTTGTCGTACTTGTAGCGCCAGAGGGCGAACAGGATCGTCACGACCAGGAATCCTTGCGCCCACCCGACCGCCCCATCCCCGTACCAAGCCGCGAACAGGATCCCCGCGGCGACCACGACGTTCGTGACGGAAATGGCGCGCCACCGCAGGATGCTTTGCTTGAACCATTCGACCTGGTTGTCGCTGGTTCGCTGCTCCCAGATCTCCTCGGCGCGGTCGTTGATTCGCCCGGCGAGAAGACGGCCCCACAAGAAGCAGGCGACGATGCCTACGAGGCAAACGAGGACCGCGGTGGGATTCTTGCGCATGTCGCCGAGGGGATCTTCGATGATCGGCGCCGCGCTCTGCGCCCAGTCGACCAGCGGATTCACGATGACCTGCGCCCATGCGTCCCACCAGGGCGCCGGCAGCTCCCAGAAAGCGAGGCTGACGAGAAACGCGGTCGATGCGAGCATCGCCCAATACGCGGCGCGACGCCACCACACCGTGTCCCACGCCATCTCGTACTGGAGTTCCTTTCCCTTCGGCCCGGGGATCGAAATGGGCGCGTACCGGTCGCCGCCGTGATCGATGCGATCCTGGACGCACGGGTGGATCCTGGGCGGGGTTGGATCACAGAGATACGTCGCCAGGCGCGGGGAATAGCGATAGTAGGAAGTGATGCCGGACCGGGAATCGTGCATCGTTCCCAGGGGCGATGCCGCCAGCTCGTAGTTCCTCACGATCTCGGGCTTCAGCCGCAGCCTGCCAGGCGCGGCGGCCTCGCCGAGAATCCAAAGCAGGGGGACATGGGAAAGGGCGTCGTCCGGATAGCCGCCACCGACATCGGCGTGCATGCCGGGAAACCACACCTGCTGGATCCGCTCCGGCCTGGGAATCTTCGTGACGTTCCAGACCATCGGGTGGAAAGTCGCACGCTCGTCGTCGAGAGCGAGCGCGTGGCACGCGTGCGCGATCTTGTCCGATGGCTCGTTGTTCTCGAAGAGCAGCGGCCAGATGAAGCGGTCGATGCCCGCCTTGAGCTCCTTGATCGGGACGCCGTAGGCGTCGACGGTGTCCCACAGGCCGAGGAACTTCACCTCGTCGACCTGGCGATTCTTGTCCTTGTCGTACTTCTTCAGTCCCAGCAGCCGTGTCTGCAGGTCCACGAAGAAATCACGGACGACGCGGCCTATGCCGCTGAGCGACGCCGGGCGCTTGAAGCTCTGCTTGCGATACGCGCGATACGCCGCATTGGCGAGATAGTCGAGCTCTTCCTCGGAATGCGCGCGAACCAGGCCCTGCTTCGTCACCAGGCCCATCAGCAGCCGGATCGTGAAGGCGCCGCGGCTGAAGCCGAATCCGTAGATCTCGTCTCCCGGCTCGTAGTTGCGGCAGAGGAACTTGTAGAGGTGGAGCACGTTGCGCTTGAGCCCCCACCCGAATGCGCCGCCCAGGATCGCGAGGGGCTTCAGCGCCGAGGTGCCGACCCCGTCGTCGTATTGCGCGAGCTGGTCGCCCGTCGCCAAGTCGAGCGCCTGGTAGGTGCGCCACACATTGGTCTTGGCCAACGCGCGCGCGCTGTTGCCGGTGCCGTCGGACAGCACGATGAGCTTTTTCATTGGCCCGCCCCTGCGCTCTTGTTTTTTGACGCCTAGCAGGAGTTAATACTCCGCCTCATGGCCGGCGCAAGGGCTTTTCCCCACATGGGCGGGTGGGAAATAAGGTTCAGCGAAGCCGACGGGGCCCTAGGCCGCGAGCAGCCCCGAGTGCACCACCAATCCGCCATGCTCGCGCATGGCGTGGAACTCGATCCTGGGCCAGATCTCGCGCGCGGCCTTGAGCTCCAGCTGATGGTTGTAGAGCACGGCCGGCGCGTCGACCACGTCGTAGGCGACGCGGTAGGCGTTGGCCTCGATGAAGCGCTCGAGCTCCGCGGGCTCGGCGGCACTCACCCATCGCGCGAGCTTGTAGTTGCTGGGACGCATGCGCGCCGCCGCCGAGTATTCGTGCTCGAGGCGATGCGCGACCACGTCCAGCTGGAGCTGGCCCACGGCGCCGAGCAGCAGCGCCCCGCCCTGGTGGGGACGGAACACCTGGATCGCGCCCTCCTCGCCGAGCTGCTGCAGCCCGGTGCGAAGCTGCTTGTTGCGCATCGGGTCCGCGACTTCCACGGTGTGGAAGATCTCGGGTGCGAAGAATGGCAGGCCGGTGAACTGCAGCGTCTCGCCCTCGGTGAGCGTGTCGCCGAGCTGCAGCACGCCGCGATTGGGCAGGCCCACGATGTCGCCGGGGTATGCGTCCTCGAGGATCTCGCGGCGCTGCGAGAGGAACGACACCGCGCTCGCGGTCTTTACTTCCTTGCCGGTACGCACCAGCTTCACCTTCATGCCGCGCTCGAACCTGCCGGAGGCGACGCGCACGAATGCCACGCGGTCTCGGTGGGCGGGATCCATGTTCGCCTGGATCTTGAAGACCACGCCGGTGAACTTCTCCTCGGTGGGCTCGACGATCCTCTGCACGGCGGGCTTGGGGCCGGGCGGGGGCGCCAGGTCGATCAGCGCGTCGAGGACTTCCTTCACGCCGAAGTTGTTGATGGCCGAGCCGAAGAAGACCGGCGTCTGCTTGCCGCGGAGAAACTCTTCGCGATGGAATTCGTGGGAGGCGCCTTCGAGAAGCTCGATCTCGCCGCGGGCGTGGGTGAACTCGCCGCCGAAGCGCTGTTCGTTCTGCGGGTTGTCGATGCCGGAGATGATCTCCTCGTCGTCCTGGCGGCGATCCTCGCCCGCCTTGAAGACGCGCATCTGGTCGGCGCGAATGTCGAACACGCCGCCGAAGCGCTTGCCCATGCCCACCGGCCAGGTGAAGGGAACGGTCGGGATCTTCAGGATGCGCTCGATCTCGTCCAACAACGCGAGCGGCTCCTTGCCTTCGCGGTCGAGCTTGTTGATGAAGGTGATGATCGGCGTATTGCGCGCGCGGCAGACTTCGAGAAGACGGATGGTCTGCGACTCGACGCCGTTCACGGCGTCGATCACCATCAGCGCCGCGTCCACCGCCGTCAGCACCCGATAGGTGTCTTCGGAGAAGTCCTGGTGGCCCGGCGTGTCGAGGAGGTTGATCACGTTGCCACGGAACTCCATCTGCATGACGGAGCTCGCCACGGAGATGCCGCGCTGCTTCTCGATCTCCATCCAGTCGGAAGTGGCGTGGCGCGTGGCCTTGCGCGCCTTCACGCTGCCGGCGATGTGGATGGCGCCGGCGAAAAGGAGGAGCTTCTCGGTGAGGGTGGTCTTGCCCGCGTCGGGGTGCGAGATGATCGCGAAGGTGCGGCGCCGGGAGGTCTCCTCGGCGATTCGGGAATCGGGGGTCATGGGCGCGATTTTACGCGCCCTCGCCTACTTTCGCGGATCGAGAAGGATCGGGTATTGGCGCTGCACGCGCCCCGTGAGCCAGGTGAGCTCGACCAGCGCGTCGACGGAGGGCTCGTTCACCGGTGCGGTGCTGGTCACCTTGAGGTACGCCTGGCCGTTGGCGCGCTTCTCGACGGAGAAGCTCAGCAGGCGCAATGCGGGCGAGTACTCGATGCGGGCGGCGCGGAATGCTTCGCGGTCGGCGACCCGCGCGGAGAGCGAATCCGCTTCGCCGGCACTGAGCGAAACGAGCTCGATCTCCGCGTCGAGGACCTGTCCGAGCGCGGAGTTGACCGTGAGCTTTCCAAGTCCCGCCGCCTGCGCGCACGTCGTGCACGCAAGCAACGCGACGGCAAGCAGCCCCCTCGGCGTCCTGGCTTTCATGCCTACAGCGCCCTGATCTCGACCTTCCGGAACTTGATGGTCCCGGAATCCTTCACCACGCCGGGCGCGTACTGCAGGCCGATCGGGCCGCGCGCGTGCTTGCCATCCCTCACGTCCACGGTCTGCACGCCGTTCAGCTTCACCACGAGGCGGTCGCCCTTGGCGACGACTTCGTAGGTATTCCACTTGCCGCCGGCCTTGGGCATCGGCACGACCTTGGCGATGTCGACGATGGCGCCGGTGCCGTAGACCGGGTCGGGGCGCTTGTCGTAGATATTCACTTCGTAGCAGGTCGTCGCGGTGATCTTCACGCGCTCGTCGCAACGGATGAAGATGCCGCTGTTGGCATCGTCGTCGGCCCAGAATTCGGCGCGGATTTCAAAGTCCCCATAGCTCGCCTTGGTGAGGAGGAACCCCGACCCCTTGTCGGCCACGACGGAGCCCGCGTCTATCCGCCAGTTCGCGTCGCCCACCCGCTCGAAGCCGTCGAGCGACCGCCCGTCGAAGAGCGGCGTCCAGCCGCCCCCAGGCCCACCATGCATCGCAGCGCAACCAGCCAAACCCGCCGCCAGGACGGCCGCGGCCACCGCAAATGTGATCTTCATCGGAGCTCCTCCTCGTTGTTTTTGGCATCGGAACCGCGCCAAGGATGAGCGCGCGCGGCAGCCGGGTCAACCCTTCCCCCGGCCAAGGCGGGGTGATCGCTTAAACTATCGCGATGTATCGACCGCCGCGCGCCGCCCTGGCGCTCCTCGCCCTGTCGTCATCGCTCGCAGCGGCCCAGGTCGATCCAAGGCCCGCCGACAATCCGCCACCCCCGAAGAAGCTCGAGAAGATCGAGATCACGGCACCCAACGAGGTGGAAGAGCGGCGCGAATCCACCGCTGCCAGGATCGTCATCAACCGCGACGAGATCGTGCGCTACGGCGACACCACCGTGCTCGACGTGATGAAGCGCCTTCCGGGCGTTACCGTCGGCGGCGCGGGCGGGCGCAGCGGCGACATCCGCATGCGCGGGTTAGGCAGCGGGTACACGCAGATCCTCCTCAACGGCGAGCCGACCCCGCCCGGCTTCTCCCTGGAGTCGATCTCCCCGGAGCTGATCGAGCGCATCGAGGTGATCCGCAGCGCCACCGCTGAATTCAGTACGCAGGCGATCGCGGGCACCATCAATATCGTGCTGCGCCGCGCGATCTCCACGCGCCAGCGCGAAGTGAAGCTCGGGTTCGGCAACGAGAACGGCAAGACCTCGGTGAACGCGACCGGGCAGGTTTCCGACAAGGCCGGCGCGCTTTCGTACACGCTGCCGCTCAACGTGAACTCGTTTCGCTTCCAGGGCACGCAACGCGCCGAGCAACTCGGCACCGACTCGGCGGGCATTCCCAACCTCAACTACGTAACCGACCAGTTCAACCGCGGCAACGGCGCGAACCTCGGATTCTCGCCGCGCCTGAACTGGAATTTCGCGAAGGACCACACGCTCGCGACCGAGACGTTCGTGCAGCTCAACCGATTCAGCGGCAATTTCGACGAGCGCTCCACGAGTTTCCTCGGCGCCCCGCCCGATCGCTCCGCGACCAACCTCGACCTGGAGGCGAAGAGCACCAGCGCGCGCACCAACTTCACGTGGATCCGCAGGCTCGACAACGACGCGCGCATCGAGGCGAAGCTGGGCGTGAGCTACAACCGGCGCGTCTCGAAGGCGATCTTCGACGCGTACGACGTCGCGGACACCTTCATCCTGCATCGCACCATCGACTCGCACGCCACCGACAAGGGCTTCACCAGCAGCGGCAAGTACCTTTTTCCCTTCATCACGGGCCATGCGCTGGCGATCGGATGGGATGGCGCCCACAGCCGCCGCGCCGAGGACCGCCTGCAGTTCGACGTGACGCCCACAGGGCTGCCGCAATTCAACATCGACGAGGCCTACGACGCGCGCGTTGCCCGCCTCGCCCTGTTCGCGCAGGACGAGTGGCAGGTCACCCCCCGCGCCTCGTTATACGTCGGCCTTCGCTGGGAAGGCCTCGACACGCGCAGCATCGGCAACGTGATCGAGGAGGTCCACAATCGCTCGAGCGTGCTGAGCCCGATCGCGCAGGCGCTCTGGAAGCTCCCCGGCACCGACAAGGACCAGGTGCGCGCGGGCCTGGCGCGCACCTACAAAGCGCCCAATACCGTCGACCTGATGCCGCGGCGCTTCGTGAGCAACAACAACACGGCGACCACGCCCGACTTCCAGGGCAACCCGGACCTGCGCCCGGAGCTCGCCTGGGGGCTGGATGGCGCCTACGAGCACTACTTCACCGGTGGCGGCGTCTTCAGCGCATCCGCGTTCCACCGCCGAGTGGACAGCATCATCCTGCGCGAGTTGATCGTGGTGAACGGCACCTACATCCTGCGTCCCGCCAACAAGGGCCGCGCGACGATCCGCGGCATCGAGCTCGACACCAAATTCAACGCGCAGCGGTTCTTTGCGTCGGGGCCGTCGATCGACCTGCGCGCGAACCTTGCGAGGAACTGGTCGCGGGTGGATTTCCTTGCGCCTCCCGACAACCGGCTGAACGAGCAGACGCGGGTGAGCGGGAACGTGGGCTTCGACTTCCGCCTCAGGGATACGCCGCTCACCACCGGCGGAAACTTCAGCTTCAAGACGGGTGGACCGGTTCGATTGTCGCTGACACAGGCCAGTTACACATCCGCGCGACGGGCCGTCGATCTTTATGCCCTGTGGAAATTCTCGCCGGCGACGCAGCTCCGGGTCACGGCGTCTAACGCGCTTGCGCAGGATTACCTGCGGATCGATCGCTACGTCGGCGCGAACGGCGCGCTTCAGCTTTCCACCGTCAGCCCGAGCTTCATTCGCATCGGGGTGGTCCTCGAGTTGAAGCTGTAGGGATCATCTCGATAAAAACCGCATCGCCTCGAAGGGACCCAGGTCGATGCTGGCTTTCTGTCCGGCGATGAGCTCGCCGGCGAGCTTTCCCATCACCGGTGCGCCCGTGATGCCGAAGTGGCCGTTGCCGAATGCGAGGAAAGCATTCGCGAAGCCCGGAGCCGGGCCCAATACGGGGAGCCCGTCCGGAAACGACGGCCGATCGCCACTCCAGCGCGAAACGTTTTCAAGGCGGATCCCGGGAAACATCCGCGTCGCCTGCCGTTTCAGGAGCTCGGCGCGCTGCCAGTTCGCCGGGGCTTCGATGCCGGAAAACTCCGCCGTGCCGGCGATCCGCAGCCCCATGTTCATCGGCGCGCATGCGAACGAAGAATCGCGATTGGTGACCGTCACGCGTGGCATCACGTTGGAATCGTGGACCGTGATGTGGTATCCCCGCTCCGCCTCGAGCGGAACGTCGAAGCCGAGCTGCGCGCACAGCTGGCGAGACGCCGCGCCGGCGGCGACCAGCAAGCGATCGATCGGCTGGACCGCGCCATCGATCACCATGCTCTGCACGCGGCCCTTCTCGTGCTGGAACGCGGTGACGGCCCCACGGAGCATCTCGGCGCCGTTGCGAACTGCCTCGCCCGCAAGGATGGTGACGAGCTGGAAAGGATTCTTGCAGCGGCCGTTATCGGGTAGCAGCATCCCGCTCTTGTAGATCGGTGCAAGCGTGGGCTCCGCTTCGCGAACCTCATCGGCGTCCAGCGCGATCGTCCTGACCCCCGCCGCCTCCCGCATGAACTGGGCGAGCTGCGATCCCTGCGCATACCCTTCGCGCTCCGACACATAGAGCTGCCCGCATCGGTCGATGAGCTTCTCCGCTTGGGTGCCGCGCGTGAGCTCGTCGTACGCCTCGAACGTGCCGCAATGAAGCTCCCGCATCGCGCGCGACGTCTTCAGCGCCTGCTCGACCTCGCTCGCCTTCGCCGCCTTCAGGAACCAGGGCAGCGCCTGGAAGAAGTAGCCGGGACGAATCGTGAGCGGACCATCGCGATCGAAGAGCCACTTCGGCACTTCCCGGAGGACCCCGGGGATCAGGTACGGCACCACCGCGCCGGGGCTGATGTTGCCCGCGTTGCCGAACGAGCATCCCTCGCCGATCGGACCCTTGTCGACGATGGAGACCTTGAACCCCGAGCGCTGCAGATAGAGCGCCGAACAGACGCCGACGATGCCGGCGCCGATGACCGTGACGTGGCCGCTCATTCGACTTTCACGTTGCGTTCCTTCACGACGCGGCCCCACTTTGCGGCTTCACTTCTCATGAATGCGGCGACCTCGGCGGGACTCTTGCGGCCGTCGGGGTCCAGGCCCAGCGCGATCATCTTGTCCTGCAGCTCCTTAGTCGCAAGCACTTCGCCGATCGTTTTGTTCAACTTGGCGACGACTGCGGCCGGAGTGCCCGCCGGAGCCTGGATCGATTCCCACGTCGCGACTTCGTAGCCGGGCACGCCCGTCTCGCCGACGGTTGGGATATCGGGAGCCACGGGCGTGCGCTTCGCCGTCGTCACCGCGACCCCGCGCAGCTTCCCCTCCTTCACCAGCGGCATGGCCGAGCCGATGCCCGGGAACATGATCGACACCCGCCCTCCGAGAAGGTCGGTGATCGCCGGCGCGCTACCTTTATAGGGAACATGGCGCATGTCGGTCGCGGTCATGCTGCAGAAAAGCTCCCCGGCGAGGTGCCCGGCGCTGCCGATGCCGAAGGAGGCGTAGGTGAGCTCGCCCGGCTTCGCCCTGGCGAGCGCCACGATCTCCTTCACCGATTTCGCGGGCAGGTCGTTGTTGCTGATGAGGATGAGGGGCACCTGCACCACCAGCGCCACGGGGGTGAAGTCCTTGTGGATATCGTAGTCGAGCTTGTAGAGGCTCGGGTTGATCGCGAAGGACGCCGACACGAAGAGAAGCGTGTAGCCGTCCGCGGGCTGGGTTGCGACGAACTGCGTGGCGATGATGGTATTCGCGCCCGGCTTGTTCTCGACCACGATGGGCTGGCCGAGCTTCTCCTGCAGCGCCGCCGCGGTAAGGCGGGCCGCTGCATCCGAGCCACCTCCCGCGGGGAAACCGACGATGAGCTTGATGGGCCTCGCCGGATACGACTGCGCCGCGGCGTTGAAACCGAGAAGCGAAGCGAGCACCGCGAGGGCAAGGCGGACGGTCATGACGATCCCTTTCATTGGAGGAGGATGCCATATCCACGTGCGCCAACGTACAGACGCAGCCATCGGCGCCACATATGCTGGGCTGCCTGAAGATCACTTAATCGGCAGATCCCCGCAGCCTCCGGAGCCAGACCCATGAAACAGATGCACGTGGACATTCCCAGCGACAGGCTGGTCAAGGAATTCGAATCCGCCGTCGCGGAGGCCGAGAGCCTCATCAAGTCGATCGCCAACGCGAGCAGCGACACGGTCGGCGCAATGAGGGCCAGCGTCGAGCAGGGCCTTTCCGCCGCCGGGGATCGCCTCGCGAAGATTCGCGAGCAGGCAGTCACCCAGGCGACTGACGCCGCGCGCGCCACCGACGAGTACGTCCAGGAAAACCCGTGGCGCGTGATCGGTGTTGCCGCGGGCGTAGCCGCGGTGGCCGGCCTCGTCGCCGGGATCCTCATTTCCCGCCGCTAGAAGCTCCCAAATGAATGTGCGCCAGCGTACAGACTGCGCGGACCATGCCGCGTATTGTCCGCGTTCACTCGGGAGCACCCCATGAAACCTTTCAAGCGCCTTATCCCCCTCTTCGCGATCGCCGCCAGCGCCGGCATCGCCACCCAGGCCTCGGCCCAGATCACGTTCTACGAGAACGACAACTTCCAGGGCCGCTCCTTCACCACGCAAAAGCCGGTCGGCAACTTCGAGCGCTTCGGATTCAACGATCGCGCCTCGTCTGTCATCGTCGCGCGCGGGCAACGCTGGGAAGTGTGCGAAGACGCGCGCTTCTCGGGCCGCTGCACGGTGCTGCGTCCCGGCAACTACGCCTCGCTAGGCTCGATGGGCCTCAACGATCGCATCTCCTCGGTTCGCATTGTCAACGGCAATTCGCGCGTGGACGATGGCCGCTACGCCCCCGCCCCGCTCGTAACCTATGACGCTCGCCGCCGCGGCAACGAGCGCATGTACGAAGCGGACGTGACTTCGGTGCGCGCCGTGGTCGGAACTCCCGAGCAGCGCTGCTGGGTCGAGCGCGGCCAGGTCAGCCAGGAACGCGGTGATGCCAACATCGGCGGCGCGATCGCCGGCGCGGTCATCGGTGGCATCCTCGGGCACCAGGTCGGCAGCGGACGCGGCAACGACCTTGCGACCGCCGGTGGCGCAATCGCCGGTGGCGCGATCGGCTCCAACGTCGGACGCGACGGCCAGCGCCGCACGCAGGACGTCCAACGATGCGAGACCGTCGCGAGCAACGCACGCCCCCACCATTGGGACGTCACCTACAACTTCCGTGGCCAGGAGCATCGCGTCCAGATGACCTCGCCCCCCGGCAACACGGTGAGCGTCAACGAACGGGGCGAGCCGCGCGCTTAGGACGAGCGAGCAAAACGGCCCTGCGGGGCCGTTTCCGATGGCGCATTTGTCGCCCACCGAAATCGAAAACCTTGCAGGATTAACAAACTGCGAGGACAATCTCCCGCACTACACGAGAGCCGGACGAAGCGGCTCCGCGTGCGAATGACACTACCTGGGGAGCATTCATGAACAGAACCAAAGGAACCTCGACTCTTCGCACCTCGGTGACGAGCTTGGCGGCCATCGCACTGGCCCTGGTGGCTGCTCCGGCAGTGGCCCAGGTCGCACCCTCCCTTGGTTCGGAGACCCCGTTCGCGATCGTCGCCAGCACCTATACCAACACGGTGGCGGGCACCACCATCAATGGCAATGTCTGCTTCACGACCGGGCCTGTGGTGGCGCCTGTCGTCTTCGGATCGGTAGGCCCTTGCCCTGTTGCCGCGGGACCGGACCAAATCGCCGCGACGGCCGTCCTGACAGGCCAACCCTGCACAGTCATCGCGGGGCCACTGGAGGGAGTGATCACCGGCGCGAATCCGCCCGGGACGTTCAGCCCCGGCTGCTATACCAGCGTCGGTGCCCTCGACATCACCGCGAACGGGATCGTGACCCTCAACGGCAACGGCGTTTTCATATTCAGGTCGACCGGCGGGGCCATCACTACCGGAGCCAACTCCAACATCGTCCTTGCCGGTGGCGCTTGCGCCGGCAACGTGTTTTTCACCGCCGTCGGAGCTACTACGCTGGGAGGCGCGTCAAACTTCGTGGGAACCATCCTCGATGCGGCGGGCGTGACGATGGGGCTCGGCGCGAACCTGAGCGGAAGAGCCTTGGCCTTCGGTGGAACGGTCACCACGAACGGTGCGAACAGGATCACGGTGCCTGGAGCCTGCGCCCCGCTCGTGGGCGGCAGCGCGGGCATTCCGACGCTCTCCGAGTGGTCGATGATCCTGCTCGCGTCGCTCCTCGCCATGGCCGCCTTCGTCACCCTGCGCAGGCGCGGCTGAGCAAAATCTGGTTGGTGGGTGTGTGCTGTAGCGTACAGACGGTGGCGGGAGGCGGCGATTAGCATCGCCGTCCTATGCGAAAAACCGCAACTCTCGCCGCCCTGATCACGCTCTACTCGCCATCGCCGGGCCGCTGCCCAAGCTCGACGCACGGGGCTTCAGCGTTTCTTTGCTGAAAGTGCTGGACTCGCGTTAGTGTCGCGACCCGCGCGTCACCCACGAGCGAGGTTGGCGGGCGCCACGCTCGCATTCATCGCGACGGCCTGGCTCTTCGGCGGAGTCGCGGAAGATGTCGTCAGCGGGGATCCGCTTACCCTCGTCGACGTGTATGTCGCGGATTGGCTTCACGGCCATGCGGGCCCTGCGGTGACCCGATTCATGCTGGCGGCCAGTGACGCCCACGGCGTAGTCGCGATCAGCATGTACGCCCTGATGGGCGCCACGTACCTGGCATGGAAACGCGACTGGTACTGGTTGCTTTGCCTTGGCGCCGTCGTTC
>JANLXC010000102.1:0-1919 GCA_031364925.1 Burkholderiales bacterium | reverse complement strand
CTTCACCTTCGCGATCGCGCGCTTCAACGCCGCGGCGACCTTCTTCGGGTCGTCGATGGGCCCCTCGGCGTACCAGCCCATGGACTTCGCCATCGAGGCGAAATCCGGATCCGGGTCGGTCATGTCCATGCCGATGTGCGCCCTTTCCACCGGCGTGCCGCGATGCTTCGCCATGCGGATCTGGTGCTCCCAGTCGTTGTAGTAGGCGCGGTTGTTGTACATGACGACCAGCATCGGGATGCGATGCTTGGCCGCGACCCACAATGCGCCCGCGTCGAACATGAGGTCGCCGTCGGGCTGCATGTCCACCACCAGGCGCTTCTCGTCGCGGTGCGCTAGCGCCACGCCGAGCGAGATGCCGAACTGCGTGGCGGTGCCGAGCGAGCGGCCCGCATGGCGGTACGGCCTGTCGAAATCCCAGAGCTTGCGCGTCCATTCCTCGAGCGTGCCCGCGGTGAGGACCCAGTCCTCGCCCTTGATGGCATTCCAGACTTCGGAGGCGAGGCGCGGCAACGCGATCGGGCTTTCTTCCCAGCCTTCCCTCGCCTGCTCGGCCCATTTCGCGCGGCGCGCCTTCGTCTTCGCGGCGACTTCCGCGCTGCGCGATGTGACCCGCGCGCGGTATTTCGCGTCCTTCGCAACCCGCGCCTCGAGGAGCTGGGTCAGCATCGGGATCGCCAGCGTGGTGTCCGCCATCACCCGCAGGTCGGCATGGTTCATGCGCTGGTAGTCCATCGCCCAGCTGGAAAGCTCGAGGTCGCCAAAGCCGATCTCGATCCACTTCGCGTTTTTCGGGACCACCGTGGTCAGCTCGCGTGTGGTGCTGACGAGCTCCGTGGTGGGCTTCTCCCAATCGCGGGCGTCGAGGCAGACGATAAGGTCGGCATCGCGAAACGCATCCTTCGACATGCTCGCGTTGAGCGGATGGCGGCTCGGGAAAGACAGGCGCGCGTTGATGTCGTACACCGGGATGCCACCGGTCTCGGCCAACTTCACCAGAGAGTGAAAGGCCTCGTGGTCGCGGCCGGTGTACTCGGTGATGATCACCGGGCGCTCGGCGGCGGCGATCATGTCGGCGGCGCGCGCGAGCGCCGCGGGATCGGGTCCCAGGCGCGAGGGCACCTTGACGGCGTCCGGCGGCGGAAGCTTTACCTCGTGCTCGAGTTTCTGCTCCTGCAGCCACGCGTCGTAGATCATGTAAACCGGGCCCTGGGGCTGCGTCATCATCACGCCGTAGGCGCGCGCGAACGACTCCGGCACGCCATCGATGGTGTGCGGCTGGTAGTCCCACTTCGTGTATTGGCGCACCGCCTCGCCCTGCCCCTGCGCGGTGTGGATCCAGTCGATGCGCGGGCGACGCTTGGTCTCGTCCATCGGGCCCGTGGCGCCGACGATGAACACCGGCGCGCGGTCGATGTACGCGTAGTAGATCGCCATGTTGGCGTGCAGCAGGCCCACGAGGTTGTGCAGGATCGCCACCATCGGCTTGCCGGTGGCCTTCGCGTAGCCGTGCGCGATCTGCACCGCGGTCTCCTCGTGCTGGAAGAGCATCATCGTCGGGCGGTTCTGCCCGTAGTTCACGATGGAGTCGTGCAGGCCGCGATAGCTGGCGCCCGGGTTCAACGCCGCGTGCGGCAAGTCATAGGCGTGCAGCAGGTCGACGATGACGTCCGAGGCCCAGCGGTCCTTGGTGGGGGCGGTCGGGTACTTCGACGCGCGGGTCGCGGTCTTGATCTTCAGCTTCGCGTGCTTCTTCTGCATTGAAAGGGCGGTCTTTCTTTCTATGCGGCGCGCAACGCCACGCATTTTTCGGGATCGAGCTGCAGGAAGATGGGATCGCCCACGCGCGCGCGAAGCGACGGGTGCTGTCGCGAGAGGAGCGTGCGGTCGCCGAGCTTCACCTGGAGGTCGACGACCTC
>JANLXC010000094.1:0-16454 GCA_031364925.1 Burkholderiales bacterium | reverse complement strand
CGCGTCGTCGGGCATGCCGTCGATCCACTGCGCGCCACGCGCGCGCCACGCGCTCCTGTATTCCTCGCGCGGATCGCAGACGAATACCTGGAAGTCCACGGTCGAGGCGACTTCGGCGAGGTAGTGCGCGATCTCGGAGGCGCCGATCACGAGCATGCGCCAGCGAGGGCCGTGGACGCTGGTGAAGCGCTCGGGGGACCGCGTGCACTCGTCGGTGGGGCTCGCAGCGCAGAAGGACCAGTCGCCGCTCGCGAGGTCGACCTCGCGGGCAACGATCTTTCCCCCGGAGATATGCGCGAGGAGCGCTTCGAATTCGTGCGCCGCGACCTCGGGCTCGATGATCACCTCGAGCTCGCCGCCGCAGGGCAGGCCGAAGCGCCGCGCCTCCTCGGCGGTCACGCCGTACGCGACGAAATGTGGCTTGCGTCCGGCGTACTCGTCGCGCCGCGCGACCAGATCGTCCTCGATGCATCCGCCCGACACCGACCCCACAAGGATGCCGTCATCGCGGATCGCCGCGAGCGAGCCGGGCGGGCGCGGGCTCGCGCCGAACGTCTGCGCCACGGTGACGAGCCACACGCGCCTGCCGCCGCTACGCCATTGGAGCGCGTGCTCGAGGACATCGAGGTCCAGGGATTGCATCCGGCTATGTTACTGAAATCCGGGGCTATCGCCTCATTGAAGTGGGGGTAAAGCTCGAGCAGGCGCGATCGTTCCTGGACAGGGGAGAGAAGTCGCTGCAAAGTGTTGCGCTTCGAGGTTGAATTCGCCCCCCAACACTTCAATGAGGCGTCCGAGGCCCGTGGGACCGTGCCCCCGCAACCGTCGTGCATCGAATCAGCACCTGTTCCCTATTCATGGGTCCGCTCTGATGCTGCTCGCATTGCCGCTCGATCCGGCAGCCCCTTGCACGGAGTGCACATCTAACCGCGTCGCGCATCGCCCGGGTCGTTTGGGCGAATCATTCAAAGCTGGGGGATGGTAGGCACGTGAGCGAAGAGCCATCCATCGAACTCTTGGGATAAAGCTCGAGACGCGCGCGTCACTTCCGGTAGACAGGAAGAAGAACCCATCCGTTGGAGCGCAATCTTTGCAGCGACCTCCCTCTCCTGTCCAGGAACGATCGCGCGGCCTCGAGCTTTATCCCGAGTTCGATGGATGGCGAAGAATCAACCGTGAAGCTTGAACAGCTCCGTGACCGCCTGGCGGTACTGGTCGAAGGCGGCGCCCGAGAGGTTGTGGTGGCCTGCGCCCTCCACCTTGATGAATCTCTTGGGGGACTGGGCGGCGTTGTAGAGGCGCTCGCCCATCTCGAAGGGAACGATGGAGTCGCGCGTGCCATGGGTCACCAGCACCGGCATCTTCACTTCGCCGATCTTGGAGAGCGTGTCGAATTCCTGCGTGAGGATGAGCCCCACCGGCAGGAAGCCCCAGGCGGACTGGTGGATCATGTCGCGCACCGACGTGAAGGTCGCTTCGAGCACGAGGCCCGCGGCATCGGGGCGCCGGCGCGCGAGCTCCACCGCGATGGCCCCACCGAGCGAATGGCCGACGATGAAGCGTTGGCGCCCGGGTGCGAGCTTGGCCAAGTAGTCCCACGCGGCTTCGGCATCCTCGTAGGCGAACGCTTCGGTGGGCGCCACGTCGGCGCTCTTGCCGAAGCCGCGGTAATCCACCGCGAACACCGAAAAGCCGAGCTGGCGCCAGCGGTCGATGCGGGTCACGCTGCCGGTGAGGTTCCAACGCGCGCCGTGCAGGTAGAGGACCACGGGGGCATTGGGCTTTTCGGACTTGAGCCACCACGCATGCAGCTTCTGTTGGCCGTCGCCGATTGCGACCCAATGCTCGTCGAACTTGTAGCTGGCGGGGCTGAAGCCGCGCCATTGGTCCTTGGTGGGGCGGAAGATGAGCTCGCCCTGCTTCTCGGCGAGGTAGGCGCAGCCGCCGATGAGCACGGCGGCCAGGAAGAACGCGAAGACCTTCAGGGCGTTTTTGAATGCCCGAAGGGAACGGGGAAAATCTGATGCCTCGTGTCGGTCTCGCTCTGCACTACGATCCAGGCGGCGAACAACACCACCACGATCGCCGCGACCACTTCGAAGGCAGGGTTGCTCACTATCTTCCAAAGCGTTTTCTGCCAGTCTTTTGTGAGTAAAGGATGCATCTCGACTCCCGTTGCCGTTCAGACTTCGGGCTCTGGAGGGGGTTCCCCCGTCCACCGAAGTCGAAATCAGGTCACCGGATGCAATTTCAATGCCGTTAACGCGTGAATGCCATTTCGGTGCACGCGCACTCCTCTGTTGCCGAGGATCATGCCCACTTTGCGGACCCCAGCGGAAGCGTGCGCACGCGCTTCTTCGTGAGCGCGAAGAGCGCATTGGCCACGGCGGGCGCCACAGGCGGGGTGCCCGGCTCGCCCACTCCGGTGGGCTTGTCCCCTCCCGGCACCAGGTGCACTTCCACCAGCGGCATCTCGTTCATGCGCAGCACGCGATAGTCGTGGAAGTTGGACTGCTCGACGCGCCCGTCCTTCAGCGTGATCTCGCCGTAAAGCGCCGCCGACAGACCGAAGGCGATCGCGCTTTGCAACTGCGCCTCGACGCCCATCGGGTTCACCACCAGCCCGCAGTCGTACGCCGCCGTGACCTTGTGCACGCGGATCTCGTTGCCGTTCAGCGACACTTCCGCAACCTGCGCGCAGATGCTGCCGAAAGATTCGTGCACGGCGACGCCGCGCGCGCGTCCTGGCGCAACCGGCGTGCCCCACCCCGCCTTCGAGGCCGCGAGGTCCAGCACGCGGGCCACCCTGGGGTGTTTCGCGAGGAGCGTGCGGCGATAAGCGACCGGGTCCTGGCCCGCGGCGGCCGCGAGCTCGTCGATCATCGTCTCCATCACGAAGGCGGTGTGCGAGTGTCCGACGGAGCGCCACCATAGCACCGGCACGCCCGGGTTAACGGTATGCAGTTGCACGTTCATGTTTGGGATGTCGTACGGCGTGTCCGCCACGCCTTCCGTCGAGGTGGGATCGACGCCGTCCTTCACCATCATGCCCTCGAAGGGCGTGCCGGCGACGATCGACGGGCCGACGATGGTGTGGTTCCACGCGGCGACCTTGCCCTGCGCGTCGAGGCCGACTTCGACACGATGCGCGTACATCGGGCGATAGTAGCCGCCGCGGATGTCGTCCTCGCGCGTCCAGACCACTTTCACCGGCACTTTCACCTTGCTCGCCACTTCGCACGCCTCGGTCACGTAGTCGGAGGCGGGATTGGCGCGGCGACCGAAGCCGCCGCCCGCGAGCATCGTGTTGAGTTTCACCTGCTCGGGCTTCAGGCCCAGCGCCTTGGCCGCCGCGGCCTGGTCGACGCCCTGGAATTGGGAGCCGACCCAGAGCTCCGCACCGTCCGCGCGCACCTCCACAGTGCAATTGAGGGGCTCCATTGGTGCGTGGGCGAGGAAGGGAACCTGGTATTCGGCGACCAGGGACTTCGCGGCGGACTTCATCGCGTCGGCGTTATCGGCCTTCTTCGCGGATTTTCCGGGCGTCTTCGCGGTCTCGAGGAACTGCGTCTTGAGGCTCGCCGTGTTGATGGAGGCGCCGGGGCCCAGGTCCCACGCGATTTCGAGCGCGTCGCGGCCCTTCTTCGCCGACCAGAAGTTCTCCGCGACCACGGCCACTCCGCTTTTCAGCTCGACGACGTGCGTGACGCCGGGAATGCCCTTCACCTTGTCTGCGTTGAAGCTCTTCACCTGCGCGCCGAAGACGGGCGGATGCGCCACCACGGCGGTGTGCAGGTTCTTCCTCTTCACATCGAGGCCGAACATCGCGCGGCCCTCGATCTTCTCGAGCGAATCGATGCGGCGCGTGGGCTTGCCGACGACCGTGAAGCCCTTCGGGTCCTTGAGCGCGACCTTCTCGGGCACGGGCAACTTCGCCGCCGCTTCCGCAAGCTGGCCATAGGAAAGCTTCTTGCCGCCGGGGCCGACGATGAAGCCTTTCTCCGCGCGCACGTCGGCGAGCTTCACCTTCCATTGATTCGCCGCCGCCTGCATGAGCATGGTGCGCGCCTGCGCGCCTACGGTGAGGAGCTGCTCGTAGGAATTGGAGACGGACGACGATCCGCCCGTCATCTGCATGCCGAACACGGTGTGCGCATACTCCGGCCCGGCGGGCGCCAACTCGTAGCGGACCTTGCTCCAGTCGCACTCGAGCTCCTCGCACAAGATCATCGGCAACGACGTGTTGACGCCCTGGCCGAACTCGAGGTGCTTCACCATCACCGTGATCGAGCCGTCCTTGCCGATGCGCAGGAACGCGTTGGGGGAGACCTTGGGCGCCGGCGCGGCCTGCGCGAACGCATTGCGCCCGCCGCCCCCGGGGAGCCAGAAGGAAATCACGAGCCCGCCGGCGAGCGCGGCGGACGACTGCAGGAAACGGCGGCGCGAGATGGCTTTCATGGTCAGGCTTTCTTCAGGGTGGCCGCGGCGGACTTGATCGCCTCGCGCACGCGCTGGTACGTGCCGCAGCGGCAGATGTTGCCGCTCATCGCCGCGTCGATGTCCGCGTCCGAGGGCGACTTGTTCCTCTGCAGGAGCGCGACGGCGCTCATCACCTGGCCCGACTGGCAATAGCCGCACTGCACGACGTCCTTGTCCACCCACGCCGCCTTCACCGCCCGCGCGGTGGCTCCCTGCGAGGTGCTGCCGATGCCCTCGATGGTGACCACGCGCTTGCCCTCGATCGCGGAGACCGGCGTGATGCACGAGCGCGTCGGCTGCTGGTCGACGTGGACGGTGCAGGCGCCGCACTGGGCCATTCCGCAGCCGAACTTGGTGCCGGTGAGGCCGAGCTGGTCGCGCAGCGCCCAGAGAAGCGGGGTGTCGGGGGCGGCACGGAAATCGACCGGGTCGCCGTTCACGAAGAATTTGGCCATGGAGTGTCCGGGAGAAAAAAGAAAAAGGGGATGCGCAGGGCCCTCATTATGCCTTTGGTATCATTCGCACGCCTCACTTCGACCGTTCTCATGCCCCGCATCCGCAACAAGGTTTTCCCCACGCCCGACGACGCCGAGACCGCGTTCTACGACGCTTTCGAGCGCGCCGACCTGGCCGCGATGATGGCGGTGTGGGCCGCCACCGACGAAATCGTGTGCATCCACCCGCAGGGCCCGCGCCTGAGCGGCTTCGAGGCGGTGCGCGAGAGCTGGGTGCAGATCTTCGCGGGCGGATCGCAGCTTCGCGTGCGCACGGTCGAGGCGCGCGCCTACGACGGGCAGGCGCTCGCGGTACACACCGTGATCGAGCTGGTAGCGCCTCCCGGCAACGAGGCCTCCGTCACGTCGATCTTCGCCACCAACGTCTACGAACTCACCGAGGGCGGCTGGCGAATGGTGATCCACCACGCCTGCGCGGCGCCCTCCGAGGCCAATGCGCGCCGCGAAGAAGCCTCCCCCTCGTCGCACACGCTGCACTAGCCGCATTTGCGGGCCAACGCGTTTTCCGCGGACAAGCGCAGATGAAAGGTAAGAGACTCTTTTCCTGCCTGGTCGCGATACTCATCTCGAATGTCGGGGCGGCCGATCCCAGGAAGGTCGTGAGGACGTCGTATCCGAGCGCGGAGAGCAAGCTCGACCCGGCGGCGGAGAGCGACGAGGCGAGCTCGGCGATCTCGTCGGCGATCTTCGATTCCCTCCTCGAGTACGACTACCTTGCGCGCCCGGCAAAGCTGAAGGCGCGTGCCGCGGTGGCGCTGCCGGAAGTCAACGCCGACGGCACGGTCTACACGCTCAAGGTGAAGCCCGGCATCTTCTTTACTCCCGACCCCGCGTTCAAGGGCACGCGCCGCGAGCTGGTGGCGGCGGACTTCGTCTACTCGATCAAGCGCCTCTTCGACCCGAAGCTGAAGAGCCAGTGGCTCTTCCTGGTGGAAGGCAAGATCAAGGGCGGGGACGCGTTGATGGCGGACGCGAAGAAGACGGAGCGCTTCGACTACGACCGTCCCATCGAGGGCTTGCGCGCGCTCGACCGCTACACGCTGAGGATCGAGCTCAACAACACCGACTTCGGCTTCCCCTACGTCCTGGCGATGCCCGCCACGTCCGCGGTGGCGCGCGAGGTGCGCGAGCTCTACGGCCTGGATTTCCACGCCCATCCGGTCGGCACCGGCCCCTTCCTGGTCAAGCAATGGATCCGCGGCTCGCGCATCGTGCTCGACGCCAATCCCGGTTACCGCGAGGAAATCTTCGAGAGCGAGGGCGGGGACGACGAGTATTCGCGTCGGATCGCCGCCAACCTGCGCGGCAAGCGCTTGCCCCTCGTGGGCCGCATCGAGATCTTCGTGATCGACGAAGCGCAGCCGCGCTGGCTCGCGTTCCTGAACGGGGAGCACGAATACATCCGGCCGCTCCCCGAGGAGTTCGCGCAGGTCGCGATGCCCGGCGGGGAGCTCGCCCCGAACCTGAAGAAGATGGGCCTTGCCACCACACCCGACGAGGTCGCGTACACCACCTATACGACGTTCAACATGCAGCCCACGATCGACGGGCGCCGCAACGACGTGGGCGGCTACACGGCGGATCGGGTGGCGCTGCGCCGCGCGATCGCCATGGGCTTTCGCATCGGCGAGCAGATCGCCATCCTCGACAAGAACCAGTCGACGCGCGCGCACTCGCCCCTTCCACCCGCGGTGTCGGGGCACGACCCGAAATTCGTGAGCCCCACGCTCGAGTACAACCCCGCGAAGGCCAAGGCGCTCCTGGACATGTTCGGCTTCGTGGACCGCGACGGTGACGGTTATCGCGAGAATCCGGACGGCTCGCCGCTTTCCTTCGACCACGGCTCCGTCCCCACGCAGCGCGAGCGCCAGAGGAACGAGCTTTGGAAGAAGTCCATGGACGCCATCGGCATCCGCGTGAATTTCCCGCAACCCGTGAAGTTGCCGGAACTGAGGAAACAGGCGCAGCTCGGCAAGGTGCAGTCGTTCAGCTACGGCTGGATCGCCGACTATCCCGACGGGGAAAACTTCCTGCAGCTTCTCTGGAAGGGCTCCATCGGCCAGACCAACTACGCGATGTTCGACCTTGCGGAATACAACGCGCTCTACGAGAAGGCGAAGCTCATGCCCGACAGCCCCGAGAGGAATGCCCTCTACGCGCGCATGGTGAAGCTGATCCTGGTCTACGGGCCGTGGATGGTGGAAACCTACAAGGCTCAAAGCATCGTGATGCAGCCCTGGCTCCTCAACTACAAGAAGCATCCCTTCGGCCTCGAGGGCTGGCTGTACGTCGACATCGACCTCGAGCGCCAGGCACGCCGCTAGCCGCGCGGTTCGTGCTTTAATTTCCCCATGGCAGCGGCTCCAAACAGGGTGGCGGCGGCGGCGAACGGAGCCTTCGGGACGATCGCGATCGCCGCGATGGTGCTGGTGCTCGCGTTCCAGCTCGCGCACTGGACGTGGGTGTTCTTCGCGCCCGCGGAGGTCGCCGCGGTTCCCGAGGGCGCGCCGGCGATCAACCTGGGCGCGGTGGCGAAGCTCTTCGGTGCGGATGCGCCGAAGAATTCGTCGGGCGCGGTGGCCTCGCTCTCCGGACTGCGCCTGAAAGGCGTGATCGCTCCCGACGCGGGGCCGGCGGCCTCGGCGATCTTCTCGACGGGCGCGGGGCGCGACCTCGCGGTCTTCGTGGACGGCGAGGTGCAGCCGGGCGTGCGCCTGGCCGAGGTGAGGCCGGACTACGTCGTGGTGTCGCGCGGCGGCGTGCGCGAGCGCATCGACCTGGAGACGCGGCGCGTGATGGCCCCCTCGCAATCGCCCTCGGCGCGCATGGTCGGCTTCAAGATCAATGTCGCGAAGTCCGGCGCCAACAACTTCAGCCTGTCGAGGAAGGAGCTCGACGACGCGCTGCGCGACCCGAACCAGCTGGGCTACCTCGGCCAGATCGGCGTGCCGCCCGGCGGCGGCGTGCGCATGGACGCCGCGCCCGGCGGCAGCCTCGCGCAGAAGCTCGGCCTGCAGCCTGGCGACATCATCAAGAAAGTGAACGGCCAGAACGTCGCCTCGCCCGGGGACCTGGCACGGCTCTACACTCAGTTCGCCACGCTCTCGCTGGTGCAAGCCGAGGTGCAGCGCGGCTCGGCCACCGTCCAGCTTTCGTACGCGATCCAGCCCTAGGAGCTTCAATGCCGCGCATTCCCTATCGCGACGAAGACGACCCGCGGATCGGCGACCTGGTCGGCTCCATCAAGGCCCGGCGCAAGGGCAAGCTCATCAACCTGGATCGCATGCTGCTGCACAGCCCGCCGTTCGCGCAGGGCTGGAACGCGCTGCTGGGCGCGGTGCGCCGCAACCTCGAGCTTTCGCCGCGCGTGCGCGAGCTCGCCATCTGCGCGGTGGCGCGGCTCAACGACGCCGGCTACGAGTGGTACCAGCACGCGCCGGAATTCCTCGACGCGGGCGGGCCGCAGGGGCAGCTCGACGCGCTGGACGACGTCGACGCCGCGGCGCGCAACGCGGCGCTCTTCGACGAGGCCGAGCGCGCCGCGCTCGAGCTCACCATCGAGATGACGCGCGGGGTCAAGGTGAGCGATGCCACGCTCGAGCGCGCGCGCAGGCTCTTCGGCGACCGCCAGCTCACCGAGCTGGTCGGCACCATCGCCACCTACAACATGGTGTCGCGCTTCCTGGTCGCTCTCGGGGTCGACGAGAAGGGCGAATAAAAGGGGTCAGATTACATTTCGACCCGAAAAGTAATCATACCCCGTTTAGTCCACGCTACGTTTCGGCAGCTCGTCCTTGAGCAGATCGAGGCCGGCGAGGAGCTTGCCCTCGTAGCGGGCCTTCTCGCGCTTGATCGAGTCGGCGTCCCACTCGAAGAAGCCCTTGCCCGTTTTCATGCCCAGGTCGCCGCGGTCGCGGCGGCTGCGCAATGCCTTCGCCGGCTTGTCGGTGTTCGAGAGATCGGGGTACATGGTCGCGGCCGCGGCGGTGTGCACCTCGATGCCGGCGTGGTCGCGTTGCAGGCACGGGCCCGCGGCGAGGAAACGGAAGCCGAATCCGAAACGCACCGCGGCGTCGATGTCCTCCGCGGTCGCGATCCCGGCGTCGAGAAGCGCGAAGGCCTCGCGCGAAAGCGCGTGCTGCATGCGATTGGCGAGGAAGCCCGGGATGTCCTTCTTCACCTGCACCGGCACCTTGCCGAGCGCGCGCATCAGCTCGCCCACCTGCTCGGGCAATCCTTCCTTCGTCTTCTTCGAGCGCACCACTTCCACCAGCGGCACGAGGTGCGCCGGGAGAAAATAGTGAAGCCCCAGCATGCGGTCCTGGGTCTTCAGCCCCTTGCCGATCTCGCCGATCGGAAAGCTCGAGCTGTTGCTGGCGAGCGTCGCGTCGCGGCGCGCGAGGCGCTCGAGATCCTTGAAAAGCTTCCTCTTCAGCTCGACCTTCTCCGGGATGCATTCGATGACGATCTCGACGTCCTGCCACGGCACGTCTTCGAGCGCTGCATGCGTGGTGAAGCGATCGAGCGGCGCGTTGGAGCCGATTTGCTTCAGGCCCTTCGCGTAGTAGTCGGGAAGCTTTTTCCTGGTGGCCTCGGAAAGCTCGACCACATGGGCGTGCCACCCGCCCGCGGCGAAGGTGAGCGCCACGTCGGCGCCCATGTTGCCGCCGCCGATGATCGCGGCATGACGACGCGTTTTCTTCATCCCAAAAAGTATACTCTGGGCTTTCCGCCGCCCGCCGAGGACACACCATGAATGCCGTGACACGCATGCTCGCCACCGGCGCCCTCGCCGCGCTCGGCACTCTCCCCGCGTTTGTCTTCGCTCAGGCCTATCCGGCGAAGCCGGTGACGGTGATCGTCCCGTACCCGCCGGGCGGCGCCACCGACATTATCGGACGCGTGCTCGCGCAGAAGCTCTCCGAGAACCTGAAGCAACAGTTCGTCGTCGACAACCGCTCCGGCGCGGGCGGCAACATCGGCGCGCAGGCGGTGGCGAGCGCCAAGCCCGACGGCTACACGCTCCTCATGGGCGCGATGACGAGCCACTCGATCAACGCGACGCTGCAGAAGAGCACCGCGCACTTCGACCTCGAGAAGGATTTCGCGCCGATCGCGATCGTCGGCACGGTGCCGCTGGTGCTGGTGGTGCACCCGTCGGTGCCCGCCAAGAACCTGAAGGAGTTCATCGCGCTCGCCAAGGCCAAGCCCGGCGACATCACCTACGCTTCGGCGGGCAACGGCTCCCCGCAGCACCTGACCGGCGAGCAGTTCAAGCTCGCCACCAGGACCGACATGGTGCACATCCCGTACAAGGGCAGCGGCCCGGCGATGATCGACCTCATGGGCGGCCAGGTGAAGGCGATGATCGAGACCGTGCCGGCGGCGGTCTCCTTCATCAAGGGCGACAAGATCCGCGCGCTCATGGTCACAACCAAGAACCGCATCGAATCGCTGCCCGACGTGCCGACGGCTGCCGAAGCGGGCATGCCCGGCTTCGAAGCGAGCTCGATGTTCGGCATGGCCGCGCCCGCCGGAACGCCGCCCGCCGTGATCGAACGCATCAACGCGGAGCTCGGCAAGATCCTGCAGCTCCCCGAGGTAAAGGCCAAGCTCCTCGAGCAGGGCGTCTACGCCCTCCACACGTCGCCCGCCGAGGCGAAGAAGCGCATCCACGACGAGGTGGCCCTGTGGGCCAAGGTCATCAAGGACGCCAACGTAAAGGTGGAATGACGGGCCAGCGGGTATATACTGGCGGGGCGAAAAACGCCGATAAATCAACGGAGAAGCCCCGTTAAGTGAGTAACTTTCGAGATTCCTTCCGCGGCCGTTGGCTGGCCCGGTCCGTCGCATCCGTGGCGCTGGCCGCCTTTTGCCTCGCCGCGAGCGCCCAGGACGACGACAAGATCACCGTCAACTTCGTCAACGCCGACATCGTGTCGGTGATCAAGACCATCGGCCAGCACACCGGCCGCAACTTCATCCTCGACCCGCGCGTGACCGGAACGGTGAACATCGTCTCCGACCGGCCGGTGTCGAAAAACATGCTCTATTCGATCCTCCTTTCCACGCTGCGCGTGCAGGGCTACGCGGCGGTGGAGGAAGGCGGCTTCGTGAAGATCGTGCCCGAGTCGGAAGCCAAGACCAGCGCGGGCCCGGTGGGCGACCAGGCCGCGCGCGTGCCGGGCGATCGCATCGTCACGCAGGTCTTCATCCTGCAGAACGAGTCCGCGCTGCAGCTGGTGCCGGTGCTGCGCCCGCTCGTCACCGCCAACAACTTCATCGCGGCCTATCCCAACAACAACGCGATCGTCATCACCGACTACGCGGAAAACGTGCGCCGCATCCAGCGCATCATCCAGTCGATCGACCTGCCGACCGCGGGCGACGTGCAGATGATCCGCCTCGCGAACGCCTCGGCGATCGACATCGCGCAGACCCTCACGCGCGTGATCCCGGAGACCTCGCCCTCGCCCACCTCCCCCGGCACGCCGCCCAAGGCCGCGATCACGGTGGACGTGCGCACCAACGCTTTGCTCGTGCGCGCCGACAACGCGGGCCTGATGATGCGCATCAAGACGCTGGTCGCGGGCCTCGACGCGCCAGGCGCGAGCAACGGCAACATCTACACCGTGTTCCTGCGCAACGCCGACGCCACGCGCATCGCGGAAACGCTGCGCGGCCTGCTGTCCGGCAGCGAATCGTCGCGCACCACGACGACCAACACTACTGCGGCCGGGGGCACCGCGCAGCAAACAACCGCCTCGACCACCACCGGGGGCTCGGCCGCCGCCACGGTGGCGCCCAGCTCGATCATCCAGGCCTACGCCCCGACCAACTCGATCATCATCACCGCCTCCGAGCCCGTCTACCGGAGCCTGCGCACCGTGATCGACACGCTCGACCAGCGCCGCCAGCAGGTCTATGTCGAGGCCCTCATCGTGGAAGTGTCCACCGGCCGCGCCGCGGAGTTCGGCGTGCAGTGGAATGCCGGGCGCAACATCGGCAACGACCAGACGGTCTTCGGCGGCACCAACTTCAGCACCACCGGCAACAGCAACATCCTCGGCGTCGCCACCCCGGCGGGGTTCGCGATCGGCAACGGCCTCAACGTCGGCATCATCCAGGGCGAGCTCACCATTCCCGGCACCTCGATCCGGGTCGCCAACCTGCAGCTCCTCGCGCGCGCCCTCGAGGGCGACTCGGGCGCGAACGTGCTCTCCACCCCGAACGTGCTCACACTCGACAACGAGGAGGCGAAGATCGTCGTCGGCCAGAACGTGCCGTTCATCACCGGCTCGTACACGCCCTCCTCGACCACGGCGAGCAATCCGTTCCAGACCATCGAGAGGAAGGACATCGGCCTCACGCTGCGCGTGACGCCGCAGGTCTCCGAAGGCGGCGGGGTGAAGCTGAAGATCTTCCTCGAGGTATCGAGCGTCACCCAGGACAAGTCGCTGGTGCAGTCGGCCGACATCATCACCAACAAGCGCGCTTTCGAGGCGCCGGTGCTGGTCGACGACGGCCAGATCGTGGTGCTGGGCGGGCTCATCCAGGACGATCGCTCGTCGATCACCGACAAGGTGCCGCTGCTGGGCGACATCCCGTACATCGGCTCGCTCTTCAAGTACCAGTCGCGAAACCACAAGCGCACCAACCTCATGATCTTCCTGCGCCCCGTGGTGCTGAAGGACGGGCGCGGCGCCGCGGCGCTCACCGCAGACCGCTACGAGTACATCCGCAACCTGCAGGGCGAGATCCGCGAGCTCTGGAACGGCCCGCTGCCGGAAACGAAAGCGAACGTGCTGACGCCGCTCGACTCCGCGCGCGACAAGCCCCTTGGACAAACGCAACCCCGTTGAGGAGAACGCCGTGACCGCGCCCCTCGAACGCACCGTGAACCCGCAGGACCTCGACCCGCAGACGGTGAGGCTCCTGCCGTATCCCTTCGCCAAATCGAAGGGCGTGCTTGCAGCGCGCGTGGTGGGCGGCACGCTGGAAGTGTGGATCCGTCCCTATCCGCAGGCCTCCACGCTCGCCGAAGTGCGCCGCATGGCCGGCAAGCCCCTGAAGGAAATCCTCCTCACGCCCGACGAGTTCGACCATTGCCTGCAGCTCGCCTACACGCGCGAGCCGTCCGCCGCGGAGACCATCGTCGACGACATGGGCGAGTCGGTGGACCTGGCCAAGCTCACCGCGCAACTCCCCGAGGTCGCCGACCTCCTCGAGACCGAGAACGACGCGCCGATCATCCGGCTCATCAACGCGCTCCTCACCCAGGCCGTTCGCGAAGGTGCGTCCGACGTGCACCTCGAGATCTTCGAATCGCGCGCGCTGGTGCGCTACCGCGTGGATGGGTCGTTGCGCGACGTGGTCGAGCCGCGCCGCGGACTGCATCCCGCGATGGTCTCGCGCATCAAGGTGATGGCCTCCCTCGACATCGCGGAGAAGCGCCTGCCGCAGGATGGCCGCATCGCGCTGCGCATCGCCGGGCGCCCGATCGACGTGCGCGTCTCGACGAGTCCCACCGCCAACGGCGAGCGCGTGGTGCTGCGCCTCCTCGACAAGCAGGCGAGCCGGCTTACGCTCGACGCGCTGGGCATGGGGCCGGGCACCGCCGCCGAAGTCGATTCGCTCATCGACCAGCCGCACGGGATCTTCCTGGTCACCGGCCCCACCGGCTCGGGCAAGACCACGACGCTCTACTCGGCCCTCACGCGCCTGGATCGCAAGACGCGCAACATCCTCACCGTCGAGGACCCGGTCGAGTACGAGCTCGACGGCATCGGCCAGACGCAGGTCAATCCGCGCATCGAGATGACGTTCGCGCGGGCCCTGCGCGCGATCCTGCGCCAGGATCCCGACGTGGTGATGATCGGCGAGATCCGCGACCTCGAGACCGCGCAGATCGCGGTGCAGGCCTCGCTTACCGGACACCTGGTGCTCGCGACCCTCCACACCAACGATGCTCCCGGCGCGGTGACGCGCTTGATCGACATGGGGATCGAGCCCTACCTCCTCGCATCCACGCTGAACGGCGTGCTCGCCCAGCGCCTGATCCGCAAGCTCTGCGAGCAGTGCAAGTCGCCGTTCGAGGAAAACAACCAGCGCACCTACAAGGCCGTGGGTTGTGGAGCGTGCAACTTCTCCGGCTACAAGGGGCGCACCGGTATCTACGAACTGCTCACCGCCGACGATGCGCTGCGCCACCTCGTGCACGACACCGCCGAAGAGAGCGTCATTCGCGCGCACGCCGTCGAGCACGGCATGGTGCGGCTGCGCGACGATGGGCTTCGCTGGGTTCGCGACGGGTTGACGTCACTCGATGAAGTCTTGCGCGTCACCCGCACTTGATTCAAGAAGTAGTCACGGAGAGCACGGAGAACGGCCGGAGCGAGCGGGACAGCTCAAATGTCCCCCGGATTGAATGCAGGAGGCTTTCGAGAATGATCTTGCCCATTCCGCGAATTGCTTGCACCTCCCCGCTTGCTCCGGCTGTTCTCCGTGCTCTCCGTGACATTGTCTTGAACACCACCGGAGAGAGAAGTGCCGGGATTTAGATACCAGGCCTACAGCGTCGAGGGAAAGCTCCACAAGGGCGTCCTGGAAGCCGACAGCGCCCGCCAGGCGCGCGCTTCGCTGCGCGACCAGGGCCTCACCCCGCTTCGCGTCGAGGTCATCGCCGCCAACGACCCCGCGGGCGGCGCGCGCTTTCGCCCGGTGTCGCTGTCCAGCGCGGAGCTGACCCAGCTCACGCGCGGGCTGGCATCGCTCCTCGAAGCCGGGCTCACCGTCGAGCAGGCCTTCAACGCGTTGATCGAGCAGGCCGAGAACGAGCGCATGCGCCAGGTGCTCGCGGCGCTGCGCGGCGAGGTGATCGCCGGCAACACCATCGCCAAGGCGCTCGAATCGTTTCCCAACGTGTTCTCCGAGCTCTATCGCACGCTCATCGCGGCGGGCGAAGCTTCGGGACAGCTGCCGCGCGTGCTCTCCAAACTCTCCGACTATCTCGAGGACCGGCAGCAACTGCGCGCCAGGCTCTCGCTCGCCCTGATCTATCCGACGATCGTGATGGGTGTCGCGCTCGTCGTGGTCGGCGCCCTCCTCGTCTACGTGCTGCCGCAAGTCGTGCAGGTCTTCCAGCACGCGCACCAGCAACTTCCGATCCTCACGCGCGCGTTGATCGCGTTCTCGGTGTTCCTGCAGGCGACGTGGGGGCTGTGGGTGGCGCTCTTCGTCGCCGCGGGCGTGATCCTGCGCATCGCGCTCAAGCGACCCGCCACGCGTGCGGCGATCCATCGATTCGTGTGGAGAAAGCCCCTCATCGGCCGGGTGCTGCGCCACGTCGATTCTGCGCGCCTCGCCGCGACCCTCTCGATCCTCGTCGGCAGCCGCGTCCCGATCCTGCAGGCGCTCGACGCCGGAACCGGCGTGATGACGCTGGAGCCGATGCGCGCCGCCCTCACCTCCGCGGCGCGCGGCGTGCGCGAAGGCATGCCGCTCGCGCGTGCGCTCGGCGCCACCAGCGCCTTCCCGCCCGTGATGGTGCATCTCATCGCGAGCGGCGAAACCAGCGGGCGCCTCGACGAGGCGCTCGAGCGCGCCGCGCGCCAGCAGCAAAACGACATCGCCATCCGGCTCGCGGCGTTCACCGCGCTCTTCGAGCCTGCGATGATCCTTTTCATGGGCGCCGTGGTCCTCACCATCGTGCTGGCGATCCTGCTGCCCATCTTCGAATTGAACCGGATGATCGGAAAATGAATATGGCGTCAGGCAGAAAATTCACCACGGGCTTCACCTTGATCGAGGTGCTGGTAGTGGTCGCCATCCTCGGCATCCTCGCCGCCATCGTCGTGCCGCGCATCATGGACCGGCCCGACGAGGCCAAGCGCGTCGCGGCCAAGGCCGACATCGGCGCCATCGTGCAGGCCCTCAAAATCTATCGGCTCGACAACGGCGGCTATCCGACGACCGACCAGGGCCTGGTCGCGTTGGTGCAGAAGCCCACCACCAATCCCGTCCCCGGCAACTGGAAGAAGTATCTCGACCAGGTGCCCAGGGATCCGTGGGGCACCGACTACCAGTTCCTGAGCCCCGGAGTGAAGGGCGAGATCGACGTGTTCAGCCTCGGGGCCGATCGCGCGCGCGGAGGCGAGGGCAATGCGGCGGATATCGGCAACTGGGAGTAAGGGATTCACGCTGATCGAGGTCCTGGTGGTCGTCGCGATCACCGGCATCATCCTCGCGGTCGCCTCGGTCAACCTGTTTCCCAGCGATGCGCAGCTCGCGCGCCGCGAGTCGGGCATGGTGGCTCTCGCCGTGGAGCGCGCGCGTGACGCGGCCTGGCTCGGCGGGCGACCCACCTCGGTCACCTTCGACGAGGGGCGCGTGCGGGCCTGGCGCCTCTCCGGCGACTCGTGGCGGCCGATCGGCGACGCGGACCGCGCGCTGGGAAGCGGC
>JANLXC010000033.1:0-11110 GCA_031364925.1 Burkholderiales bacterium | reverse complement strand
GGCGCGTGACGTGAGGCGCGTCGCGGTCACTGGAATCGGCGTCGTCTCGCCGCTCGGCAACGACACACGCGCGTTCTTCGCGGCGTTGGGCGCGGGGCGTCCGGGGATCGCGCGCCTTGCCGGCAAGTTCCACGAGCGGCTCGCGAGTCCCGTCGGTGCTACGGTCGCCTTCGATGGGGCGAGCCATTTCCCCGCTCCACAGTTGCGCATGCTCGATCGCGTGAGCCAGTTCGCGCTCGCCGCGGCGGCGCAGGCCGTGGCCGAAGCCGGGCCGGTGTTCGAAGGCCTCGACCGGGGACGCGCGGGTGTGTTCGTCGGCACCGGCATGGGTGGGGCGGAAACCGTGGACGAGGGCTACTACACGCTCTACGGCGAGCGCTCCGATCGCGTGAAGCCTTTCAGCGTCCTCCTCGCGATGAACAATGCCGCGGCGTCGTGGGTCGGCATCGAGCACCAGCTCCGCGGCCCCAACCTCACCTATTCGACGGCGTGCTCGTCCTCGGCGGTCGCGATCGGGGAGGCGGCGCGGCGCGTCGCTTCTGGCGAGACCGACGTGATGATCGCAGGCGGCAGCGAGGCCCCTCTCAACTTCGGAACGCTCAAGGCGTGGGATGCGCTTCGGACGCTCGCGAACGTCGATGCCGAGGACCCTTCCGCGTCCTGCAAGCCCTTCGACAGGACTCGTAGCGGCCTGGTGCTCGGCGAAGGCGCGGCGATGGTGGTGCTGGAGGAATGGGATCGCGCGAAGGCGCGCGGCGCGAGCGTGCTTGCGGAAGTCGTGGGCTACGGCCTGTGCACCGATGCGTCGCACATCACGCGCCCGAGCGTGGCGGGCCAGGCCGAGGCGATGCGCCGCGCGCTGGCCGACGCCGCCATGGATCCCGGCGAGATCGGCTACATCAACGCCCACGGCACCGGGACGCAGGCCAACGACAGCGTCGAAACCAGCGCGATCAAGGAAATCTTCGGCGTGCACGCGCGGGAAATTCCGGTGAGCTCCACCAAGTCGATGCACGGGCACTTGCTGGGGGCGGCGGGCGCGCTCGAGTTCGCGGCGGCGTTACTCGCCATGCGCGGCGGCGTGCTGCCACCGACGATCAACCTGCGAGATCCCGATCCGGAATGCGACCTCGACTACGTGCCGCTCACGGCGCGCCGGGGGGTCCAGGTGAACGCGGTGATGTCCAACTCCTTCGCGTTCGGCGGCACCAACGCGGTGCTCATCGCCCGCCGCGCCTAATCCTCGTCCTTCCACTCCTTCATCTTGGAGTGGTCGATCTTCTTGTCGAGCTCCTTGCTCTCCTTGAAGAAAACGCGCATCACCAGCAGGTAGCCCACCACGAGGACAACCGCGACTCCCACCACGATGAAAACCACCTGGTTCATTGACCCTCCTCAAGCAGAAACCGGGGGTTAGACAAGCTCCGCGCGCACTAGTGCGGCGCCGGCGCCCAGGGCCGCGAGCTTGCCCGCCGCGACGTCGCGGGGGAGCGGAACCATGCCGCAGTTGGTGCACGGGTAGAGGCGCTGGCGGGGGACGTGCTTCAGCGCCTCGCGGATCACCTTGGCAACGTCCTCGGCGCTCTCGACTCGCTTGCTGGCCACGTCGATGCAGCCCACCAGCACGTCCTTGCCCTCGAGGAGCGCGATGAGGTCGATGGGCACGCGCGAGTTGGCGCATTCGAGCGAGACCTGGTCGATGCTGGAGGCGGCGAGCAGCGGAAAAGTCTGCTCGTACTGGCGCCATTCGTTGCCGAGCGTCTTCTTCCAGACGATGTTGGCCTCGATCCCGTAGCCGTAGCAGATGTGCACGGCGGTCCTGGCGGTGACGCCGGCGCGCGCCTTCTCGAGCGCGGCCACGCCCCAGTCGCGCACCTCGTCGAAGTACACGTTGAACGCGGGCTCGTCGAACTGGATCACGTCCACGCCGAGAGCGGCCAGCTCGCGCGCTTCCTGGTTCAGGATCCCCGCGAACGCCATGGCGAGCTTCTCGCGCGAGCCGTAATACTCGTCGTAAAGCGTGTCCACCATCGTCATCGGCCCGGGCAGGGTGAACTTGATCGCGTTGGTGGTCGAGGCGCGGAGAAATCGGGCGTCGTCGGAATGCACGGGCCCGGGCCGTGTCACGGGCCCCACCACGCGCGGCACGTTGGCGTCGTAACGGTTGCGGATGCGCACCGTCTTCAGGTTCTTGAAGTCGATGCCCTCGAGCTTCTCCATGTAGCCGTTGACGAAGTGCCGGCGCGTCTGCTCGCCATCGGTCACGATGTCGATGCCGGCCTTCTCCTGCATGGCGAGCACCAGGCGCACGGCGTCGCGCTTGCCCTCGGCGAGCGCGTCACCCTCGAGCTTCCACGGCGCCCACAGCTTCTCCGGCTCCGCGAGCCAGTTCGGCTTTGGAAGGCTGCCTGCTATCGTCGTGGGAAGGAGGGGAAGCATTTAAGTTGTACCTGACACGACTTGGTATGTCGTACCTGACACGACTTTCGGTTTCAGCCCTTGCGGCGGTTGCGGACGAGCCAGGCGTCTACCAGCGAAACGATCTCGTCGATGGCCGGCGAGCGCTTGCCGTGCTGCGCCGCGACCGACTGCACGAGGCGGTCGACGCGCTCGATGTTCTGCGCGCCGGCGCCAAGGGCGCGCGCCGCGGACGAAGGGCTTCCCAGCGATTGCGCGGCGTTGGCGTATTTCTCGAAGGGCACCATGTCGGCGCGATCGGCGCCCAGCGAGACGCACAGGTCCGCGACCCAGTTGTAGACCGCGCGCGTGGCCTCGATGTCGCCGTGCACGGCCTCCTTGATGGAGACCATCTCGTCGGCCTTCACGCAGCGGTAGTTGCCGGCCATCAGCATCGCCCACTTCGCGAGCGGCACGAACACCGAGTCGTGCACCTTGAGCTTCACCGGCAACTCGACCTTTTCGCCATTCACCTCGAAGCGCGCGGCCTCGACGCTGGCCGCGATCTCGCGAAGCATCGCGGTGTGCGCGTCGGAATCGAAGCGCGCGGCCTTGAAGTTGGTGGGCAGGCGCACCTGCAGCACATTGGCCTCGTCTTCCGGCGGGCGGAACGCCTGCGGGTCGGGACTGCAGAGCGTCATCGTCTTCGGATCGAAGCTCGACCACACCGACGGATCGGTATAGCTGTCCGCGCAGCGCGCCGCGTCGACACCGGGAATGCGCGCAAGGTAGGGCAGCGGCGGCATGTTCATGATCGACATGCACGGCACGCGCGACTTGGCGACGGCGTCGAGAAGCTCGCGCACGCCGGGCGAGCGGTACTGCGGCTCCTGCATCGCGAGCGCCACCAGGTCGAACGCCTTGGGATCGACCTCGGCCGGGCCCTTGGCGACGAGCTTGCCGGGGAGGTTGCGCGAGTTCACCTCGACCAGGCCTTCGCGGCCCTTCACGGGCATGCGCACGATGGCGCCCTTCGCATTGATGAGCGAGGCTTCCTGCGGAAGGCAGACGAGTGTCACGTCGTGGCCGGCGAGCGCGAGCTTCACGCCCAGCAGCGAGCCGTATGAAGCCCCGAGGATCAGGATCTTCCGGGTTGGCATGTTGTCCTCCATTGCGAGTGCCTGTGACGCAAGGATAGCCGTCCCAGGGGCGCGTCGCCGCGCCGCCGGATATCAACCGTTATGCAAACCGAGGGAACCCGGCAGGAGGATGCCGCGGTCCACGTTCGCGATGTCGGTGCGCCCGCAGAACGCCATGGTGAGATCCAGCTCATTCTTGATGATCTCGAGGCAGCGGGTCACGCCGGCCTCGCCCATCGCCCCCAGGCCGTAGAGGAAAGGCCGGCCTATCAACGTCGCCTTCGCGCCGAGCGCGACCGCTTTCAGCACGTCCTGGCCGGAACGGATCCCGCCATCCATCCACACTTCGATGCGCGAGCCCACGGCCTGCGCGATCGGCGCCAGCGCCTCGATCGAAGAGGGCGCGCCATCGAGCTGCCGCCCGCCGTGGTTGGACACGATCAGCGCGTCGGCGCCGGAATCCGCGGCGAGGCGCGCGTCCTCCGCATCCATGATTCCCTTGAGGATCAACTTCCCGCCCCAGCGCTTCTTGATCCACTCGACATCGGCCCATGACAGGCGCGGATCGAATTGCTGCGCGGTCCACGCGGACAGCGAGGAGAGGTCGCCCACGCCCTGCGCGTGGCCCACGATGTTGCCGAACGTGCGGCGCGAGGTGCCGAGCATGCCCAGGCACCAGCGCGGCTTGCCCATCAGGTCGAGGATGGTGGCGAGGGTCGGCTTGGGCGGCGCCGAGAGCCCGTTGATGAGGTCCTTGTGCCGCTGGCCGAGGATCTGCAGGTCGAGTGTCAGCATCAGCGCCGAGCACTTCGCCGCCTTGGCGCGATCGATGAGGCGCTCGATGAAGCCGCGGTCGCGCATCACATAGAGCTGGAACCAGAAGGGCTTGGTGGTGTTGGCCGCCACGTCCTCGATCGAGCAGATGCTCTTGGTCGAGAGCGTGACGGGCACGCCGAATTTCTCCGCGGCGCGCGCCGCGAGGATCTCGCCGTCGGCGTGCTGCATGCCGGTGAGGCCGGTGGGCGCGAGGGCGACCGGCATGGCCGCGTCGATGCCGATCATCTTCGTCGCGACGCTGCGCGGCTCCATGTTGACCGCGACGCGCTGGCGAAACTTGATGCGACGGAAGTCTTCCTCGTTGGCGCGGTAGGTGCTCTCGGTCCAGCTTCCCGCGTCGGCGTAGTCGTAGAACATGCGCGGCACGCGCTTTTTCGCGAGCCGGCGCAGGTCCTCGACGCAAGTGATGGGTGGCATGCGAGAAGAATACCAATAGAATCGCCCGAATGGTTCCGATCGAATTCATCCTGTTCGCGCTGATTCTCGTCGGCATCGCGCTCTGGCATCGATACACGCTGCACGTGGCGCTCGGCGGGCTCGCGCTCGTCACCGGCTACAAGCTCTGCTTCACCGGCTTCGCGCAGGGTCCCGGCTTCGCGGGGCTCGTGGGCCTCCTCGCGCACGAGTGGGTGATCCTCGCCAACCTCTTCGGCCTGCTCATGGGATTCGCCCTCCTCTCGAAGCACTTCGAGGACTCGAACGTCCCGGCGGTGCTGCCGAGGATCCTTCCCGACGACTGGAAGGGCGGCTTCTTCCTCCTCGTCATGGTCTTCGTGCTGTCGGCCTTCCTCGACAACATCGCCGCGGCGTTGATCGGCGGCACCATGGCTTCCGCGGTGTTTCGAAAGAAAGTCCACATCGGATACCTCGCCGCGATCGTGGCCGCGTCGAACGCGGGCGGCTCGGGAAGCGTGGTGGGCGACACCACCACCACCATGATGTGGATCGCGGGCGTGAGCCCTTTCGAAGTGCTCGAGGCCTACGTGGCCGCCAGCGTCGCGCTGGTCATCACCGGCTTCGTCGCCGCGCGCCAGCAGCATGCCTACTCGCCCATCATGAGGGACGCGCCGGTCGGCATCCGCGTCGACCGCACCCGCGTTGGCATCGTCGCCTTCATCCTCGTTGTGGCGATCGCCGCGAACGTCACCGCCAACCTGAAGTTCCCCGAGGCGCTCGCGCGCTTCCCGGTGATCGGGGCCGCGGTGTGGGTGGCGATCCTTGCGACCGCCGTCCTTCGCGCTCCCGACTGGTCGCTCCTGCCCGCGACGTTCAAGGGCACCGTCTTCCTGCTGGCGCTCGTCACTACGGCGGCGATGATGCCGGTGGAGGCGCTGCCGGCGGCGTCGTGGCAAACCACCCTGGGGCTGGGCTTCCTCTCGGCGGTCTTCGACAACATTCCGCTCACCGCCCTCGCCCTGCACCAGGGCGGCTACGACTGGGGATTCCTCGCCTATGCGGTCGGGTTCGGCGGCTCGATGATCTGGTTCGGCTCCTCCGCGGGGGTGGCCCTCGCCACGGCGTTCCCCGAGGCCCGCTCCGTGGGGCAGTGGCTGCGGCACGGATGGCACGTGGCGCTTGCGTACGTGGTGGGATTCTTCGTGCTCCTCGCCGTGCTCGACTGGCATCCCGGGGCGCCGCTGCGCTAGGGCGTGCGGCGGTATTGTCGTTTCATACCGCAATGCGCGTAGGGCAGGGGCATGTTGGGGCCTGGTTTTGACTCTTGTCTATTGCCTTTGCCCCATGCCGAGACTAGGATTGGCCCGTCGATCGGCGGCCCGCCGCATGCGGCCGCGTAGCAGATTGAGCGCCCTTCCGAGCGCCGACAAAATCCAACTAGGAGGAAGTCCATGAAAGACGACAAGAGCACCGTCGCCACCGCGACGGCACCCACGACTCGCCGCAAGTTCCTGGCCGGCGCCGCTGGCGCCTCCGCGCTCGCGTTCCCGATGATCTCGAAGGGACAGACCGGCCCGATCTCGATGCGCTGGCAGTCGACCTGGCCGGCGAAGGACATCTTCCACGAATACGCCAACGACTTCGCCAAGAAGGTGAACGACATGACCGGCGGCGACCTCAAGATCGAGGTGCTTCCCGCCGGTGCCGTCGTTCCCGCTTTCGGGCTCCTCGAGGCGGTGTCGAAAGGCACGCTCGACGGCGGCCACGGCGTGCTCGTGTACCACTACGGCAAGCAAAACGCGCTCGCGCTGTGGGGCTCCGGTCCCGCGTACGGCATGGACGCGAACGAGCTCCTTTCGTGGCACAAATACGGCGGAGGCAAGGAGCTGCTCGCCAAGCTCTATGCGTCCATCGGCGCCAACGTGGTGTCGTTCCCCTACGGACCGATGCCGACGCAGCCGCTCGGCTGGTTCAAGAAGCCGATGACCAAGGCCGACGACTTCAAGGGCCTCAAGTACCGCACGGTCGGCATCTCGATCGACGTGTTCACCGAAATGGGCGCGGCGGTGAACGCGCTGCCCGGCGGCGAGATCGTGCCGGCGATGGACCGGGGCCTTCTCGACGCGGCGGAATTCAACAACGCGAGCTCCGACCGCACGCTCGGATTCCCGGACGTCTCCAAGGTCTGCATGCTGCAGAGCTACCACCAGAACGCCGAGCAATTCGAGATCACGTTCAACAAGACCAAGTACGACGGGCTCCCCCCCAAGATGCGCGCCATCATCGACAACGCCGTCGAAGCCGCGTCTGCGGACATGTCGTGGAAGGCGTACGACCGCTACTCGAAGGACTACGTGGAGATGCAGAAGGGCGGCGTGAAGTTCTACAAGACGCCGGACTCGATCCTGCGCAAGCAGCTCGAGGCATACGATCGGGCCGCCGACAAGAAGGCGGGGGAGAATGCGCTCTTCAAGGAGATCATGGCCTCGCAGAAAACGTTCGCCGAGCGCGTCGTGAAGTGGGACCTGGACACCGTGGTGCCGCGCAAGATGGCCTACGACCACTACTTCGCCAAGGCCGCGGGCGGCGGCGCGCCTCCCAAGAAGGCCTGATGCAAGCCTAGCAATGCAGAATACCGGGCAGCGCCGGACTTTCGGCGCTGCCCGGTCTCAACAAGAGCGCACCCCAGCCAGGCCTGCCATGAACGTGCAACGCTCCCTTTTCTTCGTCGATCGGATCAGCACCTGGACCGGGAAGCTCTTCGCCTGGCTCGTGGTCGGGCTGATGCTGGTGGTGTGCGTCGAGGTCTTCAAGCGCTATATCCTCAACGCGCCGACCGCGTTCATCTTCGACGTCAACAACTTCTTCTACGGCGGCCTGTTCATGCTGTGCGGCGCGTACACGCTCGCTCAGGACGGCCACGTGCGCGGGGATTTCCTGTACGGAAACTTCAAGCCGCGCACCCAGGCGGGGCTCGACCTCGCCCTCTATTTCCTGTTCTTCCTGCCCGGCGTCCTCGCGCTGCTCTACGCGGGCATCGACTACGCGGGGCTTTCGTGGCGCATCGACGAGCACTCCAACGTGACTGCCAACGGGCCGCCCGTCTACCACTTCAAGACGGTGATCCCGATCGCCGGGGCGCTCGTGCTGCTGCAGGGCATCGCGGAGATCGTGCGCTGCATCGTCTGCCTGAAGACCGGCCAATGGCCGGAGCGCCTGAAGGACGTCGAGGAGATCGACGTGGTCGGCGACCAGCTCGCCAAGAGCGAGTTTGTCGACGAGGAGTCGCGCAAGATGGCTATGGAGCAGGCCCACCAGATAGAGGAATCCGCCAAGCACCGCGGCGGCCAGGAGAAAGGGCTTCTATGAGCGATCCCGCACTCGGCCTCGCCATGCTGGGGCTCATCGTGGTTGCGATCATGATGGGCTTCCCGACCGCGTTCACCCTGATGGGCCTGGGGATGATCTTCGGCTACGTCGCCTTCTGGGACCCGGCGCACCCGTTCCTGGGCAACAAGGTCTTCGACCTGGTGGTGCAGCGCACCTACGGGGTCATGACCAACGACCAGCTCTTGTCGATCCCGCTATTCGTATTGATGGGATACATAATCGAACGAGCGGCACTGGTGGACAAGATGTTCTACAGCGTGCAGCTCGCGTTCAGGCGCATGCCCGCCTCGCTCGCCGTCACGACGCTCCTGGTGTGCGCGTTCTGGGGCATCGCCTCCGGCATCGTCGGGGCCGTGGTGGTGCTGATGGGCGTGATCGCCTTGCGCCCGATGCTCGCGGCGGGATACGACGTGCGCCTCGCCTCTGGCGTGATCACCGCCGGCGGCACGCTCGGCATCCTCATTCCGCCCTCGGTGATGATCATCGTGTACGCCGCGGTCGCGGGCCAGTCGGTGGTGAAGCTCTACGCCGCGGCGATGCTGCCCGGCTTCTTCCTCACCTTCCTGTACCTGGTCTACATCATCGGTTGGGCGATGATCAATCCGAAGGTCGCGCCGAAGCTTCCCGCCGACCAGTTCCGCATCCCCGTGCCGGTTTGGCTGAAGACGCTCGAGACCGGCCCCGCCCGCCGCGTGGCACCGGGGCTTTTCGGCGCGCTCGCTAACCCGTCGCGCATCCACGGCCAGGTGGACGAAAAAGGCCGGCCGGTGAGCTACGGGACGCTCGTCGTCCATGCGATCGGCTTCCTGGTGCCGCTCGGGCTAGTGCTCGCCACTTTCCTCACGGTGTGGTGGTACGTGACCATCTACAGCGCGCCGCAAGTCGAGCCGGAGGCGGTGTCTCCGGCGATCAACGCGCCCGCCGCCAAGACACCGGCCGAGCTGAGCGCGCCCACCGCCGGCCTCGCCGAACCGCCCCAGGAAGATGCGCCGCAGGAGCTTGGCGCGACCACCAGCGCAACCGCCCAGGCGCCCGAGAAGGACGCGCCGCTCGAGCAGATGGGAAGCGAAAAGGCCGTGGTCAACGCCGACGCCGGCAAGGTGCCGGAAAGTTTCTACACGTGGTTCTCGATCCTCCTCGCGCTTTCGCTCGCGGTCACGGCGTTCTATTACTGGCGCTTGGACGGCGAGGGACTGAAGATCCTCCTCATGCTCGAGGACAGCATCGTGCCGCTCGGCGTGCTCACCACGGTGGTTCTCGCCGTGATCCTGCTCGGCATCACCACCGCCACCGAATCCGCCGGTGTGGGCGCGCTCGGCGCGATGTACCTGGCGGGTATCTCCAAGTACCTGAAGCGCGTCATGTGGGCGAGCCTCGTGGGCGGTCTCGTCGGGCTGGGGCTCGCGAGCCTGCGCAACGACCCCGCCACGTACGTGGTTTCGTTCGCGCTTGGCGCGCTGTTCGCCGGCGTGGCCGTGTCCTACGTCTGGGACTTCCTCACGTCGCGCCAACTGGTGCGCGGCATCAAGGAGTCGACCTTCCTCACCGCGAAGACCACCGCCATGGTGTGCTGGCTCTTCGTGGGCTCGGGCATCTTCTCGGCGGTGTTCGCGCTGCACGGCGGCCAGTCGATCATCGAGCACTGGGTGCTGTCGATGAACCTGACGCCGCTGCAGTTCATGCTGCTCGCGCAGGCGATCATCTTCTTCCTGGGATGGCCGCTCGAATGGACCGAGATCATCGTCATCTTCGTGCCGATCTTCATCCCGATGCTCGCGCACTTCCACATCGACCCGCTCCTCTTCGGCACCATGGTGGCGGTGAACCTGCAGGCGGCGTTCCTCTCCCCGCCGGTGGCGATGTCGGCGTTCTACCTGAAGGGAGTGGCTCCATCCCACGTGACGTTGAACCAGATCTTCGCCGGCATGATGCCGTACATGCTGATCGTGATCCTGTGCCTGGTGATCATGTACCTGTGGCCGGGCATGACGCTGTGGCTGCCCAACTTCATCTACGGCAGCGGTGGCTGACGCCAGGCGCGTCCTCATCACGCGAGGCATTTTCCCGGAAGTCGTCGAAGCGCTCGCCAAGCGCTTCGACGTGGAGCACAACGCCGAGGATCGCCCGTGGCAGCCGCAGGAGCTGGCGCGCCGCCTCGCCGGCAAGCACGGCGCGATGGCGACGGTAATGGACAGGTTCGACGACCCCATCCTCGCGCAGTGCCCCGACCTCAAGGTCATCTCCAACATCGCGGTCGGCTTGAACAACATCGATGTGCCCGCATGCACGAAGCGCGGCATTCGCGTCACCAACACGCCCGGCGTTCTCGACGACACCACCGCCGACCTCACCTGGTCGCTGCTGATGGCCGCCGCGCGCCGCATCGCCGAGGCCGACGCCTACGTGCGCCGTGGCGACTGGAAGATCGCCTTCGGCGTGCAGTATTTCCTCGGACAGGACATCCACCACGCCACGCTGGGCATCATCGGCATGGGGCGCATCGGGCAGGCGATCGCGCGGCGCGCCTCGGGCTTCGACATGAAGGTGATCTACAACAACCGCTCGCGGCTGCCCGAGGCCGACGAGAAGCGCCTCAACGCCACGCGCGTGGAGCGCGACGAGCTCCTCGCGCGAAGCGACTTCGTGGTGGTGATGGCGCCCTATTCGCCGGCGACGCACCACCTCATCGGCGCCGCGGAGATCGCGAGGATGAAGCCCACCGCGATACTGGTGAATAGCGCCCGCGGCGGCGTCGTGGACGACGCGGCGCTGGTCGAGGCGCTGAAGGCCAAGCGCATCGCCGGGGCGGGGCTCGACGTGTTCGAGGGCGAGCCGAAGCTGCACGCGGAATTCGCGAAGCTTGCCAACGTCGTGCTCACGCCGCACATCGGCAGCGCGTCGCGCGCCACGCGCATAATCATGTGCAGCACCGCGGCCGAAAACATGGCCGC
>JANLXC010000172.1:0-66253 GCA_031364925.1 Burkholderiales bacterium | reverse complement strand
CGCATGCGCGCCGTGCCGGTGTCGTCCGTCGTGGTGTTCGCGGAAAGGTTGAGGGTCTCGGGAAGCCCCGGCGCCGAGGTGATGATGCGGATGTCCCCCGAGATCACGTCGAAGCGCACCGTGCGATTTCTCAGGGGAATGCCCGCCTGGGCGAGCCTTACGGAAACCTCCGCGTCGCCGCCGGAGCACACGGCCGTTCCGCATGCGGCGGACTGGCTGGCGCTGGGCGTAACCGTCACCACGTTACTCACCGTGCGCGGCTTCACCACAAGCGCGGCGGTCACGGGCGTGGTGTTGGCAGTGTCGCTCACCGTCAGGGTGACGTTCGTGTCCGCGGCCACCTGATTGGGGACTACCGTCAGCACGCCGCCCGCAGTTCCACTGAATGGGCCGCTGATGGGAATCACCGACTGGTTGCTGGAGGTGACGATGTAGGAGCCGGTTCCACCGCGAATGAAGAAGTCCGTCGGAAGGTCCGAGAAGAGCGTCGCAGTCGCTGGGGAGATCGACAGCGGCCCCGGCGTCACCACCGGTGCGGGGCCGGAAACCGCTCCGCTGCCGCAGGAGGCGACGGCGACGGCGGCGAGGAATGCGAGGGCAAGGCGAGCGAGCCGGTCGGCGAGACCAGGTGCGAAGCGGATCACGAAGTTTCCCTGTCTATGGCAATGCTCCCGATGTGCCCCGGGAAGCGGTCATCACGAATCATACGCAAATGAAAGCGCGGAACGACGCGGCGTGCATCTTGCTTTTGTAGGCATTTATATTGCAGTGCAGCGAAGGCTACGCTACGATGATCCGGTTTGCCCGATTCCTGCCAGTCCGCTCCCCTTTCCGGCGGTCATGGGGGCTGCGACGGTCACAAGCCGCGCCGCACGTCCCTTCGGCAGCACGCGGCCGGCGCCACAAGCCCGCAGAGCCCCACATTCGCGCCTCCCGGACGCCGGGAGAACGCGGCTACCATTGCGTTTGAGGTGCCCATCTTTATGGATACGACGATAGCCGGCTTGCCGCCGAAACAGGGACTCTACGACCCGCGCCGTGAGCATGACGCGTGCGGGGTGGGCTTTGTCGCGCATATCAAGGGCGGGAAGTCGCACGACATCGTCGTGAAGGGCCTCAGCATCCTCAACAACCTGCGCCACCGCGGTGCGACCGGCGCCGATCCGCTGCACGGAGACGGTGCGGGGCTGCTGGTGCAGATTCCCGACGCGTTCTTCCGCGAGGAGATGGCCAAGCAGAACGTGAAGCTGCCGAAGGCGGGCGCATACGGAGTCGGCATGGTGTTCCTGCCGCCCAACCCGGCGGCGCGCGCCGCTTGCGTCCGCGAGATCGAGCGCGCCATCGCGAACGAGGGCCAGACTCTCCTTGGCTGGCGTGAAGTGCCGGTGGACGACAGCTCGCTCGGCGAGACCGCGCGCAGCACACAGCCGGTGATCCGCCAGGTGTTCGTCGGCGCGGGCCGCGGCCAGCTCGATCGCGACGCCTTCGAGCGCAAGCTCTACATCATCCGGAAGAGCCTGGGCCACGCCATCCGCGCGCTCGGGCTTTCCCACGCCGGCTGCTTCTACGTGCCGTCGTTCTCGCATCGAACCATCGTCTACAAGGGGATGCTGCTCGCCGAGCAGGTGGGCGCCTTCTTCACCGATCTCACCGACACGCGCTTCGTCTCCGCGCTGTGCCTCGCGCACCAGCGCTTCTCCACCAACACCTTCCCCACGTGGGATCTCGCGCACCCGTTTCGCTACATCGCGCACAACGGCGAGATCAACACCTTGCAGGGCAACTTGAACTGGATCCGCTCGCGCCAGGCGACGATCCATTCGAAGCTGCTGGGCGCGGACCTGGACAAGGTCTGGCCGCTCATCTACGACGGCCAGTCGGACTCGGCGTCTTTCGACAACGCGCTCGAGCTCCTCGTGATGGGCGGCTACCCCATCCACCACGCGATGATGCTGATGATCCCGGAGGCTTGGGCCGGCAACCCGCTGATGGATGCGAAGCGCCGCGCGTTCTACGAGTACCACGCGGCGTTGATGGAGCCGTGGGACGGGCCCGCCGCGGTCGCCTTCACCGACGGCAAGTTCATTGGCGCCACGCTCGATCGCAACGGCCTGAGGCCCGCGCGCTACTTCATCACCGACGACGACCTCATCGTGATGTCCTCGGAGATGGGCGTGCTCGATATCCCGCAGGAAAAGATCATCAAGAAGTGGCGTTTGCAGCCCGGCAAGATGCTGCTGGTGGACATCGAGCACGGGCGCATCGTCTCCGACGAGGAGCTCAAGCGCGACCTCGCCGGCCAGCGCCCCTACCAGGACTGGCTCGACCGCACGCAGATCCGCCTCGAGGACATCCCGACGCCGTGGGAGATCCCGACGCCGGATACCGACAAGCTCCTCGATCGCCAGCAGGCATTCGGCTATACCCAGGAAGACCTCCGCGTGCTGATGACGCCGATGGCGGTCGCGGGCGAGGAGGCGATCGGCTCCATGGGCGACGACGCGCCGCTCGCGGTACTCTCCAATCGCGCGAAGCCGCTCTACGCGTATTTCCGACAGCTCTTCGCGCAGGTGACCAACCCGCCGATCGACCCGATCCGCGAGCAGCTGGTGATGTCGCTGGTCTCCTTCATAGGCCCGCGCCCGAACCTGCTCTCGCCCGACCAGACCGAGCCGGTGATGCGCCTCGAGGTCTCCCAGCCCATCCTCACCTTCGAGGACATGGAGAAGCTGCGCCGCGCGTCCACCTTCACCCAGGGCCACTTCAAGAGCGAAGTGCTGACCATGTGCTATCCCGCCGACTGGGGCGTGGACGGCATGGAGCCCGCGCTCGCGCAGCTTTGCGCCGACGCCGAGGACGCGGTGAGGAAGGGCACCAACATCATCGTCCTCACCGACCGCGAAGTGTCCGCGGCGTTGATCCCGATTCCCGCGCTCCTCGCCACGGCGGCCGTGCACCATCACCTGGTGCGCGCCGGCCTTCGCACCCGCTGCGGCCTGGTCGTCGAGACCGGCAGCGCCCGCGAGGTCCATCACTTCGCGTGCCTTGCGGGCTTCGGCGCCGAGGCGATCCACCCCAACCTCGCGTTCGCCACGCTCCTCGACATCAGGGATGGGCTCCCGCAGAAAGTGGACGAGAAGGAGCTCGTGAAGCGCTACATCAAGGCGGTCGGCAAGGGCCTTCTCAAGGTGATGTCGAAGATGGGCATCTCCACCTACCAGTCGTACTGCGGCGCCCAGATTTTCGAGGCGGTGGGTCTCTCCACGCCGTTCGTCGACAAGTATTTCAGCGGCACGCCGAGCGCCGTGGAAGGCGTGGGCCTCGCGCAAATCGCCGAGGAGACGGTGCGCCTGCATCGCCTCGCCTATTCCGACGCGCCGCTGTATCGCAACCAACTCGACGCCGGCGGCGAATACGCCTATCGCACCCGCGGCGAGGCGCACATGTGGACGCCGGACTCCATCGCGAAGCTGCAGCACGCCACGCGCGCGAACAACTTTTCGACGTTCAAGGAATATTCGAAGCTGATCGACGAGCAGAGCGAGAAGCTCCTCACGCTGCGCGGCCTCTTCCGGATCAAGGAATCGGCGACGCCCGTGCCGCTCTCGGAGGTCGAGTCCGCCAAGGACATCGTGAAGCGCTTCGCCACCGGCGCCATGTCCCTCGGATCGATCTCGCACGAGGCGCATTCGACGCTCGCCATCGCGATGAACCGCATCGGCGGCAAGTCCAACACCGGCGAGGGCGGCGAGGATCCCATCCGTTACGTGCCGCTGCCCAACGGCGACTCGATGCGCTCGGCGATCAAGCAGGTGGCGGCGGGACGCTTCGGCGTGACTACCGAGTACCTGGTGAACGCCGACGACCTGCAGATCAAGATGGCGCAGGGCGCCAAGCCCGGCGAGGGCGGCCAGCTTCCCGGCCACAAGGTCTCCAGGTATATCGCCAAGGTGCGCCACACGGTGCCCGGCGTGGGCCTCATCTCGCCCCCGCCGCACCACGACATCTACTCGATCGAGGATCTCGCGCAGTTGATCCACGATCTCAAGAACGTGAACCCCAAGTCGCGCGTCTCGGTGAAGCTGGTGAGCGAGATCGGCGTGGGCACCATAGCCGCGGGTGTCGCCAAGGCGAAGGCCGACCACGTGACCATCTCCGGGCATGACGGCGGCACCGGCGCATCGCCGCTCTCGTCGGTGAAGTACGCGGGCAGCCCCTGGGAAATCGGCCTCGCGGAAACGCAGCAGACCCTGGTGCTGAATCGGCTGCGCGGGCGCATCGCCGTGCAGGCCGACGGGCAGATGAAGACCGGGCGCGACGTCGTCATCGGGGCCCTTCTCGGCGCCGACGAATTCGGCTTCGCCACCGCACCCCTCGTGGTGCAGGGCTGCATCATGATGCGCAAGTGCCATTTGAATACCTGCCCCGTGGGCATCGCCACGCAGGACCCCGAGCTCATCAAGAAATTCGAGGGCAAGCCCGAGCACGTCATCAACTATTTCTTCTTCGTCGCCGAGGAAGTGCGTGAGTGGATGGCGAAGCTGGGCGTGCGCAAGTTCGCCGACCTGGTGGGGCGCGTCGAGCTTCTCGACATGCGCCCCGGCATCGAGCATTGGAAGGCGAAGGGGCTCGACTTCACCAAGCTCTTCTACCGCCCGCAGATGCCGGCCGATGTCGCCATCCGCCAGTGCGAGGTGCAGAACCACGGCCTCGAGAAGGCGCTCGACCACGAGCTCATCGCCAAGGCCGCGACGGCGCTGGCCTCGAAGCGCCCGGTGCAGATCGAAAGCCGCATCTACAACAGGAACCGCACCGTCGGCGCGATGCTCTCGGGCCAGGTCGCGACGCGCTATGGCCATGCGGGCCTCGCCGACGACACGATCCACGTGAACTTCAAGGGCACCGCCGGCCAGACTTTCGGCGGATGGCTCGCCCACGGTGTCACCTTCGAGCTCGAGGGAGATGCCAACGACTATGTCGGCAAGGGCCTGTCGGGCGGGCGCATCGTGATCTATCCGCCGAAGAATTCGCCCATCATTCCCGAGGAGAACATCATCGTCGGCAACACGGTGATGTACGGCGCGATCAGCGGGGAGGCGTATTTCCGCGGCGTGGCCGGCGAGCGCTTCTGCGTGCGCAATTCCGGCGCGACCGCCGTCGTCGAGGGCGTGGGCGACCACGGCTGCGAATACATGACCGGCGGCACCGTGGTCGTGCTCGGCACCGCGGGACGCAACTTCGCCGCGGGAATGTCGGGCGGCATCGCCTACGTGCTCGACGAAGAGGGCGACTTCACCCAGCGCTGCAACCTCGCCATGGTGGAGCTCGAGCCGATTCCCGAGGAAGAAAGCGCGGCCGCGGCCGATGGCGCGGGCGGCGAGCTCGAGACCCACGGCAAGGTGAAGATCGACCACGTCGCGGGCCATGACGACACGATGCTCAAAGGGCTCATCCAGCGGCACTTGCTGTACACCGGAAGCGAACGCGCGCGCCGCGTGCTCGAGAACTGGACCGCATACCTGCCGAAATTCGTGAAGGTGATGCCGGTCGAGTACCGCCGCGCCCTGGGCGAGATGGCGCAGGAAGCGGCGCAGCGCGAACAACAACCGGCGCAGCGCGCCGAGGTCAGGGCGAACGACTAAATGGGAAAGATCACCGGCTTCATCGAGATCGAGCGCCGCGACCGTCCGTACACGCCGGTCACCGAGCGCATCAAGTTCTACAAGGAGTTCATTCGCCCCCTGCCGGACGAGGATATGAGCCGCCAGGGCGCGCGCTGCATGGATTGCGGCATCCCGTTCTGCCAGACCGGCTGCCCGGTCAACAACATCATTCCCGACTGGAACGACCTGGTCTATCGCAACAACTGGCGCGCCGCGCTGGACGTGCTGCACTCGACCAACAACTTTCCCGAGTTCACCGGCCGCGTGTGCCCCGCGCCCTGCGAGGCCGCGTGCGTGCTCAACATCAACGACGACCCGGTGGCCATCAAGTCGATCGAGCAGGCGATCATCGACAAGGGGTACAGCGAAGGTTGGGTGGGCCCGCAACTCCCCCAGCACAAGACCGGGAAGAAGGTCGCCGTGGTGGGTTCCGGGCCCGCGGGCATGGCGTGCGCGCAGCAGCTCGCGCGCGTCGGCCACGACGTGACGCTCTTCGAGAAGAGCGACCGCATCGGGGGGCTCCTGCGCTACGGCATTCCCGATTTCAAGATGGAGAAGCACCTCATCGACCGGCGCGTCGAGCAGATGACCCTCGAAGGGGTCACGTTCCGTCCGGGCACCCACGTGGGCGTGACGCTTCCGGTGGCCGAGCTCCTCTGCGGCTTTGACGCGGTCGCCCTCACCGGCGGAGCCGAGAAGCCGCGCGAGCTGCCGGTGCCGGGCCGCGAGCTCGACGGCATCCACTTCGCGATGGAATTCCTGCCGCTGCAGAACAAGAAGGTCGCGGGCGACGAGGTGCCCAACCAGATCCTCGCCACCGGCAAGCACGTGGTCGTGATCGGCGGCGGCGACACCGGCAGCGACTGCATCGGCACTTCGATTCGCCAGGGCGCGGCTTCGGTGATGAATTTCGAGCTCATGCCGCAGCCCCCGGACCAGGAGAACAAGCCGCTTACGTGGCCCTACTGGCCGCTGAAGCTGCGCACCTCGTCGTCGCACGAGGAGGGCGCGGAGCGCGACTTCGCGATTGCCACCAAGCGCTTCGAGGGCAGGGACGGCAAGGTCGAGAGCCTCACCGCCTGCCACGTGGAATGGGTGAAGGACGAGAAGGGCGCGATGGCGATGAAGGAGGTGCCGGGCACCGAGTTCACCATCCCCGCGCAACTAGTGCTCCTCGCGATGGGCTACGTGCATCCGGTGCACGAGGGCATGGTCGAGCAGCTCGGCGTGGCCAAGGATGGGCGCGGCAACGTGAAGGCGACGACCGAAGGCGCAGGCAGCTACGCCACCTCGGTGCCGAAGGTTTTCGCCGCGGGCGACATGCGCCGGGGCCAGTCGCTCGTGGTCTGGGCGATCCGCGAAGGCCGCCAGTGCGCCCGCGAGATCGACGCCTTCCTGATGGGAAGCTCGGACCTGCCGCGTTGAGGCTGCCTTCGCCGCGTTGAAATTCCTCCTCATCGCCGCCGTCGTCGGATACCTCGGCGTCACGGTGCTGGTGTGGCTCGCGCAGGAAAGCCTCCTCTTCTATCCGCAGGCCGCGGCTCCGCGCCCGGTTGCGCCTCCGGGCTGGCGCCTCGAGGATGTGGCGCTGCGCACGCGCGACGGCAAGCAGCTTGCCGGCGTTCTCGCGCTCCCGCCCGCCGCGCGGCCCGGGCTCGTCATCTATTTTGGCGGCAACGCGCAGGAGGTTACGTCGTTCGCGCCGTCGGTGCACTCGGCCTACGGTGAGCGCGCCGTGCTGCTGGTAAACTACCGCGGCTATGGCGCGAGCGAAGGGCGCCCGGGCGAGGGGGCGCTGGTCGGCGACGGCATCGAGATCTTCGATTGGGCCGCGCGCCGCGCCGACATCGATCCCTCGCGCATCGCGCTCCACGGAGTGAGCCTCGGCAGCGGCGTGGCGGTGCAGGTCGCGGCGGCGCGTCCCGCGCGCTGCGTGGTCCTCACCTCGCCGTTCGCGAGCGCGCTCGACATCGCGCGCGAGATGTATTGGTGGTTGCCAGTCGCGTGGCTGCTGCGCCACCCGTTCGACTCCGCGGCCCGCGCCCCGCAGCTTCGCATGCCGGCATTGGTCCTCACCGGTAGCGCGGACACGCTGATCCCGCCGCGCCACTCCGAGCGCCTCGCGTCGCTCTGGGGCGGGCCGGTCGAGCGCGTGTCGTTCGAAGGCTTCGGTCACAACGACATCGACCTCGATCCGCGCTATGCGGTGACGATCAGGAAATTCCTCGACCGGTGCGCGTGAGAAAATGGCGGTCATGCAAAACGACACATTCCTGCGCGCCTTGATGCGCGAGCCCACGGCGCACACGCCGGTGTGGATCATGCGGCAGGCCGGCCGCTACCTTCCCGAGTACAACGAGACACGCCGCAAGGCCGGCAGCTTCCTCACGCTCGCCAAGACGCCCGAGCTCGCCTGCGAGGTTACGCTGCAGCCGCTGCGGCGCTTTCCCCTCGACGCGGCGATCATCTTCTCCGACATCCTCACCGTGCCCGACGCCATGGGTCTCGGCCTGCACTTCGTAGAGGGCGAGGGTCCGAAGTTCCACCGGCCGCTGCGCGAGGAGCGCGACATCCTCGCCCTCGCCGCGCCGGACCTCGAGGCATTGCGCTACGTCTTCGAGGCGATCGCCCTCGCGCGCAAGGAGCTTCGCGGAAGCGTTCCGCTGATCGGATTTTCCGGTAGCCCGTTCACGCTCGCCTGCTACATGGTCGAAGGCGGCGGCAGCGACGATTTCCGCCGCATCAAGACCCTCCTCTACGCGCGTCCCGACCTCCTGCACCATATCCTGGCGGTGAATGCGCGCGCGGTCACCGGCTACCTCAACGCGCAGATCGCCGCGGGCGCGCAGGCGGTGATGATCTTCGACACGTGGGGCGGAGCGCTCGCCGATGCGGCGTTCCATGAGTTCTCGCTGGCGTACTCGAAGCAGGTCCTCGCGGGGCTCACGCGCATGCACGAAGGCCGCGTCGTCCCGCGCATCCTCTTCACCAAGGGCGGAGGCATGTGGCTCGAGGCGATGGCCGCGAGCGGCGCCGACGCGCTCGGCATCGATTGGCAGACCAACCTGGGCGAGGCGCGCCGGCGCGTCGGCAAGGATGTCGCGTTGCAGGGCAACCTCGACCCCATGGCGCTTTTCGCGCCGCCACAGGCCATCGAGAACGAGGTGCAGCGCGTTCTGGACTCCTACGGAAGCGGTCCAGGGCACGTTTTCAACCTGGGCCATGGCATCTCCCAGCACACCTCGCCAGATCATGTCGGCGCGCTTGTAAAGGCGGTGCATTCGCGCTCCGTCGGGGCCCACGCGGCATAGGCTGTGTCAAGAAAAATATTTGTCACGATGTGATTGCTTATTCACACCTTCGCCATTTTCGCGCACTTCCCGGATTGCTTTCTGCCCTCTGTAGGACACCTTCGAAATCCCATGCGATGTCAATGGCTTACAGAGGAATTATTGCGCCCAACATGAGTGTGCGACTGCACGATGAAGGGCAGGTGCGCCATTTCCGCAGACGTATACACAGACTTATCCACAGCCTTTTCCGCCCCGTTTTCCCTTCGTGAAATTCGCCCACGTCGCCCTCGATGTCCCTCTCGAGGACGCCTTCGATTTCCGCATCAGCGAGGGCCAGGAAGTGCCCTTGGGGAGCCTCGTGGTGGTGCCCTTCGGGCGCACCCGCAAGGTGGGCGTGGTCGTGGGCCTGGCCGACGAGAGCGCGGTCCCGGCGCAACGGCTGCGCGCCATCGAATCCGTGGTCGAGGACGTCCCCGCGCTGGGCGAAGGGGAGCTGGAGCTCTTCGACTTCTGCGCGCGCTACTACCAGCGCCCGCTGGGTGAGGTGCTCGGCGCGGCCTTGCCGCCACGGCTGCGGCAGGTGAGCCGGCGCCCCCTGGCCGCGCCCGGGGAGCCTTGCGGCCCGCCGCCGGCGCTGATCGAGACCTTTCCGCTCACGTCCGAGCAGGCGGCGGCCGTGGCCGTCGGGCTCGCGAAGACCGATGGCTTCCACCCGGTCCTCCTCCAAGGGGTCACCGGCAGCGGCAAGACCGAGGTTTACCTGCGCCTCATCGCCGATACGCTGGCGCGCGGCCGGCAAGCGCTGTTCCTCGTGCCGGAGATCGGGCTCACTCCGCAGTTCGAGGAACACGTCGCGAGCCGCTTCCCGCAAGCCAGGCTCGTCGCCGCCCACAGCCACCGCAGCGAAGGCGAGCGCGCCGCCGCCTGGCTCGCCGCGCAGTCGGGCGCGGCCCACATCGTGCTGGGCACGCGCCTCGCGGTGCTGATGCCGTTTCGCGATCTGGGGCTCATCGTCGTGGACGAGGAGCACGATCTTTCCTACAAGCAGCAGGAAGGCCTGCGCTACTCGGCGCGCGATACCGCGGTGCGGCGCGCGCAGCGCCTCGCGATCCCCGTGGTGCTCGGTTCCGCGACGCCCTCGCTGGAGAGTTACGCCAATGCGCGCGAGGCACGCTACGCGCTCGCCGAGCTCCCTACGCGCGCGGCAAGCGGCGCCGCGATGCCGGCGGTGCGCACGGTGGACACGCGCGCGGATCGGCCGCAAGACGGTTTCACCTTCGCCCTCGTTACCGCGATCCGCGCACGCCTCGCTCGCGGGGAGCAGTCGCTCATCTTCCTCAACCGGCGCGGCTTCTCGCCGGTCCTTTTCTGCCGCGCATGCTCGTGGCACTCGACCTGCCCGCGCTGCAGCGCGAACCTGGTCATGCATTTGGGCGCGCGCGAGATGCGCTGCCACCACTGCGGCCATCGCGAGAGGATCCCCACCGCCTGCCCGAGCTGCGGCGCGGCGGATCTCGCGCCCATCGGGCACGGCACCCAGCGCATCGAGGAAACGCTGCGCGCGCTTTTCCCCGAGGCGCGCATCGCGCGCGTCGACCGCGACTCCACCGCGCGCAAGGGATCGCTCGCCGGCGTGCTCGACAAGGTGCGCAAGGGCGAGATCGACATCCTCGTCGGCACACAGATGCTCGCCAAGGGTCACGACTATCCCAACCTCACGCTGGTGGGCGTGCTCGACAGCGACAGCGCGCTCTTCAGCGCCGACTTCCGCGCCGGCGAGCGGCTCTTCGCGCAGTTGGTGCAGGTTGCCGGTCGCGCCGGGCGCGCCGAGCGGCCGGGCGAAGTGTTGATCCAGACCGACTTTCCAGGTCACCTGCTGTATGCCGCGGTGGCGCGCCAGGACTTCGCGCGCTTCGCCGCCGACGCGCTCGAGGAGCGGCGCCTCGCGGGCTTTCCGCCTTTCTCGCACCTCGCTTTGCTGCGCGCGGAATCGAAGAAGGCGGGCGAAGCGCTCGATTTCCTCGAGCTCGCGGCGCGGATCGCAAAGCGGATGGCGGCGCGCGCCGCGGGCGAGGCCATCGAGGTGTTCGACCCGGTGCCGGCTCCCCTCGAGCGCAAGGCGGGATTCGAGCGCGCGCAGCTCCTGGTGCGCGCCAAGGCGCGCGCCGCGCTGCAGCCCTTCCTGCAGGAGTGGAAGGCGCAGCTCACTGCCAAGGGCGTGCGCAGCGTGCGTTGGTCCCTCGACGTGGATCCGCAGGAGGTCTGAAGGCCCCGCCCCCGTATAATGTGACGTTTGGATTCCCCCTCCCGCTAGTGTCTCCCCCCGACTCGAAAGCGCGCCTCGCGGTCCTCGTCCAGGATGCCGTGCGCAAGGCCTTTCCCGATACCGATGCCGTGGTCGTGCTCGACCGGCCGAAGAACGCCGATCACGGCGACTTCGCGACCAATGTCGCGCTGCAGCTCGCCAAGAAGGTCGGGCGCAAGCCCCGCGAAGCGGCCGAGGCGATCCTCGCGGCGATGGCCCCGAATGCCGAGATCGCGCGCTGCGAGATCGCCGGACCCGGGTTCATCAACTTCACGCTTTCCGCGGCGTCGCGCTTTGTCGTGGTGGGCGATATCCAGCGCGCGCGCGCCGGCTTCGGCCGCGGCAATGCCGGCGCGGGGAGGAAGATCCTGGTGGAGTTCGTCTCCGCCAATCCCACTGGCCCGCTGCACGTAGGCCACGGCCGCCAGGCGGCCCTCGGCGACGCGGTCTCCTCGCTCCTCGAATGGCAGGGGTGGCGGGTCACGCGCGAGTTCTATTACAACGATTCCGGCAACCAGATCGCCAACCTCGCGCTCTCGGTGCAGGCGCGCGTGAGGCAGGCGCGCGGCGAAGCCGTGGAGATGCCGAAGGACGGCTACCTCGGCGACTACATCGGCGACATCGCTCGCGAGTACGTCTCCGCGCATTTCGGCGACGCGGCCGGCCACGACCTCGAGCAGATCCGCAAATTCGCGGTCGCCTACCTGCGAAACGAGCAGGACATCGACCTGCGCGCCTTCGGCGTGAAGTTCGACTCGTATTTCCTGGAAAGCTCGCTCTATACCGACGGCAAGGTCGAGGAGACCGTGCGCCTGCTGGAGAAGGCGGGCCACACCTACGAGTTCGAAGGCGCGCTGTGGCTGCGCACCACCGGGTTCGGCGACGACAAGGACCGCGTGATGCGCAAGTCCGACGGCACCTATACGTACTTCGTGCCCGACGTCGCCTACCACCTCGCCAAGTTCCGCCGCGGCTTCATCGCGGCGGTGAACGTGCAGGGCGCCGACCACCATTCCACGGTGACACGCGTGCGCGCGGGGTTGCAGGCGCTTGACTCCGGCGTGCCCGCGGGCTACCCGGACTACGTGCTGCACCAGATGGTCACGGTGATGAAGGGCGGCGAGGAGATGAAGATCTCCAAGCGCGCCGGCTCCTACGTGACGGTGCGCGATCTCATCGACGAGGTGGGGCGCGACGCCGTGCGCTACTTCTTCATGATGCGGCGCATCGACTCGCAGCTGGTCTTCGACATCGACGTGGCGAAGAGCCAGACCGACGACAACCCCGTGTACTACGTTCAGTATGCGCACGCGCGCCTGGGCAGCGTGCTGCGCGAATGGGGCGGCGATGTGGCGTCGCTCAGCGGCACGGACCTCTCGCCCCTCATCTCGCCGTACGAAGCCGCGCTCGCGCAGAAGCTCGCCGAATTCCCCGAGGTGATGGCGCGCGCGGCGGCGGAGTTCTCGCCGCACCTGCTCACCTACTACCTCCATGACGACGTGGCGGCACGACTGCATACCTACTACAATGCCGAGCGCTTCCTCGTCGAGAACGAGGCGGTGAAGAAGGCGCGGCTCGCGCTGGTCGCCGCGACGCGACAAGTTCTCGCCAACGGCCTCGCCGTCCTGGGCGTGAGCGCTCCCGAGAGAATGTGATGGCCAAGGATTACAAGGACTCTCCGGCGCCGCGCTCCGATAGCCGGCTGAACCACCCGCTGTTGCTCGGCATCATCATCGGCATGCTGCTCGGCATCGTGATCTCGCTCGCGGTGGCGCTGTGGCTGAACCGGCTCTCGAACCCGTTCGTCGACAAGGGAAAGACCGTCGAGCCGACGCCGAAGATCGCCCCGGCGCAGCCGCCAGCGCCGCCCTCCGCGGCGAAGGCCGCCGAGGAGGCCGCCAAGTCCGCCAAAGCCGCCAAGCCCGCCGAAGAGGCCAAGCCCTCCAAGGCGCCCGCGAAAGGCTCGGAGCGCCCGCGCTTCGAGTTCTACCAGATCCTCCCCGGCGACAAGGAAGCAAGCGACAAGGAAGGCAAGGCTGCCGCCAAGGCTAGCGGCTCGCCCGCCCCGCCACCCGCCCCGCCCAGGCCTGGGTCCTCGCCGTCTTCGCCCAAGCCGCACTCCGGCGAGGTGTATTGGCTGCAGGCCGGCGCTTTCTCCGACGAGAAGGAAGCTGACAACCTAAAGGCGAAGATTGCGTTTACCGGTCTGGAGGCCACGGTGCGCCCGGTCAAAATCCCCGACAAGGGGACGCTGTACCGCGTGCGCCTGGGGCCCTACCAGAGTCTCGACGACGCGAACCGCATAAAGTCCGCGTTGACCCAGAACGGCGTCGGCGCGGCCATCATCCGCACCAACGACGAAGCCAAGAACCCGTAAAAAGGAATTCTTCATGTCATTGCGCAGAGCGCTTTCCCTCTTCACCGCCGCATTCGCCTTCGCCGGCGCCGCCGCATGGGCCCAGGCCCCTGCCGCTCCCTACTCGATGCTCACTCCGCCGCAGGCCACCGACGGCAGCGGCAAGATCGAAGTGATCGAGTTCTTCTGGTACGGCTGCCCCCATTGCTACTCCATCGAGCCGGCCGTGAACGCGTGGCTGAAGGGCGCGCCGAAGGATGTCGTGTTCAAGCGCGTGCCGGCTTACCCCAGCGACGCGTGGGGCAGCATGGCGGTCATGTACTACACGCTCGAGGCGATGGGACTCCTCGACCAGTACCACTCCAAGGTCTTCGACGCGATGCACAAGCAGAACGTGAACCTCGCCAACAAGGGCAAGCGCGACGAGTGGTTGAAGGCCAACGGCATCGACCCGGCGAAGTTCGCGGAGGTCGAGAAGTCCTTCAGCGTCACGACCAAGGTGGCACGCGCGCGCCAGATGACCCAGGCGTACAAGGTCGACAGCGTCCCGCGCTTCATAGTCAACGGCAAGTACGTGACCTCCGGCGAGCAAGCCGGCGGCCACGACAAGATCTTCCCCACGATCGACCAGATCATCGCCGTCGCACGCAAGGAAAAGAGCTGATGCAATGAAGGTCTTCCTCACCGGCGCCTCGAGCGGCATCGGTGAGGCGCTCGCGCGACACTACGCAGGCCGGGGGGCGACCCTCGGCCTTTTCGCAAGGCGCGCCGACCTGCTGGGCAATCTCAAGGTTTCGCTCGGCGTCCCCACGGAAACCTATGAGGGGGACGTGCGCGACATCGCCGCACTCCAGCGCGCCGGCGCCCATTTCATCGCCAGGCACGGCGTTCCCGACCTCGTGATCGGCAATGCGGGAATCTCGCACGGCACCCTCACAGAACACGCTGAAGACGCGGCCACTTTCCGCGACATCCTCGACGTGAACGTCGTGGGGCTGGTGAATACGTTCCATCCCTTCATCGTGCCGATGCGTGCGCGCGGGCACGGCACGCTCGCCGGCATCGCCTCGGTGGCGGGCATCCGCGGCCTCCCCGGCGCCACCGCCTACAGCGCTTCGAAGGCGGCCGCGATCAGCTACCTGGAGGGGCTGCGCCTCGAGATGAAGCGCTCGGGCGTGAAGGTCGCGGCGATCCTTCCCGGCTTCATCGCCACACCCATGACCGCAGCCAATCCTTATCCGATGCCATTCATCATTTCCGCCGACGACGCGGCGCGGCGCATCGCGCGCGCGATCGACGCGGGAACGAGCTACGCGATCATTCCTTGGCAGATGGCGATTGTCGGCAGGATCCTGAAGATCCTTCCCAACGCGCTTTACGATCGCGCGATGCGCGGCTTGGGCCGCAAGCCGCGCAAGGGCTAGCTCAGCAGCCCTTCTCGGGGAGCGGGTGGATGTTGTCCACCCAGAAGACTTCCTCGGGCTTGTCGGCGACCGGGATGTCGAGGTTCACCACAACCGGCTGCTGCCCGCTTCTCAGGAGGATGCACTCGAGCGGCTCGTCGGCGCTGCCGTTCATCTCCTGGTGCGGCACGAAGGGCGGCACCCAGATGAAATCCCCGGGCCCCGCCTCGGCGGTGAATTCGAGGCTCTCGCCCCAGCGCATGCGCGCCTTGCCCTTCACGACGTAGATCACGCTCTCCACGGGGCCGTGGTGGTGCGCGCCGGTCTTCGCGTTGGGAAGGATGTTCACCGTTCCCGCCCAGATTTTCTCGGCGCCCACGCGCGCGAAGTTGATCGCGGCCGCGCGCGACATTCCCTGCGTCTGCGGCACGCCGGTGGGATCGAGCTCGTGCGCATGGACGACACGAACACCGTGATGTCTCCATTTGGGGTCCGACCCCGGTTTTTCACCTTGCATCAGAGCTGCTCCGTTTCGCTTTGCGTCGGGCGCCACACCAGCAGGCGCTTTTCCGCCTTGGTGACGGCGATGTCGAGGACCAACGCGAACGCGGTGAGGACCAGGATCCCTGCGAACACCGTGTTGATGTCGAAGGCGCCCTCGGCCTGCTGGATGAGGTAGCCGATGCCGCTCGCGGAGCCCAGGTACTCGCCCACCACGGCGCCGACGAACGCCATGCCGACCGCGGTGTGCAGGCTCGAGAATACCCACGACGTCGCCGACGGCAGGTAGACGTAGCGCAGCAGCTGCTTCCTGTTCGCGCCCAGCATCACCGTGTTGTTGAGGACCACGGGGCTGACTTCCTTCACGCCCTGGTAGACATTGAAGAACACGATGAAGAAGACGAGCGTCACGCCGAGGGCCACCTTGGACCAGATGCCCAGGCCGAACCACACCATGAAGATCGGCGCGAGGACTACGCGCGGCATCGCGTTCATCGCCGTGATGTAGGGATCGAAGAGCGCCGAAGCGTTAGGCGAGAGGCCGAGCCAGAGCCCCACCGCGAGCCCCAGGACCGAGCCGATCACGAAGGCGAGCACCGTCTCCTGCAGCGTCACCCACAGGTGCTTGTAGATGACGCCCTCGGAGAACCATACCCAGATCGCCTTGAAGATCTTCACCGGCTCGCCGAAGAAGAAGGCGGCGCGGTCGGGGTTGTCCCAGACGATGGGCGGCAGGAGGCCGGGCTGCGACAGCAACTGCCATAAGCCGAAGATCGCGAAGAGCATGCCGACCTGCACGACGCGAAGCGTGGAGCGCCTCATGCCTTCGCCATCCTGTTCTTGGTCTGCGCATAGCCCTTGAGGACTTCCTCCTTCATCGAGTGCCAGATGCGGTCGTGCAGCTCGATGAAGCGCGGCGAGAGGCGAATCTCCTGCACGTCGCGCGGGCGCGGCAGGTCGATGGCGAAGTCGCCGATCGGATGGGTCCCCGGCCCGGCGGAGAGCACCACCACGCGGTCGGAAAGCGAGATCGCCTCCTCGAGGTCGTGGGTGATGAAGATCACGCTCTTGCGGTTCGCGCTCCACAGCTCGAGGAGCTCGTTCTCCATCATCTGGCGCGTCTGGATATCGAGCGCGGAGAAGGGCTCGTCCATGAGCAGGATCTTCGGGTCGAGGATCAGCATCTGCGCGAGCGCGGTGCGCTTCCTCATCCCGCCGGAGAGCTGGTGCGGATAGCGGTCGCCGAAGCCCGCGAGCCCCACGCGCGCGAGCCAGTCCTCGCCCTGGCGGCGCGCCTCGCCGGCTTCCACTCCCCGGAACTGCAGGCCCGCCGTCACGTTGGCCAGAGCGCTTCGCCATGGCATCAGCGCCTCGGACTGGAACATGTAGCCCGCGCGCCGGTTGATGCCCGCGAGCGGCTCGCCGAAGATGCGAATCGCGCCGGACGTGGGCTTGAGCAGGCCCGCGGCGACGTTCAGCAACGTCGATTTGCCGCAGCCGGTCGGGCCCACCACGGAGACGAACTCGCCGTCTGCCACTGCCATCGTCGCGTCCTTCACGGCCGTGTACGACGGCCCTGCCGCGCCCGGCGCGGCGAAGGTGCAGGTGATGCGGTCGAACTCGACGGCAGATGTCATTTGAACTTCGCGTGCGCCTTCTTCACGAAAGAGTTGTCGAAGGTGGTGTTCAGGTCGATCTTGCCGGCGGCCATCACCGAGGGCTCGAACTTGGCGAGCACCTTGTAGACATTCTCCGCGGCCTTCATCGACAGCTCGCCGCTCTCGGAGAAGCCGATCATGTTCTTCAGCAGCGCCTCCTTGTAGAGCGACGGGTTGCCGGCCTTGAACTCGGCGGGCATGAGGTCGACGATTTCCTGCGGCGTCGCCTTCGCGAGCCACTTGTCGGCGCGCACCATCGCATTCACCACCGCCTGCACCGTGCTCGGGTTCTTCTTGATGAACTCGTCGGTGATGTAGATGACGGATGCGTGGTAGTCGCCGCCGTAGATTTCCTTCATGCCCTTCTCGGTGCGGCTGTCGGCCACCGCGACGAACTTGCCGGTCGACTCGAGCTGGGTAAGCACGGGATCGAGGTTGGCGATGGCGTCGAGCTCGCCCTTCTCCATCGCGGCGACCGCGCCCGCGCCGGTGCCCACGCCGACGATGGAGACGTCGGCGGGCTTGAGGCCATCCTTGGCCAGCAGGTTGTTCACGAACATGTTGGTCGACGAGCCCGGCGCGGTGACGCCGATCTTCCAGCCCTTCAGGTCCTTCGGGCTCTTGTACTTCGCCGCCTTCTCCTTCGACATGACGAGGGCGATGGAGCTGTACTTCATCTGCAGCACCACGGCCTTGATCGGCTGCTTCTTCGCGGCCATGTTGATGGTGTGCTCGTAGGCGCCGGAGACCATGTCGGCGCTGCCTCCGACCAGCGCCTGCAAGGCGCGCGCCCCACCCGCGAAGTCGGGGATCTCGACTTCGAGGCCCTCGTCCTTGAAGTAGCCCTTGCGCTCCGCGACCGTGAGCGGCAGGTAGTAGAAAAGGCTCTTGCCACCTACCGCGATGGTGATTTTCTTCTTCTCGGGAGCCTGGGCCCACGCTCCGGCGGCGAACATCGCCGCCAGCAGCGCCACGCCCATGCGCTGGATCGATCGCATCATCGTCATCTCCTCCACCCTTTTATTGAAAGTCGGGATCTCAGAATCGCAGGCCGAGCTTCGCCGAAAGCGAGGTGTTGTCCCCCATCTTCTCGGCCTCGAGCGCGAGGTTCACGCCCACCAGGTTCACGTTGAGGCCGCCGAACACGCGGCCCTTGTTGAAGCTCACCTCGGCGAGCGCCGTGCCGCCGGCGCGCGAACGCACGCGCACCGCGCCGGCGCCCACGTACGGCGTGAGCAGCGTGAATTTCTTCGAAGCCATTACATCGAGCGCGAGCGTGCTCACGCCAAGGTCGCCGAGGCCGGTCACCCTGGTGCCCGAGGCCCGCAGCGCCACCGCGGGGCTCGCGATCCCGTCGTCGAGGATCCCATAGCGCAGGTCCGCGCCGAACAGGGTCGCGCCCACCTCCGGCACGGCGCCCACGAAGGCCCCGACATCGAATCCCCAGGCGAGCCCCTTGTTCAGGTGCAGCTTGGGGACCACGAGGCGCGAGTGGCCGCCGGCGCCCGCGCGCGAAAAGGCATCGGAATTCTCGACGCGGGTATCGGTGACCTCCACTCCCACGTCGAAGCCGAGCACGCCGAGCGTTGTCGCGGGCGTGACGCCCTTGTACGAGATCGCCGCGCCAAGGTCGTGCGACAAGCGCAGGAATTGGTCCTGGCTGAGCGAGCCCAGGGCGGAGAACTCTGCGGAATGTGCGGCAAAGGCGCTCGCGGCGAACGCAAGTGGGATCAGTCGATGGATCATCAGGGCCTCAGGAATTCGGGTGGGTTGTGAAGCTCGAGGGTCTGGCCGGCCTTCATCACTTGCCCCGGCACGTCGTGCCCGACCACCACCGGGATGCGGCGCGCGACGGCGAGGAGCTTCGCCAGGTCCACGCGCGTGTCGTAGCCCATGTCCTCGAGCATGTTCACCATGTCTTCGGTGCAGATGTTGCCGGTGGCCCCCGGCGCGAACGGGCAGCCTCCCAGGCCGGAGAGCGAGCCGTCGAAGGAGCGCACCCCCGCCTCGATGCCGGCGACCACGTTGGCCAGGCCCATGCCGCGCGTATTGTGGAAATGCAGCGTGTAATAGGTGTCATCGGGCGCGGGATACCTGGCCAGGACCTTGCGCGTGAGCTCGAGTACCTGGCGCGGGTTGGCCATGCCGGTGGTGTCGGCGAGCGAGATGCCGTCGAAGCCCGCGTCGCGAAAGCGGCCGACGAGATCGAGCACCACGTCCTCGTGCACGTGGCCCTCGAACGGGCAGCCGAACGTGGTCGACAGGCTCATCGTGATCTTCATGCCCGCACCATGGGCCACCTTCACCATGGTGTCGATCTCGGCGAGGCTTTGCGCGTGGGTGCGATTGATGTTGGCGCGGTTGTGCGTCTCCGAGGCGGAGATGACGCCGTTCACCTCGTCGGGCTTTTTCGCGGTCGCCGCGGCGTTCTGCACCCCGCGGATATTGGGCACCAGGGCCACGTAGATCACGCCGGGCACGCGATCGATGCGCGCGAGGACATCGTCGGCATCGGCAAGCGCGGGAACCGCCTTGGCCGACACGAAGGAGGTGACCTCGACCTTGTGCAGCCCGGTGCGTGAAAGCTGGTTGATCACCTCGACCTTGGTCGCGGTCGGGATGAAGGCCTTCTCGATCTGGAATCCGTCGCGAACGGCGACGTCGTTGATGTAGAGCCGCATGGGATTGAGGGAGCGCCTGGACGGGTCGATTTTACTCTCCGAATGGCGCATGCCGCAGCATGAACGTCGCATACCTTCCCGCCTTTGCGCGATGCGTGCGCGCCCGGTCGGCGACACCAGCCTCTTCGCGGGCGTCACCAGCATCCAGCGCGTGAAGGCCAACGGCGGGGCGGCCACCTCCACGGGATGCAATGCCGACGCCGTTGGCAGCGACGACGTCTCCTAGCCAGCCGACGATCAGGCGCTATCTTCCGCCGGTCCTGCGCGGGTCGCTGAAATCCTCCCCCGGCGTCGGAGCCTCGGGTCGCAGGAAGAGCTCGAACCCTTCCTGGGTCTCGCCGGGACGGTGGCCGCGCCAGACCAGCTTCCAGTGGCCGGGCCACGGCCAGCCGCGCGTCTTGTGCAGGTTGCCTTCCCACATGAGCGCGCCGCAATCCTCCTCGCGCACATGGCGCTCGCGAGCCACGACGCCGAGGTAGTACTCCACCATCGCGCGCTCCGACTCGCCCAACCCGTGCATCACCACGCAGCGCGCATCGGGCGGCATGCGCTTCTTCACTTCGTCGAACACCGTGCGATAGCTCTTCGCCATGTCGAGCCACGGCAGCCATAGCGTGTGCGCCAGGCCCCACACCAGCGCAAGCGCGGCGACCCAGAGCGTGAGGCTCGCGGCAACCAGGCGGCGACGCGCAAGCGCGAGCGCGACGAAGCCGGCGGTCAGCGCGAGAGCCGCGGCGATCGCGAGCGGCTGCACCGGCATCGCGAAGGGCAGGGGCAGAGTGCGCGCGAGCGGACCCCACTCGCCGAGATCGGCGTGCGCGACGAGGAGCGCCCACACCGTCCACATGAAGAGCGCCACGGCGCCCGCCACGACGATGGCGACGAATGCGAGCGCCTTCGCGTACGGGCCATCGCGCGCGCGCAGCGCGCCCACGCCCGCGACGACCAGCGCGGGAATGAGTGGCAAGAAATAGACCGCGCGCACCGAGGCCGACGCCGCCAGCACGAGGGTCCCCACCAGCGTGAGCGTGAGGCCCACCTGCAGTGCGGGGTGATGCCATGCGTAGCGCCCCTCGCGCACCACGGCGCCAACGGCGAACGCCCACGTCGGAAACAGGAACCACGCAAAGTCCCGGCTCCAGTCGCCGGGACCGCCCGTGGCGCCGAGCTTCGGCGTCGCGAAGCCGGTGAAGCGCCCGAAGTTGTTGGTCCAGAACCACTCGTCGAAGAGCGCCGGCGAGCGCAGGTAGAGCAGGAGCGGCCAGCTCACGAGCGCGGGCAGCGCCACGGCAAGAGCGACCGCGAGGTGCAGGAAATAGGCGCGCGTGCGCCACTGCGCGAAGAAAAGCGGCAGCAACAGCGCCGCGACGCCAATGATGGCGGGCGCGATGACGCCCTTGCCGAGGAATCCCAGGCCCACCCCGAATCCGAGCACCGCGCCGCCCCAGCGCTTGCCGCGCGCGCATCCGGCGAAGCCGAGCACCGCCAGCGAAAATCCCAGCATCAGGGCGAGATCCACCTGCATGCGCTGCGCGTGGCTCTCGAGGCCGAGCGTGCCGAGGAAAAGGATCACCGCGAGGCCCGCGGCCCCTTCGCCCCACAGCAGCCACGATGCGGCGGCCACGGCGGCGAGGCTCGCGACTACGAGAAAGAGGCTCGCCATGCGCGCCGCGTCGTGCAGCGGCATGAGGCGCGAGAAGAGCGACATGCTCGCCCACGACGCCCAGTAGTAGAGCGGGGGCTTCTCGACGAAAGGCTGCCCGCCCACCATGGGGACCACCGCGTCGCCGGTCTTTGCCATGTCGAGCACGATGCCGAGCGTGTACGGCTCGTCCGGTTTCCAGGGATCGTGGCCAAAAAGCCCGGGCAGCGCGTAGGCGGCGACCAGGAGCACGAGGACGATCGCGGCCGCGCGCGGCGACAAGGCCTTCATGCGGGCTTCACGCGCCGGATATTTCCGTGCAGCTCGTGAATCCGGCGGCTTCCTGCGGCATGATGCAATCCGTCGACATTCTGAGTTACCAACGTGAACCCCGCGCGCGCATGCGACACCCTGCCGATCGATCGAATCGTCCATGGCTCCCGTAAACTCGCCGCCATTATGATCTGTGCCCTGTGCGGAGTCTTCGGAAGCGTTTTCGCACAGGCCGAGGGCGAAGGCTTCCGCAACAACTATCCCCACGACACGAAGCAGAGCTTCTGGCTCTGGAAATGGGAACAGATGAAGGGGGGCGTGCCGCAGCCTCCTCCGGGCGGCTGGCGGATCCCGCACATGAAGACCGATGCCGCGGCGCTACGCGCCAACGCGGGCGATCCGACCGCGACGTGGATCGGCCACGCCTCCTTCCTCGTGCAGCTGGGCGGCCTCAACGTCCTCATGGATCCGCAATTCTCCGAGCGCGCCTCGCCGGTGCAGTTCGCGGGGCCCAGGCGCATCGTGCCGCTACCGATCGACGTGGGCGAGCTGCCGCGCATCGACGTCGTGCTCATATCGCACAACCATTACGACCACCTCGACGTGGGTTCCGTGAAACGCCTGGCCGCGATGCCGTCGGGAAGCCCGCTCTTCCTGGTGCCGCTCGGCCTCAAAGCGTGGTTCAGGGAGCTCGGCATCGAGCGCGTCGAGGAGCGGGGCTGGTGGCAGTCGCACGCGGCCGGCGCATTGCGCTTCACGCTGGTGCCGGTGCAGCACTGGAGCAGGCGCACCCTTGCGGACACCAACCGGACCCTGTGGGGCGGCTGGGTGATCGAGGGCGCGGGGCTGAAACTGATCCACACCGGCGACCTGGGCTTCTCCCAGGACGCGCGCGACATCGGCGAGCGCCTCGGGCCGTTCGACATGGCCTTCATACCGATCGGCGCCTATGCGCCGCGCTGGTTCATGAAGACGATGCACATAGACCCCGCGGAGGCCGTGCAGGTGCGCGCCGACCTCAAGGCGCGGCGCGCCATCGGCATGCACTGGGGCACTTTCGAGAACCTCACCGACGAGCCGCTCGACGAGCCGCCGGCGGTGCTCGCGGCGCAGCGCGCGGCGGCGGGCCTGCGAGCGGACGAATTCGACGTCATGAAGATCGGCGAGACGCGTAGGATCGGGTCAACAGGAGGTGGCAAACCATGATGAATCGCTGGAAAGCATTGGGGCTCGCATGCGCGGTGGCGGCGTGCGCATCGGCTTCGAACTCGCTCGCGCAGGCGTACCCCTCGCGCACCATCACGATGGTGGTGCCGTTCGCCGCGGGCGGTCCCACCGACGTGGTGGCGCGCACGCTCGGCGCCTCGATGTCGAGGGCCCTCGGGCAGACGGTGGTGATCGAGAACAAGCTCGGCGCCGGCGGCACCATCGCGGCGAACTTCGTCGCCAAGGCCACGCCCGACGGCTACACGATCTTCATCCACCACAACGGCATGGCGACGGCGACCGGCCTCTACCGCAAGCTTCCGTACAACCCGCTCACCGACTTCGAGTACATCGGCCAGGTCGCCGACGTGCCCATGACGCTCCTCGCGAAGAAAGACCTGCCGCCCGACAACCTGCGCGACCTCATCACCTACGTGCGCGCCAACAAGGAGAAGATCAACCTCGCCAACGCGGGCCTGGGCGCGGTTTCGCACTTGTGCGGCATGCTCTTCATGCAGGCGGTGGGCGTGGAGCTCACCACGATACCCTTCTCGGGAACCGCGCCCGCGATGACGGCGCTCTTGGGCGGCCAGGTCGACATGCTGTGCGACCAGACCACGCAGACGATTCCGCAGATCAAGGCGCAAAAGGTGAAGTTCTACGGCGTGACCACGAAGCAGCGCATCGCCGCGCTTCCCGACGCGCCGACGCTCGACGAGCAGGGGCTCAAGGACTTCGAGGTGATCGTGTGGCACGGTGTCTACGCGCCGAAGGGCACGCCCAGGGAAGCGCTCGACCGCCTCAACGCCGCGTTGCGCACCTCGCTCAAGGATCCTGACGTGGCGAGCAAGTTCGCCGAGCTCGGCGCCCAGGTCGTGCCCGAGTCCAAGCAATCGCCCGCGGGACTGCGCGATTGGCTGCGCTCCGAGATCGACAAGTGGCAGCCGGTGATTCGCAAGGCCGGGGTGTACGCGGACTGAGGCGGTGCGGCAGCCGCAAGACCGATACCAGGAGATTCGCGAGGGCGTGCGCGCCCTCTGCGCGGATTTTCCGCCCGCGTATTTCCGCGAAGTCGATCGCGAGCGCGGTTATCCGGAAGCATTCGTCACCGCGCTCACCCGCGCGGGCTGGCTCGCGGCACTCATACCGCAGGAGTACGGCGGCTCGGGACTGGGAGTCTGCGAGGCCTCGGTGATCATGGAAGAGATCAACCGCGCGGGCGGCAACGCGGGCGCCTGCCATGGCCAGATGTACAACATGGGCACGCTGGTGCGCCACGGCTCCGCGGAGCAGAAGGCAAAGTACCTGCCGCGGATCGCGAGCGGGGAGCTGCGCCTGCAATCGATGGGCGTGACCGAGCCCACCGCGGGCACCGACACCACTGCACTCAAGACCTTCGCCGCGCGCAAGTCTGATCGATACGTGGTGAACGGCCAGAAGGTGTGGATCTCGCGGGTGCAGCACTCGGACCTGATGATCCTCCTCGCGCGGACCACGCCGCTGGCCGAAACGCGCAAGAAATCCGAGGGAATGTCGATCTTCCTGGTCGACCTGCGCGAGTCGATCGGCAAGGGGCTCGAAGTGCGCCCGATCGCCAACATGGTGAACCACGAGACCAACGAGCTCTTCCTCGACAATCTCGAGATTCCCGCCGAGAACCTGATCGGCGAGGAAGGGCGCGGCTTCCAGTACATCCTCGACGGGCTCAATGCCGAGCGCGCCATCATCGCCGCCGAATGCATCGGCGACGGCTACTGGTTCCTCGACAAGGTGACCAAGTACGCCAATGAGCGGATCGTCTTCGGCCGTCCGATCGGCAAGAACCAGGGCGTGCAATTTCCGATCGCCGAGGCATACATCGAGGTCGAGGCGGCCAACCTGATGCGCTTCAGGGCGTGCGAGCTGTACGACGCGGGAAAGCCCTGCGGGGCGGAGGCGAACATGGCGAAGTACCTGGCCGCCAAGGCCTCATGGCAAGCCGGCGAAGCCTGCCTCCAGTTTCATGGAGGCTTCGGCTTCGCCGCTGAGTACGACGTGGAGAGGAAGTTTCGGGAGACGCGCCTGTATCAGGTCGCGCCCATCTCAACCAACCTCATCCTCGCTTATGTTGCCGAGCACGTACTGAAGTTGCCGCGCTCGTTTTGAAACCCTACACCACGCGACGCTTGCCGCGGATCAGGTTGTAGACGAACAGGACGACGATCGCACCGATCACCGCGCCGATGAACCCGGCGGACTGGCCGGCGGCGTAAAAGCCCATGGCTTGACCGAGGAACGTGGCGACCAGCGCGCCGACGATGCCCAGCAAGGCGGTGATGATGAAACCACCCGGGTCGCGGCCCGGCATGAGGAACTTGGCGACGATACCAACGATGAAGCCAATGATGATTGCCCAGATGATGGTCATGTTTATTCCTTCCGAATGAGAGGCGTGCTGAGGAACTCAATTTCCGCCATTTGCCGTTTGGGGTCTGTTGGACGGCCGCCGATTCCGGCGTAGGAAGGGGTGAGTAGCGGTTAGTCCTTTTGGACTACCCCCGAAGCTCCGTACGCAGCGCTTCGAGGGCGAGGGAATGGTGGCCGGCACGCCAGGCGAGCACCGTCCGAGCATGGGCGATGCTGGCGGGAAGGGCGCCGATGACCAGCTGCTTTTCCGCTTTGGCGACCTTCAAGACCGAGCGCGGCACGATGGCCATGCCGGTGCCGGCGGCCACGCAGGCGATGATCGCGTGATAGGAGCCGAACTCCATCACCTGGCTCGGCACCACTCCCGCGCCGCCCAGCCACTCCTCGAGCCGGCGGCGGTAGGAGCACCCCGCCGAAAAAGCGATGACGGTGCGCCCGGCGATGTCGCGCGGGGAGCGAATCGGTGGGCGGCTCCTCGGCTGGATCACGACGAGCTCCTCGTCGAACGCGTGCTCGGTCTCGAGGCCCGCGGCGGTGAAGGGCTCGGCCACGAACGCCGCCTCGATCTCGAAGGCGTGGAGGCGGGCCACCAACGCGCCGCTGGTCCCGGTAACGAGCTCTATCTGCACATCGGGAAAGGCGCGGTGGTATCGCGACAGGATCGCGGGCAAGCGTGCCGCGGCCGTGCTCTCGAGGGTTCCAATGCGAAAGGCGCCGCGCGGCTTGCCGCTCTTCACCGCGGCCTGCGCCTCCGAGGCCAAGCGCAGCAGCTCGTCGGCGTATGTAAGAAGGAGCTCGCCCTCGGGCGAAAGCGTGAGGCGATTCTTGTTGCGCACGAAGAGCCGGGTGCCGAGACGCTCTTCCAGCTGCTTCACGCGGGTGGTGACATTGGACTGCACGCGGTTCAGCTTCACCGCGGCGCGCGTGATTCCGCCCTGCTGCGCGACGGTGCGGAAGATGTGGAGGGCGTCGAGGTCGAGCGTTCTCATTTCGAGATTCCTGCGTTCAGGTTAATTCATTTTACAAGATGGTATCGCGCGCCTCAATCTGGCGCCATGACGACACGCTCCACGGCAATCGCCCTTGCCGGATGCGCCGCCCTCGCGGTAGCGATGGGAATCGGGCGCTTCGCGTTCACGCCGATCCTGCCGATGATGCAGGGGGAAGGCGGGCTCGACGTCGCGCAGGGCGGCTGGCTGGCATCGGCGAACTACGCGGGTTACCTGGCAGGCGGGCTTACGGCGATGCGGCTTCGTCTGGGCGCGCGTGACGCGGTCCGCGCGGGGCTCGCCGCCGTCGGGGTCTCGACGCTCGCCATGGGCCTCACGCACTCGATGACGGCGTGGCTTGTCTTTCGCGGCGTCGCGGGGCTGGCGAGCGCCTGGGTGCTGGTCTTCGCGTCGGCATGGTGCCTCGAGCAGTTCCAGTCGCATGCAACCCCAACACGCGCGCCGCTCCTTGGCGCGATCCTCTTCGCGGGCGTTGGTGCCGGCATCGCGTTCGCCGGCGTGGCGTGCGTGGTGCTGCTTCTTGCGGGGATCTCCGCCGCGGGAGCGTGGATTTCCCTTGGCGCGGTTTCGCTCGTCGTCACGGCGCTCACGTGGAACCGCTTCGCGGATTCCATCGGGCGAGGGACCGTGCAGGCAGGCGACGCGAGCCGTTGGAGTAACGAGACCGTGCGCCTGGTCGCCTGCTACGGCGCCTTCGGCTTCGGCTACATCATTCCGGCGACGTTCCTCGCGGCGATGGCGCGCGACGCGTTGCCCGATCCCGCGGTCTACGGTTTGTCGTGGCCGCTTTTCGGCGCGGCGGCGGCGGCTAGCACCCTCGTGGCGGCCGCGTGGCGCGGCGCCCTCTCGGAGCGCGCAATGTGGATCGCGGGCCACGGGGTGATGGCCGCGGGCGTCGCGATGCCCTTGGCGGTGCCGGGCGTTGCGGGCATCATGGCCTCCGCGCTCCTCGTAGGAGGCACGTTCATGGTGGTGACGATGGCCGGCATGCAGGAAGCGCGTCGCATCGCGGGAGCGCAGGCAGCGCGGCGCGTGATCGCTGCAATGACGTCGTCGTTCGCCGTGGGGCAGATCGCTGGCCCCCTCGTGGTGAGCTTTCTCGCCGCGCCTGGCCAAGGTTTCGCGCCGGCGCTCGCCATCGCCGCCGCGGCGCTGGTCGCAAGTGCCTTCGCATTGGCCATTCGTTCTCCCCAGCCGAGGACCTCATGATCGACCGCATGCCCCCGCTCGACCCCGCGCAGATGAGCGAAGCCCAGAGGGCCGCCGCCGCCGCGCTCATCGCCGGTCCGCGCAAGGCGGTCGTGGGGCCCTTCATCGCGCTCCTGCGCAGCCCCGAGCTTCTCGACCGGCTGCAGCGCGTCGGCGAATACCTGCGCTTCGACAACACGATTCCCCCGCGGCTGAACGAGCTCGCGATCCTCATCACCGCGCGCCACGTCACCAACCAATTCGAGTGGGTGATTCATCACCCGCTTGCGCTGAAGGCGGGCGTGGCGCGCACGACCCTTGACGGCATCGAGGCCGGGAAGCGCCCCGAATCGATGGCGGCGGACGAGGCCGTTGTCCACGACTTCGTGACGGAGCTGCTGCGCACGAGCGCGGTATCCGACGCCACGTACGCGCACGCCGTGAAGCAGTTCGGCGAGACGGGCGTAGTCGACCTCACCACCACCGTGGGCTACTTCGTCACCGTCTGCCTGGTGATGAACGTGGCGGGAACGCCGGCGCCGTCGAGCGACGTCAGGGCCTTGAAGTGACGTTGTCGACATGAGGTCGGCGTTTCGATGGGGTTGCCGTTTGGATGACGATCGTCACATCATTGGCCCATGAAGAAATGGAGCCGTGAAACGCTGGTGGTGACGCTGGCCGCCGCCGCGATCCTGATGGTGACGATGGGGGTGCGCCAGACGCTGGGCCTCTTCGTTTCACCCCTGAATACCGAAACCGGGCTGGGAATCGTGAAGATCAGCCTCGCGTTGGCGATCGCCCAGTTCACCTGGGGCGCGATCCAGCCCATCGCGGGCGCGGTAGCCGATCGCTACGGTCCCGGCAAGGTCGTCGCCGCGGGCCTGGTCGCGCTCGCCATGGGCTGCGCCGTCACGCCGTTCATGACCTCGGGGTTCGGGCTCATATTCTCGCTGGGCATCGTCTCGGCGATCGGATCGGGGGCGGGCAGCTTCTCGGTGCTGATCGGCGCGGCGGCGCAGAAGCTCGCTCCCGACCAGCGCGGCAAGGCGGCGGGCGTCGTCAACGCCGGCGGCTCGTTCGGGCAGTTTGTGTTCGCGCCCCTCACGCAGTGGCTCATCCTGGCGCTAGGCTGGATGGGGGCGATGTGGTCCCTCGCGGTAGTCGCGCTCGCGGCGCTGCCGCTGGCGCGTGTCGTGGCGCCGAAGAGCCCGCCGAAGCCCAAGCCCGCGGCCGGAGAGGGCATGTGGCCGACGGTGAAGGGCGCGATGGGCGACCGCAGTTATCTCCTGCTGCACGCCGGCTTCTTCACATGCGGCTTCCACATCGCCTTCCTGGTCACGCACCTGCCGCAGGAAGTGAACCTGTGCGGGCTGCCGCCCACGGTGGCGAGCTGGTCGCTCGCGATCATTGGCCTGGCCAACATCGCGGGCAGCCTTCTCGCCGGTTCCGGAACCACGCGCTATCGCAGCAAGTACATCCTCGCGGCGATGTACGGCTCGCGCGCGCTCCTCATCGGCTGGTACCTGATGGCGCCGAAAACCGCGCTCACCTTCTACATCTTCGCCGCGGGCCTGGGCCTCACGTGGCTTGCGACAGTGCCGCCCACGGCGACGATCGTCGGCAAGCTCTTCGGCGTGCGCTACCTCGCCACGCTCTTCGGCCTTACCTTGTTGTCGCACCAGATCGGCGGCTTCCTCGGCGCGTACCTCGGCGGGCTCGCTTTCGAGAGCGCCGGCAACTACCAGTGGATGTGGTATGCCGACATGGCGCTCGCCGCGCTGGCCGCGGTCGTGAACCTGCCGATCCGCGAGGCGCCGATCGTCGCGCAGCCCGCGCCAGCGTAAACCGCTATTCGACCGTGACGGCCTTCGCGAGGTTGCGCGGCTTGTCGACGTCGGTGCCGCGCTTCAACGCCGTGTGATAGGCGAGAAGCTGCACCGGCACCGCGTGCACGATCGGCGACAGCAACCCCGAGTGGCGCGGAGTGCGGATCACGTGCACGCCCTCGCTCTCGGTGAAGTGGCTGTCCAGGTCCGCGAAGACATAGAGCTCGCCGCCGCGCGCGCGCACTTCCTGCATGTTCGACTTCACCTTCTCGAGGAGCGCGTCGTTGGGCGCGATCACGACGACCGGCATCGACGAGTCCACCAGCGCGAGCGGCCCGTGCTTGAGCTCTCCGGCGGGATAGGCCTCGGCGTGGATGTACGAGATCTCCTTCAGCTTCAAGGCACCCTCGAGCGCAACCGGATAGTGGATGCCGCGCCCGAGGAAGAGCGCGTGGTCGCGCTCGGCGAAGCGCTCCGCCCATGCCTGGATCTGCGGCTCGAGGTTCAACGCGTGTTGGATGCTGCCCGGCACGAAGCGCAGCTGGGCGATCGCATCGGCCTCGGCTTGCGGCGGCAGGCGGCCCTTGGCCTTGGCGATGGCGAGCGAGAGCGTGAAGAGCGCGGCGAGCTGGGTGGTGAAGGCCTTGGTGGAAGCCACGCCGATCTCCGCTCCGGCGCGCGTGTAGAACACGAAACGCGAGGCGCGCGGGATGGCGCTTTCGCGCACGTTGCAGATGGAAAGCGTGTGCGCCTGCCCCAGCTCCTTGGCTCGCTTCAGCGCCTCCATGGTGTCGAGCGTTTCGCCAGACTGCGAGATGGTGACCACGAGCTGGCGCCGGTTGGGGATCGAGTCGCGATAGCGGTACTCGTGTCCGAGCTCCACGTTGCACGGCACCTGCGCCATGCCCTCGATCCAGTAGCGCGCGACCAGGCCCGCGTAGAAGCTGGTTCCCGACGCGAGCACCAGCACCGAGTCGATGCCGTTGAAGACCGCCTCGGCGCCGGCGCCGAAAAGGCCCTCGACGTCCACGCCCGAATCGATCACGCCCTCGAGCGTGTCGGAGACCGCGCGCGGCTGCTCGTGGATCTCCTTCTGCATGTAGTGCGTGTAGATGCCCAGGTCGACCGCGTCGGCGGAGAGCTCCGAGAGGTGCTCCTGCCGGTGCACCGGACGGCCCGCGCGATCGACGACCGTCACGCCGGAGCGCTTCAGCGCGACCACGTCGCCGTCCTCGAGGTAGATCACGCGGCGCGTCTCGGCGATCACCGCGGACAGGTCGGAGGCGAGGAAGTACTCGCCCTCGCCCAGCCCCACCACCAGCGGGCAGCCCATGCGCGCGCCAGTCATGGTCTCGGGATCGTCGAGCGCGACCACGCCCAGCGCGTAGGCGCCGTGCAGATCCGCGGCCGCCTTGCGCGTCGCGGCGAAGAGGTCGCCGCTTTCCTTGAAGTAATGGTGGATCAGGTGCGCGACCACCTCGGTGTCGGTCTGCGACTCGAACTCGTAACCGAGCGCCTTCAGGCGCGCGCGCTGCTCCTCGTGGTTTTCGATGATCCCGTTGTGCACCACCGCGATCTCGTTCCTCGAGACGTGCGGGTGGGCGTTGGGCTCGGTCACGCCGCCGTGGGTGGCCCAGCGCGTATGCGCAATGCCGATGATCCCTTTCAGGTTCTCGGCGAGTACCGCATTTTCCATTTCAGAGACGCGGCCGACGCGGCGCACCCGCCGGATGCCGTCATTGAGGACCGCGATGCCCGCGGAGTCGTAACCGCGATACTCGAGGCGCTTCAGCCCCTCGGTGAGGATGGGGACGACATTCCGGCTGGCGATGGCTCCGACGATTCCGCACATTGGGGGACGCTCCCTCGGGACCGAGGGCTGGGATGGGGGAATCCCATTGTCTCAAAAAAACAAGCTCTCCCCAGCCTGGGGACTGGGGAGAGTGAGAAGTTAGGCGCCATGCTCTTGGCCTCACGTCGCCTAGCAAGCCGCAGGAGAGGAGGGAACCCACGACCTGAACCGATTCTGCGCGGACCTTTGTTGCAATGCAGCGGGAAAGTGCTCAGGTGGAATGCCGTATATTCGGCGCACCGGACGTTCGCCGGGATGCGCGCCAGGCGATGGCAGCGCGCGCGAGCCCCGCCAGCGCGAGGGTGGCCAGCACCGGGGCGATTGCGATGTAGAGCCCGGAGCGCAGCGCGTAGGTCGCGCCCGCGAAGACTGCCAGGCCGGCGAGGGCCGCGGCCGCGAGCGTCACGCGCCAGTCCCGGAAGAGGAAAACCATGGCGGCCAGCGAAAGGAGGAGGACCGAAAGGGGCCGGGACGCCTCCCGCGGCGCCGAGGCGAGGGCCGTGCGGAGGGACTGCGCGTGGACCACGATCGCCGGCGATTCGTGCGTGCCCGCCTCCCAGCCCGCCAGGTTCACCGGAACCGCGATGCGGTCGGTAAAGGGCATCGCCTCGCCGACGAGGACGATGCGGTCACGGAATAGGCGCTCCAGGGTTGCGCTGTCCTGCATCTCGAGCACCGTCTTCATCGACACATAGTGCAGCGGCGCGCCCAGGGCGTAGTCGATGAGCCCGTCGCCGCACTGCTTCGACAATGCGCGGCACAGGCGCCCCGCGAAGGTGGGAAAGCCGCCGTCTTCCGTGGGGATCACGAGCGAGAAGCGGCGCGTCACTCCGTCGTCGTCACGCGCGAGGAGCCCGATTCCCATGCGCGCGTCGCCCAGCAGCGCGAGGTAGGGCGTATGGATGCGCCGCGCCGAGCGCGTGCGCGCGTCGATGTTGAGCGCGGCGACGAAGGGCCCGTTGCGCGCGGCGGCGGCCAGCCCGGCGAACAGCGCGCGGTACAGCCCGGGTCGGATGGTGTCGAAGGAGCGCTCGGGCAGGGGATAGTCGAGCCCGATCGCCCGCGGCCTGGCGGCGGCGATGCGCGCGAGCACCACGCCGAGCGGCTCGTGCCAGAGGCCAGGGGGCGCGGCGACCGCCTCCACCGTTGCCGGGTCTATGCCGACCAAGATGATGTCGTTCGCGGCGGGCTTCGGCCCAAGCATTCGCAACAGCGCCCATTCGCGGTCGAGCAGCTTGTCGTCGAGCGCGCCGGCCGGTGGAGTGAACGAGAAGGCGAAGCCGGCGAGCGCGAGCGCCGCGACGGCGAAGGCGCGCAGCGCGGCGCTCGCGCCGTCGTCGGCTTCGGTCATCGGCCAATCTTAACGCGCGCGGTGGCGGATGCTAGACTGGCCACCTATTTCCCGCGCCCCCCCGAGAAAAAACATGACAGGGGAGTCTCCCAGCCTCGCACAGCTGAGCGCCATCGCCGATCCCTTCGTGAGGGAGCTGGCGGCTTTGGGACGCCTGCGCAGCTATCCGAAGAACACGGTCTTCATCACCGAGGGCGACTCGAGCGACTCGGTGTTCGTGGTCCTTTCCGGGCGCATCAAGATCTTCCTGTCGGATACCGAGGGCCACGAGATGATCCTCGACACCCAGGGCCCGGGCGAGTACGTGGGCGAGATGGCCCTCGACGGCAATCCGCGCTCGGCCTCGGTGATGACCATGGAATCCACCATGTTCTCGGTGGTGTCGCGCGACCCGATCAGGGAAGAGATCCGCCGCAATCCCGACTTCGCGCTCGACATGATCTCCAAGATCATCGACCGCGCGCGGCTCGCCACCAACAGCGTGAAGGACCTGGCGCTGCTCGACGTCTACGGGCGGGTCGCGCGCCTGCTGCTCAACATGGCAGTGGAAACGAACGGCAAGCTCGAGATTCCGGAGAAGCTCACGCAGCAGGAGATCGCCGAGCGCGTCGGCGCATCGCGCGACATGGTGAGCCGCATCTTCCGAGACCTCACCGCCGGCGGCTACATCTCGGTGGAGAGCCGCCACATCACCATCAACAAGAAACCACCCGCGCGGTGGTGAGCGGCGGGGCACGAACAGGGGTGTGCGGAATTTTCCGCATCGGCGTCATGTGTTTTGCCATCGTCCCCGGGCGCTGCCGCGCGTAGCCTTGCATCTGCCTGGCGCACACGCAGGCGCAAATGCAGGAGGCCGACATGTTCGAAGAACCGCGCAACCACGATCCGCAACCCAATTCGCAGGAACGCGCCTGGATGCAGGCTGACCCGCTGCGCGTCGTACTTCGCGTGATGGCGCTTACGGTGCTCGCGCTGGTGATCGCCACAGCCGCGACCAGCTTCAACGCCCCCAAGGCGACCACCGTGGTGGCAACCGCGGCTCCCTAGGGGGTCGCTACTTCTTCCGGGGGCGCTGCCAGCCGGGCTTGGTGACCTGCCTCGCCTCGGTGAGCGTGAGCCCGCCGGGAGGAACGTCCTTCACGATGGTGGCGCCCGCCGCGACGGTCGCGCCCTTGCCGACCGTGACCGGCGCGACGAGCTGCACGTCGGAGCCGATGTGCACGTCGTCCTCGATCACCGTGCGGTGCTTGTTCGCGCCGTCATAGTTGCAGGTGATGGTGCCGGCGCCGATGTTGACCCCGCTCCCCACGCTCGAGTCGCCGATGTAGGCGAGATGGTTGGCCTTGCTGCCGCGCCCGAAGCTCGACGCCTTTACTTCGACGAAGTTGCCGATGTGGACCTCGTCGCCGAGCAGGGCGCCAGGGCGGATGCGCGCGTAGGGGCCGATGCGCGCGTTGGCGCCGATCGAGGCCTCCTCGACCAGCGTGAAAGGCTTCACCTCGCTGCCAGCGCCCACGCTCGAGTCGCGCAGGATGCAATTGGCGCCGATCTTCACGCCGTCGGCGAGAGACACGCGGCCCTCGAAGATGCAGTTCACGTCGATCGTCACGTCGCGCCCGCAGGTGAGCTCTCCGCGCACGTCGATGCGCGCGGGATCGGCGAGGGTGACACCGGACTCGAGGAGCTTGGCGGCTTCGTTCATCTGGAAACGGCGCTCCAGCGCGGCGAGCTCGACCTTGCTGTTCACGCCGAGCGATTCGTGCGGCGCGCCCGGATGGCGCACCTCGATCGCGACGCCGTCGGCGACCGCCGCGGCCACGATGTCGGTCAGATAGTACTCGCCCTGCGCGTTGTCATTGGACAGGCTTGCGAGCCACTCTTCGAGCTTCGCGCGCGGCGCGGCGAGGATGCCGGTGTTCACTTCGCGGATGGCGCGCTCTTCGGTCGAAGCGTCCTTTTCCTCGACGATGCGCTTGACGCGACCACCCTCGCGCACGATTCGCCCATAGCCCTTGGGCTGGTCCAGCTCCTGCGTGAGGAGCGCCAGCTTGCCGCCGTCGGCGGCATCCACCAGCGAGCGCAACGTTCCCGACGCGATGAGCGGCACGTCGCCGTACAGCACGAGGACGATGCCTCCTTCCTCCAGGTGAGGAAGCGCTTGCATTACAGCGTGCCCGGTGCCTAGCTGCCGGTCCTGGGTGGCCCACTCGACCTTCGCGCCGGCGAGGCGCTCGCGCACCTCTTTCGCGCCGTGGCCGATGACGACGCAAAGGCGCCGCGGCGCGAGGCGGCTCGCGGTGTCGATCACGTGGGAGAGAAGCGGCCGGCCGGCGAGCGGATGCACGACCTTGGGGAGGTCGGAATGCATGCGCTTGCCCTGGCCCGCGGCGAGTACGACGACTTGGAGGGGGGTGGAGGAGGTCATCGAGTGCGAAAGCTGAAAACAAAAAGGGCAGGGTTTCCCCTGCCCGGATGTGTTGCGCCTCTAATCAAGGAGTTTCGTGATCCCCCCTCAACTACTGGAGGGATTCTACCACTCTAGCGAGCCTTGCGCAGTTTGCGGATGGCGGCGAGCTGGGCCGTTGCTTCGGCGAGCTCGACCTGCGCCTTGGCCACTTCCATCAGGCCCGTGCGGTTGGCGATCGCTTCCTTTGCAAGGCGCTCGGCCTCCATGGCCTTGGCCTCGTCCAGGTCATGGGCGCGCACCGAAGTGTCGGCGAGGACGGTAACGCGGTCGGGCTGCACTTCCATCATGCCGCCCGAGACGTATATCACCTCTTCCTCGCCGCCGGCCTGCTGGATGATGCGCACCGTGCCCGGCTTGATGCGCGTGAGCAGCGGCGCATGCTCGGGAAGGATCCCCAGCTCGCCCGCCTCGCCCGGCGCGATCACCATTTCCGCGGTGCCGGAGAAGATCTGCTGCTCGGCGGAGACGATGTCGACTTGGAAGGTCTTGGCCATTACTGCAACGTCTTCGCTTTCTCGAACGCTTCCTCGATCGCGCCGACCATGTAGAAGGCCTGCTCGGGAAGCGAATCGCATTCGCCGTTGACGATCATGTTGAAGCCCTTGATCGTGTCCTTGAGCGTCACGTACTTGCCCGGCGAGCCGGTGAACACCTCGGCCACGTGGAACGGTTGCGACAGGAAGCGCTGGATCTTGCGCGCACGGCCCACCGCAAGCTTGTCTTCCGGCGAAAGCTCGTCCATCCCCAGGATCGCGATGATGTCGCGCAATTCCTTGTAGCGCTGCAGGACCGCTTGCACCGCGCGCGTGGTGTTGTAGTGCTCTTCGCCGATCACGTTCGGGTCGACCTGGCGCGAGTTTGAATCGAGCGGATCCACGGCGGGGTAGATGCCGAGCGATGCGATGTCGCGCGACAGCACCACGGTGGCGTCCAGGTGGCCGAAGGTCGTCGCGGGCGAAGGATCGGTCAAGTCATCCGCGGGCACGTACACCGCCTGGATCGAGGTGATCGAGCCCTTCTTGGTGGACGTGATGCGCTCCTGCAGGCGGCCCATCTCCTCGGCCAGTGTCGGCTGGTAGCCCACCGCGGAAGGCATGCGGCCCAGCAGCGCCGAGACTTCCGTGCCGGCGAGCGTGAAACGGTAGATGTTGTCGACGAAGAAGAGGATGTCGCGGCCCTCGTCGCGGAAACGCTCGGCCATGGTGAGGCCGGTCAGCGCGACACGCAGGCGGTTGCCCGGGGGCTCGTTCATCTGCCCGAACACCATCGCCACCTTGGACTGCGACAAGTCTTCCTGGACGATGACCTTGGCGTCCGACATCTCATGGTAGAAGTCGTTGCCCTCGCGGGTGCGCTCGCCCACGCCGGCGAATACCGACAGGCCCGAGTGCTGCTTGGCGATGTTGTTGATGAGCTCGAGCATGTTCACGGTCTTGCCGACGCCGGCGCCGCCGAACAGGCCCACCTTGCCGCCCTTGGCGAAGGGCGCAACCAGGTCGATAACCTTGATGCCGGTCTCGAGGAGCTCCACCGAGGGCGAGAGCTCGTCGAACTTGGGCGCGGCGGCGTGGATCGAGCGGCGCTCGTCGGCGTTCACCGGGCCGCGCTCGTCGATCGGGCGGCCCAGCACATCCATCACGCGTCCCAGCGTGGCGGGACCCACCGGCACCGAGATCGGCCCGCCGGTGTTCTTCACCTTCATGCCGCGGCGCAAGCCGTCCGAGGAGCCCATCGCGATGGTGCGCACCACGCCGTCGCCGAGCTGCTGCTCGACTTCGAAAGTCAGGCCCTTCTCGGCGAACGAGGTGCCTTCCTCGACGAGCGTGAGCGCGTCGTAGATGTGCGGCATGCTGTCGCGCGGGAATTGGATGTCGATAACCGCCCCGATGCACTGGACGATCTTGCCTTCGCTCATTTGAGTCGTGCTCATGATTTCTTCCTAACGATGGATTCCTAGACGGCCGCCGCGCCGCCGACGATTTCCGACAATTCCTTGGTGATCGCCGCCTGCCGCGCCTTGTTGTAGACGAGGGTGAGGTCGTCGATCACGCTCGAGGCGTTGTCGCTCGCGCTCTTCATGGCGACCATGCGCGCCGACTGCTCGCTCGCGATGTTCTCCGCGACCGCCTGGTAGATGATCTGCTCGACGTAGCGCGTGAGGAGCTGGTCGAGCACCGCACGCGCGTCGGGTTCATACAAGTAGTCCCAGTTCTTGCGCTCCGCGGCCTTGCTGTCCTGCAGGCGGTCGGCCGGGAGCGGCAGCAGCTGCTCGATCACCGGCTCCTGCTTCATCGTGTTGATGAAGCGCGTGTAGACGATGTAGAGGGTGCCGATCCTGCCCTCGGAGAACGCGTCGATCTGCACCTTCAGCGGGCCGATCAGCTTGTCCATGTGCGGCGTGTCGCCGATGCCGGTGACGTGCGAGACGAGGTTGCCGCCGAAGCGTTGGATGAAGCCGAAGCCCTTGTTGCCGATCGCGGTGAGGAGCACGCCGCGGCCCTCGCCCTGCCACTCGCGCACCTTGTTCAGGAGCAGGCGCAGCGCGTTGGTGTTCAAGCCACCGCACAGGCCCTTGTCCGAGGTGACCACGATGGCGCCCACGTCCTTCACCCCCTCGCGGCGAATGAGGAATGGGTGGCGGTACTCGGTATTGGCGTGCGCCAGGTGCGCGGCGATGGTGCGGATCTTGTCGCCATAGGGGCGCGCATGGCGCATGCGCTCCTGCGCCTTCCTCATCTTGGAGGCGGCGACCATTTCCATGGCCTTGGTGATCTTGCGCGTGTTCTGAACGCTCTTGATCTTTGTCCGGATTTCCTTGCTGCCTGCCATCTCGAATCCTTAGAACGTCGCGTTCTTCTTGAAATCCTTGATCGCCTCGTGAAGCTTCGCCTCGTCGTCCTTGGTGAGGTCCTTGGTGGACTCGATGCGGTCGATGAGGTCGCCGAACTTGCCCTTCACGTAGTCGCGCATGGCGCGCTCCGCGGCGAGCGCCTTGGCGACGGGGACATCGTCGTAGTAGCCGTTGTTGACCGCGAAGAGCACCAACGCCATCTCCCAGACCTGCAGCGGCTGGTACTGCGGCTGCTTCATGAGCTCGGTCACCATGCGGCCGCGCTCGAGCTGCCTGCGGGTGGCCTCGTCGAGATCCGAGGCGAACTGCGCGAAGGCGGCGAGCTCGCGGTACTGCGCCAGCGCAAGGCGCACGCCCCCGCCCAGCTTCTTGATGATCTTGGTCTGCGCGGCGCCGCCGACGCGCGACACGGAGATGCCGGCGTTAATGGCGGGACGGATGCCGGCGTTGAAGAGGTCGGTCTCGAGGAAGATCTGGCCGTCGGTGATCGAGATCACGTTGGTCGGCACGAACGCGGACACGTCGCCCGCCTGGGTCTCGATGACGGGAAGCGCGGTGAGCGAACCGGTCTTGCCCTTGACCGCGCCCTTGGTGAATTTCTCGACGTATTCCTCGTTCACGCGCGCGGCGCGCTCGAGGAGGCGGCTGTGGAGGTAGAACACATCGCCGGGATACGCCTCGCGGCCGGGCGGGCGGCGCAGCAGCAGCGAGATCTGGCGATAGGCCCAGGCCTGCTTGGTCAAGTCGTCATAGATGATGAGCGCGTCCTGGCCGCGGTCGCGGAAATACTCGCCCATGGTGCAGCCCGCGTACGGGGCGATGTACTGCATCGCCGCCGGGTCCGAGGCCGACGCCGCCACCACGATGGTGTAGGCCATGGCGCCCGACTCTTCGAGCTTGCGCACCACGTTGGCGATGGTGGAAGCCTTCTGGCCGACCGCGACGTACACGCAGAAAAGATCCTTGCCCTTCTGGTTGATGATCGCGTCGACGGCCACCGCGGTCTTGCCGGTCTGGCGGTCGCCGATGATGAGCTCGCGCTGGCCGCGGCCCACCGGCACCATCGCGTCGATCGACTTGAGTCCCGTCTGCACCGGCTGCGACACCGATTTCCTCGCGATGACCCCCGGCGCGACCTTCTCGATGGGCTCGGTCATCTTCGCGTTGATCGGTCCCTTGCCATCGATCGGCAGGCCGAGGGAATTCACCACGCGGCCGATGAGCTCGGGGCCCACCGGGACTTCCAGGATGCGCCCGGTCGCCTTCACCGTGTCGCCTTCCGAGATGTGCTCGTAGGCTCCAAGCACCACCGCACCCACTGAGTCGCGCTCGAGGTTCAGCGCGAGACCGAAGGTATTGCCCGGAAACTCCAGCATCTCGCCCTGCATCACGTCGGCAAGGCCGTGGATGCGGCAGATGCCGTCGGTCACCGAGATCACGGTCCCTTCGGTGCGCTTTTCGGCGGCGACCTGGAGGTTCTGGATCTTCGACTTGATGAGCTCGCTGATTTCGGAAGGATTGATCTGCATTGCTTTTGACTCCTGGGCCCGGTCGGTCGACCCGGCGAATTATCGAGTGAGCGCCGCGGCCATCTGGGCCAGGGCGTCACGTACGGAAGCGTTGATGACCTGGTCGCCGACCTGCACACGCGCCCCGCCCAACAGCTGCGGGTCCACGTCGAGGTCGGCTTCGACTTTCTTGCCATAGCGCTTCTCCAGCGCCACGACGATATCGTCGCGCTGCTCGGCGGAAAGCGGCTGCGCGCTGGTGATTCGCGCGCGCAAGACCTTGTCGTGCTCATGCTTGAGCTCGTCGAACTGCTCGGCGATGGAGCCGATCAGCGGCTCGCGGTGCCCGTCAACAAGGATGGCGAGGAGCCGTTTGGTGAGCTCGTCGAGCCTGCCGCCGGCGGCGGCCTCGAAGAGCTCCTTCTTCTGCTGCGCGCTCACCTTGGGGTTCAGGAGCACCGAGTGCATCTGCTCGTCGCGCGCCACGGCGGCGACGAGAGCCAGGCTTTCGGCGACCGCGGAGAGCGCGTTCTTCTCGAGCGCGGAGCGGAATACGGCCTCCGCATAAGGCCGCGCGATGGTTGCGATCTCGGCCATGGGCTAGAGCTGCGCCTTCAGCTGGTTCAGCATGTCGGCGTGCGCCTTGGCGTCGACTTCGCGGCGCAGGATCTTCTCCGCACCGGCTACCGCCAGGCTCGCGACCTGCTCGCGCAATTGCTGCTTGGCCGACTGCACTTCCTGTTGCAGCGCGGACTGGGCAGAAGCGGTCACGCGCTCGGCCTCGATCCGGGCGGTGGTTTTCGATTCCTCGACGCGCTGCGTGGCCTGCTTCTCTGCCTGCGCCACGATTTCCTGGGCGCGCATCCGGGCTTCCTTGAGCATGCGATCGGACTCCTTCTGCGACTCGGCGAGCGCGCCCTTGCCGCGCTCGGCTTCCGCGAGGCCGTCGGCAATGGTCTTCGTGCGCGCGTCGACCTTCGACAGGAAGAGCGGCCATGCGTACTTGACCGTGAACCAGATGAACAGGGCGAAGACGATCGCCTGCACTACCATCGTGAAGTTGAGATTCATGAAGCGTCCCTCTCGGGAGTTACGGACCGGCGTTTAGCGGAACGGCGTGGCGAGCGGGTTGGCGAATGCGAAGAACATCGCGAGGCCCACGCCGATGATGAAAGAGGCGTCGATGAGGCCGAGCAGCAGGAACACCTTCGCCTGCAGTTGCGGCATGAGCTCCGGCTGGCGCGCGGCGCCCTCGAGGAAGCGGCTGCACATGATGCCGACGCCCACGCACGCTCCCAGAGCGCCGAGGCCGATCATGAGACCGATGCCCACGCCGGTGTAGGCCTGGACCATCGCCAGCAGTTGAAGTTTTGCGTCCATCGTTGTTGTCCTTTCCGTAAGGGTATTGAAGTGCGGTGTTGTATCGAAACGAATCAGTGGCCTTCGTGCGCCATCTGGATGTAGACGACGGTCAGCATCATGAAGATGTAGGCCTGCAGGAGAACGATCAGGATGTGGAAAACGGCCCAGCCCCAGCCCAGGATGATCGCGAAGAAACTCCCGACGAAGCCCACGGCGGCCAGCATCCAGACCAGCAGGAAAATGATCTCGCCGGCGTAGATATTTCCGAAAAGGCGCAGGGAGTGGGAAAGCGGCTTCGAAACGTACTCGACGAGGTTGAAGAGAAAGTTGAGGGGCCACATGATTGGCTTGGAACCGAAGGGCGCGCAGAAAAGCTCATGGAAGAAACCGCCGACGCCCTTCACCTTGATCGCAAACCCGATCATCAGGATCCACACGCTGAGCGCGAGCGCGAATGTGGTATTCACGTCGGCCGTCGGGACCAGCCGGAAACCATGCTCGCTGATGTTGTGAGTAGCCAGAGCGGCCAGGTCCGCGGGCAGGAAGTCCATGCTGTTCATCAGAAGCACCCAGGCGAACACCGTGAATGCCAGGGGAGAAACGAACTTGTGCCTGTCGCCGTGGAAGATTCCCTTCACGTTCTCGTCCACTTTGTCGAAAAGGTACTCCGCAATGGCCTGGGTTCTGCCGGGAACGCCCGTGGTCGCATTGCGTGCGACCCACCAAAACAGTCCCAAGCCCAAGACGCCGAGTACGATGGACACGACGATAGTGTCCAGGTGCACTGTCCAGAAACCGCCGTCGCCAATCGGTTTAGAAAAGAACGACAGGTGATGGCCGATGTACTCGGCGGGGGTCGGATTCGAGGCGGCCATGCTTGTCGTGTCTTTTTAGGTTGACGTTTTTTCTTCAGCGGGATCGCGCACGGCGATCGCAGCCGCGAATATCCCCACCGTAATCCCGAACACCGCGAAGAACGCAACGTGCACGATGTCCTTGTAAAACGACAGGACCAGCCCGAGCCCGACGAATATCAGGAGCACCTTGATCGCCTCTGCCCTGAATATCGTCCGGAGCGCCTCCCCGGCCGTCCTCGCCTCGCCTTGCGCGGCCCGCCAACCGTACACCCCACCCGCCACGATGTTGACGGCCCCCCCGAGGGCGGCGGAAATCGCGCCGTTCATTCCCCAGGGAATCGCTGCTGCCAGCGAGAGCCCCGCCGTGGCGATCATCTGCCACTGCAAGACGATTCGGATGGGCCTCGGTAACGGTCGAAATTGCATGAGGGCCCGCGAAGCAAAACCGCTGAATTATATCGGCCGCGAGGCTCCAGCGTCAAAAATTATCGCGCTGCAGCATTGGATGTCACGAGCGCTTCAACTTGACTATCAGGCCCTGCAGCTGGTCCAGGCTCGCGTACTCGATGAGGAGCGAGCCGCGGCCGCCACGGCGCGGCTTCAGCCGCACCTGGGCGCCGAGCGATTCGGAAAGCTCTTCCTGCAGCCTGCGGCTGTCGGGGTCGAGGCGCGGCGCGCTCGCGCGGTGCCCGGCCTTCGGCGCCTGGCCCGACTCCTGCACCAGGCGCTCGGTGTCGCGCACCGACAGGCCCTGCTCGACGATCTGGTGGGCGAGCTCGACCTGGCGCGCCTTGGAAACCGCCAGCAGCGCCCGCGCATGTCCCATGTCGATGGCGCCGTCCTGCACCAGCGCCTGCACCGCCGCGGCAAGCTCCAGCAGGCGCAGCAAGTTGGTGACGCCGGTGCGCGAGCGGCCGATCGCTCGCGCGACCTCCTCATGGGTGAGCTTGAACTCGTCGATGAGGCGTTTCAGGCCCGCGGCTTCCTCGATCGGATTCAAGTCCTCGCGCTGGATGTTCTCGATCAATCCGATGCCGAGCGCGGCCTCGTCGGGCACCTCGCGGATCACCGCGGGGATGCGCTCGAGGTTGGCGATCTTCGCGGCACGCCAGCGCCGCTCGCCGGCGAGGATCTCGTACTGCGAATCGCTCACCGGCCGCACCACGATCGGCTGGATCACCCCGCGCGCGCGGATGGATTCGGCGAGCTCGGCGAGCGAGGCCTCGTCCATGCGTGTGCGAGGCTGGTATTTGCCCGGGCGCAGTGACGCCACCGGCAGCTGCGCGAGGGTGTCCTCTTCGTACGACTTGGTCCGGCCGCCCAGCAATGCGTCGAGCCCGCGCCCGAGCCCCTTGTGGCGCGCCGTCATGCGGCCTCCGCGACCGTGACGCCGTTCCTTTGCAGCAGCTCGCGCGCGAACTGCAGGTGGGCGAGCGCGCCTTTCGACGCCGGGTCGTGCAGCAGCACGGGCTTGCCGAAGGACGGCGCCTCGGCGATGCGGATGTTGCGCGGGATCACGGTGTCGAACACCTTCTCGCCGTAATGGCGCTTCAGCTCGTCGGAGACCTGCACGGTGAGGGTGCTGCGCGGGTCGTACATGGTGCGCACCAACGCCTCGATCTCGATTTTCGGGTTCAGGTTCTTCTTCACCTTGCGCAGCGTTCCGACCAGGTCGGAAAGACCCTCGAGCGCGTAGTACTCGCACTGCATCGGGATGATCACCGCGTCGGCCGCGGCGAAGCCGTTCACGGTGAGCATGTTGAGCGCCGGCGGGCAATCGATCACCACGAAGTCGTAGTCCTTCGCGATCGGTGCGAGCGCGTCGCGCAGGCGATACTCGCGCCGCTCCATGCCGATCAACTCGACTTCGGCGCCGGCGAGCTCGCGGTTGGAGGGGACGATGTCGTAGTGGCCTTCGCAGGCGCGCACCGCGTCGGCCATCGGATGCTCGCCAAGGAGCACGCCGTAGACCGTCTTGTCGCACGCGCTCTTGTCCACGCCGCTGCCGGTGGTGGCATTGCCTTGCGGATCGAGGTCGATCAGCAGCGCGCGGCGTGTGTAGTGCGCGAGGCTCGCGCACAGATTCACCGCGATAGACGTCTTGCCGACGCCGCCCTTCTGGTTCGCGACAACGAAAATGCGAGACATCACGCGGCCTCGACGAAAACGAGGTGGCGCTTCGCGTCGAGGCTCGGCACGTGTAGTTCGAGCACGCGCGCCACGCGATGGGTCGCCGGCACGCGCGCAATCTCGTCGAACGGGTACACGCCCTTCATCGCGATCAGCTGGCCGCCGGGGCGCACCAGGTGCTGCGCCTGCGCGATGAAATCCGCGAGGTCGGAGAATGCACGCGACACGACGGCGTCGAATTTGCCCTCCGGGCGCCAATTCTCGACGCGATCGCATACGACTTCGACGTTGGCCAAGCCAAGCTCGGTCTTCGCCTGCTCCAGGAACGAGCATTTCTTGTGGCTCGAGTCGAGCAGCGTCACGCGCGCATCGGGCCGCGCGATGGCGATCGGCACGCCGGGAAGGCCCGGGCCGGCGCCAACGTCGAGCACGGTCGTCGCGTCCTCCAGGTGCGGCAGCACCGAGAGGCTGTCGAGCAGATGCAGCACGACCATCTGCTCGGTCTCGCGCACCGCGGTGAGGTTGTGCACCCGGTTCCACTTCGCGATGAGGTTCAAGTGCTGCTCGAAGCGCTCGCGTGCGCCGGCCGGCAAATCCACTCCCATCGCCGCGAGTCCCTCGGCGATCTGCGGTGCAAGGCTCATGCGTGCTTCTCTCGGGATTGCCCGGCGAGCGAACGCCGCTTGAGGTAGACGAGAAGGAGCGAGACCGCCGCGGGCGTGATGCCCTGGATGCGTGAGGCCTGGCCGATGGTTTCGGGCCGGTGCTGGTTCAGCTTCTGGGTGACTTCCCGCGAAAGCCCGCGCACCGTTGAATAGTCGAGGTCGCCCGGCAGGCGCACGCGCTCCTGCGAAAGCTGGCGCTCGACCTCGTCGCGCTGGCGTTCGATATAGCCCGCGTATTTGGCGGCGATCTCAACCTGCTCGGCGACATCGGTTTGCGGTTCGGCGGCGGCCGCATCCATCCACGGTTTCAGCGCTGCGAATGTCACCCCTGGCCGACGCAAAAGGTCGAACAGCGAGTACTCGCGCTCCATGGTTTGGCCAAGGACATCTATCTGATTTTTCTCGTTAATTTCTGCGGGCCGGGCCCATGTCGATTTCAGTCGCGCGGTCTCGCGCCCGATCCCCTCGCGCTTTTCGCTGAAGGACTTCCAGCGCGCATCGTCGACCAGTCCCAGCGCGCGGCCGGCTTCGGTGAGGCGAAGGTCCGCGTTGTCCTCGCGCAACTGCAGGCGATATTCCGCGCGGCTGGTAAACATGCGATACGGCTCGGAAACTCCGCGCGTGACCAGGTCGTCCACCAGCACGCCGAGGTAGGCCTCGTCGCGGCGCGGGCACCAGCCGGCTTCTCCGCGCGCGAACAAGGAGGCGTTGATGCCCGCCAGCAAGCCTTGCGCGGCGGCCTCCTCGTAACCGGTGGTGCCGTTGATCTGGCCCGCGAAGAAAAGGCCCGCGATCGCCTTGGTCTCTAGCGTCGCCTTCAGGCCGCGCGGATCGAAGTAGTCGTACTCGATGGCATATCCGGGCCGCAGGATATGCGCGCGCTCCAGGCCAGGGATCGAGCGCACCAGGGCCTGCTGCACGTCGAACGGCAGGCTCGTGGAAATGCCGTTCGGATAGTACTCGTGAGTGTCGAGGCCCTCGGGCTCGAGGAAGATCTGGTGGCCGGACTTGCCGGCGAAGCGATGGATCTTGTCTTCAATCGATGGGCAGTAGCGCGGGCCCACGCCTTCGATCACGCCGGTGAACATTGGCGAGCGGTCCAGACCACCGCGAATGATCTCGTGCGTCCCCTCGTTGGTATGCGTGATCCAGCAGCTCAGCTGGCGCGGGTGCATGGCGCGCGAGCCCAAGAAGGAGAAAACCGGCTCAGGCCGATCGCCCGGTTGCTCGGCGAGCTTCGAGAAGTCGATGGTGCGCCCGTCGATCCGCGGCGGAGTTCCGGTCTTCAGGCGCCCGACCGGAAGGTTGAGCTCGCGCAGGCGCGCGGCGAGCGATAGCGCCGCGGGGTCCCCGGCACGCCCAGCCTGGTGGCGAGAAAGACCGATGTGGATCAGGCCCCCCAGGAACGTCCCTGCGGTCAGCACTACGGTCGCAGCATGGAAGCGCAGGCCTGCCGCGGTCACGGCCCCGGTTACCCGTCCGCCTTCGACGGTGAGGTCGTCGACCGCAGACTGGAAGAGCCACAGGTTGGCCTGGCGCTCGAGGCGCCGGCGAATGGCCGCGCGGTAAAGGGCACGGTCGGCCTGCGCACGGGTGGCGCGCACTGCCGGGCCCTTGCTGCCGTTGAGCGTGCGGAACTGGATGCCGGCTTCGTCGGTGGCGATCGCCATTGCACCGCCGAGGGCGTCGATTTCACGCACCAGGTGTCCCTTGCCGATCCCGCCGATGGACGGGTTGCAGGACATTTGGCCCAGCGTTTCCAGTGCGTGCGTGAGCAGGAGCGTGCGTGAGCCGGCGCGCGCGGCCGCCAACGCAGCCTCGGTGCCGGCATGGCCCCCACCCACTACGATCACGTCGAATCGGTCTGGAAAGTCCATCGGCTAGGGTTCAGCAGGAAGGCGAATTGCTACGCAGGGAAGGACGGAATTCTACGGGAAATGCCGCCCTCACCCCACTGTTCCACGTGGAACAGCGCGCTAATGCGAGGCGAAGAAATTAGTGACGCGCTCGATCGCCTTGAGGCGCGCCTCGGGGTTGCCGCCTACGGTGGCGCCCCACCCCGTCGGGCTCGTCGGGTTGCGCACATCGGGGCGCAAGCGTACGACGCCGGACGGACTGTCGAAGCCATGGTGGGCGCCCTCATACACGTCGATTTCGATCGGAGCGCCCTTTCCGGACTGCGCGAGCTTTTCGCAGAACCGCGCGGGGGTCCAATCGTCGGCACCGCCGGATTGGATCAGAAGCGGCGCTGTCGGCGCATAGGCGGTGGACGAGAGGCTCGCACAGCCGGGATAGAGCGCGGCTGCGGAGCGGAAAACAGGCTCTTTTCCGGCGGGTCGGCCCGGCGCGTCTACGCGCATGGCCTGCAGGACTGCCATGGCGCCGTTGGACCACCCCATCAAATGGACATGCGTGGCATCCACATCGGTGCGGGCGGAAAGCCACCGCAGGGCTGCGTACGCGTCTTGGGGGCGCTCCCGCGCCTCGGAAATCTTGCGATCCCTCTGGGTGCAGATCTCCCGCTGACCGCGCGAGCCGAAGCTGTCGAGAAGTACCGCGACGTAGCCGCGCGCCTGGAAATGCTCCGCCCAGGAACGATAGTTGGCAGTCGGGGTGACGCCATCGCGAAGCCACATGCCGCTGCAGCCATGCATCATCACGATCGCCGGGAAGGGCCCCGCGCCGTCTGGTCGATACATCCGAGCGAGAAGCTCCACGTTATCGCCGGGAATCCGGATCTCGTCAGTGGCCGGCTGCGCGAACGCGGGGAAAAGTCCAAAAACGGCAAGTGCGAGATGTTTCACGTGGAACGTCATTTTCATTTTCCAATGCAGAAGCTCGAGAAGATTTCACCCAACAGGTCATCCGCGCTCACCTCGCCGGTAATACGGCCCAAGCTCTGCTGCCCAAGGCGCAGGTCTTCAGCCATTAATTCAATGGCTTGCCAATGAGACTCCGCTGAGAGCAAGTGCTCACAAGCGTCACGTAAAGCAATAAGGTGCCGCTCGCGCGCCACAAAAAGACCCTCTCCCTGCGGCTTCCATCCGGCGGTGTCCAAAAGCCATCGTCGCAGGGCATCGATTCCCGCGCCGCTCTTGGCGGAAACGTGCAGCACCTCTACGCCGTCGACTTGGCTCCAGCCGGCAGCCTTGCTCGTGAGGTCCACCTTGTTCGCGACCCGCCCGACGGGCATTCGCGCGGGCAGGCGCGCGAGCTGCTCGTTCTCCTCCCTTCCCGCGTGCGCACCGCTCTCCGTAATGAACAAAGCCGCGCCGGCGCTCTCGACGGCGTCCCAGGTGCGCTCGATGCCGATCCGCTCGATCTCGTCGCCGGGAGCGCGCAACCCCGCAGTGTCGATGAGATGGATAGGAACGCCCTCGAGGCTGATCGTCGCGCGCACATGATCGCGCGTGGTGCCCGCGATTGGCGTGACGATGGCGACCTCCTCGCCCGCGAGCCGATTGAGGAGGCTCGACTTGCCGACGTTGGGCCGGCCGATGAGCACGACCGTAAGGCCCTCGCGAAGGACCGCGCCCTGCTTCGCCTGGGCGAGAAGCGTGGCGAGGCGATCGCGCAGCGCGTCGAGCTGCGAGCGCTGCGAGCTCCTGTCCGCGGGATCGATCTCATCCTCGGGAAAATCGATGCACGCTTCGACATGCACGCGCAAATGCGTGAGCCCTGCGACCAGTTCATGGACACGGCGCGAGAAATCTCCCGCAAGCGAGCGCGCGGCGCTGCGCGCCGCCTCGACGCTCGAGGCATCGATGAGGTCGGCCACGCTCTCTGCCTGCGCGAGGTCGAGGCGATCGTTCAGGAAAGCGCGCCGCGTGTATTCCCCGGGCTCGGCCAGGCGCGCGCCGAGTTCCACGCAGCGGCGCAGCAACTGTTGCATCACGACGGGGCCACCGTGACCCTGCAGCTCGACCACGTCTTCGCCAGTGTACGAGTGGGGTGCGGGGAAGAGGAGCGCAATGCCTTCGTCGATCACCGCGCCGTCGGCCGCGCGAAAGGTGGCAAGCGTGGCACGGCGAGGCTCCGGCACCAGGCCTGCGACCTGCCGGGCGACCGCGCGCGCAATGCTTCCGGAGACGCGCACGATGCCGATGCCGCCGCGGCCCGGCGGCGTGGCGATGGCGGCGATGGTGTCGCCGCGGGCTTTCAGCGCCGGGCTTTCGCCTTCGCCTCGGCCGCGAGGGTCTTGTTGATGTACCACTGCTGGAGGATCGTCAGCAGGTTCTGAACGACCCAGTAGAGGACGAGGCCCGCGGGGAAGAAGAGGAAGAACACGCTGAAGACGATCGGCATCATCAGCATCACCTTGGCCTGCACCGGATCGGCGGGCTGCGGGTTCAACTTCGTCTGCACGAACATCGACACCGCGTAGATCACCGGAAGGATGAAGTACGGATCCGGCGCGGAGAGGTCCTGGATCCAGCCCAGCCAGGGCGCGTGGCGAAGCTCGATGGACGCGAGCAGCACCCAGTAGAGCGCGATGAAGACCGGGATCTGCACCACGATCGGCAGGCACCCGCCGAGAGGATTGATCTTCTCGGTCTTGTAGAGCTCCATCATCGCCTGGTTCATCTTCTGGCGATCGTCGCCGTAGAGCTGCTTCAGCTTCTCCATCTTCGGGCCGAGGATCTTCATCTGCGCCATGGAGCGCCCCGCCTTGGCGTTGAGCGGGTAGAAGATCAGCTTGATGAAGATGGTGAGGATGATGATCGCCCATCCCCAGTTACCGACCACGCCGTGGATCCATTTGAGGACGTAGAAGAGCGGCGCGGCGAGCACGTAGAGCCAGCCGTAGTCGACGGCGAGCTTCAAACCCGGCGCGACCTTTTCGAGGGTCTCGGTTTCCTGCGGACCGATGTACACCGGCACGTCGATGCTCGCATTGGCCCCCGGCGCAATAGTGCCCACCGGCGTCACGACCCCCGCGGTATAGAGGTTGTCGCCTACCTTGTTGGTGAAGTACTCGCGTTCCGTCCCCTCCTTCGGCAGCCAGGCGGAGACGAAGTAGTGCTGCACGATGCCGATCCAGCCATCCTTGGCCTTCTTGGCGTGGCTCTGCTTGCCCTTGGCGATGTCGCTGAAATCGACCTTGTGGAATTTCTCCGCGTCGGTGTAGACCGCAGGGCCGGTGAACGTGGTGACGCCGGCGAAAGCGCTGGTTTGCGCGGCCTGCTCGGTGGGCGGATTCGAGTCGCGCAGGAACTGGTAGTACGCGAACGGGCTCAGCGCCTTGTCCGACTTGTTCGCGATGTCGTAGGCGACGTCGATCACGTAGCTGTCGCGGCGAAAGGTGTAGCGCTTGGTCACCTCTGCGCCGTTGGCCTCCTGGGCCTTGAACACCACCTCGACGCTGTCCTTGCCGTCGGGGAGCGGATACAAGCGCTGCGCGACTTCATAGGGAGTCTTGTGCGTGGGCAGCCCCTCCCCGAGCAAGCCCGATTGCGTGATGAAGTAGTGCTTGGAGTCCGGCTCCATCAGTGTGAGCCGCTGGGTGCGATCGAGCGCCGAGAACACCTTCTTCATGGTCACGCGGCGGATGTCGCCGCCCAGCGTGTTGAGCTCGACGTCGAACAGATCGGTCTTGACTATGACAGGTGCGCCGGGCGCGCTCGCCGAGGCGGTCGCCGGCGGCGGGGCGGGAATCGCGGCGCCGGGGGTCGTACCCGTGGCCACTGGTGCAGTGGGCGCGGGAACGCTCGCCGCGCTCGACGGCGTTGCGGGAATCGTGCTCGCGGGCGTGGCGGGGACCTTCGGCGCGTTGTGCTTCTGCCACGCCTCCCACAGCAGGAGCGAAGAGAAGGAGAAGACGGCGAGGGCGATGAGGCGTTGCGTATCCATCATGTGGGTAGCGGGCTCAGGGCACCGGGTCGAAACCGCCGCGGTGCCACGGGTGGCATTTGGTGAGGCGTCGCAGGGCGAGCCATGATCCGCGCAGGGCGCCGTGCTCCTCGATCGCCTGCATCGCGTACGCGGAGCAGGTCGGGTCGAAGCGGCACTGGTTTCCCCACCACGGGCTCAAAAGGTACCGATAGGCGCGGATCACGAAAAGCATGAGGCGCGTCATTCAGCGGGCGTCGTTCTTGGCGAGTTGGTCGAAGAGGGTGCCGATCTCGGCGAACAGCGGCTCTGCCTGGGCCGGGTCGAAGCGCTCGCGCAACGACACCACGCAATCCAACCCGGCGTGCTTGACCACATGGCGGCGGAACGTGTCGCGCACAAGCCGCTTCACGCGGTTGCGGTCGACGGCATCGGGAACGAGACGCCGGGTAAGCGCGATACCCAGGCGCGAATTACCGGGCTGGCCCGGCGCCACGTGGAGGATCGCGAAGCGCCCGCGCAACTTACGTGAGCCGCGCAAAATGGTGCCGAAGGAACCCTGCACCGAGAAGCGGTGACGCCGCGAATACCCTTCTTTGCGGGCGTCGCGCGGCATGTCTCGGCCTAGACTGCGACGCGCTTGCGGCCCTTGGCGCGGCGCGCGCTGATGATGGCGCGGCCACTGGCCGTTTTCATGCGCACGCGAAAGCCGTGCGTTTTCTTTCTGTGTGCTACTGAAGGCTGGTAGGTGCGCTTCATTTGCGAACTTCCTCTGATTCAATCGCCCGACGGCGAAAAGCCTGAAATTATAACGGATTTGGCGTCTCGACGCTATGGGCGAGGCCTATTCCCGGCGTAATTTGGCTGTGGATAACCGGCCTCGATCCCGGTAAAATTTGTGATCGCCTTCCCCCCTTTTTTCGATCCCTCCCCGCCCCCGATTTCGCCCATGGATTCGCTTTGGCCGTCGCTCGCCGCTGAACTCAAGAAGGAGTTGCCGGCCCAGCAATACGACACCTGGATCAAGCCCCTGCGGGGCGAGCGGCAGGACGACCAATTGGTGCTCGTGGCGCCGAATCACCACGTCCTCAAGTATGTGCGAACCAACCTCCTGGGAAGGATAGCCTCGCGGGTCGAGCACGTGGCTGGCGGACGCCTGAGCGTGAACCTGATCCTCGACGACAAGCTCGCGGACAACGAGATCATGGTTCCCGAGCCTGTGGCGGTCGTGGTGCCGGAGCGCCCGGCGCGCGAGGAGCATCGCCTCAATCCCGGCTTCACCTTCGCCAATTTCGTGAACGGCAAGGCCAACCAGATCGCGCGGGCCGCGGCGATCCAGGTGGCCGAGAATCCCGGCACGGCTTATAACCCCCTCTTCATCTACGGCGGCACCGGCCTGGGCAAGACCCATTTGCTGCAGGCGATCGGCACCGAGGTGCTCAAGCGCAACCCCAAGGCCAAGGTGCGCTACATCCACGCCGAGCAATTCGTGGCCGACGTGGTGCGCGCCTACCAGCACAAGAGCTTCGATTCGCTGAAGCGCTACTACCGCTCGCTCGACCTCTTCCTCATCGACGACGTGCAGTTTTTCGTCGGCAAGTCGCGCTCCCAGGAAGAGTTCTTCTATACGTTCAACGCGCTCTTCGAGGCGCACAAGCAGGTCGCCATCACCAGCGACTGCTTTCCTCGGGAGATGACCGGCATCGAAGACCGCCTCATCTCGCGCTTCGGCTGGGGTCTCACGGTGGCGGTCGAGCCTCCCGAGCTCGAGATGCGCGTTGCCATCCTGCTGAAGAAGGCGGAGAACGACGGCGTGCGCCTCGACGAGAACGTCGCCTTCTTCATCGCCAAGCACATCCGCTCGAACGTGCGCGAGCTCGAGGGGGCGTTGAAACGCGTGCTCGCCTATGCGCGCTTCAACAACGCCATGGTCACGGTGGGGACGGCGCGCGAGGCACTGAAAGACCTCCTCGCCGTGCTGAACCGCCAGGTTTCCATCGAGAATATCCAGAAGACCGTCGCCGACTACTTCAAGATCAAGGTGTCGGAGATGTATTCGAAGAAGCGTTTCCGCTCCGTGGCCCGTCCGCGGCAGGTGGCCATGGCCCTCGCCAAGGAGCTCACGCAGCAAAGCCTCCCGGAGATCGGCGAGGCTTTCGGCGGCCGCGACCACACCACCGTGTTGCACGCCTGTCGCAAGACCGCGGAGCTTCGCGAGGGCGACCAGGAGTTCGCGCGCGACTACGCGCAGCTCCAGCAAATACTGCTGGGATGAAAGCCCCGGAACCCATGAAGAACCTGTGGACAGTTTGCCGCCCCGCGCCCGAAGGCGCTTTTGCCCACAGGTCGCGGGTGCATACCAGACCTTTTGCCCCCACTTTTTATCGCGGCAAATCATTGATCGATCGCCGCATTTTGGAGTTATCCCGCTCCGGGGCTCCTCCTGTTAGCTGTTAACTGTTCTCTTTTATAAAGACTACTAATAGATAGAGATCATGCTGAAAATCAAAACGACGAACGACAAGCTGTTGGGCCCGCTGCAGCAAGTCACGGGGATCGTGGAGCGGCGCCATACGCTGCCGATCCTCTCCAACGTTCTCATCACGGCGACCGGATCGAAGGTCGAGTTCCTCGCGACCGACCTCGAAGTGCAGATCACGTCCCGCGCCGACCTGGACAGCGCCGCGGAGGGATCGGTCACGGCCGGGGCGCGCAAGCTCTACGACATCCTGCGTTCGCTGCCCGAGGATGCCGAGGTCTCGCTCGAGGCCAAGGAAAATCGCATGACGGTGCGCGCCGGCAAGAGCCGCTTCAACCTGCAGACGCTCGCCGCCGCCGACTTCCCGCGCATGGTCGAGGCGAAGGACGCCTCAAAGACGCTCACCCTGCCGCAGAAGGCGCTGAAGGAAGCGCTCGGCCTCGTGCAGTTCGCCATGGCGGTCCAGGACATTCGCTATTACCTGAACGGGGTCCTGTTCTCGGTGGACAAGGACACGCTTCGCGTCGTGGCCACCGACGGCCACCGCCTGTCATTCGCGAGCCAGGCGCTGGGTAGCGACCACGGCTCGGTCGAGGCGATCCTGCCCCGCAAGACGGTGATCGAGTTGATCAAGCTCCTCTCGGATACCGACGAGCCGGTGTCGCTCGCGATCGGTTCGAACCAGGCTCGCTTCTCCTTCGGCGGCATCGAAATCGTCTCCAAGATCGTCGAGGGCAAGTTCCCCGACTACCAGAAGGTGATTCCCTCGACGCATAAGAACCGCGTTTCCCTCGATCGCGCGACGCTCGCGCAGTCGCTGAACCGTGCCGCGATCCTGTCCAACGAGAAGATTCGCGGCGTGCGCCTGGTGTTCACCAAGGACGCGCTCTCGATCATCTGCACGAACAATGAGCAGGAAGAGGCCGAGGAAGGCCTGGCGATCGAATACGACGGCGATCCGCTCGACATCGGCTTCAACATCTCGTACCTCCTCGACGTGCTGAACCACGTCGATTCCGAAACGGTGACCTTCACCATGGGCGATTCGAACTCCAGCGCGCTGGTGCAGATGCCCGGCCACGACGACTTCAAGTACGTCGTGATGCCGATGCGCATCTAGGTCCCCGCAGCCTCACTCGAAACAGGAACTCAATGGCAACGGTCCCGCAACCCAGTCCCGACAACGGCCGCCCCCCGGCCGAGTACGACTCGTCGAGCATCAAGATCCTGAAAGGCCTGGACGCGGTGCGCAAGCGTCCAGGCATGTACATCGGCGACACGTCGGACGGCACGGGCCTGCACCACATGGTGTTCGAGGTCGTCGATAACGCGATCGACGAAGCCCTCGCCGGCCACTGCGACGACATCAAGGTGGTGATTCACACCGATAATTCCGTCTCCGTGGTGGACAACGGCCGCGGCATTCCCACCGACGTGAAGGACGACGACGATCTCAAGCGCACCGCCGCCGAGATCGTCATGACCGAGCTGCACGCGGGCGGCAAGTTCGACCAAAACTCCTACAAGGTCTCGGGTGGCTTGCACGGCGTGGGTGTTTCCGTGGTGAACGCGCTTTCCGAGTGGCTGAAGCTGCGCATCTGGCGCGGCGGCAAGGCGCACTTCCTCGAGTTTCACGACGGCGTGCTGGTCAAGCCCCTCGAGGTGACCGGCGACACCGACAAGCGAGGCACGGAAGTGCATTTCCTCGCCTCGAAGGAAACCTTCAACCACGTCGAGTTCCACTACGAGATTCTCGCCAAGCGCCTGCGCGAGCTGTCGTTCCTGAACAACGGCTGCGCGATCGAGCTCATCGACCAGCGCACGGGCAAGAGCGAGAACTTCGCGCACACCGGCGGCGTGAAGGGTTTCGTCGACTACATGAACCGGTCGAAGACGGTCCTGCACAACAATATCTTCTATTCGATCGGCGAGAAGGAAGGCATCACCGTCGAGGTCGCGATGCAGTGGAATGACTCCTACGGCGAGTCGGTTCAGGTGTTCACCAACAACATCCCGCAGCGCGACGGCGGCACGCACCTGACGGGGCTGCGCAACGCGATGACGCGCACCATCAACAACTACATCGAGAAGGAAGAGATCGCCAAGAAGGCCAAGGTCGAGACTACCGGAGACGACATGCGCGAGGGCCTGACCTGCGTGTTGTCGGTGAAGGTGCCCGAGCCCAAGTTTTCGTCGCAGACCAAGGACAAGCTGGTCTCCTCGGAAGTGCAGCCGGTGGTGTCGGAAGTCGTGGCGCAGAAGCTCGCCGAGTTCCTGATGGAGAAGCCCGCAGACGCGAGGATCATCTGCACCAAGATCGTCGAGGCGGCGCGCGCGCGCGAAGCAGCTCGCAAGGCGCGCGAGCTCACGCGCCGCAAGGGTATTTTCGACGGCGTGGGGCTGCCGGGCAAGCTCGCCGACTGCCAGGAGCGAGATCCATCGCTCTGCGAGCTATACCTGGTGGAAGGAGATTCCGCGGGCGGCTCGGCCAAGCAGGGGCGCGACCGCAGGAACCAGGCGATCCTGCCGCTGAAAGGCAAGATCCTCAACGTCGAGCGCGCTCGCATCGACAAGATCATCACGTCCCAGGAAGTTGCCACGCTCATCACCGCGCTCGGCGCTGGCATCGGCGAGGAATTCAACGTCGACAAGCTGCGCTACCACCGCATCATCATCATGACCGACGCGGACGTCGACGGCGCGCACATCCGCACGCTGCTCCTCACGTTCTTCTATCGCCAGATGCCGATGCTGATCGAGAAGGGCTACATCTACGTGGCGCAGCCGCCGCTCTACAAGGTGAAGAGCGGCAAGGATGAGCGCTATCTCAAGGACGAGCTCGAGCTCAAGCAACACCAGCTCAGGAAGGCGCTTCAGAACGCCGCGCTGATGCCGGGCGACGACGCGCCGCAGCTCTCCGGCGAGGCGCTCGAGAAGATCGCCTCCGAGTACCTCACCACCGAGGCGATCATCGAGCGGCTGTCGATCGCGATGGACCCCACGGTGCTGCGCTCGATGCTGTCGATGGCGAAGATCTCGCTCGCCGACAAGGACGGCGCGACGCAGGCGGCGAAGGACTTCCATGCCGCACTGATGCCGCATCCACCCAAGGCGCACATCGAGCGCGATCCGACCTCCGACGGCTGGCGCCTGCGCCTCGAAAAGATCGTGCACGGCAACAAGGTGGAGACGGTCATCGACCACGCCTTCCTGGAAAGCGGGGACTACGCGCAGATCGTGAAGACCGCCGAAACCCTCGCGGGCCTGCTGCGCGACGACGCGCAGGTGAAGCGCGGCGACACGGTGCGCTCGATACGCTCGTTCAAGGAAGGGCTCGACTGGCTATTGTCGGAAGCCAAGGGCAGCATGTCGATCCAGCGTTACAAGGGGCTCGGAGAGATGAACCCCGAGCAGCTGTGGGAGACCACCATGGATCCGACCAAGCGGATTCTCCTCAAGGTCCAGATCGAGGACGCCATCAGCGCCGGGGAGATCTTCACCACGCTCATGGGCGACGAGGTGGAGCCTCGAAGGCAGTTCATCGAGACCAACGCGTTGCGGGTTTCCAACCTCGACGTCTAGATCGGCGTCCCGCCGATAGCGGCGAGGAAAGCTCGATCTGGTAAAAAAAGCCGCTTATGCGGCTTTTTTTACTTTCGGCTTGGCTTTCGGCTTGGCCTTCGGCCTGGACTTGAAGCCGCCCTTCGACCCACCCTTGCCCGCCTTCGCGGCGATGAGCTCGAGCGCCTCCTCGAGCGTGATCGAGTTGATCGCGCCCTGGTCGGGCAGCGTGGCGTTCACCTTGCCATGCTTCACGTACGCGCCGTAGCGCCCTGAGTAGAGGGCCACGGATTGGTTGTCGTCGGGATGCTTGCCGAGCACTTTCAACGCGCCGCGCGCGTTGAACACTTTCGGCTCCTTGAGGAGCGCCACCGCGCGCTCCAGGCCGATGTCGAACACGTTCTCTTCCTTGGGGATCGACTTGAACTGTCCGTCGTGGCTCACGTACGGGCCGAAGCGGCCGATCGCGGCAACCACCTTCTTGCCGCCTTCCGGATGGGCGCCGAGGTCGCGAGGCAGCTCGAGAAGCTTCACCGCGATCTCAAGGTTCACCGAGTCGGGCGCCACGTTCTTCGGAACCGACACGCGCTTGGGCTTTTTGTCGCCCTCGGGCTCGCCGAGCTGGACGTAAGGGCCGAAGGGGCCCTGCAGCAGCTGGATCAGCATCTTGGTCTTCGGATCGATGCCGATCTCGCGCTTCTGCGCGTCCTGGTTCTCCGCGCCGTCGACGTTGCGCGTGTAGTCGCATTCCGGGTATCCCGCGCACCCGATGAAGCGCCCACGGCGCCCGAGGCGGTTGGTGAGCTGGTGCTTGCCGCATTTGGGGCAAACCTCTTCGAGGACCTCCTGCGTGACGTCCTTGCGGTTCACCGATTCCTTCTCGATGATCTGCGCCGAGAAATCCTTCCAGAAGCGCTCCAGCACCGGCACCCACTCGTCCTTGCCGTTGGAGATGTCGTCGAGCTCATCCTCGAGCTTGGCGGTGAATGCATAGTCGACCCAGTGCGCGAAATGCTCGGTGAGGAACTTGTTCACCACGCGTCCCACGTCCGTGGGCTGGAAGCGCTTTTTGTCGAGCGTCACGTACTCGCGGTTCACCAGGGTGGAGATGATCGAGGCGTAGGTCGAGGGCCGGCCGATGCCGTGCTGCTCGAGGGCCTTGACCAGGCTCGCTTCCGAGAAGCGCGGCGGGGGCTGTGTGAAGTGCTGCTCCCCGTAGAGCTTCTGGATCTTGACCGTGTCGCCCACGTCGAAGGCAGGCAGGCGCTTGTCCTCCTCTTCCACCGCATCGTCCTGGTCCTCGTGGTACACCGCGAAGAAGCCCGGGAACACCATGGTCTGGCCGGTGGCGCGGAACACGTTGCCATCCCCGCCCACGACGAAATCCACCGCGACGGTGTCGAACTGCGCCGGCGTCATCTGCGAGGCGATGGCGCGCTTCCAGATCATCTCGTAGAGCTTGCGCTGCTCGTCGTTGAGGTAAGGCGCGACGGAGTCCGGCGTGCGCTTGATCGAGGTGGGCCGGACTGCCTCGTGCGCTTCCTGGGCGTTCTTCGAGGCGCTGCGATAGACGATCGGCGCCTTGGGCAAATAGTCGTCGCCGTAATTCTTGGTGATGAACCCGCGCATCTCCGCGACCGCTTCCTTGGAAAGGGTCACCGAGTCTGTCCTCATGTAGGTGATGAGGCCGGTCACTTCCTTTCCGACGGCCACGCCCTCGTAAAGGCTTTGCGCCACCTTCATGGCGCGGTCGGTGGAGAAGCCGAGCTTGCGCACCGCCTCCTGCTGCAGGGTCGAGGTGGTGAAGGGCGCGGCGGGCGAGCGCAATTTTCTCTTCTTCTCGACTTCCCTTACTTTCGCCTGGCCCTTGCCGTGGGCGTCGAGGAACTTGCGGATCTCCTCCTCGCGCTGGGCGTTGCCGACGGCGAACTGGTCGAGCTTCTCGCCGTTGAAGTGCGAGAGCTTGGCGGTGAACACGACCTTGTTCTTCTCGCCGTCGAAGTGGATCGACCAGTATTCCTGGGTCTTGAAGGCCTCGATCTCGAGCTCGCGCTCGACGATGAGGCGCAGCGCAGGGCTCTGCACGCGACCGGCGGACAGCCCGCGGCGGATCTTCTTCCAGAGGAGCGGTGAAAGGTTGAAGCCGACGAGGTAATCGAGGGCGCGCCGCGCCTGCTGCGCGTTCACCAGCTCCATCGAGATCGCGCGCGGGTTCTTCACCGCATCCTTCACCGCGGTTTCGGTGATTTCGTAGAAGACGACGCGCTTGAGCTTTTTGTCCTTCAGCGCCTTCCTCGACTTGAGGATCTCGGACAGGTGCCACGCGATCGCCTCGCCTTCGCGGTCCGGGTCCGTGGCGAGGAGGACGGTATCGACGCCCTTCACCGCCTTCGCGATCGCCTCGACGTGCTTCGCGTTGCGGTCGATGAGCTCGTACTTCATCTTGAAGCCGTCTTCCGGGTCCACGGCGCCGGTCTTGGGGACGAGGTCCCGCACGTGGCCGTAGGAGGCGAGGATCTCGTAGTCCTTGCCGAGGTATTTCTTGAGCGTCTTCGCCTTCGAAGGCGACTCGACGATGAGTAGTGTCGATGCCATGAATTTATTCGCAGCCTTCTCGATTCATTCTATAACGCGCGCTGGAACCATCCCCCGGGTAGCGCGGCGACGCTCGCCTCGAGCTCGAGGCGGGCGAGTTGGGCGGCGAGTGTAGCAGCGTCCAGTCCGGTGCGCTGCGCGAGCTGGTCGATGGTGGCCGGCGCGCATCCCATCGCGCAGAGGATGGGGTCGGCCTCTTCCGGCTCCTTTTCCTGCTCCTGCGCGCTCGTGCGTTGCACCGCCATGCCGAGCTCCGCGAGCACGTCGTCGGCGCTCTCCACCAGTTTCGCGCCTTCCTTGATCAGCCAATGGCATCCCTTCGACATCGGGGAATGGATCGACCCCGGGATCGCGAAGACGTCGCGGTTCTGGTCGAGGGCGAAACGGGCGGTGGACAGCGAGCCGCTCTGCGGCGCCGCCTCCACCACGAGCACACCGCGCGCGAGCCCACTGATCAGACGGTTGCGGCGCGGGAAGTTCCCCGGCGCCGGGTGCGTGCCGAGGGAAAACTCCGTGATGAGGCAGCCTTGCGAGGCGAGCGCGTGGGCGAGCTCGCCATTGCGACGCGGATAAAAGATGTCCGCGCCGGTTCCCATCACCGCGATGCTCGACGCCGCACCCGCGAGACCGCCGCGGTGCGCCGCAGCATCGATTCCGAGGGCGAGCCCGCTGACGATGGTGAGACCCGCCTGCGACAGCGCGTGCGCGAACGCGTGCGCATCGCGCGAGCCTTGCGGCGTGGCATTACGGCTACCGACGATCGCGAATGCCGTCGCGTGGAGGAGCTCAATGCGGCCCTGCGCGTAGACAACGGTCGGCGGATCGGCGATCTCGCGAAGCGCTTGCGGATACGCAGCGTCCTGGATCGTGATCAGGTGGCATGCCGGCTTGGCGAGCCATCGCAAAGTCGCGTCCACTTTCGCGGCCGCCGGTCCCCGCGCGATCAACGCCGCGGTCCCTTCACCGGCGATGGCCGAAAGGGACCGCGCCGGCGCCCGCATCACGGCGCGCGGCGAGCCGAACTCGTGGAGCAGCGCGCGTTGCTTCGCGAGCGTGACGCCGGGAATGAGAGTGAGGCGAAGCCACGCGTCGATGTCAGCGAGGGAAGCAAGAACGCGGTCCAAGGGAATCGATTCAATGCGGGATTGGGGCGATGCTCCATAAACGGCGCAGGTTCGCGGCAGGCTGACCGCTTGGCGCAAAAAAACGAAAAGGGGCCGAAGCCCCTTTTCGCGGACCGCCGAAGGCTCAGCTCAAGGCGTCTGCACCACGTCCCCGATGTAGATCGGCTTGGTCGCCTTCATTACCATCGCGTACGACATTTTTTCGAACACGCGGAAAACGAAGATGAGGCCGTTGCGCTCGTCGGGAAGGCGCAGCTCGCGGCCGGCCATGGGAGCGCCGGCCCCGGACTTCTGCACATCGGCGGGCTGGTAGTTCGCGGGAGGAGGAACCACCGGCATGGCCTTGGTCTCGCCCGTGCCCCACGTCCAGGCCGGCCACGACCAGCCGTCCCAGCTCCAGTTCGTGAACCACTTGGGCGACTCCAGATCCTGTGACGAGCGCGCCGTGACCAACTGCCCGCGGCGATAGCTCGCGAGCACGTGGCCGACCTCGACCCCGTCGCGACCGCCACGGTTGATGGTGATGATCTGGTACTGGCCAAGCTCGGAGACACCGCCGTCCACCGACATGATCGTGCCCTTGATGGGCTTGTCGGGAGCGCGCGGGATATAGCTCGGGAAGGAAGTCTCGCGCGCGATCGTGAGGCGATCGCCGCGGTTGATTTCCTGGCGCGCCTTGGTGACTTCGAGCGTCGTCGGGTTGCCGAAGCGGCGCACGCGCGCGTCGCCAAGGTACCGGGCTTCGCGGCCCAGCACTTCGCCGGTATCGGGATCGCGCAGCACCGCGCCGGGACGAAAGATCTGCCAGTTCACGCCGTCGTTGCTGCCGATGCGATCGGCGTAGGCGAGGTCGCCCTGACCCACGATGACGCGGCTTTCTTCAGTCGCGAGGATGGTGGGCGCGTTGTCGAGACCGCCTTCCTCGACGATAAGCGGCTGCGAAAGGAAAGGCCCGATCGCGCTTCCCGGGATGCTGGGGACGGCGCCCTCGAGGTTCTCGACGCGGATGCGCGGATCGAGCTTCACCACGTTGGCGGCCGCATCAGCCTCCGTGCCGCCTGATGGCCTGGAGCCGCCTCCCCCGGGCCCACTCATGGAGAGGCGCGGCGAGTCGCCGGAGCGATCAAGGCGGATCACATTGCCGGGATAGATCCAGTGCGGGTTCTTGATCTGGTCGCGGTTCATTTCCCAGATCTGGGGCCACTTCCACGGGTCCTTCAGGAAACGCCCGGAGATGCCCCACAGGGTGTCGCCCTTGACCACCGTGTATTCGTTAGGGGCGTCGGGTGCCAGGTCCGCCATGGTGACCCGGTTGCCAGACGCGGGGCCCCCTTGGGGGGTACCGGCAGAGGTTTTCGCGGCGGACGGCGGCATGCCGTCGGCCAGGGTCGCGACCGGAACCAAACTGGCCACGGCGACGACTAAAGTTATAATTGTCTTTCGCATGGCGACGCTCACTTGTGGATATGGAGTTAGAGACCCATATTCAGAAAAAGGGTTACGCGCCCCTTTTCATGTAGTGCAGTAAATTCTGCACATAATTTCTTCAATTAGCAAGCATTTATGGCCATTCTCGAGATACTCCAGTACCCCGACCATCGCCTCAATACGCCTGCCAAGCGCGTCGAAAAGCTCGACGCCTCGACACGCAAATTGATCGACGACATGGCCGAAACCATGTACGCCGCCCCCGGTGTAGGACTGGCCGCGACCCAGGTGGACGTTCACAAGCAAATCCTGGTAATCGACGTGACCGAGGACCGCACCGACCTGCGAGTCTTCGTGAACCCCGAGATCACCCGGCGCGAGGGCGTGGCCGTCAACCAGGAGGGTTGCCTCTCCCTGCCCGGAATCTACGACAACGTCGAGCGGGCGGAAAGCGTTACCGTAACCGCGCTCGATCGAAACGGCGCCCGCTTTACGCTCAACGCCTCAGGAATGCTCGCCACCTGTATCCAGCACGAGATGGATCACCTGCAGGGCAAGATCTTCGTCGATTACCTGTCCGAAATGAAGCAGAACCGCGTTCGCGCGAAGCTGAGGAAACGTCAACGCAAAGCCGCCTGACATAGGCGGCGCTCCATTGCGCGTCATCTTCGCGGGCACCCCGCCGTTTGCCGCGCGCGCCCTCGAGGCGATCGTCGCCGCGGGGCACCAGGTCCCCGCTGTGCTCACCCAACCCGATCGGCCCGCCGGTCGCGGGTTGCGTCTGGCGTCCAGCGCGGTTGCGCAGGCGGCGCAGAAGCACGCGATCGAGGTGTTAAAGCCTCCGACCCTCAAGGAAGGAGACACCGCTTCGCGGCTCCTGAGTCTGGAGCCCGACGTCATGGTCGTGGCTGCCTACGGTCTCATCCTGCCCGCGTCCGTGCTCACGATTCCCAGGCGCGGTTGCCTGAACATCCACGCTTCCTTGCTGCCGCGCTGGCGCGGCGCCGCTCCCATCCAGCGCGCCATCCTCGCCGGCGATGCGCGAACGGGCATCTGCATCATGCAGATGGCCGCTGGCCTGGATACCGGGGCGGTGCTCCTGGAAAAGTCGCGCGCGATCGGCGATCGGGAGACCGCGGGAGATCTCACCGCGGCGCTTTCGGAGCTGGGAGCCCAGGCGATCGTCGAAGCCCTTGCCCGCCTCGATGAACTGCAACCACGAGAGCAAGACTCTTCGGCCGCGACCTACGCAAGCAAGATTTCCCGGTCTGACGCCCGCGTCGATTGGTCGCAATCCAACCGCGTTGTCGACCGTCATGTGCGTGCGTATAACCCGGTTCCGGGAGCGGAAACAAGCCTCGCGGGTGAAGCGCTCAAAATTTGGAAGGCGGAGCCAGCGGAAGGGTCGGGTGAGCCTGGCGCTATCCTCACCGCGGATGGTGCAAGGCTCGTGATCGCATGCGGACAGGGGGCGCTCGCGCTCACGGAAGTGCAGCGCCCGGGGGGCAAACGCATGGCGATTCGCGACTTTTTGGCGGGGGCGCCGAGTGCGCGCGCCTAAAGAGTTGATTTTAAGAGAAAATCAGTAATTGCCGGATGTGCCTTCGACTGGTATCGATTGGCAAAAAGTGATAAATTGTATCTCTGCCGCATCACTTGTATCTTTGGCACCACACTCGGACGTCTCCGATGACCCCTGCGTCCTTCTTTGCCTCGCTTTTTCGTAGCCCCTCGGGAATGCCGCGGCTGGGGAGGCTGCGCACGGGAATGCTGGTGCTGATGCTCGCGGTCTTCATGCCGCTCGCGCAGGCCTCCGAAGGAATCGTCGTGAAGTCCGCAACGCTCGAGCTCGCGGAAGACGGCTGGGCTCTCGGCGCGGAATTCGATGTCCAGTTCAGCCCGCGCCTCGAAGAGGCGGTGAACCGCGGCGTGCCACTCTATTTCGTTGTGGAGTTCGAGCTCTCGCGCCCGCGCTGGTACTGGTTCGATGAGAAGCCCGTGCAGTTTTCCCAGACTTACAAGATCAGCTACACGCCGTTGCTGCGCCAGTACCGGCTTTCGGTGGGCAACGTCTATCAGAACTTCACACGTTTCGAGGAAGTGACCCGCGTCCTATCGCGCTTGCGCAACCTGCAGATCGCAGACCGCAGCGCCTTCAGGAAGGATGCAACCTACCAGGCGGGGATCCGCATGCGCCTGGACACCGCCCAGCTGCCCAAACCGTTCCAGCTCAATGCCATCGCCTCGCGCGACTGGACTTTGGCGTCGGATTGGCATCGCTGGGCGTTGACTCCATGAAAGCCCTGATATTCCTATGTGTGGTCACCGGCGCCGCGCTGGTGTACCTGATGTCGGAGGCTTCCTCGAACACCGCGCTCTTCGCGCAAAACTATCCCCTCCTGCTGGGCCTGGGCGGCGGCCTTGCGCTGGGGCTGATGGCCCTCATCGTCTACCAGCTCCTCGTGCTGCGCCGGAAGCTTCGCGAGCGCGTGTTCGGCTCCAAGCTCACCCTGCGCCTCATGGTCGTGTTCACGTTGATGGCGCTGATCCCGGGCGGGCTCGTGTACGCGATCTCCTTCCAGTTCCTGCAACGCTCCATCGAATCGTGGTTCGACGTGCGCGTCGACGAGTCGCTGAAGAGCGGCATCAACCTCGCGCGGAGCGCACTCGAGAACTCGCGCGACCAGCTGGCGCAGAAGGCCGAGGCGATGGCGCAGACGCTCGCCTCCTCCCAGGCGATCGAGGCGGCCACGCTGAATCGCCTGCGCGAGCAGCATTCCATCGAGGAAGCCACGCTGATGACGCCGCGCGGCAAGATCATCGCCCAGTCCGGGGTGGAGCCCGTGACGCTTTTGCCGGAGCTCCCCAGCGCGGCGGTGCTGCGCCAGGTGCGCTTGCAACAGCCGGCGCGCTTCATCGAGTCGATCCCGGACCGCGGCCTCTACCTGCGCGTCCTTGTGCCGGTGAACGTCCTCACCATCGCCGACGACATTCGCATCCTGCAGGTTCTGCAACGCGTGCCGCCCGCCATCGCACGCGAGGCCGAGCTGGTCGAGAAGGGCTACAAGGATTACCAGGAGCTCCTGCTCGCGCGCGTGGGCTTGAAGCGCATTTTCGGCCTTACCCTGACACTCGCGATGCTGCTCACGCTTTTTTCGGCGCTGGCACTCGCCTTCGTGCTTTCGGAAAGGCTCTCCGCCCCGCTGTCCGCGCTCGCGGAGGCCACGCGCGCGATCGCCAAGGGCGACTATTCGAAGCTGAACCCCGTGAAGAGCCGCGACGAATTCGGCGTGCTTACGCAGTCGTTCAACACGATGACGCGCCAGATCGCCGATGCGACCGACGCGATGGAGCGCAACCAGCTGCAGCTGGAGAATTCCAAGACATATCTCGAGAGCATCCTTTCCAACCTCACTTCCGGCGTTCTCACCTTCGACGAGCGCCTCTACGTGAAGACGATGAATGCCGCCGCCAACGCGATCCTCGCGGTTCCGGGCGGCGCCTTCCACGGCATCAAGCTCTCGGAATGGCCGCGCCACGTGCAGTCGGTCGCACCCTTCGCGGAGATCGCGCTGCGCCAGTTCTCTTCGTCTGGCATGCGCCAGTGGGAGGAACAGATGGAATTCCGGCGCGACGACGGCCAGCGCACCCTCCTCATTCGCGGCACGCGCCTGGGCGCGCGCGGCGAAAGCGGCTACGTGGTGGTGTTCGACGACATCACCCACCTGATCCAGGCGCAGCGGGATGCCGCCTGGGGCGAAGTGGCGCGCCGCCTTGCCCACGAGATCAAGAACCCGCTCACCCCGATCCAGCTCTCCGCCGAACGCATGCAGCTCAAGTTGCAGGACAAGCTGCCGCCCGCCGAGGCCGAGATCCTCAAGCGCTCCACCGGCACGATCGTGACGCACGTCGCCGCGCTGAAGGGAATGGTCGACGACTTCACGCAGTACGCCCACGCCTCGCGCATGAACGCCAAGGCGGTGAACCTGAACGATCTGGTGCGCGAAGTGCTCGTCCTCTACGAAGCGATGGGGGTGGCGATCGAGCCGCGCCTGGCCGAGAACCTGCCGTCGATCTACGCCGATCCCGCGATGCTGCGCCAGGTGCTTCACAACCTCTTCCAGAACGCGATCGACGCCCTCACCGGTGTCGAGAACCCGCGCATCCTCGTGAACACCAGCATGGGCACGGGCGGCGTGCTGCTCACCGTGCGCGACAATGGCACCGGGATCGCGGAGGGCGTCATGGGCCGTATCTTCGAGCCGTACGTGACCACCAAGCCGAAGGGAACCGGGCTGGGGCTCGCGATCGTCAAGAAGATCGTCGATGAGCACCACGGCCGGATCCTGGTCGAAAACGTGAAGCCGCACGGCGCCACCGTGAGCATCGTCCTGCCGTCCAAGGCCGCGTAACCAGGCATACATCGGATGTCCGCGAACCAGATCCTCGTGGTCGACGACGAAGTCGGCATTCGCGAGTTGCTCTTCGAGATCCTCCGCGACGAGGGATATGGCGTGCGGCTTGCCGAGAACGCACAGACCGCGCGATCGGCGCGCAAGGAAATGCGCCCCGACCTCGTGCTGCTCGACATCTGGATGCCGGACACCGACGGCATCACGCTGCTGAAGGAGTGGGCGGGTAGCGGGCTGCTCACCATGCCCGTGGTGATGATGTCCGGGCACGGCACCATCGATTCGGCGGTGGAGGCCACGCGCATCGGTGCCTTCGACTTCCTCGAGAAACCCATCAGCCTTCCCAAGTTGCTTGCCACGGTCGGCAAGGC
>JANLXC010000128.1:0-7248 GCA_031364925.1 Burkholderiales bacterium | reverse complement strand
GGCTTCAGGATCATGGAGGCCGACGGCAAGACGCCGTTCGTATCCTTCGACCAGCTCGACCTGGACGGCAGCATCACCTCGGCCTGGCGCCTGGCCCCGGTGGTCGACCAGGTCACGCTCGCCGGGATGAAGGTGAACCTGGTGCGCGAGACCGACACGCGCTACAACGTGAGCGACATTCTCGCGAGGCTCGCGGCGCCGTCACCCAAAACTGAATCCGGCAAGGCCGAGTTTTCGGTGAGCAACATCCGCCTTACCGGCGCCCGCATCGATTTCGAGGACAAGCCCAAGGGCGCCAGGCACCAGGTGAGCGAGATCGACATCGCCATCCCGTTCATCTCCAACCTGCCCACGCACCTGAAGGAGTTCGTGCAGCCGACCTTCGCCGCCAAGGTGAACGGCACCACGGTGCATCTCAAGGGCGAGACGCTGCCCTTCGAGAATTCGCTGCGCACCCACCTCGCCATCGATCTCGATTCGCTCGACGTGCAACGCTACGTCGAATACTCGCCGTCACCGCTGCCGGTGAAGATCGATTCCGGGAAGCTCGACGCGAAGCTCTCGATCCGCTTCACACAGGCCGGTGGCAAGGATCCCTCCATCGACGTCGCGGGCACGCTCGCGTTGCGAGAGCTCAAGGTCACGGCGCCGGATGATGGAGGCAGCGCGCAGGTGGCGAGGATCGACGCCGACATCGCCTCTCTCGACCCGATCGCGGGCCTGGTCGCGGTCAAATCCCTCAAGGTGACGGACGCCGGCACCGCGCGCGGCCCGGTACGCCTCGCGACCACCGAGGCGAAGGGCATTCGCGTCGACATCAAGAAGAAGCGGGTCGATGTCGCCTCGCTCGCTTCGAACGACGCGGCGATCGAAATCACTCGCAAGCGCGACGGGTCGATCGAGATGCCGGTGCAGGTGAAGGACGATGGCGCGAAGTCGGAGGCCGCGGGGCCTGCGTGGGTGGTCGCGCTGGGCAAGCTCACCCTGGATGGCTATCGCGTCACGCTGCACGACCAGTCGCTGAAACCCGCCGCGGCGCACCGCGTCAACGTCGCCCACCTCGAGGCCAACGGGCTTTCCACCGAGAAGGGCACGAAAAGCACGATGTCGGCGAAGCTTGCGCTCGACAAGGCCGGCAGCGTCGACATGGAGAGCGCCTTCAGCCTGTCTCCCTTCGAGCTGAATGCCAAGGTGGATGCGCGCCACATCGACATCGTCCCGGCGCGCCGTTACGTCACGCAATTCAAGACCGTCGCGCTGAAGAGCGGCTTCGCCTCGGCGAAGGGAACCCTCACGGTGCGCGGCGACGGCAAGGCGATGCAGGTCGGCTACAACGGCTCTGCCGCGGTGTCGAACCTCGCCACCGTCGACACGACGATTGACGAGGATCTCCTCAACTGGGACGCGGTGCGCGCGTCGGGCATCGCATTCAAGTGGGCCGAAGCCACGCCGCTCGACCTCGCCATCGCCGAGATCGCGGTGGACAAGATCTACTCGCGCGTGGTGGTGAATCCCGACGGCAAGCTGAATTTGCAGCAATTGAAGGCCGCGTCTCCCGAGGAGCCCGACGCGCCCGCCCCGGCGCCGGGCGGTGCGAAGCCGCGCAACGTGCGCATCGACCGCGTTACGTTTACCGACAGCCGCCTCAACTTCACCGACCACTTCATCAAGCCGAACTACACCGCCGACGTGGGGTCGCTTGCCGGAAGCGTGACCAACCTGTCCTCGGACCCCGCGGTGCGCGGCGTGGTCGACTTGAAGGGCGCCTACGACCAGACTTCGCCGGTGACGATCGCCGGCACCGTGAACCCATTGTCCGGCGATCTCTTCCTCGACCTCGCCGCGAAGGGCAAGGACATCGAGCTTCCGAAGCTCTCCGCGTACTCGCTGCGCTACGCGGGCTACGGCATCACCAAGGGCAAGCTCACCCTCGACGTGAAGTACCACATCGAGCACGGCAAGATGGAGGGACGCAACCGCATCTTCCTCGACCAGCTCACGTTCGGCGAGCGCGTCGAAGGCCCGGACGCCACCAAGCTGCCGGTGCTCTTCGCCGTCAACCTGCTGAAGAATTCCAAAGGCGAGATCGACCTGGAGCTGCCGGTGAGCGGCTCGCTCGACGACCCGCAGTTCGCGATCGGAGCGCTGGTGGGCCAGGTGGTCATGAATCTCCTCAAGAAGGCGATCACCTCCCCCTTCTCGTTGCTGACCGCGGCGTTCGGGGGCAGCGGCGGCGGTGGTGGTGGCGGTAGTGGGGGAAATGCGGGTGGCGGCGACGATCTCGCCTACGTCGACTTCGAGCCGGGCCGCGAGGAGCTCGATGCCACGGACCTGAAGAAACTCGACGCGATCGTGAAGGCGCTCCTCGACCGGCCGGCCATCAAGCTCGAAATGGCTCCGCGCAACGACGCGCAGAAGGACCTCCTCGCGCTGAAGAAGGCGACGCTGCGCGCGAAGCTGAAGGCGGCGGACGATACGCAGTACGCAGCGCTCGTGAAAGTCGAGTACCTGCGGGAGACTGCCCCCAAGACCCCGCCGAGGGATGCGCCTCCCAAGGACGCCGCCGCGAAGGAAGTTCCGCTCGCCGAGATGGAGGCATTCCTTCTCGAACGCGTCCCGGTGGGCGAAGAGGAGCTGCGCGCGCTGGCGGCTCGGCGCTCCGAGCAGGTGAAAGCCTATCTTGTCGGCAAGGGACAACTTCCGGCCGATCGCGTGCTGATCGCGGTCGCCGCGCAGCCCTCGACCGAGAAGGCGCAGGCGAGCCGGGTGGATTTCACCTTGAAGTAACATGGCCGCTTCGGTTCTCGAGGCGTGCGGATGAAAATCGCGATGATGGGCTCGGGCGGCGTCGGCGGCTTTTTCGGCGGCCGGCTCGCCAAGGCGGGCTATGACGTGAGCTTCATCGCGCGCGGCGCGCACCTGAAGGCGATGCGCGAGAGCGGCCTGACCATCGAGAACGAGGCGCAGGGCGACATCCACGTGCCCGCGGTGCACGCCACTGACGATCCCGCGAGCCTCGGGCCGGTGGACCTGGTGATCGTGTCGGTGAAGCTCTGGGATACCGAGTCCGCAGCGCGCTCGATCCTGCCCATCGTCGGCCCGGACACCGGCGTGCTCTCGCTGCAAAACGGCGTCATCAAGGACGAGATCCTGCGCAGCGTCCTTCCGGAGACAGCGGTGATGGGTGGCGTGGGATATGTCGCGACGCATATCGCGCGCCCCGGCGTGATCCACCAGGTCGGCACCATGCAGCGCATCGTCGTGGGCGAGTACGACGGTCGCGCTTCGCGGCGTGCCAGGTTCCTGCACGAGGCGCTGGTGAAGGCCGGCGTCGCCGCGGAGCTGAGCGCCGACGTGCGCAAATCGATCTGGGAGAAGTACGTTTTCCTGGTGGCGCTCTCCGCCACTACGACCTCGATGCGCAGCACCATCGGCCCGATCCGCGAGAATCCCCGGTCCCGCGCTTTCCTTCTCGCGTTGATGCGCGAAGTCGTCGCGGTGGGCCGCGCCCATGGCGTGGCGCTTGCCGAGGACTACGCCGAGGCGCGCCTGAAGTTCGCCGATGGCCTTCCCGCCGACATGACGTCTTCGATGGCGCACGACCTGGAGCGCGGCAACCGTCTCGAGGTCGACTGGCTGTCGGGCGGCGTGGTGAAGCTCGGCAAGGAGAAGGGCGTTCCCACTCCCGCGAATAGCGCGGTGTGCGACATTCTCGCGCTGCAGTCGGAAGGCAGGAAATGACGCACGCGCAGCTCACGCTGCGCTCCATCCGCTCGGTCGCGGTGGAGGTGCCGATGAAGCGCGCGCTCGGAACGAGCCGCGCCGTGATTCGCACCGCGGCCCTCGTCCTCGTCGACGTCGAGACCGAGGAGGGCGTCAGCGGCCGCTCGTATCTCTTCTGCTACGTGCCCGCGGCGGCCCCGGGGATCGCGCATATCCTCGCGGAGGTCGAGCGCGTCGTGAAGGGCGATCGCCTCGCGCCCGTGGATTCGTGGGCGAAGCTCACCAAGCGCTTCACGCTGATCGGCGTGCAGGGCCTCGTGCGCATGGCGATGGCGGGATTCGACGTCGCCTGCTGGGACGCGCTCGCGATCGCCGCGGGCCAGCCGCTCGTGTCGCTGCTGGGCGGTGCGCCCCGCCCGATCCGCGCGTACAACAGCAATGGCCTCGGGCTCATGGCGCCGGACAAGCTCGCGAAGGAAACCGACGAGCTTCTCGAGGGCGGGTTCAAGGCGGTGAAGCTGCGCCTCGGTTACGACACCCTCGCGGGCGACATCGCGGCGGTGCGCGCGGTGCGCGCCAGGCTGCCCGCCGGAGTCGAGCTGATGGTCGACTACAACCAGGCGCTCTCGGTGGCCGAGGCGCTGGAGCGCGGGCGTGCGCTCGACGCAGAGGGCATCTACTGGATCGAGGAGCCGATCCGCCACGACGACTACCGCGGCGCGGCGATGCTCACGCGCGAGCTGAAGACCCCGATCCAGATCGGAGAGAACTTTTCCCAGCCCTACGCGATGCAAGACGCGCTCCTCGGGAACTCCTGCGACTACGTGATGCCCGACCTCGAGCGCATCGGTGGAGTCACCGGCTGGATGCGCGCCGCCGCGATTGCCCACGCCCATGGAAGGCAGATGTCGTCGCACCTGTTTCCCGAGGTGAGCGCCCATCTTCTCGCGGTCACGCCGACCGCCCATTGGCTGGAGTACGTGGATTGGGCGCAGCCGGTTCTCGCCGAGCCGATCGTCATCACTGACGGCTTCGCGCAAGTTCCCGACCGCCCGGGCAACGGTCTAGCTTGGAATGCCGCCGCGGTCGAGCGTTACCGGATGAAATGAGGGCTTGATGTTCATCGTGGGGTTGGGAACGGCGGTGCCGCCGAAGAGCTTCACGCAGGGCGATTGCTGGGATGCGCTGCAGCGCGCCGACCGGCCCGAGCTCACCGCGCGCACGCGCGCGATCCTGCAGGGCATCCTCACGCACGACAACGGCATCGAACGCCGCTCGCTCGCGCTCGACAACCTCGATGATGGCTTCGTGATCGATCCCGACACGCTGCACCAGCGCTTCGCGAGGAACGCCCCGGTGCTCGCGTCGCAGGCGGGAGTGCGCGCGCTCGAGGACGCGGGCGTCGAGCCGGGCGCCATCGACGCGGTTGTCATCAGCACCTGCACCGGCTATCTCTGCCCGGGGCTCACCAGCTACGTCGCCGAAAGCCTGGGGCTGCGCGCCGATGCCGTGCACCTCGATCTCGTGGGACAGGGGTGCGGCGCGGCGCTTCCGAACCTGCGCACCGCCGAGGCCCTGGTGGCATCGGGACGCTGCGCGACCGTGCTTTCGATCTGCGTCGAGGTGTGCAGCGCCGCTTTCTATCTCGACAACGACCTCGGCGTCCTGGTGAGCGCCTGCCTCTTCGGCGATGGCGCCGGCGCGGCGGTGGTGTCGCGCAGCCCACGCGAGGGCCGTCCGTCGATCGAGTGGCGCGCGACCGCTTCGCTGCACAATCCCGCGCAACGCGACGCGCTTCGCTTCGAGCAGGTGGGCGGCATGCTGCGCAACATCCTCACGCTGCCGGTGCCGAAGCTCGCCGGGCAGCACGCGCGCAAGGTGCTCGACGGCGTTCTCGAAAGCGAGGGATTGTCCCGCGAAGAGATCGATGCATGGATCCTGCACGCGGGTGGCCGCAAGGTGCTCGAGGAATTGCAGCGCTCCATCGGCCTGTCGCCGGACGACATCTCGTGGAGCGCCGGTGTCCTGCGCGAATTCGGCAACCTCTCCAGCCCGTTCGTCTTCTTCGTGCTCAAGGCCGCGCTCGAAGGCCGCGAGCGCCCGGGCTGGTGGTGGATGTCTTCGTTCGGCGCCGGCTTCAGCTGCCACGGCGCCCTGCTGCGGGTGGCCTGATGCATATGGCGCGCCGCGTCGATCCCGAGTGGCTCGACGAGCTGCCTGCCCACGACCCGCGCGCCCAGCGCTCGCGCCGCGACCTGGTGCGCATCAATGCCCTGATGGGGAATGCGGCGATCGTCGCAAGTGAGCTGAAAGTGGGGTCGGGTACGCATTCTCGTGGATCGGACGAAGATGCAGGCAAATCGATGGCCTCCGAGGGAAACCGTACCCGACCCCACTTTCAGCTCGCGGAGATCGGCGCCGGGGACGGGGGCTTCCTGCTGCGCGTGGCGCGCGCGCTCGATGCGCAGGGCGTCGATGCGGTGCTCGTCGACCGGAAGGGCATCGTCACGGATGCGACGCGGGCGCAGTTCGCCGCGCGAGGGTGGCGGGCGCGCGAGGTCGAGTCCGACGTGTTCGAGTGGTTGCGAGCCACGCCGCCGGTGGATGCGATCGTCGCCAACCTCTTCCTGCATCACTTCGACACAGCGCGGCTGGCCGAGATTCTGGCGCTGGCCGCGACGCGCGCGCGCATGTTCGTAGCCTGCGAGCCGCGCCGTTCGGCGTTCGCGCTGAACGGGGCGCGCCTCCTTGGCCTCGTGGGATGCAACGACGTGAGCCGCCACGACGCCGTGGTGAGCGTGCGCGCGGGGTTCCGCGGCGATGAAATCTCCACGCTGTGGCCTGGCGGCAATGCCTGGTCCGTGCAGGAAGGCGCGCGGGGCCTTTTCAGCCACGTGTTCGTGGCCTCGAGGAAGGCGTCATGAAGCGCTACGAAGCGCTCGTCGTCGGTGGCGGACCGGCGGGCTCCACGGCGGCGCTCGCGCTCGTGCGTGCGGGTTGGTCGGTCGCGGTGGTGGAGAAGGCGGCGTTTCCGCGGCGCAAGGTCTGCGGCGAGTACATCTCCGCGACTACGTGGCCGGTGTTGCGCGCGCTCGGCGTGGCTGATGAGCTCGCGTCGCGCGCGGGCCCGCCGGTGCGACGCGTCGGATTCTTCACGCGCGAAGCTGCCGTCGAAGCGCCGATGCCGCATGACGACGGCGAGTGGGGGCGCGCCATCGGCCGCGATCTCCTCGATCGCGCGTTGCTCGAGACGGCGCGTGCTGCCGGCGCCGAAATTTTCCAGCCATGCGCGGTAGGCGCGGTGCGCAGCGCCGATGACGGATTCGTCGTCTCGCTGCAGGCAGGCGAGTCGACCGAAGCCCACGCGCGCATCGTGATCGACGCCCACGGCTCGTGGGAACGCGGCTTTCGGGCGAGCGCCAGGCAAGCGCCGGCGAAGGGCTCGGACCTGCTGGGATTCAAGGCGCATTTCATCGGCGCGCGCCTCGCCACGGGACTCATGCCGCTCGTGCTTTTCCCGGGCGG
>JANLXC010000109.1:0-69342 GCA_031364925.1 Burkholderiales bacterium | reverse complement strand
AGATGGTGATGCCCGGCGACAACATCAAGATGACGGTGACTCTCATCGCGCCGATCGCGATGGAAGACGGGCTGCGCTTTGCGATCCGCGAAGGCGGACGCACCGTCGGCGCCGGCGTCGTGTCCAAGATTCTCGAGTAGTCAGCAGAAAGACAAGCCAATGGCCCAAGCCCCCGCAAAGCAGAAGATCCGCATCCGCCTCAAGGCGTTCGACTACAAGTTGATCGACCAGTCGGCCCTGGAGATCGTGGAAACGGCAAAGCGCACCGGCGCCGTGGTGAAGGGTCCTGTGCCCATGCCCACCCGCATCGAGCGTTTCGACATCCTTCGCTCGCCGCACAAGAACAAGACGTCGCGCGACCAATTCGAGATCCGCACGCACCTGCGCCTCATGGATATCATCGAGCCCACCGACAAGACCGTCGACGCGCTCATGAAGCTCGACCTCCCGGCCGGCGTGGACGTGGAAATCAAGCTGTAAATTGTTGTCTAAGTGACGGTTTACTGCGCCGGGCTCATGAGCTCCGAGTGCACAAGGTGAAGGGCCAGCCAATCGCTGCTGGCACCGCGCGGGGCAATAGCGCGGCATAAACGAAAGGAAGAACGATGAGTCTCGGTCTCGTCGGCCGCAAGGTCGGCATGATGCGCATCTTCAAGGACGACGGCACGTCCGTCCCCGTGACGGTGCTCGATTGCTCGGGCAATCGCGTTACCCAGATCAAGTCGAAGGAGACCGATGGCTACGTCGCCATCCAGGTCGCATTCGGCAAGCGCCGCGCCACGCGTGTCACCAAGTCGATGGCGGGCCACTATTCCAAGGCGGGCGTCGAGGCGGGCAGCGAGCTGCGCGAATTCCGCGTGGCCGCCGACAAGCTGGGCGAGCTCAAGGTCGGAAGCGAGCTGAAGGTCGACATGTTCGAGCCCGGCATGAAGGTCGACGTGTCCGGCACGACGCTCGGCAAGGGCTTCGCCGGCGTCATCAAGCGCCACCACTTTTCGTCGAACCGCGCCTCGCACGGCAACTCGCTGTCGCACAACAGCGCCGGCTCGATCGGCATGGCGCAGGACCCGGGGCGCGTGTTTCCGGGCAAGCGCATGGCCGGCCATCTGGGCAGCGTGAAGCGCACCATCCAGCTGCTCGAAGTCGCGCGCGTCGACGCGCAGCGCTCGCTCATCATGATCAAGGGCTCGGTGCCTGGCGCCAAGAACGGCTCCGTGATCCTGCTGCCCAGCGTGAAGACCAGGATATCCAAGGCACCCAAGGTCGCCGCGAAGGGAGCCAAATAATGGAACTCAAGGTCATCAACGACAAGGGCGAGGCGCAGAAGTCGGTGGACGCGTCCGAGAACCTGTTCGGCCGCGATTACAACGAGGCGCTCGTGCACCAGGTCGTGGTCGCGTACACCGCCAACGGCCGCCAGGGCACGCGCGCGCAGAAGACGCGCGCCGAAGTGCGCCACTCCACCAAGAAGCCGTGGCGCCAGAAGGGCACCGGGCGCGCGCGCGCGGGCATGACGTCTTCGCCGCTCTGGCGTGGCGGCGGCCGCATCTTCCCGAACAAGGCCGACGAGAACTTCACGCAGAAGCTGAACCGCAAGATGTATCGCGCCGGCATGGCCTCTATCCTGTCCCAGCTGGTCCGCGAGGACCGCCTGTCGGTGATCGAGGCGTTCTCGATCGCCGAGCCCAAGACCAAGGTCCTCGCCGGGAAGCTGCGCGACCTGGGCATGGACCACGTGCTGATCCTCACCGACGCGCTCGACGACAACCTCTATCTTTCCGCGCGCAACCTGCCCAACGTGATGGTGATGGAAGCGCGCAACGCCGATCCCGTGAGCCTCATGCGTTACGAGAAGGTCCTCGTCACGAAGGCGGCGGTCAAGCACCTCGAGGAGGCCCTGGCATGAACCAAGAAAGACTGATGAAGATCATCGTCGCACCGGTGATCTCGGAGAAGGCGACCCTCGTCGGCGAGACCCGCAAGCAGGTCGTCTTCCAGGTGCTGCCCGATGCCACCAAGGCGGAGATCAAGGCCGCGGTGGAGCTGCTCTTCAAGGAGCAGAAAGTCCAGGTCGGCGCGGTGAATGTGCTGAACACCAAGGGCAAGGAGAAGCGCCACGGGCGCTTCGTCGGCCGGCGCAAAACCGTCAAGAAGGCTTACGTGAGCCTCATCGGCGACGCCGACATCAACTTCGTGGAAGGGGTGGCCTGACATGGCACTCGTCAAGACCAAGCCCACCTCGCCCGGCCGCCGGTCGATGGTGAAGGTGGTGAACGCCGACCTGCACAAGGGCGCGCCGTTCGCGCCGCTCGTCGAGGCGCTGCACAAACGCGCCGGGCGCAACCACCAGGGCAACATCACCACTCGCCACCAGGGCGGCGGGCACAAGCACCACTATCGCATCATCGATTTCCGCAGGAACGACAAGGACGGCATCCCCGCCAAGGTCGAGCGCCTGGAATACGACCCGAACAGGAGCGCCAACATCGCCCTCCTGCTCTATGCCGACGGCGAGCGCCGCTACATGATCGCTCCCAAGGGCATCACGGTCGGGCAGAAGGTCGAGGCCGGTTCCGAGGCCCCGATCAAGTCCGGCAACGCGCTGCCGCTGCGCAATATTCCGGTCGGCACCACGGTGCATTGCGTCGAGATGCTGCCCGGCAAGGGCGCGCAGATCGCGCGCGCCGCGGGCGCTGGCGTGCAGCTGCTGGCGCGCGAAGGCGAGTACGCGCAGCTTCGCATGCGCTCCGGCGAGATTCGCCGCGTGCACGTGAACTGCCGCGCCACCATCGGTGAAGTCGGCAACGAAGAGCACAACCTGCGCCAGATCGGCAAGGCCGGCGCGAACCGTTGGCGCGGCATCCGTCCGACGGTGCGTGGCGAGACCATGAACCCGGTCGATCACCCGCTCGGGGGCCGCACGCGCGGCAACCGCCACCCGGTGTCGCCGTGGGGCCAACCCGCCAAGGGCAAGAAGACACGCAGCAACAAGCGCACGCAGTCGATGATCGTGCGCAGCCGCCACAAGAAGGCTTAAGGGGTAAGCGATGGCACGTTCAATCAAGAAAGGCCCGTTTGTTGACGGGCACCTCATGAAGAAGGTGGAGACGGCTTCGGCCGCCAAGGACAAGCGTCCGATCAAGACCTGGTCGCGCCGCTCCACCATCCTTCCCGACTTCGTCGGCCTCACCATCGCCGTGCACAACGGGAAGCAGCATATCCCGGTGTATGTGACGGAGAACATGGTCGGCCACAAGCTGGGCGAGTTCGCGCTCACGCGCACCTTCAAGGGCCACTCGGCCGACCGCAAGGTCGCCGCGCCCTCGACGCCGGCCCCGGCCGCGCCGAAGAAGTAAGGAGACCCCGCGATGAATGTGAATGCGAAACTCTACGGCGTGCGCCTGTCGGCCCAGAAGGGACGCCTCGTCGCCGACCTCGTGCGCGGCCAGCCCATCGGAAGCGCGCTCAACATCCTCACCTTCACCCCGAAGAAGGGCGCCAAGATCATCAAGAAGGTGCTGGAGAGCGCGATCGCCAACGCCGAGCACAACAACGGCGCCGACATCGACGAGCTGAAGATCACCAGCATCTACGTCGAGAAGGGCCCCGTGCTCAAGCGCTTCCAGGCGCGCGCCAAGGGCCGCGGCAACCGCATCGTGAAACCCACCTGCCACGTGTTCCTCACGGTCGGCGACGGGAAAAAGGACTAGCCATGGGACAGAAGATCAATCCGATCGGGTTTCGACTCTCGGTCAACCGCAACTGGTCCTCGAAGTGGTTCGCGAACACCAAGAACTTCCCGGTCATGCTCCTCGAGGACATCAAGGTGCGCGAGTACCTCACCAAGAAGCTCTCGCACGCGGCGGTCGGCAAGATCGTGATCGAGCGCCCGTCGAAGAACGCGCGCATCACCATCTATTCCGCGCGCCCCGGCGTCGTGATCGGCAAGAAGGGCGAGGACATCGAGGGGCTGCGCACGGCGCTGCAAAAGCTGATGGGCGTGCCGGTCCACGTGAACATCGAGGAGATTCGCAAGCCCGAGCTCGACGCGCAGCTGATCGCCGCCTCGATCACGAGCCAGCTCGAGAAGCGCGTGATGTTCCGCCGCGCCATGAAGCGGGCGATGCAAAACGCCATGCGCCTGGGCGCGCAGGGCATCAAGATCACCAGCGCGGGACGCCTGAACGGCGCCGAGATCGCGCGCACCGAGTGGTACCGCGAAGGCCGCGTGCCGCTGCATACGCTGCGCGCCGACATCGAATACGGCTTCTCGGAAGCCCGCACCACCTACGGCAAGATCGGCGTGCAGGTCCTCGTGTTCAAGGGAGAAGTGCTGGGCAAGGGCGAGCAGCCCGCGGCCCCCGCCGTGCCCGAGCCCGAGAAGAAACCCAGAGGCAAACCGGGAGTGAGAAATGCTGCAGCCAGCTAGAAGGAAATACCGCAAGGAGCAAAAGGGCCGCAACAAGGGTGTCGCCACTCGCGGCGCCAAGGTCTCCTTCGGCGAGTACGGCCTGAAGGCGATCGGCCGCGGCCGGCTCACGGCGCGCCAGATCGAGGCGGCGCGGCGCGCGATGACGCGCCACATCAAGCGCGGCGGCCGCGTCTGGATCCGCATCTTCCCGGACAAGCCGATTTCCAAGAAGCCGGCCGAGGTCCGCATGGGCAACGGCAAGGGCTCGCCCGAGTACTTCGTGGCCGAGATCGTGCCGGGCAAGGTGCTCTACGAGATGGATGGAATCGACGAGGTGACGGCGCGCGCGGCGTTCGCGCTTGCCGCGGCGAAGCTGCCGATCCGCACGACCTTCGTGCAACGTTCGATCGGCGGGTGACGGAGGACTTATGAGCAAGAACGACGAGCTGCGCTCGAAGAGCGCGCAAGAGCTGAACAAGGAACTGCTGGAGCTGCGCCGCGCGCAGTTTGGCCTGCGCATGCAGCTGGCCACGCAGAGCCTCACCAAGCATAGCGAGATCGAGCGGCTGCGCAGGCAGATCGCCCGGGTCCACACGTTCATCAACCAGAAGGCGAAAGGGGACGCGAAATGAGCGAGCCCGCGAAGACCCCGGCCAAGGCCAAGAACCAGCGCCAGCTGACCGGCATGGTCGTAAGCGACAAGATGGACAAGACGGTCACCGTCGTGGTCCAGCGCCAGGTGATGCATCCCACCATCGGCAAGGTGGTGAAGCGCAGCAAGAAGTACCACGCCCACAACGAGGGCAACGACGCCAAGATGGGCGATCGCGTCGTGATCGAGGAGTGCCGCCCCATCTCCAAGACCAAGGCGTGGAAGGTTGCCAAGGTCGCGGAACGCGCCCGCCCGGAATAAAGGGCCCGGCGGACTTGGCCCGCTGGCCCGGAAGCTGCTATAATCGATGACTTTCTACTCGCGGCACGGGCTTCGTGGCCGCGAGTCCAGTTTCAAGCCCGGGGTTGACTCCGGGGGCCGCCCGGCCGTCAGCCGAAGCCAGCAGTAACCAAGCGCCCGGGCCACAGCGGTTGCTTTTCGACCCTCCCTGCCAGCAGCACGGCAGGGGCACCCAAAACCAGTCGCACGGTTGTCCCGTCCGGGGCCATCGCGCGGCGGAAGACGGATCCAAGACTGTCCGGCTGGAGCATCCAGGCGGGTCAAGTTGGAAAGAGAACAATGATTCAGATGCAATCGATTCTCGACGTCGCCGACAATACCGGCGCGCGCTCGGTGATGTGTATCAAGGTGCTCGGCGGCTCCAAGCGCCGCTATGCGGGCATTGGCGACATCATCAAGGTCAGCATCAAGAGTGCTGCGCCGCGCGGCCGCGTGAAAAAAGGCGAGGTCTACAGCGCCGTCGTAGTGCGCACCGCGCACGGCGTGCGCCGGCCCGACGGCTCGGTGATCAAGTTCGACACAAACGCCGCCGTTCTGCTGAACCCCAAGCTCGAGCCGATCGGCACGCGCATCTTCGGACCGGTGACGAGGGAACTTCGCACCGAGCGCTTCATGAAGATCGTGTCGCTCGCGCCGGAAGTTTTGTAGGAGCCGACATGAAGATCCGCAAAGGCGACACGGTGGTGGTCACCACTGGCAAGGACAAGGGCAAGCGAGGCAGCGTGCTGCGCGTCTACGAGGCCGGCAAGGTGCTCGTCGAGGGCGTGAACCGCGTGAAGAAGCACCAGCGGCCCAACCCGATGAAGAACCAGCAGGGCGGGATCATCGACAAGGAGATGCCTTTGCACATCTCCAACGTGATGCTCCTCAACCCGGCCACGGGCAAGGGCGACCGCGTCGGATTCAAGTTCCTGGAAGCGCAGAGCGGCACCCCCGCCCGCAAGGTGCGCTTCTTCAAGTCCAACGGCGAAGTCGTGGACGTTTGAGGCGAGAACCATGGCTAAAGACAAAGAGAAGGACGTAAAGGGCGCGAAGGGCGGCAAGGACGCCAAGCCCGCCGGGAAGCCTCCGGCGCTCGACGCGAAGCCCGCCAAGGTAGCCAAGAAGCCCAAGGACGCGAAGCCCGCGAAGCCGGCAGAGAAGGAAGCCGCGCCGACGCAGCCGCCGCGCCTGCAGGTGCAGTACCGCGACGCCATCGTCCCGGCGCTCATGAAGCAGTTCGGCTACAAGACCTCGATGCAGGTGCCGCGCATCAAGAAGATCACCCTCAACATGGGAGTGGGCGAGGCGGTCGCGGACAAGAAAGTGCTCGAGCACGCTTCCGGCGACATGCAGAAGATCGCCGGCCAGAAGCCCGTGATCACCAAGTCGAAGAAGTCGGTGGCCGCCTTCAAGATCCGCGACGGCTATCCGGTCGGCGTGATGGTGACGCTTCGCAACCGGCGCATGTACGAGTTCCTCGACCGCCTGGTCACGATCGCGCTGCCGCGCGTGCGCGACTTCCGCGGCATCGGCGCTCGCGCCTTCGACGGGCGCGGCAACTACAACATGGGCATCAAGGAACAGATCATCTTCCCGGAGATCGAGTACGACAAGATCGACGCTCTGCGGGGTTTGAACATCTCCATCACCACGAACGCGAAATCGGACGACGAGGCCAAGGCGCTTCTCGCCGCGTTCAAGTTCCCGTTCAGGACTGAGAGGGCTGCGTAATGGCCAAGCTTGCCGTCATCAACCGCCAGGCCAAGCGCGTGGCGACCGTCAAGAAATTCGCCGAGAAGCGGAAGCAGCTTCTCTCGATCATCCAGGATTCCAAGGCGACGGAAGATGCGAAGGAAGAAGCGCGCGGGAAGCTGCAGTCGCTGCCGCGCAATGCTTCGCCGGTGCGCTTGCGCAACCGCTGCGCCATGACCGGACGCCCGCGCGGCACGTTCCGCAAGTTCGGTCTGGGGCGCAACAAGATCCGCGAGTTCGCCATGCGTGGCGAGATCCCGGGAATGATCAAGGCGAGCTGGTAGGAGCACATATATGAGCATGAGTGACCCCATCGCCGACATGCTGACGCGCATCCGTAACGCGCAGGCCACCGAGAAGGTGAGCGTCGTGATGCCGGCATCGAAGGTGAAGAGCGCCATCGCGCAGGTCCTGAAGGACGAGGGCTACATCGAGGACTTCGCCACGCGCGACCTCGACGGCAAGCCCTCGCTCGAGATCGGCCTCAAGTACTACGCGGGCAAGCCCGTGATCGAGAAGATCGAGCGCGTCTCGCGCCCGGGACTTCGCATCTACAAGGGCCGCGAGGACATCCCGCCCGTGATGAACGGCCTGGGCATCGCCATCGTGTCCACCTCCCGCGGGGTGATGACAGACCGGCGCGCGCGCGAGACCGGCGTGGGCGGCGAAGTCCTCTGCATCGTGGTCTAAAGGAAGCGCCATGTCCCGAATCGCAAAGTATCCCGTCGTGATCCCCGACAAGGTCGAGGTCACCATCGGCAACGAGGAGCTCACGGTGAAGGGCCCGCTCGGCACCATGAAGCAGGCGATCGGCTCGAATGTCGTCGTCAAGAAAGACGGCGACAAGGTCACCTTCGTGGCCGCCGACGAGAGCAAGCAGGCCAACGCCATGTCCGGAACCATGCGCAACATCGTGGCCAACATGGTGCAGGGCGTGAAGGAGGGCTTTTCGAAGAAGCTCACGCTGGTGGGCGTGGGCTACCGCGCGCAGGCGCAGGGCAACAAGGTGAACCTGTCGCTCGGCTTCTCGCACCCGGTCGTGCACGCGCTTCCCGAAGGCGTGAAGGCCGAGACCCCGACGCAGACGGAGATCGTCATCAAGGGCGTCAACCGCCAGCAAGTCGGCCAGGTCGCCGCCGAGATCCGCGCGTACAAGCCGCCCGAGCCGTACAAGGGCAAGGGCGTGCGCTACGCGGGCGAAGTGGTGACCCTCAAGGAAACGAAGAAGAAGTGATGAGCGCGACTCAGATCAAGCATCGGGGCGATCGTTGGGGCGGACTACAAGACGCCGCTCAACTCCTCGGGCAGCGGAGCTAAAGACATGAATAAGAAAGCATCGAGAATCCGCCGTGCCGCCAAGACGCGCGTTCGCATCACGCGCCAGAGCGCCGTGCGCCTCACCGTGCATCGCACCAACCTGCACATCTACGCGCAGGTGATCGACGCCACGGGCGGCAAGGTGCTCGCCTCGGCCTCGACGCTCGAGAAGGATGTGCGCGCATTGCATCCCAACGGCGCCAAGGCCGACGCGGCTGCCGAAGTGGGCAAGCGCATCGCCGAAAAGGCCAAGGCGGCCGGGGTCACGCAAGTGGCCTTCGACCGCGCGGGCTTCAGCTATCACGGCCGCGTCAAGGCGCTGGCGGAGGCTGCCCGCGAGGGCGGCCTCAAGTTCTAAGGACGACACATGGCTAGAAACGACCAGAGAAACCAGGGCTCCGACGAGCGTAGCGACGGCCTGCGGGAGAAGATGATCTCCGTGAACCGCGTCACCAAGGTGGTGAAGGGGGGGCGGATTCTGGGCTTCGCGGCGCTCACCGTGGTCGGCGACGGCGACGGCTCGATCGGCATGGACAAGGGCAAGGCGCGCGAAGTGCCGGTCGCGGTCCAGAAGGCGATGGAGCAGGCGCGCCGCAACATGGTGAAGATCTCCCTGAAGAGCGGCACCATCCATCACGAAGTGCTCGGCCAGCATGGCGCGACGCGCGTGATGATGAAGCCCGCGCAGGAAGGCAACGGCATCAAGGCCGGCGGCGCAATGCGCGCGGTCTTCGAGGTGATGGGCGTCACCAACATCTCGGCCAAGTGCCACGGCTCGACCAATCCCTACAACGTCGTGCGCGCCACCCTGGATGGGCTGGTGCAGCAGCGCCGTCCTTCCGAGATCGCGGCCAAGCGCGGCAAGAAGGTCGAAGAGATCGCCGGCTAAAGGATTCGAGACATGACCAAGCAGAAGAAGCCGGTCGAATCCGGCAAGAAGAAGATCAAGGTGACGCTCGTGAAGGGGCTGCGCGGCACGCTGCACACCCACCGCGAGTCAGTGAAGGGCCTGGGGCTGCGCCACCGCCAGCACAGTGTCGAGGTGCAGGACACTCCCGCCATCCGCGGGATGATCAACAAGGTGAGCTACCTGCTGAAGGTCGAGGACTGAGAGCATGGAACTGAACACGATCAAGCCCGCAGCGGGCTCGAAAAAGAATCGCCGCCGAGTCGGGCGCGGCATCGGCTCGGGACTGGGCAAGACCGCGGGCCGCGGCCACAAGGGCCAGAAGTCGCGCGCCGGCGGCTACCACAAGGTCGGCTTCGAGGGCGGCCAGATGCCGCTGCAGCGCCGCCTTCCGAAGCGCGGCTTCCTCGCAGTGACCATCAACAAGGCAGCCGAGGTTCGCTCCGGAGACCTGCGCAAGGTCCCCGTCGAGACCATCGACCTCGACTCGCTGGTGAAAGCGGGCCTGGTGCCCAACGGCACCAAGCGCGCCAAGATCATCCTCGCGGGCAAGGTCGAGAAGGCGTTCAAGATCTCGGGCCTTGCCGCCTCCAAGGGTGCGAAGGAAGCCATCGAGAAGGCCGGCGGAACGATCGCCGCCCTCGTAGTGGTAGCGCCGGTGCGCAAGCTCGTGGCGAAAACCAAGCCCGGGGCCGAAGCCCGGCCCGCGGCGAAATAAGGACCGGACACATTGTCGGCTAACCCCCTCGCGACCCTCGGCAAGCTCGGCGACTTGAAGCGCCGGCTGTTGTTCCTGCTGGCGGCGCTCGTCGTGTTCCGCGTGGGTGCGCACATCCCGGTGCCGGGAATCGATCCGGGCGAGCTTTCGCGCCTCTTCCAGCAGAACAAGGGCGGCATCCTGGACATGTTCAACATGTTCTCGGGAGGGGCCCTGTCGCGCTTCACCATCTTTGCGCTCGGCATCATGCCGTACATCTCGGCCTCCATCATCATGCAGCTGATGACGGTGGTGTCGCCGACGCTCGAAGCCCTCAAGAAGGAAGGCGAATCCGGCCGCCGCAAGATCACGCAGTACACGCGCTACGGCACCGTGGTGCTGTCGCTATTCCAGGCGCTCGGCATCTCGGTCGCCCTGGAAGCGCAGCCCGGCCTGGTGGTCGACGCCGGCCTCGCGTTCCGCATCACCACCGTGATCACGCTCATGACCGGCACCATGTTCCTCATGTGGCTGGGCGAGCAGATCACCGAGCGCGGCATCGGCAACGGCATCTCGATGATCATCTTCGCCGGCATCGTCGCGGGCCTGCCCTCGGCCCTGGGCGGAAGCGCGGAGCTGGTGCGCACCGGCGCCATGTCGCCGTTCGTGGCTCTCATCGTCGTCGCCCTCGTGATAGGCGTGACGATCGTGGTGGTGTTCGTCGAGAAGGGCCAGCGGCGCATCCTCGTGAACTACGCCAAGCGCCAGGTCGGCAACCGCCTCTATGGCGGGCAGAGCTCGTTCCTGCCCTTGAAGCTCAACATGTCGGGCGTGATCCCGCCGATCTTCGCCTCGTCGATCATCCTCTTCCCGGCCACGCTCGCCTCCTGGTTCGGCTCAAACGAGAACATGGTGTGGCTGAAGGACGTGGCCGGCGCGCTCTCCCCCGGCAACGCGCTCTACATCATCCTGTACGCCTCGGCGATCATCTTCTTCTGCTTCTTCTACACCGCGCTCGTCTTCAACTCCAAGGAGACCGCCGACAACCTGAAGAAGAGCGGCGCCTTCGTGCCGGGAATCCGTCCGGGCGACCAGACCGCGCGCTACATCGACCGCATCATCACGCGCTTGACGCTGATCGGGGCCATCTACATCACGCTGGTGTGCCTGCTGCCCGAGTTCCTGCACACGCAGTACAACGTCCCCTTCTACTTCGGCGGCACATCGCTCCTGATCACCGTGGTGGTGACCATGGATTTCATGGCGCAGCTGCAGGCTTATCTCATGTCGCACCAGTACGAGAGCCTCCTGAAGAAGGCGAACTTCAAGGGCGGCCCCGGGCTGGGCATTCGCTGATGGCGAAGGAAGAGACGATCCAGATGCAGGGGGAGATCGTGGAGACCCTCCCCAACGCGATGTTCAGGGTGAAGCTGGAAAATGGGCACATCGTCCTCGGGCACATCTCCGGAAAGATGCGGATGCACTACATCCGGATCCTTCCCGGCGACAAGGTGACCGTGGAGCTTACGCCCTACGATTTGACCAAGGCGCGGATCACGTTCCGCGCCAAGTAAGGAGAACGACAAATGCGAGTGCAAGCTTCGGTCAAGAAAATCTGCCGCAAGTGCAAGATCGTGCGGCGCAAGCGCGTGGTGCGCGTGATCTGCACGGATCCGCGCCATAAGCAGCGTCAGGGCTGATAGACCCTTTGGCGACCCAGTAATCGAGGAAAAGACATGGCCCGTATTGCAGGCATCAACATTCCGAACCACCAGCACGCCGCGATCGCCTTGACCGCGATCTTCGGCATCGGACGCTCGCGCGCGCGCAGCCTCTGCGACGCCGCTGGCATCAAGCAGTCCGCGAAGGTGAAGGACCTCACCGACGCGGAGATGGACAAGCTGCGCGAGCAGGTGGGCAAGTTCACCGTCGAGGGCGACCTGCGCCGTGAGACGTCGATGAACATCAAGCGGCTCATGGACCTGGGCTGCTACCGCGGCGTGCGCCACAAGAAGGGCCTGCCGGTGCGCGGCCAGCGCACTCGCACCAACGCTCGCACCCGCAAGGGGCCGCGCAAGGCAGTCCGGCTTTCCAAAGCCGCGACCGCCTAACCGAGACACGGAAGGAACCACCGAATGGCAAAGGCACCCGCAGCAGCGCGCGCACGCAAGAAGGCGAAGAAAGTCGTCTCCGAAGGCATCGCGCACGTGCACGCATCTTTCAACAACACGATCATCACGATCACCGACCGCCAGGGCAACGCGCTCTCGTGGGCGACGTCCGGCGCCGCCGGCTTCAAGGGCTCGCGGAAATCCACGCCCTTCGCTGCCCAGGTGGCCGCGGAGTCGGCTGGGCGTGCCGCCCAGGAGCATGGAGTCAAGAACCTGGAAGTGCGCATCAAGGGCCCCGGCCCGGGCCGCGAGTCGGCCGTGCGCGCTCTGAACGCGCTGGGACTGAAGATCGTGTCGATCGCGGATGTGACGCCGGTGCCGCACAACGGCTGCCGCCCGCCCAAACGCCGACGCATGTAAGGAAGCAAGGGATGCGCCGCGACGCCGCGGCCCCCAGTTAAGAGATCAGGAGAACACCGTGGCACGCTATCTTGGACCCAAATGCAAGCTCTCCCGGAGGGAAGGCACCGACCTTTTCCTGAAGAGCGCCCGCCGCTCGCTCGACACCAAGTGCAAGCTCGATTCGCGCCCCGGCCAGCACGGAGCGAAATCGACGCGCATCTCGGAATACGGCACGCAGCTGCGCGAGAAGCAGAAGATCCGCCGCATGTACGGCGTGCTCGAGCGCCAGTTCCGCATGTACTTCGACAAGGCGATCCAGAAGCGCGGCGCTACCGGCGAGAACCTCCTGCAGATGCTGGAGAGCCGCCTGGACAACGTCGTCTACCGCATGGGATTCGCCTCCACGCGCGCCGAAGCCCGCCAGCTCGTCTCGCACAAGGCGATGGAGGTCAACGGCAAGCCCGTCAACATCCCGTCGTACCTGGTGAAGGCGACCGACACCGTCGCCGTGCGCGAAAAATCGCGCGCGCAGCTTCGCATCAAGTCGTCGCTCGAGCTCGCGGAGCAGAACGGCTTCCCCAGCTGGGTCGAGGTCGACGCGAAGAATTTCAAGGGCGTCTTCAAGGCGCTCCCGGACCGTGCCGAGTTCGCCAATGACGTGAACGAGCAGCTGGTCGTCGAACTTTATTCGAAGTAATCGAAGTAACGCGCGAAGGGTCGCTCCCCGAGCGCATCTGGCAGAGGTACCTGCGAATGCAAAGCAACGCCACGACTTTCCTGAAGCCCCGAATCATCGATGTCCAGAACCTTTCGCCGACCCATGCGAAGGTTGTGATGGAGCCGTTCGAGCGCGGCTATGGCCACACGCTCGGCAACGCGCTGCGCCGAATCCTGCTCTCCTCGATGCCCGGCTATGCCGCCACCGAGGTGAAGATCGCCGGCGTGCTGCACGAGTATTCCACCATTGAAGGCGTGCAGGAGGACGTGGTCGACGTCATCCTCAACCTCAAGGGCGTGGTGATGAAGCTGCACAATCGCTCGGAAGCCACCCTGAAGCTCAAGAAGAATGCCGCCGGCCCGGTCACGGCCGCCGACATCGAGCAGACCCACGACGTCGAGATCATCAACCCCGACCATGTGATCGCGCACCTCACGCAGGGCGGCAAGATCGACATGACCATCAAGATCGAGAAGGGCCGCGGCTACGTGCCGGCCACTTCGCGCCGCCAGGACGACTCGCGCTCGATCGGCTCGATCCTGCTGGACGCGTCGTTCTCGCCGGTGCGCCGCGTGAGCTACCAGGTGGAGAGCGCGCGCGTCGAGCAGCGCACCGACCTCGACCGCCTGGTGATCGACATCGAGACCAACGGCGTGATCGAGCCGGAGGAAGCGGTTCGCTATTCCGCGAGCGTGCTCGTGGACCAGCTTTCGGTGTTCGCCTCGCTCCAGTCGACGAGCGAAGAGCGCGTCGAGTCCGCCCAGCCGCAGGTCGACCCGATCCTGCTGCAGCCGGTCGACGACCTCGAGCTCACGGTGCGCTCGGCCAACTGCCTCAAGGCCGAGAACATCTACTACATCGGCGACTTGATCCAGCGCACCGAGAACGAGCTGCTGAAGACCCCGAACCTCGGCAGGAAGTCGCTGAACGAGATCAAGGAAGTGCTCGCCTCCAAGGGCCTGACCCTCGGCATGAAGCTGGAGAACTGGCCGGTCGCGGGACTTACGAAGTAGGCCTCACCCCGGGCGTCGCGCCGCGACGATGGCCCGGGGTCCAATCCCCTCGCGAGCGACACAATACTAATAAGGCCGTATAGGCCAAGAGAGTCGAAAGGAAAATCACCATGCGTCACCGTCACGGGCTTCGCAAGCTCAACAAGACCAGCAGCCATCGCCTGGCGATGCTGCGCAACATGACCGTATCGCTGCTCAAGCACGAGGCGATCAAGACCACGCTGCCGAAGGCGAAGGAGCTGCGCCGGGTCGCCGAGCCGATCATCACCCTCGGCAAGACCGACACCCTCGCCCACAAGCGCCTCGCCTTCGACCGCTTGCGCGATCGCGACATGGTGGTCAAGCTCTTCGCCGAGCTCGGCCCGCGCTACAAGGCGCGCAACGGCGGGTACCTGCGCATCCTCAAGATGGGCTTTCGCCAGGGCGACAACGCGCCCATGGCGCTGGTCGAGCTGGTGGATCGCCCGGAGCCGGTGGAAGAGGCGCGCGACACCGGCGACTCGACCGTCAAGAGCTGAGGGATTCGTGAGTTTCGTGGAAGGGCCGGCCGCAGGCCGGCCTTTTTCATTGCGCAACCACCAAGCGTTCCTTGCGCTGCTCGCCGTCGCCGCGCCCCTCACATTCGCGTTCTGCTGGCAGGAGGTCATCGCCACGCTCGGCGACGACAGCGTGAGCTACCTCACCCTCGCGCGCCATTTGTCGCCGTTCTCCGCAGATCCCTTCACCGAGCCGTGGGCGAAGTACCACGGCCACTTCCCTCCGCTCTTTCCGTTGCTCCTCGTGATCACGGCTGGCGCGCAGAGCTATCTCGCGGCGCACCTGGCCGTGGCCGCCTGCGCCGTGGTGGCGCTGGCCTTTGTCTACCGCTTCGCGGCGCTGCGTTTCGCGAGCGCGCCCGCCGGTGCGCTCGCGGCGCTCCTCTTCCTGCTTACTCCCAGCGCGTGGATCAACGTGAGCGGCATCCTGAGCGAGCCGCTCTACCTCGCGCTGTCGCTGGCGGCGCTCGTCTTTCACGAGCGCAGTGTGCGCACGGACGCCGGCAAGGGCCGGCTCTTCGTCTTCGGCCTGCTGCTGGCAGCCGTCTATCTCACGCGCGTGGCCGGCATCGCGTTGATCCTTGCCTACGTGGCACACGTGGCGGTCCCGGCGATCGCACGGCGCAAGCGCCCCGGCGCCTCGGCCCTCATCCCGATCGCGGTCCCCCTCGCGCTCGCGGCTCTCTGGCTCGCGCTGCGACCCGAACCGCAAATCGACAACTACCGCCTCACGCTGCGTCTCGTGTTCGATCGCTGGATGACGGATCCGGCGATCTTGCGCGCCTCCTGGGACGCGCTCTCCGGCGGATGGGTGGCGTCATTCGCCGGCGACTCCGAAGTGGGCTTCGCCATGCGTGCGTGGTTCGGGGCACTCGGGGCGCTGGGCCTTGCCGGGACGCTTCGAGCGGCCAGGCATAACCGCCTCGACGGCTGGTATGTCCTGGCGAGCCTCGCCATGCTCTTCCTGTGGGTCTTTCCCGAAGCAATCGCGCGCCGGCTCCTCTACCCGCTGTTGCCGCTGCTCCTGGTGCATGCGGCCGAGGCGCTGGTGGCGGCCTGCGCGGTGATGAACGCGTCGCGGCACCAGGCGAGGGCTCTCGCCGCGGGATGGACGCTCGCCGCAGTAATGGTCTTGCCGGCGTCGATCCTCATTCTGCAGAAGTCGCTCGAGCGCGCGCCGCTCTTCCCGGGCCTTGCCTACAGCTTGTCGAGCATCACCGACTACTACGCCACCGTGAACGTGCCGCGCGCGCGGGCGATCGCGGCCGAGCACGCGGCGGTCCTCGCCGGGCTCGAGTCGATCCAGCGAGCCACGCCGCGCGATGCGCGCGTCATGTGGATGCGCCCCGAATACGTGGCGGTGCTCGGCAAGCGCGCCGCCTCGGCATGGTACTTGTCGTGGGACCGAGCCACGCTGGCGCGCGAGATCCACCGCGCCGGCGCCGGCTACCTCGTTGTCGCGAGGCTCCACAAGAACGATCTCAAGGGCGTGAGCGCCGATGCCTTCACGCCGCTGGTCGAGGCACCTCCCGCCTACCTGCATCCCATCCTCATCATCTCCAACCCGGCCAACGGGGCGATGGAGTTCGTGCTGCTCGAGGTGGACCGCGCGGCCCTCGAGCGCACCCTCGCGGGCGGGGCGTGACGCGCTCTAGCCGCGCATCGCGCCGAACACGAAGAGGCGGCGCGCGAGGTAGTTCCAGAAGAACACGACTCCCGTCGCGGTGAGCTTCGCGAAGAGCAGGCTGAAGCCGCCCACCTCCACGCAGGCGGCGAGGATCATCTGGTTGATGGCCAGGCCCACCGCGCTCACGATGAAGACCAGCACCACTTCCCAGCGCCGTGCGAAGCGCGCGCCGCTGACGAACACGAAGCGCACGCTGAGCAGGTAGTTCACCAGCGTGGCGGCGACGAAGCTCCCCGCGGCGACCCGCAGGTAAGGCCATCCCATGCCTTGCGCGAACAGCATGAAAAGCCCGATATCGACGCACGCCGCCGCCCCGCCCACGGCGAAGTAGCGGGCGATGCGTTTCAGCTCAGCGAAAGACGTTGTACTTGACGACACAGTAGATGGCGCGGAAACCGTCGCGCCAGTTGACCTTCTTGCCTTCGGCGTAGGTGCGCCCATAGTAGGCGATGCCGACCTCGTAGACGCGCACGCGAAGCTTGGCGACTTTCGCCGTGATCTCGGGCTCGAAGCCGAAGCGGTTCTCCTCGATCTCGATCGACTGGATCACCTCGCGACGGAAGGCCTTGTAGCAGGTCTCCATGTCGGTGAGGTTCAGGTTGGTGAACATGTTCGACAGGAGTGTCAGCACGCCGTTGCCGACGCGGTGCCAGAAATAGAGCACGCGGTGCGGCTCGGCGCCCATGAAGCGCGAGCCGAAGACCACGTCGGCGCGGCCCTCGACGATCGGGGCGAGGATGCGCGGATACTGCACCGGGTCGTACTCGAGGTCGGCGTCCTGGATGATGACTATATCGCCGGTGGCGAGCTTGATGCCGCTCCTCAATGCCGCGCCCTTGCCCTGGTTCACCGAGTGCATCTCGAGGCGGTCAATGCGCGCCGCCAGCGGCCCCATGAGCTTCTCGCGCGTGCCGTCGGTGGAGGCGTCGTCCACCACGATGATCTCCTTGTCGGGCCACGGCGCCGCGCGCACCGCTTCGATGATCCTCTCGATGGTGTCGAGCTCGTTGAAACAGGGAATGACCACGGATAGCTTCACGGGAGCCTCGTCATGCGGGCGGGATCGACCTTGAGGAAGACGGATTCGAGGCCGCCGCGCGCGTTGACGCGCTGCCACTGGCCCTCGGAGAAGGCCAGCGCCGCGCCGATCGCGTCCAGCGGGTCGCCGAGGCGGCGCGCGCTGTCGCGGGGGTGCGCCGCCGCGAAGTAGAGGAAGTCGGGCCGGGCCGCTTGCATCTGGCGCGCCATGTCGTCCAGGCTCGCGCGCCGCTCGAGCGCCACGCCGCGGCGCCCCGTGAGGAGCGCGATGTAGGCGGGCGCATACCACATGACGCGCGCCGACTCGGGCGTGCTCGCCCGGATCTGCTCCATGTCCTCGAAGATCTCGATCTGCTGCAGCGCGTTGGCGTCGGCGGCCTTGCGGTCGGGTATGCGATAGAACTCGGCGATGTCGCCCTTGCGGTAGCCCAATGCCACCGCGTCGCCCGGATCGCGCGCGCGCTCGCCGATGTAGAAGAGCACCGCCGGCACGCACACGAGGAGCGGGACGATGCTCGCGAATGCGGTCCACGCGCGGGCTTTCGGCTCGCCGGCAAGGCGCGCGATCAGGCGCTGCCACGTCCAGAGAGCGTGGAAGACGAGGAGCGGAAATACCGGGAGCGCCAGGCGGTACATCTGCCCTGGGAAGGGCCACGCCACCAGGATCGCGACGAAGGCGAGCACGTACAGGGCGTCGGCCGCGCCGCGCGCCGCGCGCCAGAGCGTTCCGAGCGCTGCGCTCGCGCCCACCAGCGTGGCGATCACGAATCCCGGGCGCCACGGCTCGCCCCAGAAGATGAGCAGGGCGTTGAGCCAGGCGTCTGCGAGGGCGGATGCGTTCATGCTCGCGATGCCGAGCGCCCACCCCGCGCCGCGCTCCACGGCGCCTTGCGCCATCCCGGTGCCGAAGGCGAGATAAGCGTCTTCTCCGCCCGTGGGCCTCATCGCGTACCAAAGGCCAGCGGCGAGGATCGGAATCGCGAGCGCCCAGGCAGCGTGCCGCAAGCGGTCGGTCTCGCGGCCCTTCAGGTATTTCCATCCTTCCGAAACCGCGACGGCGGCCAGGAGCGACACGCCGATGGTGCGCGTGAGCATCACGGCTGCGAGCAACACGCCGAGCCCGACGTATGCCCGCCGCGTCGAGGGCCGCGCGCGCAACCGCTCGTAGTACGCGAGCGCGGCGAAGGTAAGCGCCATGAACGGGAACTCGCTGAGTATCCCCTTCAGGTTGAGCCACACGCCCGGCATCCATGCGAACACGAAGGCGGCGGCGAAGCCGATGCGCGCCGAGCCCGATGCCTTCGCCGCATGCACGCCGAGGAAGAAGACGCTCGCCGCGAAAGCCAGCGCGACCCAGAGGTGCGCGATGCGCCAGTCGTAGGCGCCGCCGCCGAGGGCGAGGAGGAGCGGGAAGAGCGGCGGATACTTTTCCTGCGGGAACGCGGCCGCGACCGCCGCGCTCGCCGGGGCGAAAGGCGAGAGCGCCTGCGCCATCAACAGGTAGCTCACGCTGTCGTCGTAGAGGGAGGCGAGACCCGGTTGCCAGACGAAGATCGCGGCGGGGATCGCGGCGGCGGCGGCGAGCGCGCCCAGTGCCGCGTGCGAGCGCGTCATCGAACCATGATGATGCGGTAGTCGTTCACGTTGGTGCGCGTGGGCCCCGTGACCACCAGGTCGCCGGTCGCGGCGAAGAAACCGTAGCTGTCGTTTTCCGCGAGCATCTTCTTGGGGGCGAGACCCAGGACCCGCGCGCGGTGCAATGCGTCGGGCGTGAGGATCGCGCCGGCATTGTCTTCGCTGCCGTCGATGCCGTCAGTGTCGCACGCCAGCGCCCAGGTGTCGGCGAGCCCATCGAGCGACACCGCGAGCGACAGCAGGAACTCCGAGCAGCGTCCACCCCGCCCGTTCCTCTTCAGCGTGACGGTCGTCTCGCCGCCCGAGATGAGGGCGACAGGCGCCTTGGCGGGATGCCCGTGGTCGCGCACCTGGCGCGCGAGCGCGGCATACACCTTCGCCACTTCGGCCGATTCGCCGGTCACGCTGTCGCCGAGCACCATCGCGGCGATGCCCTGCTCCTCGACGAAGCCCGCAGCCTTCATGAGGCTCGCGTGCGCGGTGGCGATGACGCGGTTTTCGACGCGCGCGAACGCGGGGTCGCCGGGCTTGGGCGTCTCCGCGACCGAGCCCGCGGCGCCACGCTGCAAGTGCGCGGCGATCGACGCGGGTGCCACGACCGCGAAGCGCTCGAGGATCTCGATCGCGTCGCGGTAGGTGGTGGGATCCGGGACCGTGGGCCCGGAGGCGATATGCGTCGGATCGTCGCCCGTCACGTCGGAGACCACCAGCGCCAGCACGCGCGCGCGCGTGGCCTGCGCGAGCTTGCCGCCCTGGATCACTGAGAGATGCTTGCGCACGGTGTTCATGTCCTGGATCGGCGCGCCGCTCGCCAGCAAGTCGCGCGTCACCTTCTTGAGATCCTCCATCGCAACCCCCGGCACCGGAGCCGAGAGGAGCGAGGAGCCCCCGCCCGAGACCAGCACCAGCAGCAGGTCGTCGGCGCCCAGGCCGGCCGCGGCGGCAAGGATCTCGCGCGCGGCGGACTCTCCGTGCTCGTCGGGAACCGGATGCCCGGCCTCGACTAAGCGAATGCGCTGCAATGGGAGGCCATGACCGTAGCGGGTGATTACAAGGCCTTCCAGCGGGCTCGCCGCGGGCCAATGGCGCTCGACCGCAAGCGCCATCGATGCCGCCGCCTTGCCCGCGCCCACCACGACGGTGCGCCCGCGTGGAGGCGCGGGAAGGTGCGGGGGGACGATTTCGAGGGGATCCGCCGCGCCAAGCGCGGCGTGGAAGCTTCCAAGGAGGAGATCGCGGGGATTCATGGACGGATAGTAGCTACAATCGTGCTGCCTCGATGCCCCGTCGAGACGACAGAGTGCGCCCCCGCTGTTCCGGCATCAGCGGCCCCAGGTCTTCAAGCATCCCGCGCACACGGGCGCGCCTTGTAGAAAGAGAAGATCGCGCAGTCGAAGAGGATCAACGCGAGGTGGCCGGGGCGGGCGCCGCGGGGTAAGCCCTCGACGATCGGCCCGCTCTAGCCCGCCGCCATCCTGCGTCGCGGCGGGGGCTCGAGGATCGCCTTGAGGAAGCGGCCCGTGAAGCTCTCCGGGACGTGGCACACGTCCTCGGGCGTGCCGTGCGCCACCACGCGACCGCCGCCGTCGCCGCCCTCGGGTCCGAGGTCGATCACCCAGTCCGCTGTCTTGATGACGTCGAGGTTGTGCTCGATCACCACCACCGTGTTGCCGTGGTCGCGCAGGCGGTGCAACACCGTGAGGAGCAGATCGATGTCGTGGAAGTGCAGCCCCGTGGTCGGCTCGTCGAGGATGAAGAGGGTGCGGCCGGTATCGCGCTTGGAAAGCTCGAGCGAGAGCTTCACGCGCTGCGCCTCGCCTCCGGAGAGCGTGGTCGCGCTCTGCCCGAGCTTGATGTAGCCCAGTCCCACCTCGAGGAGGGTGGCGAGCTTGCGCGCGATCGCCGGCACCGAGGCGAAGAACTCGTGCGCCGACTCCACCGTCATGTCGAGCACCTGGTCGATGGTCCTGCCCTTGTAGTGGACTTCGAGCGTTTCGCGGTTGTAGCGCTTGCCGTGGCACACGTCGCAGGGCACGTAGATGTCGGGGAGGAAATGCATCTCCACCTTGATCATGCCGTCGCCCTGGCACGCCTCGCAGCGCCCGCCCTTCACGTTGAAGGAGAAGCGCCCCGGGCCATAGCCGCGCGCGCGCGACTCCGGCACGCTCGAGAAGAGATCCCGTATCGGAGTGAAGAGCCCGGTATACGTCGCGGGATTGGAGCGCGGCGTGCGTCCGATGGGGCTCTGGTCGACGTTGATCACCTTGTCGAAGTAGTCGAGCCCTTCGATCGCGTCGTGCTCGGCGGGCTCCGCCGCGGAGCCGTAAAGGTGGTGCGCGACGGCGTTGTAGAGCGTGTCGTTGATGAGGGTGGACTTGCCCGAGCCGGACAGCCCCGTGATGGCTACGAAGAGGCCCACGGGAATGTCGACCGTCACGTTCTGCAAGTTGTTGCCGCGCGCCCCGGCGATGCGCAGGTGCTTCCCGGGGTCCGCGCGGCGCCGGCGCGTGGGCGTGGGGATGGCCTTGCGCCCCGAGAGGTACTGGCCGGTGAGCGAAGCCGGGTTGTTCATCACGTCGTCGGGCGTGCCCTGTGCCACGACCTCGCCGCCATGCACGCCCGCGCCGGGGCCCATGTCGATCACGTGGTCGGCGGCCTCGATGGCTTCCTCGTCGTGCTCGACCACGATCACCGAATTGCCCAGGTCGCGCAGGCGCTTGAGCGTCTCGATGAGGCGCGCGTTGTCGCGCTGGTGCAGGCCGATGGAAGGCTCGTCGAGCACGTACATCACGCCGGTGAGCCCGGAGCCGATCTGGCTCGCCAGCCGGATCCTCTGCGCCTCGCCGCCCGAGAGCGTATCGGCCGAGCGCGTGAGCGAAAGATAATCGAGGCCGACGTCGTTCAGGAACTGCACGCGGTTGGCGATCTCGCGCACGATCCTCTCTGCGATCTGCTTCCTGGTGCCGGGAAGCTCGAGCTTCTCGAAGAAGGGCTGCGCCTCCTTCAGCGGCAGCGACGACAGCTCGTGGATCGAGCGTCCCGCGACGAAGACGTTGCGCGCCTCGCGCCGCAGGCGCGTGCCGTGGCACTCGGGGCAGTCGCGCGTGTTGAGGTACTTGGAGAGCTCTTCCTTCACCGCGACCGAGTCGGTCTCGCGGTGGCGCCGCTCGAGGTTGGGCAGGATCCCTTCGAAGGCGTGCTCCTTCACGGCGCTGCGCCCCTTCTCCCCGGGGTAGCGAAACGCGATCTTCTCCTCGCCCGAGCCGTTCAGCACGATCTCCTGCGCGTTCGCCGGCACCGACTCGAAGGGCGCCTCGACGTCGAAGCCGTAGTGCTGCGCGAGCGATTGCAGCATCGAGAAATAGAACTGGTTCCTGCGGTCCCAGCCGCGGATGGCGCCCCCGGCGAGCGACAGGTGCGGGAAGGCCACCACGCGCTTGGGATCGAAGAACGTGATCTGCCCGAGGCCGTCGCAGCGCGGGCAGGCGCCCATCGGGTTGTTGAAGGAGAAGAGGCGCGGCTCGAGCTCCGGGATCGAGTAGCTGCAGATCGGGCAGGCGAACTTCGCCGAGAAGAGGTGCTCCTTGCCGCTGTCCATCTCCACTGCGATGGCGCGGGAGTCCGCGTGGCGCAACGCCGTCTCGAAGGATTCGGCCAGGCGCTGGGTGATGCCGCCCGCCTTGCCGCCGTCGGAGACGATCTTCAGGCGGTCGACGACGATCTCGATGGTGTGCTTCTTGTTCTTGTCGAGCTTGGGCAACTGGTCGATCTCGTGGACCTCCCCGTCGATGCGGAGCCTCACGAAACCCTGCGCGCGCAGCTCCTCGATGAGGGCCTCCTGCTCGCCCTTGCGCCCGACCACCAGCGGAGCCAGGACCATGACGCGCACGCCTTCCCCGAGCGCCAGCACGTGGTCGACCATCTGCGCCACGCTCTGCGAGCTGAGCGCCACCTTGTGCTCGGGGCAATAGGGCTCGCCCACGCGCGCGAAGAGGAGCCGCATGTAGTCGTGGATCTCGGTGACGGTGCCGACCGTCGAACGCGGATTGTGCGAGGTCGCCTTCTGCTCGATGGCGATGGCCGGCGACAGCCCCTCGATCAGGTCGACGTCGGGCTTCTCCATGAGCTGGAGGAATTGCCGCGCGTACGCCGAGAGGGATTCGACGTAGCGGCGCTGGCCCTCGGCGTAGAGGGTGTCGAAGGCTAGCGAGGATTTTCCCGATCCGGACAGGCCCGTGATGACCACGAGCTTGTTGCGCGGAATGTCGAGGCTGACATTCCTGAGGTTATGCGTGCGCGCGCCGCGTATCCGGATCGTTTCCATAGGGCAATCTGCTAATATACATGAGCCTTCCTCCCCTGCTCCACCCCCCCATTTCGGTGAAATCGACGGCACGCATGAGTCCCCGCGAGCTGCGAGCCAGCCTCGCCCTCGCCTCGATTTTCGGGCTGCGCCTGTTCGGCATGTTCATCATCCTGCCGGTGTTCGCCCTGTGGACCCAGGGCCGGCCCGGCTGGAGCCTGCAACTGGCCGGCGTCGCCATGGGCGCCTACGGCCTCACCCAGGGCCTTTTGCAGATCCCCTTCGGGTGGCTTTCGGATCGCCACGGCAGGAAGCCCATGCTCTACATCGGCCTGGCGATTTTCGCCGCGGGAAGCTTCGTCTGCGCCCTGGCAGAGAGCCCCTGGATGATGATCGCCGGGCGCGTCGTGCAGGGCGCGGGCGCCATCTCCGCGGTGACCCTGGCGATGACCGCCGACCTCACCCGCGACAGCCAGCGCACCAAGGCGATGGCGATCATCGGCTCGACCATCGGCGCGGTGTTCGCGGTCTCCTTCGTGGCCGCCCCGTTCCTCGAGAAGTCCATCGGCCTCAATGGCATTTTCGCGCTCACCGGCGTATTGGTGCTGGCGGCCATGGCGGTAGTGCGCTGGGTGGTGCCGGACGCCCCGGTGGAGAAGCGCGTGGTGTCCGCCGCGGTATTGTGGAAAGCATTGCGCGACCCGGAGCTGGCGCGCCTCAACTTCGGTATCTTCGCGCTGCACGCGGTGCTGATGGCTCTCTTCGTGGTGATCCCCGTGGCGCTGGTCCAGGCGGGCCTTCCGGCCGGCGAGCACTGGCTGGTCTACCTGGGCGCGGTGGGCGCGGGATTCGTGCTCATGCTGCCCGCGTTGATCGGCCCCGCCGCGGCGCACGAGCGCCCGGTGTTCCTGGTGTCGGTGGCCACGGTGGCAGTGGCGATCGCGGCCCTTGCCCTCCAGCTTTCCAGTGTTGCCGGCATCGTCGTCGCGCTCGTCATCTTTTTCGCGGGCTTCAACGTTCTTGAGGCCAAGCTTCCGGCTCTCGTCTCCCGCGCCGCACCGCGCGAGGCCACCGGCGCCGCCACGGGAGCCTATTCAAGCGTACAGTTCCTCGGGACGTTTTTCGGCGCCGCCGCGGGCGGGGCGATCGCGCAGCACGCAAGCTTCATGGCCGTGCTCGTAACCTGCCTCGTGGTCACGGCGGCGTGGCTCGGCGTTGCGTGGAACATGGGCGATTTCGTGCCGGCGGCGACGCCGGCTTCGCGCACTTAGGAAAGGGAAGCATTCATGGCATCGGTCAACAAGGTCATCCTCATCGGCAACCTCGGGCGCGACCCCGAGACGCGCTACATGCCCGACGGCGGCGCGATCACCAACATCTCGGTGGCGACCACCGACGTGTGGAAGGACAAGCAGGGCGAGAAGCAGGAAAAGACGGAATGGCACCGCGTCGCATTTTTCGGCAAGCTCGCCGAGATCGCCGGCGAGTACCTGAAAAAAGGCAGCCAGGTCTACGTCGAGGGACGCCTGCAGACGCGCAAGTGGCAGGACAAGGAGGGCGTCGACAAGTACACCACCGAGATCGTCGCCGACCGCATGCAGATGCTCGGCTCGCGCCAGGGCATGGGCGCCGGGGGAGCGGAGCGCGAAGCGCCTTCCGACCGTGAAGGCGCAGGCGCCTCGAGGGGCGCGGGAGCCGCCAAGCCCGCCGCCGCCAAGGCCGCGGGGGGGAAGTTCGACGATTTCGAAGACGACATCCCCTTCTAGGAACACGCCATGAAACGCATCGTGCTCTTCCTCGTCACCAACCTCGCCGTCATGCTGGTGCTGTCGGTCACGCTCTCGCTGCTGGGCGTGAACCGCTTCCTCACCGCCAACGGCCTGAACATGGGCATGCTGCTCGTGTTCTCCGCGGTGGTGGGGTTCGTGGGCTCGTTCTTCTCGCTGCTCATCTCCAAGCCGATGGCCAAGTGGTCGGTCGGCGCGCACGTGATCGACCCGCCCTCCACGCCCGACGAGCAGTGGCTGGTGGGCACGGTGAAGCGCCTCGCCGACAAGGCGGGCGTGGGCATGCCGGAAGTCGCCGTGTTCGAGGGCGCACCCAACGCGTTCGCCACGGGTGCGTTTCGCGATTCGTCGCTGATCGCGGTTTCCACGGGGCTCCTCGAGTCGATGACGCGCGACGAGGTCGAGGCAGTGCTCGGCCACGAGATGGCGCACATCGCCAATGGCGACATGGTGACGCTCACGCTGATCCAGGGCGTGGTGAACACCTTCGTCGTGTTCCTCGCGCGGGTAGTGGGCTATGCGGTCGACAAGGCGGTGTTCAGGAGCGACCGCGGCATCGGCATGGGGTACTACCTCACGGTGTTCGTGTGCGAGATCCTGTTCGGCATCCTTGCCTCGATCATCGTCGCGTGGTTCTCGCGCCAGCGCGAGTTCCGCGCCGACGCCGGCTCGGCGGGGCTCCTCGGCTCCCCGCGTCCCATGGTGTCCGCGCTGCGGCGCTTGGGCGGCATCGAGGCGGGCGATCTTCCGCAGTCGTTCCAGGCGGCGGGTATCGCGGAGGGGCACACCAAGTTCCTCGGCTTGTTCGCGAGCCATCCCCCCATCGAGCAGCGGATCGCTGCGCTGGAGTCGCGCAGACCCTAGGCTCCGACCGGTGAGGCTGTGGAAGTCTCGTCGACACGGGGATCGCGCCGCGCCTTCAGGGCGCGGGACCCTCGCTACCTGGAAACGGACGGCGGCTCGAAAAAAAGGGCTTGCTCGTTAGCGATCCGAGCGGAAGGGGTGAGATAAGGGCTCGCGCGCTTTTTTCGAGCCGAAACCCCGTCCGTTTCCAAGTCCGCTCGGCACGATCCACGGTCGACGAGACTTCCACAGCCTCACTGGTCGAGGTTCCATTTGCTGCGCGACACCAAACGCGCGCACGCGCCGTTGAGTTCGTTTGTCGCACGCGCGACCATCGAGTTCGCGTGTCGCAGAAGGGTTCGAGGGAGCGCACACCCTGGAACGGGCCAAGCGCGTCGAATCATGACGGGGTTGTCGCCGAGCACTGTCTGAGGGCTCCCCGAGCGCATGCGAGGGAAGTAGGGGCTGAGCCCGAGTTGCGCAGGCGCCGTCGTGATTCGATGAGCGCGGGCACCACGCAGCGCGAGCGAAGTGGCCGGTCGTTCCCGGGTGTGCGCTCCCTCGAACCCTTCTGCGACACGCGGACGATCGCACGCAGTGCGCTAAAATGAATTCTCAGGCCGCCGCTCGTGCGGCCATTCTTTTTCCGAGCTCGATGCCGCTTGCGCTGATCGTCTTCACCACCGTCCTCGCCCACGCGGCGTTCAACGGCAGCAGGCTCACGATCTCGCTCAACGCCCTCTCGCTGGGTGCCTCGCCGCTCGCGGTCGGCGTGATGATGTCGCTCTTCGCCGCGCTGCCGATGCTGTTGGGCGTGCCGGCGGGCCGCATGGTGGACCGAATCGGTGTGCGCATGCCGGTGATCGCCGCGGCCGCGTTGCTCGCGTCGTCGGTGGCCCTGCCGGGAATATTCCCCGCCATCGAGGCGCTCTACTTCGCCGCGGCGGGCGCGGGCCTGAGCTTCGCCCTCTTCCACATCGCCGTGCAGCACGCGGTGGGCGAGATGAGCAGCGAGGAGGCGCGCAAGGACAACTTCGGCTGGCTCGCGGTGGGCTTCTCGATCTCGAATTTCATCGGGCCGACTCTCGCCGGGTTCGCGATCGACACCGTGGGCTACCGCGCGACGTTCTGCCTGCTTGCCGGCATCGGCACGGCATCGCTGCTCATCCTCGTCGCGCGGCGCCACGGCCTCGCGCACACGCCGGCGAAGGAGCGCCACGGCGAGGACCGCAGCGCGTGGGACTTGCTGCGCAATCCCGACCTGCGCCGCGTTTTCCTCGTCTCCGGGCTTCTCGCAAGCGCATGGGACCTCTTCGTCTTCGTGATGCCGATCTACGGGACCTCGATCGGCCTCAGCGCTTCGACCATCGGCCTCATCCTCGGTGCTTTCGCGGCGGCGACGTTCACCGTGCGCCTCGCGCTGCCGTGGCTGTCGCGGCGCATGCGCGAGTGGCACATGATCAGCGTGACCTTCGGCATCGCCTGCGTCGCCTATGGCCTCTTCCCGCTGGTGCGCGAGGTGCATCTCCTGGCCGCGATCGCATTCCTGCTCGGGCTCGGCCTGGGCGCGACGCAGCCCTCGATCATGTCGCTCATCTACGCCACCGCGCCCTCGGGACGCGCGGGCGAGGCGGTCGGAGTGCGCACGGTGGTGCTGAACGCGAGCCACACTTTCCTGCCGCTCATGTTCGGCGGCGTGGGCGCGGCGGTGGGGATGGCGCCGGTGTTCTGGAGCATGGCCTCGGCGCTCGCCGCCGGGGGCTGGTTCGCGGACCGCCGCCGGCGTTTCCTGGAGCGCCCGGGGAGCGCCTGATGGCGCACTGCACAATTCTCCCAAGTGCTTGTGTTAAAATATGATTTTGCTGATTTTGGAGAGCCCTGCATGCCCATCTACGAATATCGCTGCGCCGCCTGCGGACACCAGCAGGAATTCCTGCTGAAGGTGAGCGATGCGCCGATGACGGTGTGCACGAAGTGCGGTAAGCCCGCATTCGAGAAGATGGTCACCGCCGCGGGCTTCCAGCTGAAGGGCAGCGGCTGGTACGCCACCGACTTCAAGAATAGCGGCTCGAAGCCCGCGACCCCGAGCACGGCGAGCGCGACGAGCGCGCCTTCCACGCCTTCGGGCGACGCGCAACCTGCGGGCGAATCGAAACCCGCGAGCGACACCAAGCCCGCCAGCGACAGCTCGAGCACCCCGCCTTCCACCGCGCCCGCCGTCCCCCCTTCGAAATGATGGTGACGTTGCGACGCTACTTCGTCGCGGGCCTGCTGGTCTGGATTCCGCTCGGCATCACGCTCTGGGTGCTGAAGCTGCTGGTCGACATGATGGACCAGTCGCTGCTGCTGGTGCCCGAGAACTACCACAGCGACAAGCTCTTCGGCTTCCACATGCCGGGCCTGGGCATCATCCTCACGGTGGCGATCGTGCTCGCCACCGGGGCGCTGGCCGCCAACTTCTTCGGGCGCAAGGTGCTCAAGCTCGGCGACTCGGCGCTGTCGCGCATCCCGATCGTGCGCTCGATCTACGGCGGCGTGAAGCAGATCAGCGACACGCTCTTCTCGCCGGAAGGCAAGGCATTCCGGCGCGCGGTGCTGGTGCGCTATCCGCACCAGGGCGCGTGGACCGTCGCTCTGGTCACCGGGACGCCGCAGCACGAAGTCGCGTCCAAGCTCGGCACCGAGCAGATCTCGGTGTTCGTGCCCACCACCCCGAACATTACGGCGGGCTTCTTCCTCATCGTGCCGCGCAGCGAGACCATCGAGCTCGAGATGAGCGTCGACGCGGCGCTGAAGTACATCATCTCCATGGGCGTCGCGGAGCCGGCGTCGCGTGAGAAGAAGATCCAGACAACGATAGCGACGCCGTCCCCGTGACGACGGGGACCCGATCAACTGATCCCCGCCTTCGCGGGTGACGAACCAAAAAATGCGCACCGAATACTGCGGCAACACCGACACCCGTTTCCTTGGCCAGGCCGTCACCCTCTTCGGCTGGGCGCACCGGCGCCGCGACCACGGCGGGGTGATCTTCATCGACCTGCGCGACCGCGAAGGCCTGGTGCAAATAGTCTGCGACCCGGACCGCGCGCAGACCTTCAAGGTCGCCGACAGCGTGCGCAACGAGTTCGTGCTTCGCGTCGAGGGCAAGGTGCGCCGGCGTCCCGAGGGCACCGTCAATCCCAACCTGAAGAGCGGCGAGATCGAAGTGCTGGCCCACGAGCTCGAGATCCTGAATCCCGCGCTGACCCCGCCCTTCATGATCGACGAGGAGCACGTGAGCGAGGAGGTGCGCCTGAAGTACCGCTACCTGGACCTGCGCCGCGAGCCGATGCAGAAGGCGCTCAAGCTGCGCCACGCCACGTCGCGCGCGGTGCGCGGGTACCTCGATGACAACGGCTTCATCGACATCGAGACCCCGGTCCTCTACAAGTCCACGCCCGAGGGCGCGCGTGAGTTCCTCGTGCCCTCGCGCCTGCACGAGGGCCAGTTCTACGCTCTGCCGCAGTCGCCGCAGCTCTTCAAGCAGCTGCTCATGGTCTCGGGGTTCGACCGCTACTACCAGATCGTCAAGTGCTTCCGCGACGAGGACCTGCGCGCCGACCGCCAGCCCGAGTTCACCCAGGTCGACATCGAGACTTCGTTCCTCACCGAGCGCGAGATCCAGGACCTGATGGAAGGCCTGGTGCGCCACGTGTTCAAACAGGTGCTCGCCGTGGACCTGGCGCCCTTTCCGCGCCTCACCTACGCCGAGGCCACCTCGAAGTACGGAAGCGACAAGCCCGACCTGCGCGTGAAGCTGGAACTCACCGAGCTCACCGATATCGTGCGCGACGCGGGCTTCAAGGTGTTCAAGTCGGCCGCGGAGCTGAAGGACGGGCGCGTCGCCGCGCTGCGCGTTCCCGGCGGCAACGAGCAGTTCACCAGGAAAGAGCTCGACGACCTCGCGCCGTTCGTCGCCATCTACGGCGCCAAGGGCCTCGCGTACATCCGCGTCAACGATCCGGCGAAGCTGAACGAGGAAGGGCTGCAGTCGCCGATCGTGAAGTTTCTCTCGCCCGAGATCCTCGGCCGGATCATCGAGCGCACCGGGGCCAGGGCTGGTGATCTTCTTTTCTTCGGCGCCGACCGCCGCAAGGTGGTGAACGACGCCCTCGGGGCGCTGCGCCAGAAGATCGGCCACGAGAAGGGACATGCCGAGGCCGGCTGGCGCCCGCTCTGGGTGGTCGACTTCCCGGCGTACGAGTACGACGAGGACGGCAAGCGCTGGGGTGCGGCGCATCATCCGTTCACCGCGCCCAAGGACGAGCACGTGCAGTTCATGGACACCGATCCTGGCAAGGTCCTCGCCAAGGCCTACGACATCGCGTTGAACGGCTGGGAAATCGGCGGCGGCTCGGTGCGGATCCATCGCGCCGAGGTCCAGGCCAGGCAGTTCCAGGTCCTGGGCATCGGCGCGGAAGAGCAGCGCGCCAAATTCGGCTTCCTCCTCGACGCGCTCGCCTACGGAGCCCCGCCCCACGGCGGCGTCGCGTTCGGCTTCGACCGCATGGTGGCGATGATGGCGGGCGTGGACCAGATCCGCGACGTGATCGCCTTCCCGAAGACGCAACGAGGCCAGGACCTGATGATCGAAACTCCGGCTCCCGTCACCGAGAAGCAGTTGCGTGAACTGCACCTCAAGCTTCGCAACGCGTAGATGCCCGTCGCGCTGATCGCCCATGGCGGCGCAGGCAGCTGGCGCCCGGGCTCCGACGCGGACGCCATCGAGGGCATCGAGGCGGCGGCTGAAATGGGGCGTGCCGTGCTGCGCGCGGGCGGCTCCGCGCTCGACGCGGTCTGCACGACCGTGGTCGCGCTCGAGGACAACCCGATCTTCAACGCCGGCACCGGCGCGGTGCTCAACTTCGACGGCTTCTGCGAGCTCGACGCCGCGGTGATGGTGAGCCGGGAATCGTGCGTTGGAGCAGTGGCCGCGCTGCAGCGCGTGAGGAACCCGATCCTCGTCGCGCGCAAGGTGATGGAGGAGACCGACCACGTGATGCTCGCCGGCGAGGGCGCGCAGCGCTTCGCGCGCGTGATGGGATTTCCCGACCACGATCCGGTCACGCCTGCGCGCAAAGCGGACTGGCAGGACAAGAAGAAGCGCCTCGACCAAGTGCTCGGCAAGGGAAGCTTCAGGATGCGCCGCTTCCTCCAGGACCATCCCGAATACGCCGGCGGCACGGTGGGCGCGGTCGCCGTGGACGTGAACGGCATCCTCGCCGCCGCCACCTCGACGGGCGGGGTCACCATGAAGCTCGTCGGTCGCGTGGGCGATTCGCCGCTGGTCGGCGCGGGCAACTATGCGTCGCACCACGTCGCCGCCTCGGCCACGGGCACCGGCGAATTCGTGATGCGCTCGCTCGCGGCGCGCGCGATCTCCGAGAAGGTCGCCCATGGATCCACGCTCGCCAACGCCGTGCGCGATGTCCTCGACGATCTCGCGCGCGATTACGGCGCCGACGTCGGCATGATCGCCGTGGACAGCGCCGGCATCCCGGTGGCGCGCCACCTCACGCGCGACATGCCACACGCGTACTTCAGCGGCGAGGACGCGCTGGTGTCGCGCATGCGCGTGGCGTGACCCACAAGATCCCGGTCTCGACCCTCGTGGTCATCCACACGCGCGACCTCCAGGTGCTGCTGCTGGAGCGCGCCGACCGCCCCGGCTTCTGGCAGTCGGTCACCGGCAGCCAGCATGAGGGCGAGGCCCTGCGCGACACGGCGATCCGCGAGGTGGGGGAAGAAACCGGCCTGGATGCCGCAAGCTTCGCGCTCGAGGAATGGAACTTGCAGAACGTCTTCGAAATCTATCCTGTGTGGCGCCACCGGTACGCGCCCGGCGTCACCCACAATACGGAGCATGTGTTCGGCCTCGAGGTTGCGGGCCCCATGCCGGTCCAGGTCGCGCCGCGGGAGCACCTGGCGGCCCAGTGGCTCCCCTGGAACGAGGCGGCCGAACGCGTTTTTTCCTGGAGCAACCGAAAGGCGATCCTCATGCTTCCCCACAGAAAGCGCCGCTGAAATGTCCCGGTCCAAGGCCTTCAACGTAGTCACCTACAACATCCACAAGGGCTTGAGCCAGTTCAACAAGCGCCTGGTGCTGCACGAGATCCGCGACCGCCTCAAATCGCTCGACGCGGACGTGGCGTTCCTGCAGGAAGTGCAGGGCAAGCACGAGGCCAATTCGCGTCGGCACGTGACCTGGCCCGAGATCGGGCAGCACGAGTTCCTCACCCACGAGGGCTGCCACAACGTCTACGGCATGAACGCGGTGTACCAGGATGGCCACCACGGCAACGCGGTGGTGAGCCGCCACCCGATCCCGGCGTGGGAGAACATCGACGTCTCGCACCACCCGATGGAAAGCCGGGGGCTATTGCACTGCGAGGTGCAGATCGACGGCTGGAAGGAGCCGGTGCATTGCATCAACGTGCACCTGGGCCTCTGGGCGAGGAGCCGGCGCTTCCAGCTGGAGTGGCTCTGCGAGAGGATCCGCGCCTCGGTGCCGAAGAAGGGCCCACTCATCGTCGCCGGCGATTTCAACGACTGGCACCGCAAGGCGAGCAATTACCTCGAGGACGAGCTCGGCCTGGTCGAGGTCTTCGAGAAGAAGGAAGGCCGGCCGGCCAGGAGCTACCCGGCGCAGATGCCGCTCTTCACCCTCGACCGCATCTACGTGCGCGACCTGAACGTCGACAGCGTGAAGCGCCACACCGGCGCGCAGTGGTCGCGCCTGTCGGACCACGTGGCTCTCGCCGCGCGGCTTTCGCGAAGCTAGCTAGCGGTGGTTGGTCGCGGCGGCGCGGTTGGCCGAGGCGCCGCGGATGAGCGTGCCCACGCCGGAGCTGGTCAGCACCTCGAGCAGCAGAGCGTGCGAGACGCGCCCGTCGATGATGTGCGCGCTCTTCACGCCGTTTCTCACCGCGTCCAGCGCGCATTCGACCTTCGGCAGCATGCCGCCGGAAATCGTGCCGTCGTCGATCATCTCCTTCACCGTCTGCGCGGTGAGGCCGGTGATGACCTTGCCGTCCTTGTCGAGGACACCCGTGGTGTTGGTGAGGAGCACGAGCTTTTCGGCTTGCAGGGTGATGGCGAGCTTGCCCGCGGCGATGTCGGCGTTGATGTTGTAGGCGGTGCCGTTCTCGTCGCTGCCGATGGGTGCTATCACCGGGATGAAGTCGCGCGAGTCGAGGAGCTGGATGATCTCCGGGTCGATGCGCACGATCTCGCCCACCAGGCCGACGTCGATCTTCTTCTTCTTGTCTTCCTTGCTCGGGATCTTCAGCTTGCGGGCATGGATGAAGTGGCCGTCCTTGCCGGTGAGGCCGACCGCCTTGCCGCCCGCCTTGTTGATGAGCGTGACGATGTCCTGGTTGATGAGCCCGCCCAGGACCATCTCGACCACGTCGAGCGTCTCCTCGTCGGTGACGCGCATGCCCTGGATGAACTCGCTCTGCTTGCCGAGCTTCTGCAGGAGCGCGCCGATCTGGGGCCCCGCGCCGTGCACGACCACCGGGTTCATGCCGATCAGCTTGAGCAGCACCACGTCCTCGGCGAAATCCTCCTGCAGCGCGACGTCGGTCATCGCGTTGCCGCCGTACTTGATGACGATGGTGCGGTCGTAGAACTTCTGGATGTAGGGCAGCGCCTCGATGAGGACTTCTGCCTTCTGCGCGGAGGTCAGCTTGACGGCCATTTTAGGCTCGAGGCGAGAGGCCCGAGGCACGGGAGGAAAGCGCACATTCTAGGGCATAAGCCGGTGATTGCAATGGTACGATTTCCTCCGGAAATGCGTTTCCCGCATCGCGCCAGAGAGAAGTTGCGCTCCGGAAAAGGATAGAATTCACGAAAGGTAGGAGGACCCATGTCCACTCGCAACAAGCTCATGCAGTCGGCCATCGCCAGCGTGCTCGCGCTGGGCACGGTGACGGCGGCCGACGCCCAGGACGCCAAGGCCGGCGGGAAGGAGAAGTGCTACGGCGTCGCCAAGGCCGGCCAGAACGATTGCGGCACCGCGCGCCATTCGTGCGCGGGCAAGGCCGCCAAGGACAACGCGCCCGACGAATGGAAGTACGTCGCCAAGGGCACGTGCGAGCAGATGGGCGGCAAGTCCACGGCGGCGGGCGGACCGGACTCCGCGAAGGCGCCCAAGAACCGGGCGTACTAGCGCGGTGGGCCCTCCCGGGCTCCCCCCCGGCAGCGCCGGCATCGGGCTGCGTGCGCCGCACTATGCCGAGATCCTCGAGCGGCGCCCCGCGCTGGGTTTCCTCGAGGTGCACAGCGAGAATTTCTTCTGCGCCGGCGGCGCGCCGCTCGACTGGCTGGAGCGCTTCCGCGCCGCGTACGCGCTGAGCCTGCACGGCGTGGGCATGTCGCTCGGCTCTGCCGATCCGCTCGACGAGCGCCACCTCGCCAGCCTCGAGTCGCTGGTACGCCGCTTCGAGCCCGCGCTGGTCTCCGAGCACCTGTGCTGGTCGTCGTTCGCGGGGCGCCACGCCAACGACCTGTTGCCCCTGCCTTATACCGAAGAGGCGCTCGATCACGTGGTCGGGCGCATCGAGCAGGTGCAGGAGCGCCTTGCGCGCAGGATCCTGGTGGAGAACGTGTCGTCATACGTGCAGTTCGCGCATTCGACCATCCCCGAGTGGGAGTTCGTCGCCGAGGCCGCGCGCCGCTCGGGGTGCGGGCTGCTCCTCGACGTGAACAACGTCTGGGTGAACTCGGTGAACCATGGCTTCGACGCGCACCGCTACATCGGCGCGATCGACCCCGGCATGGTGGGCGAGATCCACCTCGCGGGATTCGAACGCGCCGGCGAACTCCTCATCGATACCCACGGCGCGCGCGTGAGCGCCGATGTGTGGGCGCTTTACGGCGCGGCGTTGGCGCGCTTCGGACCGCGGCCGACGCTCGTCGAATGGGACACCGACATCCCCGCGCTCGGGGTCCTGCTCGATGAGGTGCGCATGGCGCGCTCCCATCTCGCGCCGGTGGTGCCGGCGAGCGCGCAGTTGGCGTGATGACGAGCCTCGCACGCGCACAGGAGGAATTCCTCGAACGCATTCTCGACGCGCGTGGCACGGCGCCCTCGCAGGGAATCGAGGTCTACCGGCGCAACGTGCGCGCCAGCCTGGGCGGTGCGCTCGCGGCGGCCTATCCCGTGGTGCGCCGGCTTGTGGGCCACGCGTTCTTCGACGAGGCGGCGATTCGTTACACATGCTCCAACCCTTCGAGGAGCGCGGACCTGCACGACTACGGCGGCTCATTCGGCGCGTTCCTCGAGGCCTACGAGCCGGCGCGCAAGCTCGCCTACCTCCCGGACGTGGCGCGCCTCGAGTGGGCCTGCCATGAAAGCCACCACGCGGCCGGCGCGCCCGCCTTCGACCTCGCGGCCCTGCGCCGGATCGGCGTTGGGGAGCTTGGCGAGGTGCGCTTTCGCCTCAGCCCGGCTACGCGCCTCACGCGCTCGTCGCATCCGATCGCCGCGATCTGGGAAGCGAACCAGCCGCCGCGTGATGGAACGCCCGCCAGGCTCGAGGGGCCCGACCACGTCGTCGTGCGGCGCGAGAAGCTTGTCGTGCGAGTGGAGCGCGTGGACGCCGCGGAATGGACGCTGTTGGCCGGCTTCGCCGCCGGCGCGAGCCTCGATGCCGCGAGCGCGGCGCTCGCGCCCGGCGACGCGCAGCGCGTCCTCGCCGCGTCGCTGGCGCGCTTCGTACGCGACGGTGTCGTGTGCGGATTCGCGATGCCGGCCGCGGACGCGTGAGGCGCGCCAGGCTTCTCCCGCGGCTCTTCCTGGTTTTCGTGTGGTGCGCATCGGTGGGACACGCCGCGGGCGAGGCGCGCGCCATTTCCGCGATTCACCTCGCCACGCTCACCGAGCGCATCGCCAAGCTTCACGCGCAAGTGGGGCAGGGCGTCCTCGCCGAGAGGAGCCGGCGCGCGCTCGCGGAGTCGGCACGCGACTTCGACGCCACGCTGAAGGAAGTCGCCGCGGGCGCGTCCAGCGCGGAGCTGCGCGACAACTACGCGCTCCTCGCGCTCCTCTGGCAGGACTACCGCGATTGGGCGATGCGCGCGCCCACGCGAGACAACGCGAGGAAGCTGCGCCTTCGCGCCGAGGAAGTCTCGTGGATCGCCACCAAGGGCGCGAAGCTGGTGCAGGAAGGCGCGCGTGGCGCCACCAACCCCTCGGCGGTGCGCGCCGCGAACGCCGCGATGCTCGCGCAGCGCATCGCCAAGGCGCACCTGTGGATGCGCTGGGAGATTCGCGACGAGGCGCTCACGCAGGAGCTGCGCGAAGCAAGCGAGAACCTGCGGCGCGCGCTCGACACGCTGCGTAACTCCCCGGGGGGGACCGAGGCGGTGGCCGCCGAGCTGCAGTCGGTTGAAAGCCAGATGCGTTTCCTCGATGACGCGGCGCGCCAGCTGGAGCGGCGCGAGGCACCGGCGCGCGCGATCGAGTACATCGCCAAGACCGGCGACCACATCTACGAGTCGATGGAGCGCCTCGCTCGGCTCTATGAGGGTGTGCCGTGAGAGCCTCACGCTATCCATCGAACTCGGGATAAAGCTCGAGCAGGGGGACCTCGGCCTTTCGAAGGGGAGGGAGCTCGCTACTACCCATGTCGCTCGGATTTCCTTGGTTTCTTCGCTTTCCCGACCAGCGGGGCGCCCCCTGTCGATCTTCATCCCGAGTTCGATGGATAGCTCTGCGTGCCCGCCGCGATCAGCCCCGATCGATAGGGCCACCGCTCTCTAACACGATCACTGCTGCCCGGGCGTATCGAGCCTCATTGAAGTGTGGGTGGAGCTCGGGAGGCGCGTCCCACAGTCGGCCCCAAGGAAGAAGGCGCTATCCGTTCGAGCGACATGGGTAGTAGGCGAGATCTCTCCCTCATCCAGGAACGATCGCGCCGGCTCGAGCTTCACCCCCACTTCAATGAGGCAATAGCCCCAAGTCAGGAGGCGGGGTTGGTGACGTCCATGACGATGCGCCACTGTCCGCGCTCCATGCGCCAGACGCGCAGGAAGTAACCGAGCGGCTTGGACGGGGCGTCTACCGCGGCGTAGCTGCCGCGCGCGTAGCCGAAATCGCGCGAGAGCGCGATCTCGGTGCGATCGACCACCCATGCGAGCTTCTGGTCGGTCATTGCCGCCGAGGCGAGCGCCGCGGCCTTGCCGATCGCGGGCTGCACTCCGATGCGATAGAAACGCATGCGCTCGGAGCCATGCTTCGCATACGCGGCGCGCGGGCCCTCGCCGTGGGCGTCGGAGACGAAATCCAGCTCCGCGGACTCGATGCCGCGCGCGGCCGAAGCCGCGCTGCCGTCGGAGGTTGCCGTGGCCAGGGGCTGGTCCCATAGCGCGGCCTGCGGGTGCCCGATGCCCAGGTCCACCGCGACTTTCCACGGCCCGCCGGCTTCGCGCCGCCATACCGATACGTATTGGCCGAAGGCGGGTGGGGTTTCCTGCTTCGCCTTGCTCGTGATCTTCGACGGCCCGGTGGATAGCCCCAGCTCTCCCGACGCCGCGACTTCTGTATGCGCCGGGCGCCAGTCGAGCACGATGGGTGGGGCGTCCTGCGTGGCGAGGTGGGTGTTGCTGTTGGTCCAGCCGTTCTTCACGAACACGCCGTCGTCGGCGAAGTTGGCGAGGAACGCGACGCGCATGTCCTCGCGGACCGAGTGCGCGGCGAAAGCACTCTCGGCGGCGGCGAGGGAGGCGGCGGCTTCGTCCACGGCAGGGGGTTGGATGGGTTGCTGCGCGCAGCTGGCGGCAGCGAGCGCGGCGGCGACGAGGGCTTTTCGCATGGGACCATTCTAGGTCCGGGCGCAAGCCTCGTTCGTTACAAAACGTAGCGGGCGAGGTCCTCGCTGCGGGCGAGCTCGCCCAGCCGGGCGTCTACATAGGCGGCGTCGATCGTCACGCGTCCGAGCTTGCGCCCGGCGTCGAAGGAAACCTCCTCGAGGAGTTTCTCCATCACCGTGTAGAGGCGGCGCGCGCCGATGTTCTCGGTGCGCTCGTTTACCGAGAAGGCGATCTCGGCCAGGCGCCGCACGCCGTCGGCGGTGTACACCAGCTCCACCCCTTCGGTGGCCAGCAGCGCCTGGTACTGGCGCGTGAGGCAGGCGTCGGTGGCGGTGAGGATGCGCTCGAAGTCCTCCACCGAGAGGTTGGCCAGCTCGACGCGGATCGGCAGGCGCCCCTGCAGCTCGGGAATGAGGTCGGAGGGCTTGGCCAGGTGGAAGGCGCCGCTCGCGATGAAGAGGACGTGGTCGGTGCGGATCATGCCGTACTTGGTGGTCACGGCCGTGCCTTCGATCAAGGGCAGGAGGTCACGCTGCACGCCCTGGCGCGAGACGTCGGCGCCCTGCATCTCGCCGCGGCTCGCGATCTTGTCGATCTCGTCGATGAAGACGATGCCGTCCTGCTCCACGGAATTGATCGCCTTGAAGCGGATCTCCTCCTCGTTCACCAGCTTCAGCGCTTCCTCGTCGGTGGCCAGGCGCAGCGCTTCGCGGATGCGCAGCGTGCGCCGCTTCCTGCGCATGCCGCCCATGTTGGCGAACATCCCCTGGATCTGGCTGGTGAGCTCCTCCATGCCGGGCGGGGCGAGGATCTCCATGCTGCCCGCGCCCTGCGCCACGTCGATCTCGATCTCCTTGTCGTCGAGCTTGCCTTCGCGCAGCATCTTGCGGAAGCGCTGGCGCGTGGAGTTGGCCTCGTGATCGTTGGCCGCGGGCACGCCGGGAAGGAGGGCGTCCAGGATGCGGTCCTCGCCCGCGTCCTCGGCGCGCGGGCGCACCTTGTGCATCTCGTGCTCGCGCGTCGCCTTGATCGCGACCTCCACCAGGTCGCGCACGATGGAGTCCACGTCGCGCCCGACATAGCCTACCTCGGTGAACTTGGTCGCCTCGACCTTGATGAAGGGCGCGTTCGCCAGCCGCGCCAGGCGCCGCGCGATCTCGGTCTTGCCCACGCCGGTGGGCCCGATCATGAGGATGTTCTTCGGCGTGATCTCGGTGCGCAGCGGTTCCGCGACGTGCGAGCGGCGCCAGCGGTTGCGCAGCGCGATGGCCACCGCGCGCTTGGCATCGGCCTGCCCGACGATGAACTTGTCGAGCTCGTGCACGATCTCCTGCGGCGTCATCATCGAGGGCGCGTCGGCGAGCGCGGCGGGCAGGGGCGTGACGTCGGCCATGGTCAGAGCGACTCGATGACGTGGTTCTGGTTGGTGTAGATGCACAGCTCCCCCGCGATGGCGAGCGACTTCTTCACAACCTCCGCCGGCTCCAGCGTGGAGTTCTGCAGGAGCGCGAGCGCCGCGGCCTGCGCGTAGCCCCCGCCGCTGCCTATGGCCAGCAGCCCATGCTCGGGCTCGAGCACGTCGCCGGTGCCGGTGATGATGAGGGAGGTCTCCTTGTCGGCGATCGCGAGCATCGCCTCCAGGCGGCGCAGCATCCGGTCGGTGCGCCAGTCCTTGGCGAGCTCGACGGCCGAGCGCAGCAGGTTGCCCTGGTGCTTCTCGAGCTTGGCCTCGAAGCGCTCGAAGAGCGTGAACGCGTCGGCGGTGGCGCCCGCGAACCCGGCGAGGATGCGGTCGTGGTAGATACGGCGGACCTTGCGCGCGGTGGCCTTCACGACGATGTTGCCGAGAGTGACCTGGCCGTCGCCGCCCATGGCGACGCGGTCGCCGCGGCGCACCGAGAGGATGGTGGTGCCGTGGAATTGCGCGGGTTCGGAGCTCATCAGGAGGGCTATATCAGGGGTGAGGCGGGGCGGGGCGGCGAAATCCGAAAAATGCGCCGGGGGATTTCAGGTGGACTTGCGGCGCACCAGGATCGCGTACCGGTTGACACCCATCGCCTCGAGAAGTGCCGCGTTGAGCTCGTTCAGGTTCGCGAGGATCACGCGCTTGCCGGCCAGCTGGATCGCCTTGACCACGTCGAAGAATGCGGCCGTGTAGCCGAATTCGACGCGCAGCACCTTGCCCATGTCGACCACGACCTCGGTGCGCAGCGCCGCCACCGCGTTCAGCTCCGCGATCTGGTTGGCGCTGGCCGGCGAGATCACGCCCTTCAGCTCGTAACCCACTTCGGGGGACATGGCCGATTGCGAAGGCGCCTTGGCCGCGAACGCAGCCTTGGCGGCGTCGGAGGCGACCTTGTTCACGTATACCTCCCAGTTGGGCGGCGACATCTCGAAGGCTACGGCGAACTCCAGCCCCAGCTCCTCGAATTCGTCCATCTTGCCGAGCAGGATGTAGATCTCGAAGAGGAGCAGCCAGAACGGCCGCTGCCCTGCCATGTCGCTTTCATTGAAGGCGGCGCGCAGCACCTTTTCGATGCCCTCGAAATTGTTGAACCACATCGGCATCTTCTTCTTGCGAAGGCGGCTGAGCGCGTTGGCGAGCAGCAGCGCCTCGTCGGCGGTGATTGCCGTGACCTTGGCCACGTCGAGGCGAACCGTGCCCTGCGCCTCGGAGAACGCCAGGAACTTCTCGATCTCGGCGCCGAGCTCGCCCGTGGGCGCGGGCTTCAATGCGAAGAAATCCTTGCGCTCGCGGCTCTGGTTGCGCCGCGGGTCGTTGGCCGATTCCCCGTTGTCCGCCCACACCGGCGGCGATTGCTCGAACTTCACCGTGAACAGCATCGACAGCGAGTCGAACTCCTGGCGGTCCTGCCCGACCTGGTAGAGGTCGAAGAGCATGAGCCAGGCCTGCTTGTTGTTGCGCCCGACGGGATCCTTGATCTCGCCCTTGAGGAGCGCCGCGGCCGCGTCCACGTGGTTGGCCGAGTAGAGGATCGCCGCTTCCTGCGCGGTGGGCAGCACTCCGGAGTTGTATTCCTCGGAGCCGAGGCGCCCGGCCGGACGCCCCGGGCGGATAGGGCTCGGGGGAGTGGCGCCGATGGCGGAAGTTGCCAACGATGGCCTACTGAGACACCGCGTTGGCGTTGGTGAGGCGGTAGTACACGACGTCGTCGTCGAGCACCGCCATGCGGCCGGCGACCACGATCGGCTCGTAGGTGAACTCGATCGCGTTGTCGGCGATCACCTCGACCATCGACTCCGGGCCGCCGGGCATGCAGAACGGGCAATGCGGCGGGAACGACGCGAGCAGGAAGCGCTTCTGCAGGCGCGTTTGCTCGAGCGGCATCATGAAGCCGTAGATCTTCACCTGCTTCTTGTCGAGGCCGCGGATCTCGCGCGTGAAAAGCGGGCCGAACTTCTTGTCGGGGCGCTGCACGGTCTTGGCTTCCTGCAGCAACGTCCACGGCACCGTGCCCGCGGGCTGCGCCTCGGTGCCGCCGCCCGGGACCTGCAGGCCCTTGGGCGCTTCGGCGGAAGCGGGCGAAGCGAGCGCGACCGCGCCGAGTACCATCGCCGCGAGAACGGTTGCCAATGTGCGCAGCATTTTATCCATCGCTTTTTAAGTTCGAGCGTCGCGGCTCATCGCTTCAGGAGGATCGCCGGATCGCGGCGGTACGCCTGGAAGGCCGGGATGAGGCAGGTGATGGCGCCGGCGGCGAGCACCGCGAGCGCGATCCAGCCTTCCGCCGGTTGCCACGCGAAGCCGCTGATGCTCCAAGCGTTCGAGCGCGCTATCCAGCTTCCCAGGACCCCTGCAGCCGCATGCCCGAGGACCAGCCCCAGTATAACTCCCGCTGCCACGAGCGTCATGCCCTCGGCGGCGACGAGCGCGAAGAGCGCCGCGGGGCGCGCGCCAAGCACCCGCAGCAAGGCGAGGTCGTAGCGGCGCTCCTGCAGCGCCGACATCAGGGCCGCGACGATCGAGACCGCCGCGGTCGCCATCAGCACCAGCGCGAAGAGGCGCAGCACGTCCACGCCGACGCCGACGAGGTTCATGAGCCGCGCCATCTCGTAGGCGGGTGCGGCCGCCTGCATCGAGGTGGTGGCGTTCACCTGCCGGGGCATGAGGGCCGCGGCGAGCGGCGTGCGGTATTTGACGAGGAGCGCGGTGATCTCGCGATCGCCTTCGCCCGCGGGCTTCCCGTCGTGATGCTCGGCGTGCACTTCCCAAACGCTCTCGAGTGGCGTGACGACGAGGCGGTCTATCACCGTGCCGGTGCGAGCGAGGACCCCGACCACGCGATAGGCGTGGCCTTCGTGCGGCGTGCCCGTGGTCCCCAGCCCGTGGGAGCCGGCCAGCTCGGCGCCGGTGCCCACGCCGAAGCGGCGCGCGACGTCCGCTCCGATCACCGCTTCCATGGGCGCGGCGAAGACTCGGCCTTGCGCGACGGTGGCGCCGTAGAGCGCGAGGTAGCTCGCGTCGCTGCCGACGATGCGATGCCCGCGGAATGTGTCGCCGAGCGCGATCGGCGTCGCCGTGGCGACCATCGGATTGGCGGCGAGCCTGCGCGCCTCGGCGAGCGGAATGTTGCCGGTGGGCACGTCGGCCTGCAGCACCAACGAGAGGATCAGCTGCAGCGGGCTTCCCTTGGCGCCGACCACGAGATCCACGGGGCTGGCGTCGCGCGCCAGGCGCTCCTCGGCTTGCGTGGTGAAGAGGAGCAGCAGGACCAGCGTGCCCACGCCGATGGCGAGCATCGCGATGTTGAGGAGGGTCGCGAGCGGGCGCGCCGCGAGATACGCCCACGCGAGCCGCACCATGCTCATAGCTCGAGCCTCCTCGCGAAACGCTCGCGGATGCGCCCGTCGTGGGTGGCGATGACGAGTGTCGCGCCGCACGCCGCGGCCTGGCCGGTGAGCAGCGCCAGCGCCTTGTCGCAGTTGGCGTCGTCGAGGGCGGAGGTGGGCTCGTCGGCGAGGATGAGCTGCGGGCGGTTGATTACCGCGCGCGCGATCGCAACGCGCTGCGCCTCGCCCACGGAGATGTCGCGCGCCTTGTGCCCGGCGAGGGACGCGATGCCCAGGCTCGCCAGGCAGGTGTCGATCGCGCCGTCGTCGCGCGCGATGCCCGCGAGGCGTTGCACTATGCGCAGGTTGTCGCGCACGCTGAGGACTCCGATGAGGTGGAGCGTCTGCGGCACGAGGCCGATGTGGCGCGCGCGGAACGCGTCGCGCTCGATTGTCCCCATCGCCGAGACTTCCTTCGCGCCGATCGAGACCTTGCCGGCGGTGGCCGACACCAGGCCCGCGACGATGCCGATCAGCGTGCTCTTGCCGCTGCCCGACGGCCCGATGACGAGGCTCGCCTCGCCGTTCGGCACGTTCCACCGCGGCACCGAGAGCACGGTGCGTCCCGCATATTCATGCCGCAGGTCGCGTATCTCCAGCACTGTCTAGGCGACGCAGTACGCCAGGCCTTCCTCGAAAAGCCGGCGCGGGAGCTTGCGTCCGATGAAGACCATTACGCTCTCGCGCTTCTCGCCCGCATCCCATGGCTTGCCGGGCGTGCCGCCCATCAGCATGTGCACGCCCTGGAAGATCATGCGGCGCGGCTCGCCCTGGATGTTGAGGACCCCCTTGTAGCGCAGCAGCTCCTCGCCATAGTTCTGCACCATGAGCGAGAGGAAAGTCTCGATCTTCTCCATGTTGAGCGGGCGCACATCCTTCCACACGAACGACTTCACGTCGTCGTCGTGCTCATGGTGGTCGTCCTCGAGGAACGCGGGATCGACTTCCAGCACGGCATTCAGGTTGAACCCGCGGATGTCGAGGATCTCCTTGATGTCGGCGTTGCCCATGTGCACCTTGCTCTGGTGCGCGCGCGGGTTCATCCGGCGCAGCCGCTTCACCAGGTCCTCGACCTTGTCGTCCTCCACCAGGTCGGTCTTCGACAGGAGGATCCTGTCGGCGAAGCCCACCTGGCGGCGCGCCTCGTCGTGGTCGTCGAGGGTCTTCTGCGCGTGCTTGGCGTCCACCACGGTGACGACGGCGTCGAGCAGGTACTGGCCGTGGATCGACTCGTCCATGAAGAACGTCTGCGCGACCGGGCCCGGGTTGGCGAGGCCCGTGGTCTCGATGATGACGCGGTCGAACTTGAGCTTGCCCTCGCTTCTCTTCTTGCCGAGGTCGCCGAGGATCCTCACCAGGTCGCCGCGCACCGTGCAGCACACGCAACCGTTGTTCATCTCGATGATCTGCTCCTGCTTGTCGCGCACCAATATGTCGTTGTCGATGCCGCTCTCGCCGAACTCGTTCTCGATCACCGCGATCTTCTCGCCGTGCTGCTCGGTGAGGATGCGGTTCAGGAGCGTGGTCTTGCCCGCGCCGAGGAAGCCGGTGAGGATGGTGACGGGGATCAGGTCTTTGTCGGCGGGTGCGGCTGCGGCCATGGGCTTGCCTCGGAAATGCCGCGCAACTGCGCGTGAGGGCTCCAGTATGCCCGGCGTTGCCCGGCGCTTACTCCTGCAGGCTGCGCAAGTAGACCGCCACCGCCCCCGCATAGGGCCCGACTGCCGCGATCGCGGCTTCGAGCTCTGCCTTCCTGGTATTGAACACCTTCAGCCAGAACTCGAGCTCGCCGCGCGTTTCCAGGTCGATGGAGCGCGTGTCTGTGTAGGGCCGCTTTGGCCGTGGGGGGGTCGATGCGCTGTCGCTCATCATGCGGCTCCCGTGAGATTGCCCGGTTGCGACGGCCACGACCGGTCGTAGAGGCCGCAACGCAGGTCGCGCTCGAACTCGAAAGGCCACCCGCCCCCACGGCCGGTGCTGTACTGGCGTTGAGCGCCGGTGGTGACGCGCTTGACGCTGATGAGCTTGTGCACGACCGTGCTTCCGCGCGCGAAAACCTGCTCGGTGCGGCGCTCTTCCAGCACGAACTCGGCGGGTTCCAGCTCGGCACCGGCGATGGCGCTGACCGCGGAGTCGCGCTCCTTGCCCTCAAGCGGTGCGAACACGGATCGTTTCACGGACATCTTGCCCTCGTGATTGCGTTATTCTTGGTTCAAGCCATCTCCAGGCGCCGAGAAAAATGTACCGCGTCGCGTGTACCTCCAATAGAGCCGAACGGCCCTAGTGCCCTCCGCCAAAGGCGCCTCCCGGGACGCGCCGATCCGGCTGCTGATCGTCGACGACCACGACATTCTTCGCTACGGGCTGCGCGCTCTCCTGCGCAAGAACGCAGAGGTCGAGGTCGTGGGCGAAGCCGATTCGGTCGCTGAATCGCTCGAAAAGGCGCGCGAGCTGGTGCCCGACGTAGTCCTCATGGACGTGCGCCTGCCCGACGGCAGCGGCATCGACGCGTGCCGGGAAATCCAGTCCGCAAATCCCGACGTGCGCGTGCTCTTCTTCAGCTCCCACTCGGACCAGCAGACGGTGTTGATGACGCTGATGGCGGGCGCGCACGGCTACGTGTCGAAGGATGTGGACGTCGCCGTGCTCGTCGACGCGATCCGCACCGTCGCCAAGGGTGGCTCGGTGATCGAGGAGAGGGTCCGCGCCGAGGTGCTCGCGCTCCTCGATACGCGCGCCCGCGTTTCCCCGAAGCTGGAGCCCGAGGCCCAGGAGCTCTCGCGCCAGGAAGGGCGTGTGATGGAGCTCGTGGTCGCGGGAAAGACCAACAAGGAAATCGCGGCGGCGCTGTCGTTGAGCGAAAAGACCGTGAAAAACTACCTCTACAACACCTTCCAGAAGCTGGGGGCCGGGCGGCGCGCGCAGGCCGCGAGCCTCTTCGACATCAAGCGCCTGCAGCGCGCGCGGGAAGCGTACATCGCCGGCAAGAAGGACGCTTGACGATCAAGCCTTTTTCGCCGCGGTTTTCTTTGCCGGCGGCGTAATCCGCGCGCGCGGATGCGCCGCGTCGTACACCTTGGCGAGATGCTGGAAATCGAGGTGGGTGTAGACCTGCGTGGACGTGATGCTCGCGTGGCCGAGCATCTCCTGCACCGCGCGCAGGTCGCCGGACGACTGCAGCACGTGCGAGGCGAACGAGTGGCGAAGCATGTGCGGGTGCACGTCGACTTCGAGGCCGGCGGCCGCGGCCCAGCGCTTGATGCGCCGCTGCACTTCGCGCGGCGTGAGGCGCCGCCCGGCTCTCCCGACGAAGAGCGCCTTCTCGCCGGGCTTGACGAGTGTCGCCCGAAGGGGAAGCCAGGCCGCGACCGCAGCCAGGGCGTGCGAGCCTACTGGAACGATGCGCGTCTTCGATCCCTTGCCGGTCACGCGCACTTCGCCCGTGGCCGGGTCGAGCGCATCCATGTCGATGCCGGTCAATTCCGAGACACGCAACCCGCACGAGTAGGCGAGCTCGAAAAGCGCGCGGTCGCACAGCGCGAACGCCGAATCGCCCTGGGTCACGAGCCGCACCGCATCGTCGGGCGAAAGCGAGCGCGGCAGGGTGCGCGCGGCCTTGGGAGGCTTCACCCCCGAGCAGGGATTGGCGGCGATCTCGCGGCTCTTCTGCAGCCAAGCGAAGAGGCCGCGCCAGGAAGACAGGATGCGCGCGAGCGAGCGCGGCGACTGGCCCTTGGAATGCAACTGGGCCACGAAACGGCGGATGTCATGGCCGTCGAGCCCCTCGAGCGCTCGCTCGCCGGCGAGCCCGAGGAGCAGGCGCCCGTCGCGCGCATAGGCGGTCAAGGTATTGGAGGCGAGCCTTCGCCCGGTGCGCAGGCTGCAGAGGTAGCGCTCGAGGGCGCTAGGGGGCGTGCTCACGCAGCGGAGTCACGAAGCGCCACAGCGCGTGGCTCACCATCTCGCCGATGCGCGTGAGGTAGAGCGTTCCCATCTCGGCATAGAAGCGCTTCGGATCCTCGGAAGCGAGCGCGACCACGCCGAATGTGAGTTTGTCGCGCGCGAGCGGCACCAGCGCGAAGGATTTCAGGTGCGATGCCGCCTCGCCGAACCACGCCTGGCTCTCGTAGACGGCGTGCTGCCCGCAGTAGGCAGCGGTCATCTGCTCGACGAACTGGCGCATCTCGGCGGCGACCGGCGCGAACTCCTTGGTGTCCGGGTTCTCCTCGGCCACGTTCCAGAGGCGCACCGCGACGTGCGGCACCGCGAAATGGTCGAGGAGGTCGAGGTAGAGCGTGTCGAGCACCGCGTCCAGGCTCGGGGCCTCCACGAGGCGGCAGGCGAGCCGGTGAACCTTCGCGGAGAGCGCGTCGTTCTCCTCGCCGAACTGGATCAGCTCGTGCAGCTTGTCCTCGAGGATCTTGGATTTCTCGCGCAGCGCCAGGAGCTGGCGCTCGCCGATGGACACCGCGCGCCCGCCGTGCGGATGCGGGATCTGGAGGTTGGTGAGGATGTCGACGTTCTGCTCGAAGAAACCCGGGTTGCGGGTGAGAAACTCGGCCACTTGCTCGGCTGTCAGCAACGCTTGCATCTTGTCGTGTCCCGCCCTCGCGCTAGATGTCGATCTCGCCGTCGAAGACTCTCACGGCGTCGCCCGTCATCATAACGGGGTGGCCCTGCCCCAGCCAGCGAATCTTGAGGTCGCCGCCGCGCGTGGTGACGGTGACCGTGTCGTCGAGGAAGCCGCCGCGGATGCCCGCCACCACCGCGGCGCAGGCGCCGGTGCCGCAGGCGAGCGTCTCGCCCGCGCCGCGCTCCCACACGCGCAGCTTCACCTGGCTCCTCGACACCAGCTGCATGAATCCCGCGTTCACGCGCTTCGGAAACGCCGCGTGGCGTTCGATCAGCGGGCCCTGCGTGGTGACCGGCGCGCGCTCCACGTCTTCCACCACTTGCACCGCATGCGGGTTGCCCATCGACAGCACGCTCACCTCGACCGCCGCGCCCGCCACGTCCAGCGGATAGACGAGCTTCGTTTCTTCCGCGACGAAGGGCACGTCGGCCGGCGCGAAGCGCGGCGCTCCCATGTCCACCGTGACTTGCCCGGAGTCTTCGAGCCGGGGCGAAATCACGCCGCTCGCGGTCTCCACGCGGATCTCGCGCTTCGCCGTGAGGCCCTCGTCGAGGACGAAGCGCACGAAGCAGCGCGAGCCGTTGCCGCATTGCTCGACCTCGCCGCCGTCGGCGTTGTAGATGCGATAGCGGAAATCGGTGTCGGGTGTGCGCGCTCTTTCAACCACCAGCACCTGGTCGCAGCCCACGCCGAAGTGGCGATCGGCGATGCGCCGCACTTGCTCGGCGGTCAATGCGACCTGCTGGCGCACGGCGTCGATCACCACGAAGTCGTTTCCCTGGCCATGCATCTTCGTGAAGCGCAACCTGCGGGTCGGTGGCATCGGGCCATTCTACCGACGCCGTCTGGTCTATGTGCGCTGCCCGACATAGCAGGCCGAAAGTGCCATAATCACCATCCCCCGCCTTGCCTGCACCCCGCCTCTCCAACCGCAGTCCTATCGCTCAATGGCCGAGCGTCGAAGGGAACCATCCGATGAAAGAGCAGGAGAAGATGGGCCTCGCCGCCATCATCCGCAACAACGAAGCCGACATCCTGGCCGAGTGGATCCGCGAGCAAGCGGCCGGCCAGAAGCGCAAGGACCCGATCCAGGAAGTCGAGGCGCGGCGCGTTTCGAAGGAATTCCTCGCCGCCAGCGTGGAGGCGATGAATAGCGGCGCCTCGGTGGAGGGCCGCGAATGGGATCGCGTGCGCGACATCCTGAGCGAGCTGTCCGCGTCGCGCGCCGCGCAGGGGTTCTCGCCCAGCGAGACCGCGCGCTTCGTTTTCTCGCTGAAGCAGCCGGTGTTCACGCGGCTGCGCTCAGAGCTCGAGCGCGATCCGAAAGCGTTCGCGGAGCAGGTATGGCTCGCCACGACGTTGATCGACAACCTCGGGCTCTTCACCATGGAGGCCTACCAGAAGAGCCGCGAGGGCGTGATCCAGCGCCAGCAGCGCGAGCTCCTCGAGTTGTCCACCCCCGTGGTCCAGCTGTGGGACGACATCCTCGCCCTGCCGCTCATCGGCACGCTCGACAGCGGCCGCACCCAGGTGGTGATGGAGAGCCTGCTGGAGAAGATCGTCTCGACCGGCGCCTCGATCGCCATCATCGACATCACCGGCGTGCCGACCGTCGATACCCTCGTCGCGCAGCACCTGATGAAGACCGTGGCCGCCGCGCGCCTCATGGGCGCCGACTGCATCATCAGCGGCATCCGCCCGCAGATCGCCCAGACCATCGTCCACCTCGGCGTCGACCTGTCCGCCGTGACCACCAAGGCGAGCCTCGGCGACGCCTTCGCAGTCGCGCTGAAGCGCACCGGCTTGAAAGTCTCGCGCGAGGCCGACTGATGGAGCGAATCCCGATCCTGCGCATGGGCAGCTGCCTGCTGGTGACGATCCAGGTCGACATGCACGACCAGCTCGCCCTCACCCTCCAGGATGACCTCACCCAGCGCATCGTGCGCGACAAGGCGCGCGGCGTCCTCATGGACATCTCGTCGCTCGACGTGGTCGACTCGTTCATCGGCCGCATGATCAGCAACATCGCCGCGATGTCGCGCATCCTCGACGCGCAGACGGTGGTGGTCGGCATGCAGCCGGCGGTCGCCATCACGCTGGTCGAGCTAGGCCTCGACTTGAAGGGGGTTCGCACCGCGCTCAACGTCGAAAAGGGGATGTCGCTGCTGCAGGCGGCCGCCTGAATTCGACGCGGCGCACCCATTCCCCCGTCAACCACGACGTCGCGCTCGAGGGGACGGAAGTCCAGGAGCTGAAGGACGGCGAGGACGTGGTGCGCCTGCGCCGCCGCGTTCGGGAACGCGCGGTCGCCATCGGTCTTTCGCTCGTCGACCAGACCAAGATCGTCACTGCCGCGAGTGAGCTCGGGCGCAACACGATCCAATACGGCGGCGGCGGCCAGGCGCGCATCTCGGTCGCGGTCAATGGCACGGCCCGCGGCTTGTCGCTGCAATTCGCCGACCAGGGCCCGGGCATCGCCGACATCGAGCTCGCGCTGACCGACGGTTTCACCACCGGGGACGGCCTGGGCCTGGGCTTGAGCGGCGCGCGCCGCCTTTGCGACGAGTTCGAGATCCAGTCCCAGCCCGGCCAGGGCACGCGCGTCACCATCGTGCGTTGGAAGCCGTTTTGAGCTCGGGCGCCCCCGTTTGCATCGAGCTGGCCGACGCGAGCCATGTTTCGGCGGCACGCATGGGCGTGCAGGGGCTCGCGCGCGACCTGGGCTTCGACGAGACGCGCAGCGGCCGCGCGGCGATCGCGGTCACCGAGGCCGCGACCAACCTGCTGCGCCACGGCGGCGGCGGCTCCCTCTTCGCGCGCTCCCTCACCCGTGGCGATTCGCTTGGCGTCGAGGTGCTCGCCCTGGACCGGGGGCCTGGTATGGCGAATTTCGCGTGGAGCGCGTTCGACGGGGTGTCCACGGGCGGAACGCAGGGAGCGGGAATCGGCGCCATGCAGCGCCAGTCCGACGAGTTCGACGTCTTCACCGGGCGCGATGTCGGCACCATCCTGAGGATGGTCTTCTGGAACCGCGAAACCGGGCCCGATCCCGGACCCTACGAGATCGGCGCGTTGTGCGTTGCGAAGACCGGCGAGACCGTGAGTGGAGATGCATGGGCTTGCGAGCTCGGCGCGGACAGCGCGACTTTCCTCGTGGCCGACGGGCTCGGGCACGGACCGGATGCCTGCCGCGCGGCCGCGACGGCGGTCGAAGCCCTGAGGAGCCGCCCCCACGACTCGCCGATCCGCGTGCTCGACCTCGCGCACGGGCGCATGCGCGCGACGCGCGGCGCGGCGGTCGCGGTGATGCGCCACGAGCAGGCCACGGGCGAGATCGCGTTCGCCGGGGTCGGCAATATCTCCGCGTGCTTCTGGCAGGGCGCCCACGTGCCTCGCCGCATGATGGTTTCCCACAACGGCATCGTCGGGCACAACGTGCATCGCTCGCAGGAGTATCGTTATCCATGGACGCCGGGAGCGCTGCTCATCGCGCACTCCGACGGCCTCGAATCGCGCTGGGACGTGGGCAGCTATCCGGGTCTCGCCGCGTGCCACGCGTCGATCATCGCCGCCATGCTCTATCGCGAGCATTCGCGCAAGCGCGACGACGTCGTCGTGCTCGTCGTGCGCAAGAGGGATTGACGCCGTGGCCATTCGACTTCTCACCTACGCGCTGAACGTCCAGTCCGACGTGGTGGGCGCCCGCCAGCGCGCGCGCGACGTCGCCGCGTTGCTCGGCTTCGGCGAGCGCGACCAGACGAGCATCTGCACCTCGGTGTCCGAGATCGCGCGCAACGCCTTTCGCTATGCGGGCGGGGGCCAGGTGGAGTTCGAGCTCGAGGGCGAGACCTCCCCGCAGGTCCTGGTGATCCGCGTCACCGACGAGGGGCCCGGCATCCACGACCTGGACGGGATCCTCGACGGCACCTACCGCTCCAGCACCGGGATGGGCATCGGCCTCATCGGCTCGCGCCGCCTGATGGACCGCTGGGACATCCACTCTTCGGGACTGGGCACGCAGGTCACGCTCGGCAAGATACTTCCCGACGAATCGCGGCTGATCACGCCCCTCACCGCGGGAGGCCTCCTGTCCAGGCTTGCGGCGCTGCCGCAGGCTTCCTCCCTGGCCGAAGCGCAGACGCAGAATGCCGAGCTGCTGTTGACGCTGTCCGACCTCCAGGACAAGCAGGACAAGCTCGCCGAGCTCGCCCGCGAGCTCGAGGACACCAACCGCGGCGTGGTCGCGCTCTACGCGGAGCTCGACGAGAAGGCCGCGCACCTGCGCCGCGCCGACGAGATGAAGACGCGCTTCCTCTCCAACATGAGCCACGAGTTCCGCACGCCGCTGAACTCGGTGCGCGCCTTGTGCAACCTGCTCTTGTCCCATGCGGACGGCCCGCTGCATTCCGAGCAGGAGACCCAGGTCAAGTTCATCGCCAAGGCGACCGAGGATCTCTCGGAGCTGGTGAACGACCTCCTCGACCTCGCCAAGATCGAGGCCGGCAAGGTCGAGGTGCGCCCCGCGCACTTCGAGGCGGGCGAGCTCTTCAGCGCGCTGCGCGGGATGCTGCGCCCGCTCCTGGTGGCCGATACGGTGGAGCTCGTTTTCGAGGACCCGGTGGGCGTGCCGGCGCTCTACACGGACGAGAGCAAGGTCTCGCAGATCCTGCGCAACTTCGTGTCCAACGCGCTCAAGTTCACCGAGCGCGGATCGGTCACGGTGCGCGCGCGGCTCGCCGAGGACGGGGAGAGCGCGGTGTTCACGGTCGCCGACACCGGCATCGGCATCGCGCTCGAGGACATGGAGCTCATCTTCGAGGAGTTCGCGCAGATCCCCAACCCGATGCAGCGCCGCTTCAAGGGCACCGGCCTGGGCCTGCCGCTATGCCGCCGGCTCGCGGCGATCCTGGGCGGCGAGGTCTCGGTGGAGAGCTCACCGGGCCAGGGCTCCGTCTTCTTCGCGCGCCTGCCGCTGCGTTACCACGCCGAAGAGGCGCAGCCGGCGCCGGTCAGTGAATCGGCGTTCGCCGACGCGGTGACGGGCCGCTGGGTCCTGGTGATCGAGGACGAGGCGCCGCTGCGCATGCTGTACGAGAAATTCCTCAAAGGCAGCGGCTTCTCCTGCATCGCCGTGCCCACTCTCGCCGCGGCGCGCCAGATCCTTCGGACCAACCGCCCGAGCGCCGTGATCCTCGACATCCTCCTGCCGGGCGAGGAGCAGCACACCTGGCGCTGGCTCACCGAGGAGAAGTCGCACGACGATCCGCTGCCGGTGATCGTGGTGAGCGTTGCGGAGGACGAGCGCAAGGCGCACTCGCTGGGCGCCGACGCCTATTTCTCCAAGCCGGTCTCGCGCGAGCAACTCCTCACGGCGATCGAGCGCGTCACCGCCCGCGGCCAGGATCGCCTCGCGCTCATCATCGACGACGACGAGGCCGCGCGCTACGTGATTCGCAGGTCGCTGCGCCAGCCGATGCGCTTCGAGGAGGCGCGCGACGGCGCGAGCGGGCTCGCGCTCGCCACCAGCATGCAGCCGGGCGTGATCTTCCTCGACCTCTCGATGCCGGGCATGCGCGGCGACGAGGTGCTCGAGCACCTGCGCGACAATCCGGCCACGGCCCACATCCCGGTGGTCATCATTTCGTCGCACGAGATCGACGCGGCACTGCGCGCGCGCCTCGAGTCTCATGCGCGCGTGATCCTGCACAAGAGGGATCTTTCGGTCGAGCTGCTGGCCGGCGCGCTAGAGATCATCGACAGGCCGCGGCCGCAATGACCCAGGCGCACGCGGGCCTCATCCTCAACGTCGACGACAACGATGCGGCGCGCTACGTGAAGACGCGCGTGCTGCGCATGGCCGGATTCGAGGTCCTCGAAGCCGCCGACGGCGCGGCGGGCATCGCGTTGCTGCACCGCAATCACCCCGAGCTGGTGCTCCTCGACGTACGCCTGCCCGACGTGGATGGCCGCGAGCTCGCCCGGCGCATCAAGGCCGATCCCTCGCTCGCCAGCATCGTCGTGCTGCAGACCTCCGCGTCGCACGTGGAGAGCAAGCACCGCGTCGCCGCCCTCGAGGCGGGCGCGGACGGCTACCTGGTGGAGCCCATCGAGCCCGAGGAGCTGCTGGCCAACGTGCGCGCGCTGCTGCGCATGCGCCGCGCCGAGCGCGAGCGCCAGACGGCGCTGGAAGCGCTGCAGCAGGCCGACCGCCGCAAGGACGAGTTCCTCGCGATGCTCGCGCATGAGCTGCGCAATCCGCTCGCACCGATACGCAACGCGGTGGAAATCATGCGGCTGTCGGCGGACCGCCCCGTGCGCGAGCGTGCGCGTGAGCTGATCGGCCGCCAGGTGGTGCACCTCGCGCGCCTGGTGGACGATCTCCTCGACGTGTCGCGCATCACGCAGCAGAAGATCGTGTTGCAGCGCCGCCCGGTGAATCTTGCGGCACTCCTCGCCTCGGCCATCGAGACCGCGATGCCCTTGATCGAGGAGCGCGGCCAGGAGTTTCGACTCACCAAGCCCGCGGACGACGCATGGCTGAACGCCGACGCAGTGCGGCTCTCGCAGGTGGTCGGCAACCTCCTCCACAACGCGGCGAAGTTCACGCCGCGCGGCGGCCTGGTCACGCTCGACGTCGCGCGCGTGGATGGCGTGCTGCGCATCGTCGTCGCCGACAACGGCGAAGGCATCGCGCCGGAATTCCTGCCGGCGGTGTTCGAGCTCTTCTCGCAGGGCGACCGCACCCTCGAGCGCGCGCGCGGGGGCCTGGGAATCGGGTTGTCGCTGGTGAAGGGGCTGGTGGAGCTCCACGGCGGGCGCGTGTCCGCCGAAAGCGGCGGCGCGGGCCAGGGAAGCCGCTTCGTGATCGAGCTGCCGCTCGCCAACCTGGAGGTGGCGCAGCCCTTGCCGGTGGCGCCTCCCAAGGCGCCCAACCGTACCGGGCGGCGCGTACTGGTGGTCGAGGACAACCTCGACGCCGCCGAAGCCATGGCGATGCTGCTGCACGAGTTCGGCTACCAGACGGCCATTGTCAACGACGGCCATGAAGCGGTGGCGGCCGCGCAACTCTTTCGCCCGGACATCATCCTCCTCGACATCGGGTTGCCCGGCATCGACGGCTACGAGCTCGCGCGGCGCTTCCGCTCGATTCCCGAGACGAGCGGCGCCAAGATGATCGCGGTGACGGGATACGGGCAGGCGGCCGACCGCGCGCGCACCAAAGCATCGGGCTTCGACATGCACCTGGTGAAGCCGGTGGACCCTGCGAAGCTCTCGCGCGTCCTCGCCGAAGCCAACACCTAGCGCTTCCTGTAGGGCGAGGGCTCTCCCGGCGGGCGCGTCTTGAAGCGCTTGTGCGCCCAGAAATACTGCTCGGGCATCTCGCGCACGCGCTCCTCGATGAAGGCGTTCATGCGCGCGACGTCGGCCTCGACGTCGCCGGTCGGATAGTTTTCCCACGCGGGGTAGCAGCGCACGACGTAGCCGTCTCCCATCTGGCGCGTGACGACGGGAACCACCAAGGCCCCGGTGAGCCTTGCCAGGCGCGGCAGCGCCGTGATCGTGGCGGTGGGCACGCCGAAGAAGGGCGAGAAGATCGCGTCGCGGATGCCGAAGTCCATGTCCGGAAGGAAATAGAAGGGCTTGCCGGTCTTGATCACGCGGATCACGGAGCGCAGCCCCTCCTGGCGGCTCACCAGGTGCGGATTGCCGAAGCGCGAGCGCGCCTTGAGGAAGATGCGGTCGAGAACGGGATTCTTCTGCTTGCTGTAGATGCTCGACGTGCCCGGATACTCGTATGCGACCCGAATGCCGCCCATGTTGAGCCCGATGAAATGCGGCGCCATGGCGATCACCGGTCGCCCGCCCGCTGCTGCCGCGTGCAGGTGCTCGAGGCCTTCGTGCTTCGTGAGGCGCAAGAGCTCCTGTTCCGATCCCCAGACCATCACGCTCAGCTCGACCGCGTTGCGTCCCAGCATCCTGAAGTGCTTCAGGCCCAGCTCGTGGCGCTCGCGCTCGCTCATTTCGGGAAAGCACAGCGCGAGGTTCACGCGTGTGACGTGCCCGCGGCCGAAGCGGTAGAGGATCGAGCCCAGGCCCGCGCCGATCGCGCCGATCCACGGCAGCGGCAGGAAGTGCACCAGCCAGAGGGCGAGGACTCCCGCCCACGTGCCGAGTTTTCTCAGGAGCTGCATCGCGGGGATGGTAACGCGCGACTCACGCCGGCGGCGGCGGCGCGCCCGCGGGCCGCTTGTAGCGGTTGTATCCCCACAGGTACTGCTCGGGGCACTCGCGCACCAGCTTCTCGACCATCGCGTTCACCAGGCGCGCGCTCTCGCGCCGGTCGGTGGGAAGTGGCTCGGCGAGCGGCTCCATGTGCAGGCGGAAGCCCTGGCCCCCCGCAAGGCGCTCGGCGTAGCAGAACACCAGTGCGGCGCCGGAAGCCTCCTGCAGGCGCCCGACGAGCGTCATCGTGTACGCGGGCCGCCCGAAGAAGTCGACCCACTCGCCATCGCCCAGGCCCGGCACCTGATCCGGGAGCACGACGCTGCAGCCGCCGCGGCGCAGGTGCTTCAACACCATGCGCACTCCGGCGAGCGTGGCCGGCGCCACGTTGGAGCCGTCGGGCGCCGCACCCCGGTCGCGTCCCTCGCGCAGCATCTGGTCGATCCAATGCACCTTGTGCGGGCGATACATCGCCAGCACGGGAAGGTGGGTCCAGATGTAGCGCCCGGCGACGTCGTAGCCGCCCAGGTGCGGCGTGACGAACACGATGGGCCGGCCCGCGGCATGCAGCTTCTCGACCGCCTCCCAGCCGCGGCGCTCCTTCACCATGCCGGCGACCTGGTCGAGCGGGCGGAAGAGCGACCAGAGGAGCTCGGTGGCCCCTTTCCCGATCTCGGCGGCGTTGAGCCAGGCGAGGCGCTTCACGCCCTCGCGCGTGGCCGCCAGCCCGCTTGCGGTGAGGTTCTCGAGGACACGCCGGCGGTAACGCGGGCTCAACGCATAGACCAACCGGCCCAGGAAGGCGCCCATGGCGTGGTTCACGCCCAAGGGGAATCGGGCGAGCGGTCTGAGGAGAAGTTTCAAATGAAGCCGGGAGGCGCGCGGTCTTTGCTAAAATGGGCGCTTGCGCGACTGTGGGGTGACCCGAAAAATGAAGAGTGAATTCCTGTTTACGTCCGAGTCGGTTTCCGAAGGCCATCCGGACAAGGTGTCGGACCAGATTTCCGATTCGGTGCTGGACGCCATTTTAGCGCAGGACCCGCGCTCCCGAGTCGCAGCCGAAACGCTGTGCAACACGGGCCTGGTGGTTCTCGCGGGCGAGATCACCACGCACGCCACCGTCGACTACATCCAGGTCGCGCGCGAGACCATCAAGCGCATCGGCTACGACAACACCGACTACGGCATCGATTACCGCGGCTGCGCGGTGATGGTCTGCTACGACAAGCAGAGCCCGGACATCGCGCAGGGCGTCGACAAGGCCTCCGACGACAACCTCGACCAGGGCGCCGGCGACCAGGGCCTCATGTTCGGCTACGCCTGCGACGAGACGCCGGTGCTCATGCCCGCCCCGATCTATTACTCGCACCGGCTGGTCGAGCGCCAGGCGATGCTGCGCAAGGACGGGCGCCTGCCGTGGCTGCGTCCCGACGCGAAGAGCCAGGTGACCTTCAAGTACGTCGACGGCAAGCCCTCGGAGATCGACACGGTGGTGCTCTCCACGCAGCACGCGCCGGAGATGTCGGAAGGCACGCGCATGAAGCAGGAGGCCATCGACGCGGTGATCGAGATGATCATCAAGCCGGTGCTTCCCAAGGAGTTCCTGAAGAACACCAAGTACCTGGTGAACCCCACCGGGCGCTTCGTCATCGGCGGCCCGCAGGGCGACTGCGGCCTGACCGGCCGCAAGATCATCGTGGATACGTAAGGTGGCGCTTGCCCTCACGGCGGAGGTGCGTTCTCCGGCAAGGATCCCTCCAAGGTCGATCGTTCGGCCGCCTATGCCGCGCGCTACGTCGCGAAGAACGTCGTCGCGGCGGGCCTGGCGCGCCAGTGCGAGATCCAGGTGAGCTACGCCATCGGCGTGGCGCGCCCGATCAACGTCACCGTCTACACCAACGGCACGGGCGCCATCCCCGACGAGAAGATCGCGCAGTTGATCCAGCAGCACTTCGACCTGCGCCCGAAGGGCATCGTGAAGATGCTCGACCTGCTGCGGCCCATCTACGCCAAGACCGCGGCCTACGGCCACTTCGGCCGCGAGGAGCCCGAGTTCACCTGGGAAGCGACCGACATGGCGTCGAAGCTGCGTGATGCGGCCGGCATCAAGGGCGAGGCCAAGCGCGCGATGGCGGCAGCCAATTAACTGAAGTGCTTCTTCAGTACCGCGGCCACCTTCGGGGTGGCCGCGGCCTTTTCGGCGATCGCGAAGAGCTTCGGCGCACTGGCCGCGAACCATTTCCGGCCCGGCCTCCAATGAGTCATGGGAGCGACGTACAGGTCGAGGGCGCTCATCCTGTCGCCGAGGAACCAGGGGCCCTTCGCGGCCGCCTCGGCCTGGCGCCACAGGTTCTCGCGATGGCGGTTGGTGCTCTCGCGCAGCTCCTTCGCGCCCTGCTTGCTCGGGACCCACTTCGCCGTGTCGTCGCCATACGTGAACGTGGGATACACGGCGGCCACGAGGAAGACAGCCCAGCGATAGAACTCGGCCCGCCGGGGGTCGCCGCGCGGCGGGATGAGTCCCGCCTGGGGCGCGAGGTCGTCTGCGTAATGCAGCATCGCGAGGCTTTCGGTGAGCACCGTGCCATCGGGGAGCACGAGCGCGGGCACCTGCCCCAGGGGATTGACCGACAGCAGCCGCTCGCGCGTCGCGCTGCCCGGCGAATAGTCCACTTCCTCGCAGTCGAACGGCACCCCGGCCAGCGCCAGCGCGCTTTCCACGATGACGTTGCCGCAGCCCTTGCAGCCCAGCAGAAGCGCTTTCTCCACACGTCCCCCGGATGATGGTTCGGCCCAAATCATTTACAATAGCGGTCGTTCGAGGAGCGTTGCAACGGGTAGCTTCCCGCCAGGCTCGAACTTTCCAAAACCGCGCTCGTTATCCGTGACCCGCTCACGGGGGACGAGCCGCACCAGCAGCCTCTCCCGCGTTCAGGCCACCTTTGACGAAAAGGGACCTCCCATGAACGCCCGCATCAAGCCCGCAGACTTCACCGACTATAAGGTCGCCGACCTGAACCTTGCCGCCTGGGGCCGCAAGGAGATCCTCATCGCCGAGACCGAGATGCCCGGCCTCATCGCGATCCGCGACGAGTTCGCGAAAGCGCAGCCGCTGCGCGGCGCGCGCATCACCGGCTCGCTGCACATGACGATCCAGACCGCGGTGCTGATCGAGACGCTCGAAGCGCTCGGCGCCGAGATCCGCTGGGCCTCGTGCAACATCTTCTCGACGCAGGACCACGCCGCGGCCGCGATCGCCGCCACCGGCGTGCCGGTGTTCGCGCACAAGGGCGAGACGCTCGCCGAGTACTGGGATTACACGCACCGCATCTTCGATTGGGGCGTGGGCGCCGATGGCAAGCCCAAGTACACCAACATGATCCTCGACGACGGTGGCGACGCGACGCTTCTGCTGCACCTGGGCGCGCGCGCCGAGAAGGACCAGTCGTGCATCTCGAAGCACACCAGCGAGGAAGAGGAAGTGCTCTTCGCCTCGATCAAGGCGCAGCTCGCCAGGGATCCGGCGTGGTACTCGACGCGCCTGGCCCAGGTGAAGGGCGTGACCGAGGAGACCACCACCGGCGTGAAGCGCCTCTACCAGATGTTCAAGGACGGCGTGCTCAAATTCCCGGCGATCAACGTCAACGACTCGGTCACCAAGAGCAAGTTCGACAACCTCTACGGCTGCCGCGAGTCGCTGGTCGACGGCATCAAGCGCGCCACCGACGTGATGGTGGCGGGCAAGATCGCGCTCATCGCGGGCTATGGCGACGTGGGCAAGGGGAGCTGCCAGGCGCTGCGCGCCCTCTCGGCACAGGTCTGGGTCACCGAGATCGACCCGATCTGCGCCCTCCAGGCGTCGATGGAAGGCTATCGCGTCGTCACCATGGAATACGCCGCGGACAAGGCCGACATCTTCGTCTCCGCCACCGGCAACTTCCAGGTGATCACGCACGAGCACATGAAGCGCATGAAGAACAACGCGATCGTGTGCAACATCGGCCACTTCGACAACGAGATCGAGGTCGCGGCGCTCAAGCAATACACCTGGGAGAACATCAAGCCGCAGGTCGACCACGTGATCTTCCCGGACGGCAAGCGCATCATCCTGCTCGCCGAGGGCCGCCTGGTGAACCTGGGCTGCGGCACGGGCCATCCCTCGTACGTGATGAGCTCGTCGTTCGCCAACCAGGTGATCGCTCAGATCGAGCTCTTCACGCACCAGGACAAGTACCCGCTCGGCGTCTACGTGCTGCCCAAGCACCTCGACGAGAAGGTCGCGAGGCTGCAGCTGAAGACGCTGAACGCGATGTTGACCGAGCTCACGCCGGAGCAGGCGAAGTACATCGGCGTGAAGCGGGACGGCCCCTACAAGCCCGACAGCTACCGGTACTGAGGACGGGGAAGGCGTGGAATCCCAGCGCGGCCACCCGCGTGTCTTCAGCTTCGAGTTCTTCCCGCCCAAGTCGCCCGAGGGCGTCGAAAAGCTGCGCGCGACGCGAAAGCAGCTCGCGCAGCTGAACCCGGCGTTCTTCTCGGTGACGTTCGGCGCGGGAGGCTCGACCCGCGAGGGCACGCTCTCCACCGTGCTCGACATCCGGCGCGACGGGCACCACGCCGCCCCGCACCTCTCGTGCGTCGCCTCGACGCGCGAGAGCCTCGCGGAAGTGATCGCGCAGTACAAGGCGAACGACATCCGCCACATCGTGGCGCTGCGCGGCGACATGCCTTCGGGGATCGCGAGCGGGGGGGAATTCCGCTACGCCTCGGACCTGGTGGCCTTCATCCGCGAGCAGACCGGCGACTGGTTCAACATCGAGGTCGCGGCGTACCCCGAGTACCACCCGCAATCGAGGAAGCCGCAGCAGGACCTCATCGCCTTCAAGGCGAAGATCGACGCCGGCGCCAATGCGGCGATCACGCAGTACTTCTACAACGCCGACTCCTACTTCCACTTCGTCGAGGAGTGCGAGGCGATGGGCATCACGGTGCCGATCGTTCCCGGCATCATGCCGATCAACAATTTCTCGCAGCTCGCGCGCTTCTCCGACAGCTGCGGCGCCGAGATCCCGCGCTGGATCCGCCTGAAGCTCGAGGGCTTCGGCGACGACTCGGCCTCGATCAAGGCATTCGGGCTCGACGTGGTCACCGAGCTCTGCGACCGGCTCCTGCAAGGCGGCGCCCCGGGGCTGCATTTCTACACCATGAACATGGCGGGGCCCAGCTCCACCATCTGGCAAAGGCTCGGGCTTTAGGCGCGGGCGCTACAATCCCTGCACAGACAAGCCAGGGAGAGCGCTTGAAAACAGCCGCCAGCAAGCCGAGCGAAGCCGTGCCGCACGCGAGCTCGACGCTCGCATCCCAGATCCGATCCCTGCCGCCCAATGAGGCTGCCGCCGTGGTGGAGCGCGCCGTGCCATCCGAAGCGGTGGAAGCGCTGCTGCAGTTGAATCCGGCGATCGTGCAGGACATCCTCGGCGAGCTCGAGTCGGGGCCGCGACGCCTCATCGCCTCCTCCGCGCCCGCGGAAGTGGCCGAGCAATGGAAGCGCAACAGGACATATGCGAAGGGCACCATCGGCCAGCTGATGGAAGCGCCGCTGTCGGTGTTCAGCCCCGACATGACGGTAGGCGAGGCGGTCGAGGCGCTGCGCCCCCTGGTGAGGAGCGCCTTCGTGACCTACGTCTACGTGGTCGACGCCGACGGCAAGCTGGGCGGCCTCGTCACGATGCGCGACCTCCTCTTCAACGAGCGCAAGGCGCGCCTGGCGGACGTGATGCTCGCCAATCCATTCGCGCTCACGCCCGGCCTGTCGTTGCCCGACGCGATGAAGCTCACGGTCAACAAGCACTTTCCGCAATATCCCGTGACCGACCCCGAAGGCCGCTTGGTCGGCCTGGTGCGCGGCGCGGCGCTCTTCGAGCTCGAGGCCTTCGAGATCACCGCGCAGGCCGGCGCGATGGTCGGCGTCGAGAAGGAAGAGCGCGTCTCGAACTCGATCGGGCAGAGCTTCAAATATCGCAACCCGTGGCTTCTCATCAACCTCGTCACCGCGTTCGCCGCGGGAGGCGTGGTCGCGGTCTTCCAGGGCACCCTCGACAAGCTGGTGATCCTCGCGACCTTCCTGCCGGTGCTCGCGGGGCAGTCGGGCAATACCGGCTGCCAGGCGCTCGCGGTCACGGTGCGCGGCATCACGCTGGGGGACATCAAGCCGGGCGGGGGCAGGGCGCTCATGATCAAGGAAATGCTGCTCGGGTTCGCCAACGGCACGGTGACCGGCATTCTCTGTGGCATCGCGATGTATCTCTTCGCGCTCTCGCAAAGCTCGCCGCACGCGTTGATGCTGGGCGTGGTGGTGTCGCTGGCGATGATCGGCAGCTGCGCCATCAGCGGGATTTCCGGCGCCATCGTGCCGCTCGTGCTCAAGCGCCTGGGCGCGGACCCGGCGACCGCGTCGAGCATCATCGTCACCACTGCCACCGACGTCGCCAGCATGGGGCTCCTTCTCGGGCTGGCGGCGCTGATGATCCGCTAAAGAGCTATCATTCCTGGATGAAAATGCGAACTTTGGCCCTGGCGGCCCTCCTTGCCCTCGCGCCCGTGGCGTGGGCCCAGGAGCAGGCGTTCACCAATCGCTCCACGGAATTGAAGGACCGGGGCGCGCCCGATGGGCGCACCGTCACGACCTTGCCGGAGAACACCGCGGTCAAGGTGCTCGCGCGCGGCGGCGGCTGGACGCGCGTGGAAGCCGACGGGCAGAGCGGCTGGGTGCGTGTCTTCCACCTGCGCTTCCCCGCGACCGTCGAGGCCTCCTCGTCATCGTCGTCGTCGGGAGGAGTAGGCGGGTTCCTTTCCGGCATGACGTCCAGGATCACCGGCGGGCGCGATACGGATAAGCGGGCCACCATCGCCACCACCGGAATCCGCGGCCTTTCGCCCGAGGACCTGAAGAACGCGAGCCCGGATCCCGCGGCGCTGGCGAAGGCGCAGTCTTATCGAGCCGACAAGGCCACGGCTGAGCGCTTCGCGCGCGAAGGCAAGCTCGCCGCCGTGTCCGTGGACAACCCGCAAGGAGAACGTCGATGAAGCGAATCCTTTTCCTCGCCATGCTCTTCGCCGCGTTGCCGCTTCACGCGCAGTTCGGCGGCTTCGACCTGGGCAAGGTGCTCGACATGGGCAAGAAGGCGGTCGAGCAGGGAAATCCGATGGGCAAGGAATTCTCGCAGGACGACGAGATCGGGCTGGGCGATGCGCTCACCGCGAGCTTCCTCGGCGCTTCGCCCCTGCATGCGGACGCCAACCTGCAGCGCTATGTGAATCGCGTCGGCAAGTGGATCGCGTTGCACAGCGACCGGCCGGACCTGCCGTGGACGTTCAGCGTGATCGACACGGAGACCATCAACGCATTCGCGATGCCCGGCGGATCGATCATCGTCTCGAGCGGCCTGGTCAAGCGGCTCGCGAGCGAGTCCGAGCTGGCCGGCGTGCTCGCGCACGAGATCGCGCACGTGGTGAAGAAACACCAGCTCGCGGCGATCCAGGCGGGCATGAAGGCGGATTTCTGGAAGTCGGTCGGAACCTCGGTGGCTTCCGACCGCGTGAAGATCGGCGGCGGTGCCGTGGGCAGCGCCGTCGGTCAGGTCGCCAAGCCGTATCTCCTCGACGCCGCCGGCAACGCGATCAAGGACGGAGTCTTCCTGCGCCCGCTCGACCGCTCCATGGAATACGAGGCCGACCAGATGGCGATCGTGCTGGCCACGCGCTCCGGCTACAATCCCTTCGGCCTGGTCGCGGCGCTGCAGATGCTCGCGACGTACAAGGGCGATGGCGACGCCGCGTCGGTCTTCAGCACCCATCCGGCCGCGGGGGACCGCATCGGCGAGCTCGAGAAATTCATGCCCACCGTCGAGCGCTACGCTTCCCAGCCCCAGCTCGAAACCCGCTTCAAGCAGGTAGTGGGCGCCGCGAAATAAGAAATGTGGTGCCAGGTACGACATTGAAAGTCGTACCTGACACCACATTTGCGTTCAGGCAGCGGTAGCGATCTTCTTGCGCGCGTGCACCGCGTCGGCCGAGTGCAGCGACGCGTACGCCTGGTGCGCCGCGGCCTCCGCCTCGCCGACCTTGATCGGCAATCCCATGTCCATCAGCACCGAGCCCAGCGCCGACAGGCACAGCATCACGTTGTCGGGACGGCACGAGTAGCCCATCAGGCCGAAGCGCCAGATCTTGCCCTTCAACGGGCCCAGGCCCGCGCCGATCTCGATGCTGAACTCGTTCAGCAGCGTCTTCCTCACCTGCTCCTCGTCCACGCCCGTCGGGCACATCACCGCGTTCATCTGCGGCAGCTGGTAAGGCTCGGCGACGAGGAACTTGAGCCCCATCGCTTCGAGGCCCGCCTTCAGCGCGAGGTGATGGCGGCGATGGCGCGCCCAGCAGGCTTCGAGCCCTTCTTCCTTGATGAGCAGTAGCGCCTCGTGCAGCGCGAAGAGCGAGTTGGTCGGCGCGGTGTGGTGGTAGGTGCGAGTGGTGGCGCCCCAGTAGCCCAGCAGCAGGTTCATGTCCATGAACCAGCTATGGATCTTGTCCTTGCGCGCCTTCACGTGCTCGACCACGCGCTCCGAGAACGACACGGGCGACAGGCCCGGCGTGCACGACAGGCACTTCTGGCTCGCGGAGTAGATCGCGTCGATGCCCCAGTCGTCCACGCGCACCGGCGTGCCGGCGAGAGAAGTCACGGCATCCATGATGACGAGCGCGTCGTGCTTGTGCGCGATCTGCGCAAGCGCCTTGGCGTCCGACTGCGCGCCTGTCGAGGTCTCCGCGTGCACGAAAGCGAGGATTCTCGCGTCGGGATTCTTCTTGAAGGCGTCCTCGACCTTTTGCGGGTCGACGGGCTTGCCCCAATCGTCCTCGACCATCACCGCCGTGCCGCCGCAGCGCTCGACGTTCTCGAGCATTCGCCCGCCGAAGACACCGTTGCGGCAAACGACCACCTTGGTGCCGGGCGCCACCATGTTCACGAAGCAGTACTCCATCCCGACCGAGCCGGGGCCCGACACCGGGAAGGTGAGCGGATTGTCCGTCTGGTAGACGTAGCGCAGCAGCGATTTCAGCTCCTCCATCATCTCGACGAACACCGGGTCGAGGTAGCCGATGGCGGGCTGGCTCATGGTGGTGAGAACGCGCGGGTGGATCTCGGTGGGCCCGGGGCCCATCAGCGTGCGCTGCGGCGGATGGAAGGAGGTGATCTTCTTGGTGGTATTGAGTTGCTTGAGAGTCATTTCGAAATCCGGATCGCGATGGTCGTTTGTGTTTCAGGAGTCACCTGCAGGTTCGCGAAGTCGTGCAGTGCGCGATCGAGGAGGTGGGAGGGAGTCACGCTCGAAAGCGCGCCGAAGATCGATTCGACGCGGCCGGGGTGTTGCTTCTCCCAGTCGCGCAGCATCGCCTTCACCTGCTTTCGTTGCAGCTGCTCCTGGGAGCCGCACAGGTCGCACGGGATGATCGGGAAGGCGCGCGCCTGGGCGTATGCGGCGAGGTCGCTCTCCTCCACGTAGGCGAGCGGCCGGATCACGACGTGCTTGCCATCATCGGAGATGAGCTTGGGCGGCATCGATTTGAGCTTGCCCCCGTGGAAGAGATTGAGGAAGAAAGTCTCGAGGATGTCGTCGCGATGGTGGCCGAGCGCGATCTTGTTGGCGCCCAGCTCGCCCGCGGCCTTGTAGAGCGCTCCGCGGCGTAGACGCGAGCACAGGCCGCACATGGTCTTGCCCTCGGGGATCACGCGCTTCACGACGCTGTACGTGTCCTGCACGACGATGCGATAAGGCACGCCGACCGAAGCGAGGTAATCGGGAAGCACGTGCTCGGGAAATCCCGGATGGCGCTGATCGAGGTTCACGGCGACCAATTCGAAATCCACGGGCGACTTCTCGCGAAGCCGCATCAGCACCTCGAGCATCGCGTAGCTATCCTTGCCGCCGGACAGGCACACCATCACCTTGTCGCCCGCCTCGATCATCGAGAAATCGGCGATCGCCTGGCCCACCAGGCGGCGCAGGCGCTTGGCGAGCTTGGCGCTTTCGAAATCGGTCTTGCGGGTGTCGAGCGTGGTGCTCACGGGGACCTAGAGGTGGATGCCGCGCCCGCCATCCACCGCGAGGATCTGGCCGGAGACGAAGGGGGCGTCGAAGAGGAGGTATTTTACCGCGCCGGCGACGTCCTCCGGGCTGCCGATGCGCGCGAGCGGCGTCTGGCCGGTAATGCGCTCCTTTTCCGGGGCGTTGAAGTGGGCCTCGCCGTCGGGCCACAGGATCGCTCCCGGCGACACCCCGTTCACGCGAACCTCGGGCCCCAGCTCGAGGGCGAGCGAGCGCGTGAGGCCGGCCAGGCCCGCCTTGGCGATCGAATACACCAGGAAGTCCTTCAATGGGCGCTCGGCGTGGATATCGACCACGTTCACGATCGCGCCCTTCGATGCGCGCAAGCGCGGGGCCGCCGCCTGCGCGAGGAATAGCGGAGCGCGCAGGTTGGTGCCGATCAGGTCGTCCCAGGCGCGCTCGTCGATGCCGCCGAGGGGTGTGGCGTAGAAGGAAGAGGCGTTGTTGACGAGCGCGTCGAGGCGTCCGAAGGCGTTCGCCGCCTCATCCACGATGCGCGCCAGGCTCGGCACGTCGAGGAGGTCGCCCTGGATCACGGCGCACGATCCGGCTCGTACGCCATTCAGCTCCGCGGCAAGGCGCTCGGCCTCGACGCGCGAGCGGTGGCAGTGCACCGCCACGTGCGCTCCGGCGCCGTGCAGGGCTCGCGCGATCGCCGCGCCGATGCGCTTCGCCGCGCCCGTGACGAGGACCGCGCCTTCCTGCATGCTATATTCCGCCGCACTCGAAAAAAGAATCTCGAAGTGTAGCCCAAGGCTCACATGCCGCAGCCCGCCGAACCTGTCCTTCCCCCGCCGACGCCGGACGCGTCGGCCCATTCGCAGCGGCTCGCCGGGCACATCGCCAATACGATCGTCGCGGAAGGCGAGTGGATCCCGTTCTCGCGCTACATGGAGCTCGCGCTCTACGCGCCGGGCCTGGGCTATTACGCGGCGGGCGCGCGCAAGTTCGGCGCCGATGGCGACTTCGTCACCTCTCCCGAGATCTCGCCGATGTTCGCCAGGTGCTTCGCGCAGCAGGCCGCGCAGGTGCTGAAGGAGGTGGGTGGCGACGTCCTCGAGCTGGGCCCCGGCTCCGGCATCTTCGCCGCCGACCTTTTCGAGGCGTTGAAGGAGATGGGGTCTGTGCCGGAGCGCTACCTCCTCCTCGAGGTGAGCCCGGACCTGCGCGAGCGCCAGCGCGCCCTCCTCGCCGGGCGCTTCCCCCAGGACATCGCGCGCTTCACCTGGATCGACCGGCTGCCGGAGAAGATCCGCGGCATCGTGATCGCCAACGAGGTGCTCGACGTCGTGCCGTGCTCGCTCGTCCACCGCGTGGACGACCACTACTTCGAAACCGGCGTCATCCTCACCGAGGCCGGCTTCGCCTTCGAGGACCAGGAGCTTCGCGACGGGGAGCTGAGGCGCCGCGCCGGGAGTGCCTTTCCGCCGGGAGACTACGACTATCTGTCGGAGGTGAACTTCGCCGCCGAGGCGCTGGTGCGCACCATCGCCGCCACGCTCGAGGCGGGGGTCGCGATCTTCATCGACTACGGCTTCCCCGAGCGCGAGTACTACCACCCGCAGCGCTCCATGGGGACGATGCGCTGCCACTACCGGCATCGCGTCCACGGCGACCCGTTCTTCATGCCGGGGCTGCAGGACATCACCGCGCACGTCGACTTCAGCGCCATGGCGCGTGCGGCCGAGCAGGGCGGCGCCGAGGTCTACGGCTTCACCACGCAGGCCTACTTCCTCATCTCGTGCGGGCTCGCGGTGCTGGTCTCGGCGGGTGACCCCACGCGAACGCTCTCGAAGCTCAAGGGAACGAACGCGGCCTACCGTCTCATCGGTCCGTCCGAGATGGGCGAGCTCTTCAAGGTGCTCGGCTTCGGCAAGGGGATCGACGTGCCGATCCTCGGCTTCCAGTCGGCGCGGCACCTCCAACTCTGAGCTTGTCGCATCCGCGGAGGCCGGCGTCGCTTTCCGGAGCCTGGGATCACGCTGCTTCGCAGTTCCCGAGCCATTCCGCCAAATGACGCCGCCGGCAAAACTGCGCGCGGGATTTGCCCTGATTTCTTATTCGAGGAGATCGTGGCCCGCACGCGTTTTGCTCGGGCTGCAGCGTCACTTGCGACAGGCTCGGCGTGCTCCAAGGCTCCGGAAAGCGACGCCGGCCTCCGCGGATGCGACCGCTCGGGGCTGCATCGCGCGAGCGCCGTACGCCCTGCGCGGAAGAGGTGGTTATCGCTGCTTTGAACCGTGGAGCGTGCCTCGCCTGTCGCAAGTGACGCTGCAGACATAGCAAGGCGCGTGCGGGCCACGGTTAGACCTGGCTGATCATGGTCCATCCCGCGCGCAGCCTTGCCGGCGGCGTCATTTGCGGAATGGCGAGGGAACTGCCGAAGGCAGCGCGCTCCCCGGTTCAAAGCAGCGATAACCACCTCTTCCGTGCGGGCCAGCTCCTCCCGGGCAGATCAAAGCAGCTCGTTGATCGAATAGGCCGCGTGGTCCTTCAGCTTGTGCCAGAAGCCCCGCTTGGCCCATTTCCCGAGGTCGATCTCCTCGGCGCGCTTCACATATCGCTCGAAGATCCTGTCGAGCCTCTCGGCCGTCTCCGCGCCCAGGATCCCGACCGTGATCTCGTCGTTGGTCTCGAAGGAGCGGTCGTCGAAATTGCACGAGCCCACGACGCTGTAGACCCCGTCGATGGTCATCACCTTCTGGTGCAGCAGCGTGTACGGGTATTCGAAGAGCCGCACGCCGTTGCGCATGAGCTTCTCGAAGTTGCGATGGCCCGCGTGCTGCACCATCGGGTTGTCCGAGCCGCTGGTGGAGGGCATCAACACGCGCACGTCGACGCCGCGCTTCACCGCCTCCCCGAACGCGTCGATGGCGTCGGGCTCGGGGATGAAATACGGGTTCTGGATCCAGATGCGCTTCTTCGCGAGGCAGATGGCGGTGTGGTGGAGGATCTTCACGGCGGGCGCGGAGTTTTCCGGCTTCGCGTAGACCACGTGCATCTCGACTTCGCCCGCGACCTTCAGCGGCGGGAACACCTCCGGCCCCGCGAAGAGCTCGCCGGTCGAGCCCGCCCAGTTCTCGCTGAAGGCGCCCTGCACGCTGTGCACGATCGGCCCGCGCAGGCGCACGCTCACGTCGCCGTAGTGCTTGCCATCCTCCGCGTCGCCCATCCACTCGTCGACCACGCAGTGCCCGCCGACGAACGCTTCCTTGCCGTCGATGATGAGCATCTTGCGGTGGGTGCGGTCGTTCAGCACGCCGATGTTGCGCAGGACCTTGCGGTGGAAGAAGTGGACGTTCACGCCGGCCTTCTCCATCGTCGCGACCTCGGACTTGCCGATGCCCCCGGAGCCGTTGGCGTCGAGCATGATGCGGACTTTCACGCCGTCCTTCGCGCGCTCCGCGAACGCCTTGGCCATGCGCTTGCCGAGCTTGCCTTCCTTCCAGAGGAAAGTCTCGTAGTGGATCGACTTCTTCGCCATGCCGATCCGCTCTTCGAGCACGTCCCAGAACTTGCCGTTCT